>NZ_JBVJPA010000013.1:0-393281 GCF_055582885.1 Streptomyces sp. NPDC107454 | reverse complement strand
ACGCCCGGTTACATTCCGAACCCGGAAGCTAAGCCTCACAGCGCCGATGGTACTGCAGGGGGGACCCTGTGGGAGAGTAGGACGCCGCCGAACAAATCTTGAGAAGAGCCCCAACTTCGGGTAGGTAACCGAAGTTGGGGCTTTTTTGCGTTCGCTCTCGTGTCTGACTGCGGAGGCGGCGGGGAGCATGCGGGGCCGGACAACAGCCCCGCATGCCCTCACTCGGTTCCTGCGGGCGACTCGGTTACTTCAGGCGGGACGACGCGACGATCGAGACGATGTGCGCGGGGACCAGCAGCCCGACGATCGCCGTCACGGCCACGGTCGCGATCTTCGTCGCCGTCAGGTCGCCGAGCGCCAGGTCGACGATCGCCGTCACGAGCAGCAGGATGGTGCACTCGATGCCGTTGACCAGGCGGTGGAGGCCGACGGCCGAGGTGAGGCGGCGGACCCGGGCGAGGCCACTGGAGCGCGGGACGACGGACTGGTCGGTGGCCTTCTGCATGCCGCTGTCGGAGCGCGCCACGTGGACGAGGTCCGAGGACGACTTCAGGAGCAGCACGCCGATCGCGGCCGCCAGGCCGGCCACCAGGTAGAGGTTCAGGCCGAGTTCGGCGGCGCGGATGCCCATGCCGACCATGACGGCGGCGTCGGCGAGGTAGGCGCCGAGGCGGTCCAGATAGACGCCGAGCGGGCTGAACTGGCGTCGCCAGCGGGCCACTTCGCCGTCCACGCAGTCCAGGAGCAGATACAACTGCATGAAGAGGACGGACAGTACGGCGCCGCCCAGGCCGGGGACGACCAGGGCGACTCCGGAGAGTACGCCCGCGAAGACCATGACCGTCGTGATCTGGTTCGGTGAGACGCGGGTGCCCAGCATCAGCCGGGTCACCCGCAGGGAGAGCGATCGCATGTAAAGGCGGCCGGCCCAGTGTTCCGCCCTGCTCTCCAGCTTGCCCGCGGGGTGGATGACCTCGCGGAGTTCCTCTAGTTGGACCTTGGTCATGCGGCTTTCTCCCCTGGGATCAATGTGTTTACAGGGAAGAGCATGACGGGGGCCCGGACGGCAGGGATCGGCAGGGTGGAATTCAGATGAGCGATGTCGAACGCGAAGACTACGGTGGGTTCCATGAACCACGTGATTCGTTCCATAAGTGCCGACGAGTGGCCCGCGACCAAGGAGTTGCGGCTTGCCGCACTGCGGGACCCTGTGGCGCACCTCGCGTTCCTGGAGACCTACGAGCAGGCGGCGGCCCGGCCCGACTCGTTCTGGCAGGAGCGGGCGGCGGGGGCCGCCGAGGGGGACGGGGCGCGGCAGTTCGTCGCGGTCGGGCCGGACGGGGTGTGGGCGGGTTCCGTGGTCATGCTGGTCGAGAAGGCCGGGCAGCGGGACTTCTTCGATGCTGTGATCGACCAGGACCAGGGGCATCTGGTGGGTGTCTTCGTGCGGGCCGAGCACCGGGGGAGCGGTGTGACGGACGCGCTCGTCGACGCCGCTCTCGGCTGGGCCTGGGAGCGCGGGCTCGAGCGTGTGCGGCTGTTCGTGCACGAGAAGAACGGGCGCGCCGAGGCCTTCTACCGCAAGACGGGGTTCGTGCCGACCGGGGGATCCGTGGCATCCCAGGGGAACGAGGGGACCCGGGATCTGGAGTTTGTGATCGTCAGGCCGTAGGTGTCGCCAGGCCGTAGGTGTCGTCAGGCCGGGAGTTCGTGCTGGGGCCAGCGGGCCCTGGCCTGTTCCTGGGAGCGGAGGAGGGCCAGGGTGGGCATGCCCTGGGCGGCTCCGGTGGCGAGCAGCTCCGGGAGTTGGGGGAGCGGGGCCACCGCGGCGACGTCGTCCAGGACGAGCGTAAGTGGTGGGTCGAGGCGACCGGAGGATGACCGTTCGGCCATGCGCCGGCCGCGCTCGACCACGCTTGAGGCGAGGGCCGTCAGGAGCGGCATCGCGCCGGGGTTCGCCTTGGGGTCCTCGATGGGTTCACCGACCACATAGAGCGTGCCCCCTTCGTTGACGAAGGAATCCAGCGTGAGGGCGTCACTTCGGTTCGGGGTGCAGGATTCGCGGACGTTGACCGTGAAGAGGGCGGACAGCGCGCGGGCCGTCAACTCCTGTGCTATGTCGCGGCGTTCCGGGTGTGAGGTGAGGGCGGCCTCGAGTTCGCCCGCCGCGCCGGAGGCGGCCTTGGGGTTCGTGCGGAGGGCTCGTACGGCGTCCTGCACCTGGGTGCCCTGGGCCCAGCGGTGGACGTGGCGGAATGCTTTGCCCTCCACCGCGGCGGCGTGCAGATAGCTGCGCAGGAGCGTTTCGGCGACGTCTGCCATGGCCTGGTCGACCTTGGCGGTGGGGCGTACGGGGCCGAGGAGGGCGGTGGCTCTCGACGCGGCCGTCGCCTTGTCCTCGCAGCCGGTGGAGGGGGACCAGTGGAGGCGGGCCGGGGTGTCGCAGAGGTGGGAGGGGTCGTAGAGGAGGACGGGGCCGAGTTTGGCTCTGGCGTCCTTGGTTTCCGACCAGATGGCAGGGTTGGAGGTGACGACCAGGGCGGGGCCGTCCGCGTCTCGTACGGCCTGGGTCGCGGTGGTGTGGCGGGTTTCGGCGGGGCCGAGGATGAGCGCGGCTGTCGTGCGGTTGCTCTCCCACCCACCCACCCGTTTACTGTCCGCCACCAGGGGAGCCGTCGAAAGCGGTGGCTGTGAGGTCTCCTTGGACAGCTCGGTCGGCTGCGGCTCCGGTCGCGGCAGCGGGACCTCGTGATGCGCCGGGACCTGTTCAGCAGCGGGGGTCGGAGCCGGTTCGGGTACCTGCGCCGGAGCCGGTGCCCGTCTCGCGTACGCCCCCGCCCTGCGTCTCGCCCGGACCGCGCGCCACCGTGCCCACGTTCCCATCACGAAGATGGTCATCACGACCAGCACCATCAGCTGGCCGATGAACAGGCCCCAGAAGAGCCCGTACCCCGAGAGCTGGTCCGCGGGGGTGTCCGGCCAGGCGCCCGTCATGTCGTGCGGGTGCCCGACGAGGTGCCGCAGGGCCAGCGGCGTACGGGCGAAGGTGACCGCGTTCGGCCAGGCGCCGTGGGCGAACCAGCCGGCGAGTCCGGTGGCCGACCAGATCAGGAAGGTCATGCCGAGCAGGAAGGCGAGCACCCCGACCAGCAGGCCGTCCGGGATGCCGCCCTCGCTCTCCGCCTTGCGGCGGTCCCGCCCGTCCCGGCTCATCTCACGCCACCGTGGACTCGGACGAACCGTCGAGGTCGGCGAGGTGCTGCTCCACGAAGGCCGCGGCGCGTTCCTCGGCCTCGAGTTCGGCGGCGCGCAGCGCGTCGTCGGCGAGGTGGTCGGCGGAGGACTCGGTCATGGCGCGGTCGGTGAAGACGAGGGGGCGTTCGGTCTCGGTGATGAGGTGTTTGACCACCTGGACGTTGCCGTTGACGTCCCAGACGGCGATGCCGGGGGTCAGGGTCGGGATGATCTCGACGGCCCATCGGGGCAGGCCGATCACCCGGCCCGTCGCCCGTGCCTCGTCCGCCTTCTGGGCGTAGATCGTCCGGGTGGACGCCATCTTCAGGATCGCGGCCGCCTCCTTGGCCGCCGCGCCGTCCACGACGTCGGACAGGTGGTGGACCACCGCCACGAAGGACAGACCCAGGCGGCGGCCGAACTTCAGCAGGCGCTGGAAGAGCTGTGCCACGAAGGGGCTGTTGATGATGTGCCACGCCTCCTCCACCAGGAAGATGCGCTTCTTGCGGTCGGGGCGGATCCAGGTGTGTTCCAGCCAGACGCCGACGATCGCCATCAGGATCGGCATGGCGATGGAGTTGCGGTCGATGTGGGACAGGTCGAAGACGATGAGCGGGGCGTCGAGGTCGATGCCCACCGTCGTGGGGCCGTCGAACATGCCCCTGAGGTCACCGTCGACCAGGCGGTCGAGGACCAGGGCGACGTCCAGACCCCACGCCCGTACGTCGTCTATGGCGACGTTCATCGCCTCGGCCGACTCCGGCTCGGGGTGCCGTAGCTGTTCGACGATGTCCATCAGTACGGGCTGGCGCTCGACGATCGTCTCGTTGACATAGGCGTGTGCGACCTTGAGGGCGAAGCCGGAGCGCTCGTCGAGGCCGTGGCCCATCGCGACCTCGATGATCGTGCGCAGCAGGGCCAGCTGGCCCGTCGTCGTGATCGCCGGGTCGAGCGGGTTGAGGCGGATGCCCATGTCCAGGGCCGCTGTCGGGTCCAGGCGGATGGGAGTTATTCCCAGCTCTTCCGCGATGAGGTTCCACTCGCCGACGCCGTCCTCGCCCTGTGCGTCGAGCACGACGACCTGGCGGTCGCGGAAGCGCAGCTGGCGCAGGACGTAGGTCTTCTCGAGCGCCGACTTGCCGTTGCCTGACTCGCCGAGCACCAGCCAGTGGGGCGCGGGGAGCTGCTGGCCGTACAGCTGGAAGGGGTCGTAGATGTAGCCCTTCCCGGAGTACACCTCGCGTCCGATGATGACGCCCGAGTCGCCGAGGCCGGGTGCGGCGGTCGGCAGGTAGACCGCCTGGGCCTGGCCCGTGGAGGTGCGCACGGGCAGGCGGGTCGTCTCGACCTTGCCGAAGAGGAAGCCCGTGAAGGCGTCTGTCGCGGCGGACAGCGGATCCCGCATCAGAACATCAGCTCCTACCTGCGGATTCCGGTGGCGAACGGCAGTGTGTTGACGAAGGCCCGGTGGTGCTCGCGGTCGCACCACTCCAGCTTCAGATACGACTTTCCGGCGGAGGCGCGGATGGTGCGCTTGTCGCGGGCCAGGGCCTCCGGGGAGCGGGAGCTGACCGTGATGTAGCCGACGAGGTTGACGCCGGCGGCGCCGCTCGCGAGGTCCTCGCCGCGCTGGTCCAGGCGGTTGTGGGAGGCGATGTCGCGGGGGTCGACCGTGCGGTTCATCTTCAGCTGGCGGCTGGCCTCGGCGTCGTCGTTCGTCTTCTCCGTCAGCATGCGCTCGATGGCGACCTCGGTGGGTTCGAGGTCCATCGTGACGGCGACGGTGCGGATGACGTCCGGGGTGTGGACCAGGAGCGGGGCGAGGAAGTTCACGCCGACCGGGGTCATCGGCCATTCCTTCACCCAGGCCGTGGCGTGGCACCAGGGGGCGCGGGTGGAGGACTCGCGGGTCTTCGCCTGGAGGTAGGTGGGCTCCATGGCGTCGAGCTCGGCGGGCCAGGCATTACGTTTCGTCATCGCCTGGATGTGGTCGATCGGGTGGTCGGGGTCGTACATGGAGTGCACGAGGGAGGCCAGTCGCCCCTGACCGAGCGGCTGGCGCACGCGGATGTCGGCTTCCTGGAGGCGGGAGCAGATGTCGGTCAGCTCGCGTGCCATGACGACGGCGAGCCCGGCGTCGCGGTCCAGCTTCTTGCCGCCCTGGGGACGGGCGGCGCGCGCCATGGCCTGGGCCTCGGCGGCGAGTTCACGGTTGTAGTGCATGCACGCGACGAGGTAGGCGCGGTGCTGCTCGCTGCTGGTGGACACCATGGACTGGAGCTGGTCGTAGGACTGCTGGAGCCAGGCCGGTGCCTTCTCGTCCCCGCGCTGGGCGACGTCCTTGGCGTGGGCGTCCGGGTCGGCGGGGAGGGTGCGGGCGAGCATCTGGAGGCGGGTGACGAAGCCGTCGCCGTTCGCCACGTGCTTGAGCAGCGTGCCGAAGCGGTCGACGAGGGCCTCCTGGTCCTCGCTGTCGCGCAGGCCGACACCCGGACCCTCGATCTCGATCGCGGCGGTGACGGTGCGGCGGTCGGCGTGCAGGAGTACGGCGATCTCGTCGGGGCCGAAGGGGGCCGCGAGCCAGGAGATCCGGCCGATGCCGGGCGGCGGCCCGATCTCGACCTCCTTGCCGTCCAGACGCGTGCCGGCCTCCTGGACGCTGCTGCGGTACGCCGTGCCGCCGCGCAGGTTGCGCTTGTAACTGCGGTTGATCTCGAACCACTTGTAGAACGTGCGGCGCTTGTACGGGACGTACACCGCGGCGATGGCCACCAGCGGGAAGCCCATCAGCAGCACGATCCGCAGGGACAGGACGGGGACGAGCAGGCCGCACATCATGCCGAGGAACGCGCCCGCGATGATGAGCGCGATCTCGCCGGACTCGCGGTTCCGGCCGACGATCGCGTTCGGCCGGGCGCGGCCGATCAGATATGTACGGCGGGGCGTGACCGGATGGGACACGTGGGAATCGGTCGTCAACGCCCTTCACCTCCCGTGCGGTTGGAACTGGTGCTGTTGCGGGTGTTGCCGGTACGTGGTGGGGGTGCGGCGGAGGGGACAGATCCGCCGCCTCCGTTCGGCGTACGGGTGCTGTGGGCGGACACGCCTCCGGAGACGGGGTTCGCGGGGCGCGGCTGGCTGTTGCCGCCGCCTGCGCCGCCTCCGCCGTTGTTGTCGGCGCGGGTGCTGTGGGTCTTGATGCCCTGGGCGACCAGGGTGGCGGGGGAGCTGATCACGGCCGCGGCCTTGCCTTCGGCGCCCTGCATGATGCGGTTGTTGCGGCCATTGGCGATCTCGTCGCCGAAGCCGGGCACGAAGCGGTAGATCATCGCGCTGGCGAAGATGGCGAGCAGGATGATCGCGAGGCCGGAGACGACGGCGGAGAAGGAGTCCGGGCCGCCGTTGGTCGACAGCGCGCCGGCGAGGCCCAGCACGATCACGATGACCGGTTTGACCAGGATGACGGCGATCATGATGCCGGCCCAGCGGCGGACGTGGCCCCACAGGTTCTTGTCGACGAGCCCGGCGTAGACGACGGTGCCGAGCAGGGCGCCGACGTACAGCAGGGCGGCGCGGATGACGAGCTCCAGCCACAGGACGCCCGCGGCCAGGATCGACACCAGGGAGACGACGATCAGCATGATCGGACCGCCGCCGATGTTCTCGCCCTTGGCGAGGGCGCCGGAGAAGGTGCCGAAGAAGGTGTCGGTCTGGTTGCCGGTGGTCTTGGCGAGGACGTCGGTGACGCCGTCGCTGGCCGAGACGACGGTGTAGAGGATCAGCGGGGTGAACGCCGACGCCAGGACCGTGAGCCAGAGGAAGCCGATCGCCTCGGAGATCGCGGTGCCGAGGGGGACGCCTCGCACCGCTCGCTTCGCCACGGCCAGCAGCCACAGGAGGAGGGTGAGGATGGTGGACGCGGCGAAGACCACGGCGTACTGCTGGAGGAACTTCTGGTTCGTGAAGTCGACGTTCGCCGTGTCCTTGACCGCCGCGGAGAGCTTGTCGATGGTCCAGGACGCGGCTTCGGCGCAGCCCTTGGCCAGCGAGGAGAGGGGGTCGAGCGTGGAGGTGGTACCGGGGTCGGTGGTACCGCCGCCGGTGCTGCCCTTTTCGCAGTACTTCTTGGCCTCGCCGACGATGAGCCTGCACGAGTCGGTCGAGGCGCTCGCGCTCGCACTGGGACTGGGACTTGAGTTCGGCGTCGGGCTCGGTGGAGCCGCGTAGGCGTGGGATGCCAGCAGAACGACCGCGGTCTGTACGGCCGCGACGGCGCCGGTGAGCCTGAGTACACGGCGCGGGCTACCGGGCATAAGTGAACCCTCCGTACTCCTCGATGACCTTGCTGATCTCGTCGGAGGTGGCGGCCTTGTCGTCGCCGGGGACCGGGGCGGGGCCGTCCTTCTGCGAGTCGGTGACGATCTTCCAGTCCCCGCCGGACCACTGGAGCTCGAAGGTCCACGTCTTCCAGGTCGAGGTGACGGGGTCGGTCGAGTTCTGCGCGGACATTCCGATGAGTCCCAGGTACCAGACCGACACCTTGGCGTCGGTGGCGCTGTACTGCTCGACCTTGCTGCCGACGGGGATCGTGCGGGAGACGAAGGTGCTGCCCCGGGGTGCGTTGCCTGCCGCGTCGAGTCCCAGCTTGTTGAGGAAGCCCGTCGAGTAGGCGTCGTCCAGCGGGCCCTGGAGGCGGCCGGCCGCGGCGGAGGTGTAGAGGGTGTCGACCAGGTCGTGCCGACCGGCCTTCTGGAACATGCTCGTCGAGCCCAGCGCCACCGCGTAGTTGGCCGCCGCGCTCTGCGCGCCCTGCTCGCTGTGCGCGAACCCGGTGGGGATGCCCCCGGTGTTCGTGTCCACCGGGCGTTGGCCCGAGGGGGCCGTGGGGGAGGTCTTGGTGGCGTTGCCGCCTCCGTTGCCGGTTCCGGAGGAGGAAGAGGAATCGTCTCCTCCACGGTTCGCGAAGGCGATGGCCGCGATGAGCAGGACGACGACGCCGACCACCGTCACCAGGCTCCGTGAGGAGGAGCGGCCACGGCGGGCGCCGCCGTAGACGTCTCCGGGGCGGTCGGGGAGGCGGGTCCGGGTCTGGCCCGTTCCCCCGTATCCCCCGTCGTCGCCGCGGGAGCCGTCCCCGTATCCGGGTTCGTCACCGGGACTCATGTCGCGTACGCCCCCTCAACCTCTTCCTGAACCGCGTAGTACGACGGTAGCCGTGCTGGTTTCCGCGCGGACGCGGTGTGGTGACTCGACATCAGGGAAACGCAACCTCAGCCGGTGGGCACGACGGACGGGTGGGTCGGACAGGGAAGGAGGAGATGAGGTGAGGTGCCGGGTGCCCGGCCGAAGCTAGACGGCCATGCCGTACACGATGGTGAAGAGCGTGCCGAGGGAGCCGATGATGAAGACCCCGGTGAGGCCCGCGATGATCAGACCCTTGCCCTGTTCGGCGCTGAACGTGTCGCGGAGCGCCGTTGCTCCGATACGTTGCTTCGCCGCTCCCCAGATCGCGATCCCGAGGCAGAGCAGGATGGCGACGGCCATCACGACCTGGATCATCGTCTTGGCCTCGTTGCCCAGGCTGCCGAAGGGACCCCAGTCCGGGGCGATTCCGCCGATGATTGTGGTGATGTCGCCCTTGTCGGCTGCGAAAAGCATGTAAGTCACCGCCCCTAGTGGGTAGTTCTGCACCCCCTGCCACTGTGCGCAGAGGTCGGGCCCATTCTCGCCGACAATGCCGCTGTCGTATGTCGACTTGGCGTCATTGATTGGCGGTTTTCGTACGAATCCCTTGTCACCGGCGTACGCGGGCCCCTTTCGGGAGGCGTGCGACGGTATGCAAAGAGTCGTATGGTCACTCTGTGTATCACGCCTGGTCACGCCGGGCAATGAAGTCGAACCGGAACCTGTGGTGTGGTTCCGTCGTTAACCCCTTCTACGACGAGTGCGGGGCGGTCACCCCGCCGCTCCTCGCAGCATCCCTGCGTGCCCGTCGTGTTTCTGACGGGTTGTCGAGCCGATGTTCTCCGGGTCGCGCGTCCGCCCGATGTGGACGCACGGCCACTGCCCCGAAGGCTATCCCCGTCGCCGTGGCGCACGGAAACGGGCCGCGGCTGGTTGCCGCGGCCCGTTCCCCGCACTGCCGGAGGATCCCCACGTCCTCCCCGGCAGTTCCCCCCGCTTTCCCGTGCTTTCGGGGGTTTTCCGTGTCTCCGGCGGGTCAGCCGGTGAAGGCCGAGACTCCCTCCGGGGTGCCCCAGCCGGTCGGGCCGTCGTAGCCCGACTTCGCGGTGCACAGATAGCTGGAGCCGCAGCTGCCGTTGCTGCCGGAGGTGACGTCGTTGAGGGCCGAGGTGCCGGCCGACGCGTAGGGGAAGGACGCCGGGTAGGAGCTGCTGGAGGGGGTGCCGCCGAGGGCGTACACACCGGCGATGATCGGCGAGGACGCGCTCGTGCCGCCGAAGGTGTACCAGCCGGCCGTGACCCCGTAGGAGTCGTAGACCGAGACGCCGGTGGCCGGGTCGGCGACGGCGGAGACGTCGGCGACGGTCCGCTTCGAGCAGCCCGTGTCCGTCTGCCAGGTCGGCTTCGCGTCGTACGAGGAGCAGCCGGAGCCGGTGCCCTCGGTGCTGCTGGTCTCCCAGACGCTCTCGGTCCAGCCGCGGCTGTTGGAGCTCGAGGAGAGGGCGGTGCCGCCGACGGAGGTCACGTACTTGGAGGCGGCCGGGTACTCGGCGCCGTAGCCGGAGTCACCCGCGGAGACGGTGATGGCGACGCCGGGGTGGTTGAAGTACGAGGTGTCGTAGGAGGTGTCGGAGGAGGACTCCGAACCGCCGTAGCTGTTGGAGACGTACTTCGCGCCCAGGGTGACGGCCTCGTTCACCGCCTTGCCGAGGTTGGCCATGGTGGCGGAGGTGGCCTCGACGAGCAGGATGTTGCAGTTCGGGCAGATGGCGCTGGCCATGTCGACGTCGAGGGAGATCTCCTCGGACCAGCCGGCGTCACTGGAGGGCAGGGAGGTCGTGGAGCCCGTCTGACTGACTTTCTTGAAGCAGCCGTTGGCCGTGGTGCAGGCCGACAGACCGTAGTACGAACGGTACTTGGCGAGGTCCGCCTCGGCGTTCGGGTCGTTGTACGCGTCGACGATCGCGATCGTCTCGCCCGAGCCGTTGGAAGCCGCGGCGGAGGTCAGGCCGTAGGCGCTCTGGAGGTTGCTCGGCCCGTACCCGGACGGGGTGGCGGCGTCGGCGGCCTTCGGGGTGACGGCGTCCGCGTGGGCGTTGGCCTTCTGGAAGGCGGTCGTGCCGCCGGTGACCCGCAGTGCCTTGCAGGCCATCCGGCCCTTCGCGGGGGTGGAACAGGCCGGGCTCCACGTCACCTTGGAGGAGGTGGAGGCGGCTGTGGCGGTGGCCTTGGCGGCCGGGGCGGCGTTCGCGGGGCCCGCGGCGCCGAAGCCGGCGAGGACGAGAGCCGCGGTGCCGACGGCGGCTGCTCCGATACGGCGCCACCGGCCGCGTACGGCGGGTCTGGCGGGCTCTTGGGGATTCGAGGTACGCAACGGACAGCCTCCTGAGAGTGTTTGACAGGGGCAGTGCGGGTGCGCCGCCGGTGCGGTGTCCCCGGCGGAGGGCCGAGTGGCCCGCCGATGACCATCCTCTTGTTGAGTACGTGACAACAAGAGCCGTCTGGAATCCTGACTTCCGCATTACTGAACGAGGCCGCCGCGTTACTCCTCGATGGCCGCTCGATGGACTGCGGCTGAGCGCCACTTGACTCAACTCACAGGCAAGTCAAGGGATTTGCCAAAGTTTCCGATCGGGTGGACGTGAGCGCGAACGGGCCGCGGCAGGCTGCCGCGGCCCGTCCCGGACGCCGCCGGCGGATCCCCACTTGATCCGTTACCCGGCGGCTCCGTGCCGTGCGGAGGGTGATGCGATCAGCCGGTGAAGGCCGAGACGCCCTCCGGGGTGCCCCAGCCGGTCGGGCCGTCGTAGCCCGACCTGGCGGTGCAGAAGTAGCTCGTGGAGCAGGAGCCGTTGCTGCCCGACGTCACGTCGTTGAGCGCGGACGTGCCGGCCGAGCCGTACGGGAACTTCGCCGGGTACGAGCCGCTGGACGGGGTGCCGGCCAGGGCGTACACGGCCGCGATGATCGGCGAGGAGGCGCTGGTGCCGCCGTAGGTGACCCAGCCGGTGCCGTCGCCGTAGGTGTCGTAGACCGAGACGCCGGTCGCCGGGTCGGCGACGGCCGAGACGTCCGCGATCATGCGCTTCGAGCAGGAGGTGTCGGTCTGCCAGGTCGGCTTCGCGTCGTAGGCGGAGCAGCCGGAGCCGGTGCCCTCGGTGCTGCTGGTGTTCCACACCTTCTCGCTCCAGCCACGGCTGTTGGAGCTGGACGAGAGGGCGGTGCCGCCGACGGAGGTCACGTACTTGGAGGCTGCCGGGTACTCGGCGCCGTAGCCCTCGTCGCCCGCGCTGACCGTGATGGCGACGCCCGGGTGGTTGAAGTACGAGCTGTCGTAGGAGGTGTCGGAGGAGGACTCCGAGCCGCCGTAGCTGTTGGAGACGTACTTCGCGCCGAGCTTGACCGCCTCGTTCACCGCGGTGCCGAGGTTGGCCATGGAGGAGGACTTCGCCTCGACCAGCGTGATGTTGCAGTTGGGGCAGACGGCGCTGGCCATGTCGAGGTCGAGCGAGATCTCACCCGCCCAGCCGCTGTCGGCTGAGGGCAGGGAGGTCGTGGAGCCCGTCTGGCTGACCTTCTTGAAGCAGCCGTTGGCGACGGTGCAGGCCGACAGGCCGTAGTACGAGCGGTACGCGGCGAGGTCGGAGGCCGCGTTCGGGTCGTCGTAGGCGTCGACGATCGCGATGGTCCTGCCCGAGCCGTTGGAGGCGGCGGCGTCGGTCAGGCCATAGGCGTCCTGGAGGTCGCTGGGGCCGTAGCCGGTGGGGGAGTCGGCGGCGGCCTTGGGGGTGACGGCGTTCGCGTGGGCGTTGGCCCGCATGAAGGCGGTCGTGCCGCCGGTCACGCGCAGCGCGTTGCAGGCCATCTCCCCCTTCTTCTTGGGCTCGGCGCAGGAACGGGTCCAGGTGACCTTGGCCGAACCGGCCTCGGTGGCGGTGCTCTTGCTCACGACGGTCTTCGTCGCGGTCGTGCCGGCCGCCGCGCTCGCGTCGACGGCGGTGCCGAAACCGGCCACCAGGAGGGCGGCGGTGGCGACGGCCGCGGAGCCCAAGCGGCGCCAGTCGGTGCGGGCTGCCGATCTGTTGCCGGGTGTGGGGGGTATGGGGGGTGTAGTACGCAACGTACAGCTCCTGAGAGAGGTTGACAGGGGCGGTGCGGGTGCTGTTGCCGTCGGTGTGGTGTCCCCGGCGGCCGGGCCGTGTGACCCGCGTAGACACTCGCTTGTTGAGTACGCGACAAACAAGAGTGATCTGGAATTCTGACTTCCGCCTTACCGAACCCGGGTGATCGGGTGACCCCTCAATGGCCCATCGTTGGCTGGAAGTTGACGTCGGCTTGACTCGCTTCGCGGCTCGGCTGTGCATCGGGCGAGGCGCGGTGGTGACGGCGGAAGCCGCCGCCCGTGGGGCCGCGATCGCACGAACGCGGCGTACACGGGGGCGGCGCCGGACTAGTGATGACGGGGGTCGCCGACTGTTCCGGGGGCTCGCGTCAGCCCACGGCCGCGGCCAGGACCGAGGCCGTGGCGGCGACGAGGGGGCTGTCCGCGGCGGCGTCCCGCGCGGGTTTGGTGCTGAGGACGGCGAGGGCCACGGGGGCGCCGTCCGGGGTCCAGGCGATGCCCACGTCGTTGCTGGTGCCGTAGTCGCCGGTGCCGGTCTTGTCGGCGATCGTCCAGTCCTCGGGCAGGCCCGCGCGGAAACGCTCGCCGCTGGTGGTGTTGCCGAGCAGCCATGTCGTCAGGCGGTCACGGTCGCGGTAGTGGAGCGCGTCGCCGAGGACGAGCCGGGCGTAGGTGCCGGCGATGGCAGCCGGGGTGGTCGTGTCCTCCACCCGCCAGGGCTCCGCCGAGTTCAGCTCCGGTTCCCAGCGGTCCAGGCGGGTCTTCGGGTCCCCCAGCGAGCGGCAGAAGCGCGTGATCGCCGTGGGGCCGCCCAGTTCGCGCAGCAGCAGGTTGGCCGCCGTGTTGTCGCTGTAGCGGATCGCCGCGTCGCACAGTTCCCCGACGGTCATGCCGCCCGCCAGGTGCTCCGGCTCGCCCGTCTTCGGCGAGTACCCGGCCAGGTCCGCCGCCGTGTAGTGGATGCGCCGGGCGAGTGTCTCCCCGTGCCGGTCCAGATCCCGCAGCACGGCCGCCACCGCGAGCGTCTTGAACACCGAGCAGCCGGGGAAGCGTTCCGCCGCGCGGTGGCGCACGGTGGCCTTGGTCCTCAGGTTGTACGCGACCGCGCCGATCCTCGTGCCGTGTCGTGCCTCCAGCTCTCGCAGCCTGGCGCGGGTGTCGCGTTGCCGGGGATCCTCCGCGTACGCCGGGCCCGCGCCGAGCGCGAGGGTGGCGGCGGTGGTGGTGGCCGCGGTGAGCAGGGTGCGGCGTGTTGTCGTGGTTCCTAAGATCTCTCGTCCTCCAGTCCTTCCACGAAGTGGTCGAACTCGCCCGCCTGTACACCCAGGACGAAGGCGTCCCACTTCTTCTGAGTGGTAGTGACGATGTTGGTGGGGTCGCTGGTTTCGCGGATGTGGACCAGGCCGTCGGCGCCGAAGGCGAGTTCGATCCAGGGGCCGGGGCCGGTCGCGTCGTCCGGGGCGGCGCGGACCCAGTCGAGGTCCGGGGGGACGTCAGCCACGGGGGGCTTCCTTAGGGGTGAGGAAGAGGGTGTGGAAGAGGGGTGAGGAGGAGGGTGTGGAAGGCGGCGGGGCGGCCCTGAGTGTCTCGGTCCTTTTCACAGGTCGTGGATCAGCTTGTGGAGCAAGTCTCGCGAGTGCTCCGGGGCGAGGGACACCGATTCCATCCGGTCGAGGAGGGCGCGGTACCTCCGCAACTGGGCCTCGGCGTCGAGGAACACCGGGCCGTGGGACTGGTCGAGGCACACGGTGTCGAGTGGGGGGACCGGTCCGCCGGAGTAGAAGACCGACTGGCCGGAACCAGGGAAGGATCCGGTGGCGAACGGGAGCACCCTGAGGGTGATGTGGTCCCGCTCGCTCATGTCCAGCAGGTGCCGCAACTGGGACGTGGCCACGGTGAGGCCGCCGAACCGCATGCGAAGCGCCGCCTCGTGGATGACCGCCACCAGGGCGGTCGGGGCGTCTGCGAAGAGGACGGTCTGGCGTTTGACGCGGAACGACACCCGGTGCTCGATCTCCGGTGGCGAGAGCTCGGGCACGACGTGCCGCAGCAGCTCCCGGGCGTGATCGGTCGTCTGGAGCAGGCCCGGGATGTGCATCGTGACCGCGGTGCGCAGCCGCCCCGCATGGTGCTCCATCTCGGCGAGGTCCAGCAGGGCGGCGGGCAGGATCTCGCGGTACTCCTCCCACCAGCCGCGCGAGCGCTCCGTGGTCATGGCGCTGAGCGCGTCGACGAGGGCCTTGTCCGTGCAGCGGTAGTGGCCGGCGAGCGCGCGCAGCCGCTCGGCGCTCACGCCCACGCGCCCCGCCTCCATGTTGCTGACCTGGGTCTGCTTGATGCCAATGAGCTGACCGGCCCCAGTGACGGTCAGGCCCGCGCGCTCCCGGAGTTTGCGCAGCTCCGCGCCGAAGCGGAGTTGGCGACCTGTCGGGTTGCTCCTCACGGGCTCCTCCGTCTCCTGGCTGTCGCCGGCCGCCCACACGAATGATAGTGAACCCAATGCCTGCCTGCCGGTGAATGTGTTTACCGTTCGCCGTGTTCGTCCACAGGCTGTGGGCAGTTTGGAGTGTCGAGTGTGCGTGCGAGGGCCGGGGATGGGCCGTACGGTGGACCTGCCGTT
Organism: Streptomyces sp. NPDC107454; assembly: GCF_055582885.1. Taxonomy (NCBI): domain Bacteria; kingdom Bacillati; phylum Actinomycetota; class Actinomycetes; order Kitasatosporales; family Streptomycetaceae; genus Streptomyces; species Streptomyces sp. NPDC107454. Next base: position 378,120 of record NZ_JBVJPA010000013.1, on the reverse strand, counting down.
GTGACTCCGTTGGCCCCCACCGGTGACTCATAGGAGATTCTCAGTGTGGTTCCAGGATTTTTCTTAATTTCGTGGGCCAGAGTATGAACCGATGAAGCGCACCACTCGTCCCCCTGGTAACCGGCGGAACGCTTTGTTCGTCGTGGTCGTGACGATCGCCGTCACGTCCGCGTCCGTGGCGTCCGCCGATGACGGCCCCGGGCCGTTCGGCGTGACCGTGCAGGCCGACGCGAACAAGGCGAGCGCCCGCGTGGGCGCCTTGTTCGGCGCGGGTGATGGCCTGAGCGGACACTTCTGCACCGCCTCGGTCGTGCACAGCGAGGGGCGGGACCTCCTGGTGACCGCCGCACACTGTCTTGACGGGGGCGGAAAGTTGCGGTTTGTCCCGGGTTATCGGGACGGCAAGGCGCCGTACGGGATCTGGGACGTCAAGAAGACCTTCGTCGGTGACGCCTGGACGGGCGGTCAGGACGAGGACAGTGACGTCGCCTTCGCCGAGGTGGCCAAGCGGGGCGCGAAGGGCATCGAGGACGTCGTCGGCGGGAACGCCCTCGCCACGGGGCGGGAGACCGGGGCCACCGCCGTCACGGTCACCGGCTACCCCAGCACCCTCGACGCACCGCTCATCTGTACGAACAAACCGACCGCCCACAGCCGCACCCAACAGCGCATCGAGTGCCCCGCCTTCGCCGGCGGCACCAGCGGCAGCCCCTGGGTGAACGGCGACGGGGCGGTCGTCGGGGTCATCGGCGGCCACGAGGCGGGCGGGGACACCGACGACGTCTCGTTCAGCGTCGTCCTCGGGAATGAGGCCGCGAAGTTGTACAAGGCGGCGCGCAAGGCGGGTTAGGGGCGCGCGGGGCGGGTTCGAAGTGTGCAGGGCGGGTTCGGGGCGTACGGGGGCGGGTTCGGGGTGTACGAGTGGGGCTCGGGGCGCACTTCGCGCCCCGTTTCTTGTCGTGTGTGATCGTTTCCTCGCACAGGGGTCGCCTCTAGACTGACGTCCGGCGGACTCCCGGGCGGCGAGGGGCGGTTGACGGTGCGTAAGACGTGGGTCGCGGTGACCGCCGTCGCCGGGGTCGGGCTCGTTTTCATGTCGGCGCTGGTCGTCGGCGTCTACATGGTGGCCGGGAACCTCGCCAACGGGGTCGGCGGCGGATCGGTCGGGCTCGCCAAGGGCGCCGTGCCGGCCGCGTACCAGACGCTCGTACAGAAGTGGGGCAATCTGTGCGGCGCGATCAATCCGGCGCTGCTCGCCGCGCAGCTGTATCAGGAGAGTGGATTCAATCCGAACGCCAAGAGTCCGGCGGCGGCCGAGGGCATAGCGCAATTCATCCCCGGCACCTGGGCCACGCACGGAATCGACGGCAATGGGGACGGCAAGCGCGACGTATGGGACCCGAATGACGCGATTCCGTCGGCCGCCTCCTACGACTGCAAGCTCGCGTCCTATGTGAAGGACGCACCCGGGAACACCACCGAGAACATGCTCGCCGCTTACAACGCGGGGGCCTACGCGGTCATCAAGTACGGAGGCGTGCCGCCGTACAAGGAGACCCAGAATTATGTGAAGACGATCACGACTCTGGCGAAGAGCTTCGCGCGGCCGGTGAGCCGGGTGGATCCCTCGCAGCAGGCCGCCGCGGCGATCTACTACGCCCAGAAGAAGCTCGGCACGCCCTACCTGTGGGGCGGCAACGGAACCGCTGACCAGGGCGGACGCTTCGACTGCTCGGGTCTGACCAAGGCCGCGTACGAGAGTATCGGAGTCACCCTGCCGCGCGTCGCCAACGACCAGTACAACGCCGGACCGCACCCCGCGCGCGCGGAACTGCTCCCGGGCGATCTGGTGTTCTTCTCCGACGACCTCACCAACTCGCGGGCCATTCGGCACGTCGGTATCTATGTGGGTGGCGGGTACATGATCGACGCACCGCGAACGGGTGCCGTCATCCGCTTCGACCCCATCGACACCCCCGACTACTTCGGCGCCACGCGCGTGACCGAAGATGGCGCGAAAGCGTTGCCGACGACGGTTTGATCCCACCCCTGAGCTGCGGCGATGTATCTCTCTTCGATAACGTCTGCGTGATCATTCGGTGGAGGGTGGAACGTACTGAAGGGGAATGTGCGTTCCTGTTGACGTAGAGCTGATCTACGACCACGGGGGTGGATCGGGCGGCGCACGAAAGGCTGCGCCCGCGGAAAGACGACGAAGGGGCCGCAGCACCATGGCTGGACTCGCCGAATCCGGTTCGAACCCCGACGTGGACCTGCTGTACGACATCAACGGCCTCGCCAAGAACGCGCCGCACTGGTTCGACCGCGGCATGGAGTTCGTCGGAGAGTACGGGCTGCTGCTCGCCATGATCCTGCTGGTGCTGTGGTGCTGGTGGACCGTGCGGCGGCGCGGCGACGAGAACGCCGCCCCGTCGGTGGCCGCGCTCGTCTGGGCGCCCCTCGCGGCCGGCGTCGCGGTGCTGGTGAACGTGCCGATACGCGGCTTTGTGGAGCGGCCCCGCCCCTTCGTGGACCACCAGGGGCTCGACGTCCTGGTCGATGGCAAGACCGACTTCTCCTTCGTGAGCGACCACGCGACGCTCACCATGGCGATCGGCGTCGGGCTGTTCGTCGCGAACCGGAGGTTCGGGCTCGTCGGGATAGGGATCGCGCTGCTCGAAGGCTTCTGCCGGGTCTACATGGGCGTGCACTACCCGACGGACGTCGTCGGCGGCTTCGCCCTCGGCACCGCCGTCGCCCTGCTGCTGTCCCCGCTCGCCATGGCCCTGCTGACCCCGGTGATGAAGGCCGTGGAGCACTCGCCGCGCGCCGGATGGCTGATCCGGGCGCGGAGCGTGGGGAGTGCGGGGCAGGAGGCGCTGATTCCCGGGGCGCGGGCGGAGCGCCCCGAGGAGCCGGACCTCGCCGCGTAGGCGCCTCCGCTGAGCGGCGGGGGCGGTGGTGGGTCTGCGGGTCAGAGTGACTGGGGGAAGGAGAAGAAGCGGTTCGGGTCGTACTGCTTCTTCAGGGCCGCCAGGCGGGTCGCCGCGTCGCCGTAGTACGCCTTGCGCCAGTTGGTGAGGGTCGCGTCCGTGTAGTTCTGGTAGGCGGCACCGGAGGCGTGGGGGGCCATCGCCGAGTGGGCGGAGACCAGCCAGGACTGGACCGTGCTGCCGGAGGCGCCGGCGCCCCAGGAGGCGAAGTACTGGGCGAGCATCCGGGAACGCCGGTGCACGAAGGCCGTCGCGGTCGGCGAGACCCGGTTGACCGCGCCGCCCAGTGCGGTGAGCGCGATGCTGCCCGCGCCGCCGCGGACCGAGGAGATCTGGTGCAGCAGCGTCTGGATGCCGGCCGCGGAGATGGACCGGTCGAAGAAGTCCGAGCGGGCCGCGAACGTATCGCGGCTGAGGGAGCCCTGCGGGGAGCGGCCCGGTGTCGAGCCCGGCAGATGGCACTGGGCTTCGGTGGGGAATGACGAGCAGCCCGCGTACGCCTCCATCGACTCCTTGTAGGAGTGCTTCTTGAGCGAGACGCTGCGCGCGGGGCCGCCGATCATGATGGCCAGGCGGTCCACGGCGTTCTGGAGTTCGCCGTAGGTGCCCAGGGAGAAGGCGGCGACGGCGACGGTGGGTGTGCCGCTGCCGTTCTCCAGGTGGAGCGAGGACCAGATCTCGTCCGGCTGGCTGGGGCCCCACTCCTGCCAGGCCTTCACCACGGCGGCGGCCTTCGCCCAGGGCCACGTCATGTACGCCGACACGGCCTGCGGGGCGGCGTGGGTCTTGAAGCGCAGCTCGGTGACGACACCGAAGTTGCCGTTGCCGGCGCCGCGCAGGGCCCAGAAGAGGTCCTTGTTCTCGCTCGCGTTCGCCACGAGCTGCTTGCCGTCCGCGGTGATCAGCGTCGCCTGGGTGAGGCTGTCGCAGGTCAGGCCGTACGCCCGTGACACCACGCCGTGGCCGCCGCCGAGGGTCAGACCGGAGACGCCGACGGTCGGGCAGGAACCGGCCGGGATCGTGACGCCCTTCGCGGCGAGCGCCCGGTAGACGTCGATCAGCTTGGATCCGGCGCCGACCACCGCTTCGTTCGCGGACGCCCGGATGGTGTTGAGCTTGGACACGTCGAGGATCAGGTGGCCGTTTCCGGAGGACCAGCCCGCGTAGGAGTGACCGCCGTTGCGGATCGACAGCGGGATGTTGTGGGCACGGGCGTAGGCCATGGTCGTACGGATGTCGTCCGCGTGGGCGACGTACGCGACGGCGGTGGGCTTCAGGGAGTCGAAGCGGGTGTTGTACAGCAGGTGGGCCGTCGACCAGCTGCGGTCGCCGGGGCGGACCAGCGGGCCGTCGAGGTCCTTGGCGAGAGCCGTCCAGTTGGCGGCGGCATGGGCGGCTACGCCGCTGCCCGTGCTGCTCGTGCCCGTGCCGGTGGTGGCCGTGCGTATCGACGTGCCGGCCGAGTCCGTGGCCGCCGCCTTGCCCCCGCTGCCCTTGCCGTTGCACGCGGCCGTGGCCGCCGCCGCGAGTGCGGCCGCGCCGCCACCGATGAACGTACGCCGTTGCATGTGCGCCTCCCATTGCTTCCCGTGCGTGGGACGAGACGTGTGCCGGGTCCTGGGGGTTCCGGGGCGGACGGGCGCGGGACGGAACCGGGACACGGCCGTGATCCCGCGCGGATCTCGCTCTCAATCTTCAACCTGGCCTGGGCCTTTTCGGCCGTGGACGGGCGAGAGGTTGGTCACGCCCCTTATGGGGTGCTACGCGAGCGGTGTGTTCTGCGCGTGGCCCTCGGCGTCGGTGCGGGCCAGGCTGCGGGCGCGGCGGGCCGGGCCTCGCCAGCCACAGGTGCAGCGCGCCAGACAGAAGCGACCCTGCTCGATCGTCGTCGTTCGGTGTTCCTGGACGGGATGGGTCTCCTCCGGTTGCGCCACAGTGACAACGTTACCCAAGGCAAGCAGATGAATCGCCGCTGCGTGACGGCCGTCCCTACCCGTCGTTAACCGGAACGACAGGAGGCCCGGGACGGACCGGCTGGGGGTCGGCGGACGATGGTGGCGCAGCAGCAGAGTCGGACGGGCACGGGCGTCGTCGCGGTCGCGATGGCGGGGCTCATGGTCTGCGTCGGCGGATGTTCCGTCGGCCGGGCCGGTGCCGAGGACGCGCGCGAGGGCATCACCTCCGTCGAGGTGCTGCACCGGGCCGCCGCCACACTGGAGCGCGCGGGCAGCGCCAAGACCCGTACGTCGATGGAGATGGCCACCGGCGGGACCCGGGTCACCATCCGCGGCCAGGGTGTCTACGACTTCAAGAAGCAGCTGGGGCAGTTGAAGGTGCTGCTGCCGCAGGATCCCGCGGGCGCCGTCGAGCACCGGCCGATCACCGAACTCCTCGCCCCGGGCGCCCTGTTCATGAAGAACCGCGGCGCCGGTGTCCCCGCCGACAAATGGGTGCGCGTCGACACGGCCACCCTCTCCGACGGGAACCTCGTGACCGGCGGCGCCACCGACCCGTTCGCCGCGGCGGAGTTGCTGCGGGGGGCGCGGACGGCGACGTACATGGGCAGGACGGAGGTGGCCGGGACGCCGGTGTGGCACTATCGCGGGACCGCCGACCTGGACATCGCCGCGCGCAGCGCCTCGCGGGGGAACCGGAAGGCACTCGCGGCGGCGGCGAAAGGGTTCGCCACCGCCGAAGTCCCGTTCGACGCCTACCTCGACGACCAGGGGCGCGTCCGCAAGCTCCGGAACCGGTTCAGCTTCATCAACGGGCGGCAGAAGGGCACCGTCGCGGTCGCCTCGACGACCTTGCTGTACGACTTCGGGGTCCCCGCCCACGTACGGCTTCCGGAACCCGAGGACATCTTCGCGGGGAAGATCGCGGAGCCGTAGACGTCCGTCCGCGGCGTGGCTGCCGGTGCGTGGACGAGGTGGAGTTGGGGGCTGGAAATGGCCCTTCCGTGCCATGCGCGGTGTGTAGGCCGCTCCCTACTCTAGGAAGTCGGTGACGGCAGGAAGAGGTGATGCACGTGGCTCCGGTCGGCGGTACGGCAGTTCAGGACCACGTGGCCCTCGCCGAGATCGAGCTGTGCGGCGACCTGATCATCGCGGCCTCGGCCGCCCACGAGGAGCGGCTCAGCCTGGAGAGCATCGACGAGGTGCTGAAGGTGGCCGAAGAGCGCACCCGGGAGAGCGGCACGGGAGAGTAGGCCCGCTTCACGTGCGCACTTCGGTGTGTCCGTGCGTTTGTGTCCCCGTGCGTTTGTGTCATGTGCGCAGCAGGCGGCCGATCGCCTTCGTGGCCTCCTCGACCTTCGCGTCGACCTCCTCGCCGCCCTTGAGGGCCGCGTCCGCGACGCAGTGGCGCAGGTGTTCCTCGAGGAGCTGGAGCGCGAAGGACTGGAGGGCCTTCGTGGAGGCGGAGACCTGGGTGAGTATGTCGATGCAGTAGACGTCCTCGTCGACCATCCGCTGCAGACCGCGGATCTGACCCTCGATGCGGCGCAGGCGCTTGAGGTGCTCGGCCTTCTGCTTGTGGTAGCCGTGGATGCCGCGGTCGTGGTCGGTCACGACGTCCTCGGTCCCGGCTCCGTCGCTCCCGGCTTCCGCGGTGTCGACGGGGGCCTCGATGTTCGAAATGTCCGGGACCTCCTGAACCTCTTCGGCCTTGTCGGGAGGCGCCGTCGCGCCGGCCTCGGTGGTCGTCATCGCGTCCTCCTGGTGGTCCGGTATATATACCCCTGGTGGGTATATGGTAACGAACTTTGCTGGGTATAGGGCCCTTGCCGGATGCCGGGACCGGACCCTGTGCTGATCACTGTGCCTGATGGGCGACACTGGGGGACGGCCGGTTAGCCGTGGCCGGATGATGCGCCTAGCATCAGCCTGACCGAACAAAAGGACCCCGAGGACCCCAAGTGCGCTTTCGTCTGACCCCCAGGGAGACGAGCTTCTACGACATGTTCTCCGCCTCCGCGGACAACATCGTCACGGGCTCGAAACTCCTGATGGAACTGCTCGGGGCGGACGCCTCCGCCCGGGCCGAGATCGCAGAGCGCATGCGGGCCGCCGAACACGCCGGTGACGACGCCACTCACGCGATCTTCCACCAGCTGAACTCCTCCTTCATCACGCCGTTCGACCGCGAGGACATCTACAACCTGGCCTCGTCCCTCGACGACATCATGGACTTCATGGAGGAGGCCGTCGACCTGGTCGTGCTGTATCAGGTCGAGGAGCTCCCCAAGGGCGTGGAACAGCAGATCGAGGTACTGGCCCGGGCCGCCGAGCTGACGGCCGAGGCCATGCCGAACCTGCGGACGATGGACAACCTCACCGAGTACTGGATCGAGGTCAACCGGCTGGAGAACCAGGCCGACCAGATCCACCGCAAGCTGCTCGCCCATCTCTTCAACGGCAAGTACGACGCCATCGAGGTCCTGAAGCTCAAGCAGATCGTGGATGTGCTGGAGGAAGCGGCCGACGCGTTCGAACATGTGGCGAACACGGTGGAGACCATCGCCGTCAAGGAGTCCTGAACTTCGTGGACACCTTTGCGCTGGTCGTGACCATTCTGGTCGCGCTCGGATTCACGTACACGAATGGCTTCCACGACTCGGCGAACGCCATCGCCACGTCGGTGTCCACGCGGGCGCTGACCCCGCGGGCCGCGCTCGCCATGGCCGCGGTGATGAACCTCGCCGGTGCGTTCCTCGGGAGCGGGGTGGCGAACACCGTCAGCAAGGGGCTGATCGCGACGCCCGAGGGGTCGAAGGGGATGGGGATCCTCTTCGCCGCGCTCGTCGGGGCGATCGTCTGGAACCTGGTCACCTGGTACTTCGGGCTTCCGTCGTCCTCCTCGCACGCGTTGTTCGGGGGACTGGTGGGGGCCGCGCTCGCGGGCGGTACGAAGGTGTTGTGGTCCGGGGTCGTGGACAAGGTCATCATCCCGATGTTCCTGTCGCCGGTCGTCGGTCTGATCGTCGGCTATCTGGTCATGTGCGCGATCATGTGGATGTTCCGGCGGGCCAATCCGCACAAGGCCAAGCGGGGGTTCCGTATCGCGCAGACGGTGTCCGCGGCGGGGATGGCGCTCGGGCACGGTCTTCAGGACGCCCAGAAGACGATGGGTGTCGTCGTGATGGCGCTCGTCATCGGCGACGTCCAGAAGTCGGACGACCCGATTCCGGTGTGGGTGAAGATCGTCTGTGCGGTGATGCTGTCGCTGGGGACGTACGCCGGTGGGTGGCGCATCATGCGGACGCTCGGGCGCAAGATCATTGAGCTGGATCCGCCGCAGGGGTTCGCCGCGGAGACGACGGGGGCGTCGATCATGTTCGCCACGGCGTTTCTGTTCAAGGCGCCGATCTCGACGACGCATGTCATCACTTCGGCGATCATGGGTGTCGGGGCGACGAAGCGGGTGAACGCGGTTCGCTGGGGTGTCGCCAAGAACATCGTCCTGGGGTGGTTCATCACGATGCCGGCCGCGGCGTTGGTGGCTGCCGCCAGCTTCTGGGTTGTTGACCTGGCGTTCCTGTAGGACGCCGGCCGCCCCGACGTTTCTCGCCCCCGCCGCCCCTACCCGTCCCATCCCCAGGGGCTTCGCCCCCCCGGACCCCCGATCGCCCGAAGGGCTCGTCCTCAAACGCCGGACGGGCTGACAGATACGGGCCGGGGCGAGGCTTTCAGGGGCGCGGGGAACTGCGCGAGCAGCTCCCACCGGCGGACAGCCGAAGGTCTTCTGGCGGGCGGCGGATTCGGGGCGAAGCCCCGGCTCTGGGGGCGCGGGGAACTGCGCGAGCAACCCCCGCCGGCCGGTAGTCAAAGAGCTTCGGGTGGGTGGGGGATTCGGGGCGAAGCCCCGGCTCTGGGGGCGCGGGGAACTGCGCGAGCAACCCCCGCCGGCCGGTAGTCAAAGAGCTTCGGGTGGGTGGGGGATTCGGGGCGAAGCCCCGGCTCTGGGGGCGCGGGGAACTGCGCGAGCAACTCCCGCCGGCTGGTAGCCAAAGAGCTTCGGGTGGGTGGGGGATTCGGGGCGAAGCCTCGCTTCTGGGGGTGCGGGGAACTGCGGGAGCAACCCCCGCCGGCCGGCAGGCGGGAGATTCTCCGGTCCAACCTCGCCCTTGGGTCTCGGCGAAGACGAGCGGGCCCGCCCCCGGGAGCCAGGGGCGGGCCCTTCTCGTCCTCGCGGTGGCACCGCCATGCAGCACCGCGAGGGGTATGGGGGGAAACGGCTCAGCCGAAGCGGCCGGAGATGTAGTCCTCCGTGGCCTGCACCGACGGGTTGGAGAAGATGCGCTCCGTGTCGTCGATCTCGATGAGCCGTCCCGGCTGGCCCACCGCGGCCAGGTTGAAGAACGCGGTGCGGTCGGAGACGCGCGCGGCCTGCTGCATGTTGTGCGTCACGATGACGATCGTGAAGCGCTCCTTCAGCTCGCCGATCAGGTCCTCGATGGCGAGGGTCGAGATCGGGTCGAGGGCCGAGCAGGGCTCGTCCATGAGGAGGACCTGCGGCTCCACCGCGATCGCCCGCGCGATGCACAGACGCTGCTGCTGACCACCGGACAGACCCGAGCCGGGCTTGTTGAGGCGGTCCTTGACCTCGTTCCAGAGGTTCGCGCCCTTGAGGGACTTCTCGACGACGTCGTTCAGCTCGGACTTCTTGTACGAGCCGTTCAGACGCAGACCCGCCGCCACGTTGTCGAAGATCGACATGGTGGGGAAGGGGTTGGGGCGCTGGAAGACCATGCCGATCGTGCGGCGCACGGCGACGGGGTCGATGCCCTGGCCGTACAGGTCCTCGTCGTCGAGGAGGACCTTGCCCTCGACCCGGCCGCCGGGGGTGACCTCGTGCATACGGTTGAGCGTGCGCAGGAACGTCGACTTGCCGCAGCCGGAGGGGCCGATGAACGCCGTCACCGAGCGCGGCTCGACCGTCATCGAGATGTCTTCGATCGCCTTGTGGGAGCCGTAGTAGGCGGTGAGACCGCTTACGTCGATTCGCTTGGCCATGTCAATCACTGCTTCTTTCGAGGGGGATGCTGCTGGTCGCTGATATGGCCGCGTCAGCGACCTGTCTTCGGTGCCTTCCAGCGGGCGATGCCGCGGGCCACCATGTTGAGAATCATCACGAAGGCGATCAGGGCGAGCGCAGCCGCCCAGGCACGGTCGTACGCCGCGTTCGAGCCGGCGCTGTTCGCGTACTGCTGGTAGATGTACAGCGGCAGCGAGGCCTGCGCCCCGGAGAACGGGTTGGTGTTGATGAAGTTCGTGCCCCACACCAGCAGCAGCACCGGGGCGGTCTCGCCCGTGATGCGTGCGACGGCGAGCATGACACCGGTCGTGATGCCACCGATCGAGGTCGGCAGGACCACCTTGAGGATCGTGCGCCACTTGGGCACGCCGAGCGCCAGGGAGGCTTCGCGCAGCTCGTTCGGTACGAGCTTGAGCATCTCCTCGGTGGAGCGGACCACGACGGGCATCATCAGGATGGCCAGGGCCAGCGAACCGGCGAAGCCGAAGGGCTGCAGATCCAGGATGAGCATCAGGCTCAGGATGAACAGACCGGCGACGATCGAGGGGATGCCCGTCATCACGTCGACGAAGAAGGTGATGGCCGTGGAGAGCCTGCCGCGCCCGTACTCCACCAGGTAGACCGCGGTGAGTACACCGATCGGCGCCGCGATCAGGGTGGCGAGACCGACCTGCTCCAGCGTGCCGATGATGGCGTGGTAGATGCCGCCGCCGGGCTCGGAGTCCGCGACCACGCCCATCGAGTGGGTCAGGAAGTAGATGTCGAAGACCTTCACACCGCGCTTGACGGTGGTCCAGATCAGGGAGGCCAGCGGGACGACCGCGATGAGGAAGCAGACCCAGACGAGGCTGGTCGCGACGCGGTCCTTGGCCTGCCGGCGGCCCTCGACGCGCGCGGCGATGCCGTACGTACCGAGGACGAAGAGGATTCCGGCGATCAGGCCCCACTGGACCTTGCTGTCGAGACCGCCGACCAGGCCGATGACCACGGCGAGCACGACGGCGCCGGCGGCGATCGCCCACGGGGACCACTTCGGCAGGGTCGCGCCGCGCAGGGTGCTGGGGCGCTTGCCCATGGCGGGTGCTGAGTGGCTCATGCGTTGGCCCCCGAGTACTCCGCGCGACGGGCGATGATGACCCGGGCCGCGCCGTTGACCAGCAGGGTGATGACGAAGAGGACCAGACCGGACGCGATCAGCGCGTCACGGCCGTCCGCCGTCGCCTCGCCGAACTTGCTGGCGATGTTCTGTGCGAAGGTGCCGCCGCCCGGGTCGAGCAGGCTGGCGTTGATGTCGAAGGTCGGCGAGAGGACCGTGGCGACGGCCATTGTCTCACCGAGCGCGCGGCCGAGACCCAGCATCGACGCGGAGATGACGCCGGAGCGGCCGAAGGGCAGCACCGACATGCGGATGACTTCCCAGCGCGTGGCGCCGAGGGCCAGCGCGGCCTCCTCGTGCATCTGCGGGACCTGGCGGAAGACCTCGCGGCTCACGTTGGTGATGATCGGCAGGATCATGATCGCGAGCAGGATGCTGACGGTGAGCATCGAGCGGGGCGCGCCGCCCTGCCAGCTGAAGATGCCGGTCCAGCCGAAGTACTTGTCCAGCCAGCCGAAGAGGCCGTTCATGTGCGGCACCAGGACGAGGGCGCCCCACAGGCCGTAGACGATGGACGGCACGGCGGCGAGCAGGTCGATCACGTAGGCGACCGGGCCGCTCATCCTGCGCGGTGCGTAGTGCGTGATGAACAGCGCGATGGCGACCGCGACGGGGACCGCCAGGGCCATGGCGATGATCGAGGAGACCACCGTGCCGAAGGCCAGGACGGCGATGCCGAAGACCGGCGGGAGGGTGTTGGTGTTCCACTCGAAGGTGGTGAGGAAGTTGCCGTGGTCCCTGCTGATCGCGAGCGAGGCGCGATAGGTGAGGAAGACCGCGATGGCGGCCATGATCACCAACAGGAAGATGCCCGAGCCGCGGGAGAGACCGAGGAAGATCCGGTCACCGGGTCGGGTGGCGCCGCGGCTCGCGCGCTTGTGCACGGCCGCGGAAGGCTGGGAGGTGGGGGGAGGTGCGTCTGTGTTCTGTGTAGATATGTCCATCGGGATCTCCGGTCTGCAGAGCCGTACTTGGTGTGCGGCTCCTGGCGGCGGTGCACCGGACGGTGCGGCCCGGCCCCGAACCGGGGCCGGGCCGCACGCTTAGGTCAGCTGAGGCCCGCGATGGTGGTGCGGACCTTGGCGATGATGTCGGCCGGGATCGGCGCGTAGTCGATGGAGGAGAGGACCTTCTGGCCGTCCTCGCTCGCAATGTAGGTCAGGAACGCCTTCGTGGCGGCCAGGGTGTCCGACTTGTTGCCCTTGTCGCAGACGATCTCGTACGTGACCAGGGTGATCGGGTAGGCGCCGTCGGCCTTGGTGGCGCGGTTCAGCTTGAGCGAGAGGTCCTTGCCCGTGCCGATGACCTGGGCGTCCGCGATGGCCTTGGTGGCGTTCTCGACGGTGGCCTCGACCGGGGCGCTGGCGCCCGTGTCGATGCTGGCCGCCTTGATGCCGTCCTTGGCGAACGACAGCTCCATGTAACCGATGGCGCCGGAGGTCTGCTTGACCTGCTGGGCGACACCGGAGGACTGCGGAGCGGACTGGCCGCCCTTGGCCTGCCAGGCCTTGCCGCCGGAGTACTTCCAGTCGGAGGGGGCCGCGGCGATCAGGTACTTGGTGAAGTTGTCCGTGGTGCCGGACTCGTCCGAGCGGTGGAACGCCTGGATCTTGAGGTCGGGCAGCTTGACGCCCGGGTTCAGCTTCGCGATCGCCGCGTCGTTCCAGTTCTTGATCTGGTCGTTGAAGATCTTGGCGGTCACGGAGGCGTTCAGGACCAGCTTGTCGACGCCCGGGACGTTGTAGCCGACCGCGATCGGGCCGCCGACCATCGGGAGGTCGATGCCCTGGCCGCCGCCGGTGCACATCTTCTTGGAGGCGGTGACCTCTTCGGGCTTCAGCGCGGAGTCGGAGCCGGCGAAGGCGACCTGGCCCTGGGTGAACGCGGTGACGCCGGCGCCGGAGCCGCCGCCCTTGTAGTTGATCTGCACGCCGGAGCAGGCGGCGCTGAACTCCTTGACCCAGGCGTCGATCGCGTTCTTCTGCGCGGACGAGCCGTCGGCGAGGAGCTGGCCCTTGGCGTTGTCGCACTTGATCGAGCTGGCGGAGCCCGTCGTCGCGCCGCCCGTGGCGTTGCTCTTGGTGCCGGTGTCGTCGGAGCCGCACGCCGTGAGGGCCAGGGCGCCGGAGACGGCGACAGCACCGAGCGAAAGGGCGCGAAGCCGGTTCTTGCGCTGAAGCTTCACTGTTGGGGTGTTCCTTCCAGGAGCCGCCGTCTGGTTGGCGGCGTGCGAGGTGTGTGTGATGCGGAGGCCACACGCAGGAGGCGTTCCGCACCGGGTAAGGCCGAAATTAGGCAGATCAGGTGAAGGCGTCGATGGCCGTAAGTGAACGGGGGGTGAACCCCTGTGGGCGGTGCGGTGAGGTCACGGAACGCTTACGTCGAGGACACGGTGGGATCCCGATCGTTGTCACTGCATGCGACCGGATGTGTACGCATATGGCTGGGAGGTCCGGCTAAGTGAGGTGCAGCACGCTCAGCAGGGCGTCAACCAGATCGGCGTCCCTGGGCTGGGTCAGGCGGTCGCGGGCCACGGCGGGGGAGAGCCACAGGATGCGGTCGACCTCGTCGTTGGGAATGAAGTGGCCGTCCGTCGCCTCGGCGGCCCAGTAGCGGACCTCCTTGGGGCGGCCGGCGACGGGATAACGGAGGGTGGGCAGGGCCGTGCCGGGCACGGCGGTGTACCCCGTTTCCTCCTGGACCTCCCGCAGTGCCCCCGCGAGCGGTTCCTCGCCGCGCTTGAGCTTGCCCTTCGGATGTGACCAGTCGTCGTACTTCGGCCGGTGGACGAGACATATCTCCAGCTCACCGCCGAGTGGCGAGCGGCGCCACAGGACGCAGCCCGCCGCCCGTACGGCCTTGAAGGTGTCCTCGGTCATCAGGCCTCCCTCACGGGGTGCGCACGGTTTCCTTCTGCCAGTTCTGCTGGAACGCGAACCGTGCCGCCTCCACCTCGTGCCGCTGGTCGGCGTGGAGCACGCCGAGCGCGTACGCGGTGGCCGGGGCGATGCGCGGGGTGCGGGCCGCCGACGCGGCGGCCGCGGCCGCCTCCGCCGCGTCCCGGTGCCGGTTGAGGGCCTGACCCGCGCGGAGCAGTCGTACGTCGATGGGGGCGTCCTCCCCGTAGAGGACCTCGCACGCGTAGCGGTGCAGGCGCAGCAGCAGCCGGACCTGGTGCCAGGGCGCGTCCTGGGGATGGGGCGCGGTGTCCGCGGAGAGGCCGTGCACGAGGGCCTCGGCGTTGTACGGGTGGCCCGCGGTGACCAGCGGCAGCGCGGCGACCGCGTCGGTCAGCCGGTCCGTCGCGGCGGCGGCCAGCGGGCGCAGGTCGGCCGTGGCGGCCGCCGGGGTGAGCGGCACCTCGCTGGCGAGCACGGCGACGCTGTCGGCGACGGCGTGGAAGCGGGACGAGCCGAGGGCCTGCAGCGCGGCCGAGTGGGCCCGGGTGCGGGCCAGCGTCAGCTGGCGGTCGAGCAGCGCGCCCGCTTTCGCGGCGCCGACGGTCAGACTGCCTTTGGCCGGGGCCCCGGTGTCCTGTGCGGCCTGTGCCGGGAAGCCGGCCGCGCCCGAGAGCCGGTTCAGCGCGCCGATCAGCCGCTCCAGGCGGGCCGCGTAGGCGTGTTCACGGGCCAGAGTGCCCGAGAGCCACGCCAGTTCGGGCCGCATGCCCTCCGACCACTCCGCGTCGAGCAGCGGTCGGAAGGTGTGCAGGGTGCCGCTGATGCGGCGGGCCGAGCGGCGCAGGGCGCGCGCCGCGTCGACCGATTCCCCGGAGCCGTTGTCCCCCGCTCGTGACATGTCCCGCGACTCGGCGCGTGACTCCGTTCTCGGCTTCGCCCGGGCGGTGGTACCCGCGTCGGTGCCGTTCTCCCGGTGCTGTCGCAGGGAGCGGAGGAACTCCGTGGCCTGGGCCCTCAGGTAGCCCGCGAGGGCGTCTCCTGACATGGGCCCGGCCGGGGAGTCGGTGGGGGGTTCAAGGTGTTGCTGTGCCACGCCGGCGCCTCCGGGCGTCTATGAGCATCTCCTGGACGTTCCGCAGGGGTTGGCCGTCCGCGTCGGTCGAGTGCCGGGTCCACTCGCCGTCCGGGCCCAGGTGCCAGGAGGCGGTGGTGTCGGACATCCCGGTCTCGAACAGCCGGTTGAGGGCTGCGCGGTGTGCCGGGTCGGTGATCCTGACCAGCGCCTCGATCCGCCGGTCCAGGTTGCGGTGCATCATGTCCGCGCTGCCGATCCAGACCTCGGGCTCGCCGCCGTTGCCGAAGGCGAAGACACGGGAGTGTTCGAGGAACCGGCCGAGCACGGACCGTACGCGTATGTTTTCGGACAGGCCGGTGACACCCGGCCGGACCGCGCAGATGCCACGCACCCACACGTCGACGGGCACTCCGGCCTGGGACGCGCGGTACAGCGCGTCGATGATCGCCTCGTCCACCATCGAGTTGCACTTGATGCGGACGTAGGCGGGGCGTCCGGCGACGTGGTGCTGGACTTCCTTGTTGATCCGCGCGATCAGCCCGTCACGCAGGGACTTGGGGGCGACGAGCAGACGGCGGTAGGTCTCGCGGCGCGAGTAGCCGGAGAGCCGGTTGAAGAGGTCGGACAGGTCCGCGCCGACCTGCGGGTCGGCGGTGAGCAGGCCGAGGTCCTCGTACAGCCGGGCGGTCTTCGGGTGGTAGTTGCCGGTGCCGACATGGGAGTAGCGCCGGAGCGTCTCCCCCTCCTGCCGGACGACCAGCGACAGCTTGCAGTGGGTCTTCAGCCCGACGAGTCCGTAGACGACATGGCAGCCGGACTCCTCGAGCTTGCGGGCCCACTTGATGTTGGCCTGTTCGTCGAAGCGCGCCTTGATCTCGACGAGGACGAGGACCTGCTTGCCGGACTCGGCGGCGTCTATCAGCGCGTCGACGATCGGCGAGTCGCCCGAGGTCCGGTACAGCGTCTGCTTGATGGCCAGCACGTCCGGGTCGGCCGCCGCCTGCTCCAGGAAGGCCTGCACGGAGGTGGAGAAGGAGTCGTACGGGTGGTGCAGCAGGACGTCACGCTCGCGCAGGGCGGCGAAGATGTCGGGGGCGGACGCCGACTCGACCTCGGCCAGGTCGCGGTGCGTTCCCGCGATGAACTTCGGGTACTTCAGCTCGGGCCGGTCGAGGGCGCCGATGCCGAAGAGGCCGGTGAGGTCCAGGGGACCCGGCAGCGGGTACACCTCCGCCTCGGAGATCTTCAGTTCCCGTACGAGGAGATCGAGGACGTACCGGTCGATGGACTCCTCGACCTCCAGGCGCACCGGCGGCCCGAAGCGGCGCCGCATGAGTTCCTTCTCCAGCGCCTGGAGCAGGTTCTCGGTGTCGTCCTCCTCGACCTCCAGGTCCTCGTTCCTGGTCAGCCGGAAGGTGTGGTGCTCCAGGACCTCCATGCCCGGGAAGAGCTCCTCCAGGTGTGCCGCGATCACGTCCTCGATGGGGACGTAGCGGTTGGGGGAGGCCTCCAGGAAGCGGGAGAGCAGCGGTGGGACCTTGACGCGCGCGAAGTGCCGGTGGCCGCTGACCGGGTTCCGTACGACGACCGCGAGGTTCAGGGACAGACCCGAGATGTACGGGAAGGGGTGCGCGGGGTCGACCGCCAGCGGAGTCAGGACCGGGAAGATCTGGTGCCGGAAGAGGGTGAAGAGGCGGGCCTGCTCCTTCTCCGTCAGTTCGCTCCAGCGGACCAGATGGATGCCCTCCTCCGCGAGCGCGGGGGCGACGTCCTCCTGGTAGCAGGCCGCGTGCCGGGCCATGAGCTCGCGCGAGCGGGCCCAGATCATCTCCAGGACCTCGCGGGGCTGCAGGCCGGAGGCGGACTTGGTGGCCACGCCGGTCGCGATGCGGCGCTTCAGTCCGGCCACCCGGACCATGAAGAACTCGTCCAGGTTGCTGGCGAAGATCGCCAGGAACTTCGCCCGTTCGAGCAGGGGCGTGCTCGGGTCCTCGGCGAGCTCCAGCACCCGCTCGTTGAATGCCAGCCAGCTGCGCTCGCGGTCCAGGAACCGGCCCTGCGGCAACATGATGCCGTCCTGCACCGCGTCCTCGTACGCGTCGAGGTCGGCGTCGATGTCGGGCTCGAGGTCGGAGACGTTCGCCGCCACGGTGTGCGGGCGGTGCGCGGCGATGGAGCCGACGGAGGGCTGCGGGTGCTGCACCGGTGCCTGGGCGCTGGTCTGGTTCATGGAACCATTCTTCCGCGCCGGGAGCGAGACCGGCGCGTCGGAGAGCGCGAGCGGCAACGGGGTGAGGCGGATGTTCCCGTTCCGCGTCCCCGGTACCGCCCTGCTCCCCGTCGTCGGAGAGGTCTCGCCCTCCGGCGGAGGTGACGGCTCTGGCACGGCGGGTTTCATTGGGTGAGCGTCGCAAGCCCGTCTGAATCGATGGTTACGGCGACATGACGTGCGGGATATCGGGGAGCGGCTCCGGGACGTCTACATGCCCGGGAGCGGCGTACGCCCCACCCCCCGTGGGGGGCGTACGCGGCCCTGGCATGGGGGGAGTTACGCGGTGCGGCGGTGCAGCAGCCGGAAGGCGGCGGCGGTGGCCGCGGCGGTCACGGCGAGGACGATGCCGGTTTCCACCAGATGGAGGGGCCAGAAGTGGGAGTCGGGGTGGTAGACGGAGTACCGGCCCATGACACCGTGCTCGGCCAGGCACCGCCTGGCTTCCGCGGTCGTGCCCTCGCAGTTCCCGTAGCTGGGGTCAGGGACCCGTTTCCCGTGGACGAACACCCCGGACTCCAGTTGCCAGACGGTACCGGACTGGTCGTAGACAGCGGCGCCGGTACGGGTGATCGTGGGCCACAGGTCCGCGCGGTACCGGTCCAGACACTGGCTGAGCAGCAGCATCACGGCGAACGAGACGCTCAGAGCGGGCAGCGAGCGCCGTAGCGCCAGACCGGTGAGCGCGCCCACGGCCAGGGCGCACAGGGCGTACGCCACCATCGCCGGGCCGCGGGCGACGAAGACGCCGGTGGCGGACCAGTCGCCGATGACCCGGGCCGGTCTGTTCGACCAGCTCCAGCGGTACGCCGCCACGAGCACCGTGCCGCTGAGCGTGATCAGCAGTGCGGGCACGGCGAGCTTGGCGGCCAGCCAGCGCACGGGGGACACCGACTGGGTCCAGGCGAGCCACGCGGTGCCGGACTCCAGTTCACGGGCGATCAGCGCGGCGCCCGCCCAGGCGGCGACGGCGTAGAAGGAGTAGCACAGGACGGTGGCGGTGTAGCGGAGGATCGCGCTGTACTCGAGTGTGGCCGTGACCTCGCAGCCGTCGGAGCGGAGACAGCGGAAGGCCTCCGCCCGGGCGGCGTCGGCCGTGACCCCCATCGCCCACACCAGGATTCCGATGACGGCGACGACGAACGAGCCCCAGACGATCAGCGCGGTGCGGTGCACGCGTACGACGGTCCACGGCAGGCCGCCGACGGCACCCGTGGTGCTCACAGGGCGGCTCCCTTCGCGAGCGGGGCGCTGCCGGTGTCGCGCTTGAGCAGCCGGAAGGCGGCGAGGAGAACGAGCGCGGTGAGGACGAGCACCAGGCCGGTCGCCACCAGCTGGAGGGGCCAGTAGTGGGACTGGGGGTGGGAGTCGGTGTAGAAGCTCACGGCGTCGAGCCGGTGGTACAGGGTGCCGCACTCCGTGCTGTGGCTGCTGCCGCACAGCGGGTCGGGCAGCCGGGCCCCGGTCGAGGTGAGGAGACCGGCGTGGACGGTGATCCCGAGGCTGGTGGGGCGGTCCTGGGTCAGGCTGCTGACCGTCCGCACCGTCGGCCACAGGTACGGCAGGGCGAATCCGAGGGCGACCCGGACGCCGACCGTCCACACCACCGACACGACGAGGGCGCTCAGGGAACCGCGCAGCCTGATGCCGGCGAGCGCGCCCACGGCCAGGCCGGACAGGGCGAGGACGACGGTGGTGGGGCCGTTGGCGTGGAAGACGAAGGGGTCGGTCCAGTCCTTGGCGGTGTCGATCCGGCCCTGGCCGCGCGCCCACATCTGCCGGTGCAGCACCACCAGCACACTGGTCCCGACGGTGACGAGCGCGGCCGGCACGGCCAGTTTCACCGCCAGCCAGCGGGCCGGGGAGACCGACTGGGTCCACGCGAGCTGCGCGGTGCCGGACTCCATCTCGCGGCCGATCAGCGAGGCGCCGGCCCAGGCCGCGACGAGGAACGGCAGGAAGGTCAGCGCGAGGGAGGCGTACAGGCTGTACGACTTGTACCTGAGGATCGCGTCCTGGTCGTAGGCGCAGGTGGGCTTCGTGCAGCGGTCGTACGCCCGCCATGCCGCGGCGGCCGCGTCCGTCCCCGGGCCGTACAGCCACAGCAACAGGACGGCGAGCGCGAGGAACAGACCGGCCCAGAGGTAGAGCGCCGGGCGGTGCAGTCGCAGCACCGTGCGGACCAGGCCGCGCGAGGCGGACTGGCGGCGGGCGGGCGCCGGCGTGCTGCCGGAGGCGGTCAGCGTGGTCATGCGGCGGACTCCTGGGCGGCGGTGCGGGCGGAGGCGAGGATCAGCGCGGGGGCCTCGGGGTTGCGCAGGTGCGCGAGGACCAGTTCCTCCAGGGAGGGCGTGGTGACGCGGGCGTCGAGTCCGCCGGAGACCGGTCCCTGAGGGCGGATCAGGGCGGTCAACTGGCGCCCCGTGGTGCGGGATTCGACCACGGTGTGCGGAGCGAGGTCACGGACCGGCCCGGTGGTCAGGGTGTGCGCGGCCAGCAGGTCGTCCAGGTCGCCCGCCAGTCGCACCTGGCCGCCGCCTATCAGCAGCAGGTAGTCGCAGGAGCCCTCCAGCTCGGCGACGACGTGCGAGGACATCACGACCGTCGTGCCGTACTGGGCGGCCTCGGCCATCAGCGTGCCCATCAGCTCGTGGCGGGCGAGCGGGTCGAGGTCGGCCATCGGCTCGTCCAGGAGCAGGAGTTCGGGCCGCTTGCCGAGCGCCAGGGCGAGCGCCACGCGGGTGCGCTGACCGCCGGAGAGCGTGCGGACCTTGGCCTTCGGGTCCAGCCCGCCGCTCTCGTACGTGATCCGCTCGGCGACCGAGGCGTCCCAGCGGTCGGGGTTGAGCTCGTGGCCCAGGCGCAGCGTCTGGGCCACCGTGAGCTGCGCGTACAGCGGCTTGTTCTGGGCGACGTACGCGATGCGTTCGCGGGCGGCGGCCGGGTGGCTGCCGAGCACGGTCAGGGAGCCCTCGGTGGGGGCGAGCAGTCCGGCGGCGTGGGCCAGCAAGGTCGACTTGCCCGCGCCGTTGGGTCCGACGACGGCGCAGACGCGTCCGGCGGGGAGCCGGAAGGAGCACTCGCGCAGTGCCCAGCCCCCGCGCCGCCCGAACCGCTTGCCGAGGCCGGCCGCCTCCATGGCGGTGTCGCTCATTCCTTGTCTCCCTTGCTGAACTTTTCCAGTACGGCGGTGAAGAGCGCCGCCATGTCGTCGTGATCGAGCCCGGCCTCGCGGGCCCTGGCCGCCCAGTCGTCGAGCTCGGCGCGCAGGGGCGAGTCGGCGGGGGCGGCGCCCAGCGAGCGCTTCACGAAGGTGCCGAGGCCGCGTCTGGCCTCGACCAGGCCCTCGCGCTCCAGCTCGCGGTAGGCCTTCAGGACGGTGTTCGGATTGATCGCCGTGGCCTCCACGACCTCGCGGGCCGTGGGGAGCTTGTCGCCCGGCTCCAGCAGGTTCAGGCGCAGGGCCTGTTTGGTCTGCTGGACGATCTGGACGTAGGTGGCGACACCGCTGCGCCGGTCGATTCGGTACTCGACCACTCGGACGACCACCCTTTCACTAATTGAGTAGTGAAAGGGTGGTGGATGAGGGTGTCCGGGGTCAAGCCCGGACATCGCGGAGGCGAGTCCGGAAAATTCGATGCCGGATGCGTGAACCGATCGGCGGGGCTCGTCCGATGAGGGGATGTGAGGGAAACGAGAAGCGACGGGGAGCTGCTGCGGGCCATCGCGGCGGACACGGACCGTCGCGCCTTCGAGGAGCTGTACCGGCGGTATGCGCCGTGGCTGACGGCGCGGCTGCGCGGCCGGTGCGCCGATGCCGGGGTCGTCGACGACGTCGTGCAGGAGACCTTCCTCGCCATCTGGCGCGGCACCGCGAGTTACCGGGAGGAGGGTGACGCGGCGGGCTGGCTGTGGCGCATCGGCTCGCGGCGGCTGATCGACACGCTGCGCGGCGACGGTGCGCGCGGCCGGTTGCGCCAGACACTGGCCCGCTTCCGCCACCGCCACGAGGCCTCCGCCGAGGAGCGCGTCCTGGCCGGGGTCGAGCACGGCGACCTCGCGGGCGCGTTGATACGGCTCTCGCCCGAGCTGCGCGCGGTCCTCCAGGCCACGGTGATCGACGGACTCACGACCCGGGAAGCGGCCGTCCTGCTCGGCATTCCACCCGGCACGGTCAAGACGCGGGCCCTGCGGGCGCGCAAGCAGCTGCGGGAGGAGCTGGCATGAGCGGCGGAGATGACGAGGCCATCGGCGGAGACCGCCGGGACATGGGTGGGGGTGGAGAGAACATGAGCGGGTGGGACGAGGACGCGGCCGCCGGTCGGAGCGCGTCTGGCGCCGACGGTTCCCCGGACGGGCGGTGGCACGCGGACGCCGAGGACCTCCGGGCCTATGCGCGGGGCGAGTTGGCGCCGCCCCGGCTCTGGTCCGTCGACACCCACCTCGTGGCGTGCGCGCCCTGCCGGGAGGCGCTCGCCACCGTGAGCGATCCGGTCGTCCTGGACGCCGGATGGGAGCGGCTCGACGCCGAGCTGGACGCGCCACGACCACGGCTGCTCGAGTCGCTGCTGGTGCGGATCGGCGTCGCCGACCACACGGCACGGCTGCTGGCGGCCACGCCCGTGCTGCGCCGCTCCTGGCTGGCCGCGGTCGCCCTCGTGCTCCTCATGACGGTGGTGGCGACCGACGCAGGGGCCTCGGCCTCGCCCACGCTGTTCCTCGCCCTCGCCCCCCTGCTCCCGCTCGCCGGGGTCGCCCTGTCCTACGGACCGGTGCTCGACCCGACGTACGAGATGGCCGTGGTGTCACCCCTCCACGGATTCCGCCTGCTGATGATCCGCACGGTGGCCGTGCTCACCACCGGCCTCGTTCTGAACGGCCTGGCGACCCTCGCGCTCCCCGCGTACGGGCTGCGCGCGCTGGCCTGGCTGCTGCCCGCTCTCGCCCTCACCGGGACGGGGCTCGCGCTGACCGCCCGCTGGGGCCCGGTCCTGCCGCCCTGCCTGGTCGGCGGAGCCTGGGTCGCGCTGCTGATGGTGGCCCACGCGAAGGCCGACGGCGGCACCCTCGCGCCGTTCACGGCACTCGGCCAGGGCGTCGCCGGCGCGGTCGCGGTACTGGCCGCCGGGCTGCTCTATCTCGTGCGGGACCGGTTCGACTCCTCCCCCTCGCACGCCTTCTTCGCCGACCACACCGACTTCTCCGACAGGAGCGCCGCATGACCCCCACCGTCTCCGCCTCCGGGCTCACTCTCCGGTACGGCGGGACCGTCGCCCTCGACGACGTCTCCCTGCGCCTGAGTGAGGGCGTGACCGGGCTGCTCGGGCCCAACGGCGCCGGGAAGACCACCCTGTTGCGGGTGCTCGCCACCGCCGTGCCCGCCGACCGGGGAGCCTTCACGGTGCTCGGGCACGACCCCGGCACCCCCGCCGGCCGCCTGGACGTGCGGCGCAGGCTGGGCTATCTGCCGCAGACCCCGGCGTTCCACCCGGACTTCTCGGCCTTCGAGTTCGTCGACTACGTGGCGATCCTCAAGGAGCTGACGGACCGCTCCGCCCGGCACCGGGAGGTGCGGCGCGTGCTGGAGGCCGTCGACCTCTCCGACGTACGGGGCAAGCGCATCAAGAGGCTTTCGGGCGGTATGCGTCAGCGGGTCGGACTGGCCGCCGCGCTGGTCGGCGACCCCGGCTTCCTCGTCCTGGACGAGCCGACCGTCGGCCTGGACCCCGAACAGCGCATGCGGTTCAGGGAAATGATCGCCGAGGCGGGCATGGGACGCACGGTCCTGCTCTCCACCCACCAGACCGAGGACGTCGCGATGCTCTGTCACCGCGTGATCGTCATGGTCCGCGGCAGCATCCGCTTCGAGGGCACCCCGGCCGAGCTGACCGCGCGGGCGGCGGGGCGGGTGTGGAGCAGTACGGCCCGCGACCCCGGCGCGAGAGCCGGCTGGCGTACGGGCACGGGTTCCTTCCGCAATGTCGGCGACCCGCCCAAGGGCGCCGACCTCCTCGAACCAACCCTGGAAGACGGCTACTTGCTCGCTCTCGACGGCGAGCCGGCGGAGGTGGCGGCATGAGCGAGCTGGTGACCCGCACGGTCGTGGACGAGGCGGCCCCCACGGCGGTGGAGCCGCCCGCCCAGGACCTGCAGCAGAACAGGACGCGGGCCGTCATCGCCCTCGCCCGCTTCGAGGCACGCGAACTGCTGATGCAGATCCCGGTGCTCGTCTTCCTCCTCCTGTACGTCGCCTACACCGGCTGGGGAATGTTCAACGGCCGGGAGGGCATGGACGACTTTCCGGTCCTCCACGATGTCGACCGGTCCACCCAGACCGCTCCCCTGCTCCTCGCCCTCGTGCTGTTCGTCAGCATCAACCGCGCCGTGCTCCGCTCGCGCAGGCACGGCACCGACCTCCACTTCGACGTGCTGGTCATGGAGCCGTGGCGGCGCTCGCTGGCCCACGCCCTGTCGGCCGTGCCGTTCGCGGCGTTCACCGCGCTGGTCGTGGGGTTCGAGTTCACCTGGGCGGCCCTGAAGCCCGGCGCGGTCGGCCACGGCTCGCTCTCCGAAATGCTCGTGGGCCCCCTGTCGGTACTCCTCGCCGGAGCCCTCGGCGTCCTGGTCGCACGGTCGATCCCCTTCACCTTCGCCGTCCCGCCCTTCGTCATCGGTATGTACGTCCTCACGACCCTCGTGGCCGCGAGCACACAGGGCACGCACTGGGTGCAATGGCTGGCACCGGTGGTCACCGAGGAGGGCGCCCACCCGTTCCCCTCCGACCTGCTGGGCCGCCCGGCCGCCTGGCACGTGCTGTATCTGGTGGGACTCACCGTGCTGCTGCTGTGCCTCGCGCTGCTGATCAACGGCGGTCGTTCGCCCAGGATCAAGGCGATCACGGTCCTCGCCCTCGCGGCCATGGCCCAGGGCATAGCGGGGCAGGCCCCGGGTGACTCGGCCGCGCTGATCGCGGCCCGCGCGAAAGCGTCCGCCACCCCGGAGAAGGTGCAGACCTGCGTCGCGCACGAAAGGTCGACCTACTGCGCCTACCCCGAGTGGGCAGGCCAGACCGCCGACTGGGCCGAGGTGGTCCAGCGCGTCCAGTCCCTCGCGGGCGGCCCGGCTTCGGCCGAGCGGCTGACGGTGCGGCAGCGGGTCGACGCCCGCTCCGGCCTGGAGGGCGACTCCGCGCTGGAGCCGGCCAAGGCGCCGGGGGTCGTGACCGTCGGCACGCGGTGGGGCGGCAACCGGATCCCGGAGTTCGCCGTGGGGGTGGCCTCGGTTCTGGTGACGGGGGACGAGACGTCCAGCGTCGACGTGTGCGACGCCCGCGCGGTGATCATCATGTGGCTGGCGCTCGGCTCGGAATCCGACCCGCTGACCATGCTGCGCCATGTCCGCATCGACGACTCCATCACCGGCGGAGGGGTCGCTCTCGAGCCCACGAATTCGCTCTCCATGAACGCCGCGCAGACAGAGGTGATCAAGGAGTTGCTGCAGAAGCCCCGCTACAGCGTCATCCCCAAGGTGAAGGCCCACTGGGCGGAGCTCACGTCCCCCAAGACGACGACGGCCCAGGTGGCTGAGCTGCTGGGAGTGCCGGCGCCGACCGGTCCGGGTGCGCTGAGCGTCAAGACATGCGAGGAGTGACCGTGCTCGACGACACAGGTTCAGCCGGAAGCGCGGAGAGTGCCGGAGGCACCCCGTCCCGGGGGCGCCCGCACACCGTGGCCCGCGCCCTCCTCCGTCCCCTCTGGCGCAGCCTCCCCCGGCGGGCGCTGGTGACCGGTGCCGGACTGGGGCTGCTGTTCGCCGCGATCCCGCGGCTGTTCTCCCTCCGGCTCGACACGGGGGCCGGCCTCAACCTCCTGCGGGCCGTCGCGCTCACCTTCGCCCTGGGCCTGGCCTTCCTGCTGGACGATCCGGCCCGGCACATCACCACGGCGGTGCCGACCCGGCGTCCGGTGCGGGTCGGCCTGCGGGTGGCGCTCGTCGCCCCGGCGGCCGTGCTCTGGTGGACGGCGGCGCTGTTCCTCATACCGGAGCAGGCCCGGCCGCCGGTGGGCGCAGCGACCTTGGAGGCCGCCGCCACGGCGTTGCTCGCGCCGGCGGCCGCGGCGGTCATGGTGCGGTTCAGCAACCGGGCCGAGCCGGGAGGCGCGGTGTGCGTCGGACTACTGGCCATGGCGGTGCTGGCATCCCTGCTGCTCCCCGAGCGGTGGACGCTCTTCCCCGCGCCGTCAGCCCCGCGCTGGGAGGGCGCCCATCAGACATGGGCGGTGGTCCTGGTCGCGGCGGCGCTGGCCGGGGCGTGGTCCTGCGCGGAGCCCCTCCGGAGGTGGCGACCCGCCGTCTTCGCCCACCGGTGACACGAAGACGCGGGCACGGACGGGCGGGGACACCGGACAGCACCGGCAAGGACACCGCGGACCGAGACACACCGGACCGGTAGGGACACCGGACCGGCAAGGACACCGCGGACCGAGACACACCGGACCGGTAAGGACACCGGACCGGCGGTCAGGACTCGCTGCGGTACATCAGATCCGTCTCGTGCGTGCGGAAGCCGAGCCGCTCGTACACGGTGAGGGCCGCCTTGTTGTCGGCGTCGACGTAGAGCATGGCGGTGGGCAGACCCTGCCGGGCGAGGTGGCGGAGCCCGATCGTGGTGAGGGCCTTGCCGAGACCGCCGCCCTGGGCGCCGGGGCGGACTCCGAGGACGTACACCTCACCGAGGCCCTCCTCGGCGTGGACCTTCGTCCAGTGGAAGCCGACGAGTTCGTCGCCGCGGAAGGCGAGGAAGAACCCGGACGGGTCGAACCACACCTCCGCCTTGCGGTCGTCCAGGTCGCGCTGGGTGAGGGAGCCCTGCTCGGGGTGGTGGGCGAAGGCCTCGGCGTTCAGGGCGAGCCAGGCCGCGTCGTCCTGGCCGGGCACGAAGGTGCGGACGTTCACGCCGTCCGCGAGCTTCGGTTCGGGCAGGTCGAGGTCGGTCAACGGTCGCCGCAGCTGGCGCAGTTCGCGGAAGAGGGTGAGGCCGAGGACCTGGGCGAGATGCCGGGCGGCGGAGTGACCGCCGTGCGCCCACACGCGCAGCCGCTTGCCGGACTCGGCGAGCAGGGCCGAGCCCAGGGCCCGACCGTGGCCGTGGCCGCGGTACGCCGGATGCACGACCAGTTCGGCGGCCGGGGCCTCCACCGGGTCGGTGTCCTCCAACTGCGCGTACCCGATCAGCTCCTCGCCGAGGGTCAGCAGCAGATGGCGCACGCCCTCGCGGGCGCCGCCCTTCAGCTGGAGCCGGCCCTGCTCGGAGACCGCCTGCTGCCCGTCGGCCCGGGCGGCCTCCGCGAGCAGCCGGAGCACGTCCTCGGCCTGGGCCGGGGAGAGCGCGGTGTGGGTCTCGATGGAGCGGGTGAGGGCGTGGGGCGCGGTGTCGTCGCTGGTCATGGATACGAGGGTACGGCGCGGTGTTTTGCGGACAAGGAGTTGCGCGGCGTCGATGTGGCTCGTGGCGGAGTGAGGAGGGGCTTCCGTCAGGTGGTGGTGAGGCGATGGCAACCAGTCTGTAACCCCGAACCCCCTGTTGCGCTACGCGCGTTGATTCTAAAGTGCGCGTAAAACCACAGCCGTCCCACAGGGGGGAACCCATGCTGCCGACGCCCCGGCACAGACGTACCCATCGCATCCTCGCCGCCGCCGCCGGGCTGGCCACCGTCGGCGCCCTGGCCGCCGCGATGCCCGCGAGCGCAGGGCAGGACAGGTCGACCCCGCACCACCACCCCGGCAGCGGCCGCTACCAGGACGTACAGCTGCTGTCCTTCAATGACCTGCACGGCAACCTGGAGCCGCCGGCCGGCTCGTCCGGCCGGGTCACGGAGCTCCAGGCGGACGGCACGACGAAGTCGATCGACGCGGGCGGTGTCGAGTACCTCGCCACGCATCTGCGCGAGGCCCGCAAGGGCAACAAGTACTCCATCACGGCCGCCGCCGGAGACATGGTCGGCGCCTCCCCGCTGATCTCCGGGCTCTTCCACGACGAGCCGACGATCGACGCGCTGAACAAGCTCGATCTGGATGTGACGAGCGTCGGCAACCACGAGTTCGACGAGGGCGCCAAGGAGCTGGCCCGCCTGCAGAACGGCGGCTGCCACCCCACGGACGGCTGCTACGACAAGAAGGCGAAGTTCCGGGGCGCCGACTTCCCGTACCTCGCGGCGAACGTCACCGACGAGAAGACCGGCAAGCCGATTCTCAAGCCCTACTGGGTGTGGAAGAAGAACGGCGTCAAGGTCGGCTTCATCGGCGTGACGTTGGAAGGCACCCCGAACATCGTGTCGGCCGACGGCGTCAAGGGACTGAAGTTCGGCGACGAGGTCGAGACGATCAACAAGTACGCCAAGGTGCTCCAGCGCCAGGGCGTGAAGTCGATCGTCGCGCTGATCCACGAGGGCGGCGCGCCCGCGTCGACGGCGTACAACTACGACTGCGACAGCCCCGGCGCCGGTGACGGCATCTCCGGGCCGATCGTCGACATCGCCAAGAACGTCACGCCGGCCGTGGACGCCCTGGTCACCGGCCACACCCACCAGGCGTACGCGTGCACCATCCCGGACCCGTCGGGTCAGCCCCGCATGGTGACGTCGGCCTCGTCCTTCGGGCGCCTCTACACGGACACGACGCTCACGTACGACCGCTGGACGGGCGACATCGCGCGTACGGCGGTGAAGTCGGCGAACCACGTGGTCACCCGTGACGTGGCGAAGGCCGCCGACATGACGTCCCTGATCAGCAAGTGGAAGACGCTCTCCGCCCCGATCGCCTCGCGTCCCATCGGGTACATCGCGGGCGAGATCGGCAACACCGGTGACGAGTCCCCGCTCGGCGACATGATCGCCGACGCGCAGCTCGCGTACGCCAAGTCCGTCGACCCCGAGGCCGACCTCGCGGTGATGAACCCGGGCGGCATCCGCGCCGGGCTCACCTACGCGGCGAGCGGCAGTGAGGGCGACGGGGTGGTGACGTACGGGGAGGCGTACACGGTCCAGCCGTTCGCCAACACCGTCAACCTGGTGAACCTCACCGGCGCTCAGGTGGTCACGGCACTTCAGCAGCAGGTCAGCGGGGCCAACCAGGCCGCGCCGAAGATCCTGCAGATCTCCAAGGGCCTGACCTACACGCTGGACCTGACGAAGACGGGCGCGGCGCGGGTGGTCGCCGACTCGGTCAAGCTCAACGGCGCGGCGATCGACCCCGCCGCCACCTACCGCGTCGCGATGAACTCCTTCCTCGCGGGCGGCGGCGACGGCTTCGCCGAGCTCGGCAAGGGCACGAACGTCCTGGTCGGCGGTGACGACCTGGCGGCCTTCGAGTCCTACCTGACGGCCAACTCCTCGGCCGCGGCGCCGTACCCGGTGCCGACGGCGGACCGGATCACGGTCGTGCGGTAGTCCCTTACGGAACGGGCGGGGCCGGTACGCGGATGCGTACCGGCCCCGCTTTTTTCGACCTAAATTCTGTGTGATCGGCCTAAATTCTGTGTGAGTAGTGGATTGGTTCCACGGTCCATCTGAAAATTTGTTTCAGCCGTAATTCATTGAGGTCTAAGTCGAATTGGCGATTTCAGGGTCCGGGGTCCCGTAGTGTTTTCCATGTCGAAAGCGAACAGCGCAAACGGCAAAGGGAATTCACCCGCAGGGACAAGGAGACACCCATGAGCTTCCACAAGATCGCCCCGGTCAAGAAGCACCACGAGCCGGCCCCGGCCCCGAAGAAGCCCGCGAAGCGCCGGCCCGCCAAGCCGGCCCCGGTGGCGCAGAAGCCCGGGCGCCGCCCTGTCGGCAACAAGTAAGCAAGATCCACCCCCGATTAACAGATCCACCCGCGACCAGCGGATCAGTCAAAGCTACGAGAGGGAATCCCATGAGCTTCCACAAGATCGCCCCCGTCAAGAAGCACCACAAGGCCGCCCCGGTCGCGAAGCGCCGGCCCGCCGAGTCGGCCCCGGTGGCGAAGAAGGCCGCCGCTCCGAAGAAGCGCCCGGTCGGCCGTCAGGGCCAGTAGCAGTCCGCGCGAGGCGGGGTCCCCGGGAATTATCGGTTTCCGGTGGCCCCGCCTCGGCCATGTTCCGGACCGGAAAGGGAAGTTGATTTGACATGCAGGAAGTACGGGAGGCATTCGCACGCTTCTGGCCGCTGACACGCGGCGACCGCAGATGGCTGCTGCTGATCATCGGCTGCGTGGTCGTGGCCGCGCTCGCCGAGACGGCCTCGATCCTGCTCTTCGCACAGCTCACGGACCACGCCCTGAAGGCCGGTTCGCTCTCCGCGTTCTGGGGGCCGGCCGGAGCCTGGCTGGGTGTCGCCGTGATCGGCGCGATCGTCGGCTACCTCGGCAACTCGCTCGCCGTGTGGACCGCGGAGAGATTCGTCCTGCGCCTGCGCGCGGGTGTCTTCCGGCACGTCCAGGACCTGCCGCCCGACTTCTTCCAGAAGCACCGCCAGGGCGACCTGGTCGAACGGCTCACCGGTGATGTCGAGGCCATCGAGCAGATGGTCGTGTCGGGTGTCGTCGGCACGGTCTCCGCCGCCTTCTCCGCCGTCTTCTACGCCGCCGCCGCGCTCTGGCTGCGCTGGGACCTCGCCCTCGTCACCTTCCTCCTCGCCCCCCTCTTCCTCGTCGCCGCCCGCCGGTTCGCCGGCCGTATCAAGACCGCCTCCCAGGAGGAGCGGGCCGCCGACGGCGCGATCACCTCGGTCGTCGAGGAGTCCCTCGGCAATGTGGTCCTCACCCAGGCCTACAACCGCCGCCGCGCCGAGGAGAAGCGGCTCGACCGCGAGGCGCGCGCCTGGATGCGGGCGTCGGTGCGCGGGGCACGGGCGAGCGAGATGTACGAGCAGTTCGTCGAGGTCGTCGAGACGCTGTGTGTGCTCGCGGTGATCGGTCTCGGAGCGTGGGAGATCTCGAAGGGGCGCATGTCGCTGGGCCAGTTGCTCGCCTTCGCCGCGTTCCTCGGGTACCTGTATCCGCCGATCCGCAGTCTGGGGCAGCTCGGTCTCACCCTGACCGCCGCCACCGCCGGCGCGGAACGCATCCAGGAGATCCTGGACACCGAACCCGCCGTCACCGAACCCGCCGACCCCGTCCGGGACTGGCCCGTGCACGGCTGGGTCAGCTTCCACGGCGCGTCGTTCCGCTACCCCGGCGCCGACCGGGAGTCCCTGCACGACGTGACCTTCACCGCGGGACCCGGCGAACTCGTCCTCGTCACCGGCCCGAGCGGCGCCGGAAAGTCGACGCTCTCCAAGCTCCTCACCCGCTTCTACGACCCCACGGCCGGCGTGGTCTGCCTGGACGGCGTCCCGCTGCCCGACATGTCCCTGGAGTTCCTGCGCGAGAACGTGGCGCTGCTGCCCCAGGAGACGCTGATCCTGCACGGCACGATCCGCGAGAACATCGAGTGCGGCAGGCCGGGGGCGTCCCAGGCGGACATCGAGCGGGCGGCGACGGACGCGGTCGCGCACGACTTCATCAGCGCGCTGCCCGACGGGTACGACACCGAGATCGCGCCCGGCACGGCCACCCTGTCCGGCGGCCAGCTCCAGCGGATCGCGATCGCCCGCGCGATGCTGCGCGCCGCGCCCGTCCTGGTCCTCGACGAGCCGACCGCCGGGCTCGACTCGATCGCCGCACGCCGGGTGGTGCAGCCGCTGCGGCGCCTGATGGAGGGCCGTACGACCATCATGATCACGCACGATCTGAGCCTGGCCCCCGACGCCGACCGGATCCTGGTGGTGGACGGCGGCCGGCTGGTGGAGGCGGGCAGGCACGACGAGCTGATGGCGTGGGGCGGGGCGTACGCCCGGCTCGCGACGCCGGAACTCGACTACTTGGCTGCGCGGAGCGTGTAGCCGAGCCCCCGCACGGTGTGGATGAGCCGCGGTTCGCCGCGGCTCTCCAGTTTCCGGCGCAGGTACATCACGTACACGTCCAGCGTGTTCGACGTCGGCTCGAAGTCGAACACGCTGGACGTTCTTGAGGTTCTGGGCGCAGCTGAGGGCCCGGACCCAGCCACCAGTTTGGTGGCTTCACGGCCGTCCCTGGTGAGGACGGTCTCGTACCGTTCCTGGGCAGTGAGCGGGAGTGGGTCCGCTTACCGGCACGCCCCGAACGGTTTTGGGCGCACTGGTCGTCCGCGTTCGCAACCGGGCGGTGACACGGATCCTGTCCGTGGTCCGGCCCCGGAAGGGCAGAGTCCCTCGCAACCTGGCCATATGGGTGCGGCCAGAGGCACCGGGGAGGCCCTGAACCATCTCGCTGGTGGAGCAGGGGCCCCGACGCTGGCACCATACCCGGCGTCCCAGATCGCACGCTCACGCTAACCCGCGACGCCTGCAGCGCCGCAAGTCCGGAAGGCGACCACCACACGATCGAGTGAAGCCACCTCAACGCTACGTACCTCGCTAGCAGTTGCCAGCCCCTCGAACCTGAGCAGCCGGTCGAGCCCCTCACGTACGGCCTCGTCGTCGTCGGCCAGCAGGATCTTCCGCGCCATCCCCCCAACGTGTAACGGGGTGCTGTGGGAGGGCTTGGAGAGGGGTGTGGGGAGGCTGGGCGGTGTCCGCGCCCAGCCTCCCCGGCCGGGAAGACCCGGCCTTCCCCAGGAGGCCCCCCGGCCTCTCGGGGAGTCAAGAAGCAGCGATGGAGTCAAGATCAAGAAGCAGCGATGGACGTCACGAAGTCCCTGTGGCCGTCAGGAGGCGGTGGGCGTCCAGTCGCCGAGCCAGGCCTTCACCGTTTGTCCGGCGGCCTGCGCGTCCGTCAGCTGCGGTCGCTCACCGCTCGCGGCGCCCGCGCCGGCACCGGTGTTCCCGTACTCGGCGAAGCGGTCGTTCTTCCAGGAGAAGCCGCCCATGTCGGACCACGGGTTCGACCGGATCGCGGCGCTGAGCGAGGAGTCGCGGACGGTCGTCTGCGGCCTGAGGGTGGCGTCGCCGCCCGCGTGCCAGTTGCGGCCGAGGGAGAAGGAGCCCGCGGCGACATCGCCGGTCACCGTGGAGTGGGTGATCAGGAAGCCCTTGCGGTTCGCCTGGGTGCTGGGCGCGGTGACGAAACCGGCGGACGAGCCGTCCCAGCGCTTCTTCAGGTTGATGACCGACTTGTTGATCACGGCGGTGGCGCGGCCGAAGACGAAGTCGACGTTGCCGGTGATGTAGGAGTTGGTGATGTAGACGCGGCCGGGCTTGTCCGAGCCGGGGGTCTCCATCTCCAGGGTGTCCTGGTCACCGCTGACGATGACACCGTCGAGCACGACCTTGTCGGCACCGGTGCGCAGGGCCACGGCCTGGTGCCCGAGCACGCTCTGGTTCTTCGCCTCGTCGAAGTCGTTGGCGATGGTGAGGTTGCGGGCCTGGAAGTCGTCGCCCTCGACGGCGACGGTGGCGCTGCCGGTGGTCCCGTACGTGGAGCCGTCGGCCTTCTTCGTACCGGCCGCGTTGCCGAAGGTGATCACCGTGTCCTTGCGGCTGCCGCCCGAGCCCTGGAGGGTGAGGTGCGGCTTGTTCGAGGGGACCTTCACCGTCTCGCGGTACGTGCCCGGCTTGACGGAGATCGTGACGCGCGCGGTGTTGTCCACGGGTACGGCGTCGACGGCGGCCTGCACGGTCCGGTACTGCCCGGAGCCGTCCTGGGCGACGGTGAGGGTCTTGCCGGTGGCGGCGGTAGCGGTAGCGGTGGTACCGAGCGAACTCCGCGGCCCGGCACCGGACTTGAGCAGCGACGGCACGTCGGCGGCCTTGTCGAGCGTGTAGCTGTAGTACGTCTTCGGGTCGAACGGCGTACCGCTGCCGCCGCTCTCGTTGCGGCCGGTGGTGCCGGAGAAGACGTTGCCGCGCTGCACGAGGGTCGCGGTGTTGTCCCGGATGACCGGGTTGTTCATGCCCTGGAAGTAGCTGTTCTCCAGGACCATGGTGGTCCTGCCGCGCGCGTAGTTGCCGTACGAGGACGTGATGGCGGTGCCCGCGTCGTCCTCCAGGTAGTTGTTGTAGAGGTGGGCGTGGGCGACGTTGTCCGTGGACGGGTTGCGCTGCTCGGTCTCGCGGATCCAGTTGTGGTGGATCGTGATGTCCGCGGTGGTGTTGGCGGTCCAGCCGATGCCGAAGGCCTTGTTCTCGTTGCTCAGCCTGTTGTACGAGACCGTCAGGTACGTGGTGTCCTTGCGGCTGTCGATGAGTCCGTCGGCCATGTGCCGGATGTCGTTGTGGTCGATCCACACATGGTGGGCGCCGTCCATCTGGACGCCGTCGAAGTCGTGTTCCTTGTCGTTCCAGATGCCCTGGTACGCGTCGCGGATGGTCAGGTTCCGGATGATGACGTTGTGCACGCCCTGACCGAGGAAGAAGCCGCCGCCGACGATCTGGCCGGAGGTGCCGGCGCCGATGATCGTCTTGTTGCTCGCGACCTTGATCTCCTTGCCGACCGGGTCCATCGTGATCGCCGCGGCGACGACGATGACGTACGGGTCGGCCGCGGTCGCGTACTTCTCCAGGTCGGCGAGGGTTCGCACGGTGACGGTCTTGCCGTCGCGTCCGCCATAGGTCCCGTTCTGCCCCATGGCGTGGACGGAGGCGAAACCGTCGGCGGCCTCGGTGGCCCAGGCCGGGGTGTTCGTCGCGGCGGACGCCGTCGGCTGGGCGTCGTCGCCGAAGAGTCCGAACACCGTGCCGTACGCCATCGCCCCGGCGGCGGTCAGGGCCAGCGGCACACCGACGACGAGGGCGGTCCTGCGTCTGCGGTGGCGCGCCTTGCGGATCTCAGTCACGTGGTGGTCCCGTTCGAGTGCTGTGGAGGGGGTCCGTCACGAGGCAGTCGCCACCGGGGGAGGAAAGGTTGCCGGGACGAAGGAAAAGAAACGCGCCCCTGTCCGGTGGTGGACGGGGACGCGGTCGCCCTTAGGGCCCTCTGAGTCCTCTGGGCCCAATGTGCCGGGGCGGCGGGATCGGTCAAGGGTTCGGTCAGAGGGCCACCAGGTCCACGACGTTGATCACGACGTGACGGTTCGACACGACGTAGGTGATGAAGCCGCCCTTGAACGACGCCGACCAGCTGTTGTCCCGGTTGCTGATCGCGGGCGCGCCGAACGGGTTGAGGCTGAGCCGCTTCTCCAGTTCCTCCAGCGATACGCGTTGGGGTGCGGACAGTCCCGCTTTGCATCGAGCCGCGCGGTCCGCGTACCTGATGGCGTAGGCGCTCACCCGCGCCTGCCCGCGTCGAGAGGATGGTTGTCGGCGTCGTAGGCGTTCCCGTCCGCGTCGCGGAAGACCATGCCGTCCGTGTCGCCCTCGGTCACGCGCTTGACGGTCTGCTCCACTTCGTCGAGGTAACCGGGCGTCGCGCAGGCGCAGGCAAAGGGAAACCACTTTTCGATCACGTCGTCGAGCGCCGCGTGATCGAAGTCCGCCGCCGCGCTCAGCCAGTCCTGTTCGAAGGCCTGCAGCCAGTCGGGACGCCGCTGGAGGGCCGTACGGATCGCCTCGGGCGTTCTTTCGCAGGAGTGGGGATCCACGTCATGAGCCATGATCGGTTTCTCTTCTCCGGCAAGGGCGATGTGTGGTGACCGGACCTCCACGGTAGAGGGTGCCGGGTGTCGAGTGCCGGAGGATGAGGCTGTTGGCGGGGTGAGGTGGTCACGGTGTGTTGCTGCTCTGGTCACGATGCGTCCCGGTGGATGCGCTGGCCCCGGCTGACCGCGACGCGCAGGACGTCCGTCAGGGACTCCGTCGCCCTGGTGAGCGCGAAGCGCACGGCGCGCTCGCCCGCCTTGGGGTCGGCGAGCACGGCCTTGGCACCCGCGAGCACCTGTTCCCCGGAGTCCAGCTGTGCGGTTTCGATGTCGTCGGCGAGGAGGGAGAGACGGCTGTCGTCGCTGTCGGTGCCGAGATAGCAGGGTTTGCCCTCGGGGGTCGTCCACGGCAGCAGTCGCAGCTCTCCGTACGTCGACGTTTCCCAGGACGTGCTCATGCGGACACCTCCACTCCGTGAATGCGGCGCGGGCCGATGTCGATGCCGTGCACGGCCAGCCACAAGGCGCGCCGCTGCTGTCTCCGCGATCGCCGCTCGCGACGTTCTTCCGCGGTGAGGAGGTAAGGGCGTACGAGATGGGTGTCGCGCTCAAAGGGCCCTACGTCGGCCGGGCTGTGCCGACGCATGGGCGGGGAGGGTGCGAGCGCCTTCTCTCCGTCCGGCAGTTGGGGCAGGACTGCTCGGTGGCGGCCCCGGCTGGGCAACAACGCCCGCACCAGTGCCAGTAGTAGCAACTCGCAGAATCCCGCGACACGTTCGCGCATGTCGGCACTCCCTCTAAGCGTCGGCCACGTCCCGGGCTGACCTGTTGTCGGCTTCGGGGGCTTGTCGTGACTGTGGTCCTGACGAACGGTGATTACCGTTCGTGTCCTGATCGTCACTACTGCGGCGTACGCTGCGGAAGAGGGCTGGCGTTGTCTGGGATGCCAGGCAACGGGGAGGGGTGACGTGGGCGAACGGGTTGACGGGGAAGGGGAGTCGGGGCGCGCCGCGCTCGGGCGGACGCTGCGGTTCCTACGGGAGAAGGCCGGCAAGACGCTGGGGCAGTTGGCTGAGGAGACGTCGTACGACAAGAGCTATCTGTATCGTCTGGAGGCGGGGCAGCGGCTCTCCAAACAGGCGGTCATGGAGGACCTGGACGGCTACCACGGGTCCGGTGACCTGCTGGTTCGCTTGTGGCGTGATGCGCGCAAGGACGTCATCAAGGACAAGTACAAGGCGTTCATGGAGCTGGAGGCGACGGCGCGGGTCATGTGGATGTTCCAACTGCGCGTGCCGGGCCTCTTGCAGACCGAGGAGTACGCCCGTGCGGTGTTGTCTGGGTTGTCTGGAGCCCAGACAACGGCTGGCAACGGTGAGGAGATCGAGGAACAGGTGGCCGCGCGCATGGGACGGCAGGAACTGCTGTACCGCCACCCGGCGCCGAGCATCCGCGTGATTCTGGACGAGTCGGCCCTGCGGCGACCCGTTTCCAACACGACTGTCTGGGCAGACCAGTTGTCACGTTTGGTGGACTCGGCGGAACTTCCGTCGGTCGCCCTTCAGGTGCTGCCCTTTACAGCCGGAGTGCACGACATCATGGACAGTCACCTCTGGCTCTTT
This sequence comes from Streptomyces sp. NPDC107454, assembly GCF_055582885.1. Taxonomy (NCBI): domain Bacteria; kingdom Bacillati; phylum Actinomycetota; class Actinomycetes; order Kitasatosporales; family Streptomycetaceae; genus Streptomyces; species Streptomyces sp. NPDC107454. The sequence continues at coordinate 341,513 of NZ_JBVJPA010000013.1, read as the reverse complement.
TGGCAGCGAACCGGTGACCCCGTTGCCTACGTGGAAGGCAACGGCTTGGGTGAGTTGGTCGATGATCCAGACAAGGTCTTGTCGTTCCGCTTGTCCTACGATCTGGTCCGGGATGTGGCGCTGACTCCGACGGAGTCGACGGCGTTCATCAAGCGCCTTCTGGAGGAGTGCAGATCATGAACCGAAGCCTTGACCTCACCGCTGCCGAATGGCGCAAGTCGTCCTACAGCGACGGGGGCGGCACGAACTGCGTCGAGGTCGCCGACGGCTACGTCGGCCTCGTGCCCGTCCGCGACAGCAAGACCCCGAAGGGCCCCGCCCTAGTACTCGGCGCGAAGGCGTGGGCGCCCTTCATGGAGGCAGTCAAAGGCGAAGGTGTGTTCGAGGGTGCCTCGTGCGGGTGGGAGGCCTCCTGACTGGCACTGGTCGAGTTACGGATTTCCTATGACGCAGCACACCACCATTCAGGTGACCGAAGAAGTCCGTGACCCCTTCGCCCAGGTCGCCAAGGACCGCGGCGTGACGTTGGGACAACTCGTCGAGCAGCTCGCCGCAGAACAGCTGACCACCGAGCTGCGCGGCTCTTAGCCGACTGCGAACTTCCTGTAGCGACCCACTGCTGCACCCGGGGTACTTTGTATCTCATAGCGCACGATTTTTTTGCCCATACAGTGGGTCGTCGACTTGATTTTCTTATATCCGATCGGCACCTGCCACTGCTTGGCAAAGTACGGTCCGCGGTTGGTGTAGTCGGTGGCTTAGCCGATCGAGTTCGCGACGCTCGCCGAGCCTTCGATCTTCCCGGATGCCTACCTGGCGCCCTCCCCCTGTGATGTGCATAAGGGCAGTGTGAGGCACCGAGATGAGAAGTGGGTGAAGGAACGGTGGGGCTGCCCAGCTGGATGGCGAATGACGGTTTGATGGGTTGTATATAGCGCGACAGGTGAGGCCGATCCACGCGAAGGGCGGCACCACCCCGATCGCGGAGATGTGGCGGTAGTGCCTAGTACTCCAGCAGCACTTTGACGTTTTCCCTGTTCAGGGGCGGTCTGGGTGAGTGTAGAGGGCTGATGACCGGCCTGTGTTCTCTTTCCCGGGCCGCCCCTCGATCGTGTGCAGCCGCCGCTGATAGTGATAGCGGCGAGCGACGGCCTGGCGTCGTCTGCGCCAGTGTGACCACCTCAACGCGCGTGCGCTGATGAGGGGCTGGTGAACGGCGATGGATGAGTGGCCAGTTGCCAAGAGCCGCCGAATTTCTGCCACGGTGAGGGGCGCGAGGCAGGAACCGTTTCTGCTGCCCCTTTTGCTGCGGGCGTCGACGGCCATGGCGGCCAGGAAGGCATGCGCCAGTATGGCCAGGGTGATGTGCCGCATCCAGCCGGTGTAGCGGCGGACTTCGTACTGGTCGAGGCCGCATTCGTTCTTCGCGGCCTGGAAGGCTTCCTCGATGGCCCAGCGCGTCCCAGCGACGCGGATCAGGTGCTCGACGGTGGTGCCGAGCGGCGCGTAGGCGAGGTAGTAGGCGATCTCTTCGGGCTTGCTGATGCTGCGGCGGCCCAGTGCCCACCGCTGGTGGGTGGGCATCTCGTCGTCGAAGTCCTCGATGGGCGTGATCTGCAGGGCGGCCCAGTAATAGACGCGCGGGCCCTTGGCGCCGTCACCGCACGAATGTCTCTCCCACGCTTCGTTGGGTGCTTGGGAGAAGAGGTGGTCGATGCGGCATCACAGTCGGTATTTGAGCCGAATTTATGGGCGCAAATGACCACTAATGTGATCACCGCTCGGTCGTCAAAGGCTAATTCAAGTCATACTCGAGAGTGAAGGTCTATTGCTCTCGAATCGATGATAAATTCAATCCCGCTCCAGTGTGAAATCAACGTGCGAATTCATCTATTCGCGACTGGGAGGGGTTGAGTTTTGTTCTCCAGGGGTAGCGTATTCAGGTCGGCGACCAAGTCAATGGTTGGTCGAATAGCCGCAGCCGGCGTAGTAACCGCCACGGCAATAGCCCTCTCGGCGTCTCCGGCAAGCGCCGACTCGTACAAATTCGTCTACCTGCCTAGCGATAGGGGATACTTCCAATTCGCAGACAACGGTGACATATTCACGGTCTGTGACACCAAGGCCGACGGTTATGGTGTAACAGGCGTTTTGATTCGCAGAGATATTCACGGGACTCAAACGTATGCCGCGACGATAGACGATGGTGGCGATTCCGGATGTGACTCAAAGGTCTACGATATCAACGCTGCCTACGACTATCAGATGAACATCTATTGGAATGGTAACCGCATATTCTATTCGAGTGCCTGGTTCACTGAATGAGCCCCATGGCTGACTAGCCTCGGCATTTTATGACGGTCCGCCGGATCTTCCGGCGGGCCGTTTTGGCTCGTTGGGCTGACCCTGGGCAGGTGCGGGCCAGCCCGAGGTAGCGGCGTTGGCCGGAGGCGACCAGTGGGCCAGCAGTGGATATCAGCCGCAGGCAGAGCTTCTTGAGGCGCGCCGAGCACCCGCAGATTGTGGGGCAGGAGATCTTCTGGCAGTGAGCGGCGTCCTCAGGGTGCCGTAGGCCATGGTTACAGCACCTCGGGCGGAGGCGTCGGCGCGCCCGGCAGTCGTAGCGTCGCCACCGTTCCGCCGCCCTGCGCCGGTTGCAGGGACACCTCGCCGCCGGACTGCTGGACGGTACGCGCGACGATCGACAGGCCCAGGCCCGAGCCCGGCAGTGCGCGGGCGGACGGGGAGCGCCAGAAGCGGTCGAAGACGTGCGGGAGTTCCTCGGAGGGGATGCCGGGGCCGTGGTCGCGGACGGTCAGTTCGCCGGCCTTGAGGATGACGTCGATGGCCTCGCCCTCGGGGCTGAACTTCACCGCGTTGTCGAGGATGTTCACGATCGCCCGCTCCAGCGCGGACGGCTCCGCCCGTACGAACCAGGGCTGGAGGTCCGCCGTGATCGTCAGCTCGGGTCCGCGCAGGCGGGCCCGCTGCAGGGCCGCCTCGACCGTTTCCTGGAGGTCGACGACCTGGATGCGGTCGCCCGACTGGCCCGCGTCCGAACGCGACAGCGTCTGCAGGTCGCCGATCAGCGCCGCCAGCTCCGTCATCTGCGCCTTCACCGACGACAGCAGTGCCCTGCGGTCCGCCGGGGGGATCGGGCGGCCCGTCTCCTCGCTGCGGGTGAGGAGTTCTATGTTCGTACGCAGCGACGTGAGCGGCGTACGCAGCTCGTGGCCCGCGTCGGCGATCAGCTGCTGTTGCAGCTCGCGGGAGTTGGCGAGGGCGGACGTCATCGAGTTGAAGGAGCGGGAGAGACGGGCGACCTCGTCCTCGCTGTCGTCCTCGACGGGGATGCGGATGGAGAGGTCCTCCGTGCGTGCGACATGCTCCACGGCCTCGGTGAGCTTGTCGACCGGGCGTAGGCCCGCGCGGGCGACCGCCAGGCCGGCGGCTCCGGCACCGACGACCCCGATGCCCGAGACGAGGAGGAGGACGAGGGCGAGGTCGTTGAGGGTGGCCTGGGTGCTCTTCAGAGGTACGGCGACCATAAAGGCGGCATTTTCGTACAACACGCGGGTGTCGGGCAGTGCCTGGGGATCACCGTTGACAACGAGTGCCGTCGTCAGCACTCGTACGTCGTTGCCGTTACTGTCGGTGCCGTTCCGGATCGTGACGGCGCCGAACTTCGCGTTCTTGGCCAGGTCCTTGTCGCCGCTGGTGATATTCACCGTGCCCGCAGAACCGTTGAAGACGCAGACAGTGCCGTCTGTCTGGATCACCTGAGCGTACGAATCGGACTGTCCGCGGTAGTCAGTGCTGTTGGCTTTCGGGGCTTGGCCGCAGTTTTTGAGGGCGCTCTGAACCACGGGGTAGGGCAGGGACTTTCGCTGAGACCAGAGAGAGTCGTCGACCTGGGCGTACAGCTTCTTCTGCACGATGAACCAGCACGTCACCGAGACCGCCGCCACCGCGAACGCCACCGCCGCCGCGACCAGCATGGCCAGCCGGGAGCGGATCGGCAGGGATTTGAAGCGGCGCAGGACCCTCATCATTCGGCGCCGCCCGACCGCAGGACGTACCCCACGCCCCGCACCGTGTGCACGAGGCGCGGCTCGCCGCCCGCCTCGGTCTTGCGGCGCAGGTACATGACGTAGACGTCGAGGGAGTTGGAGGAGGGCTCGAAGTCGAAGCCCCAGACCGCCTTGAGGATCTGCTCGCGGGTGAGGACCTGGCGCGGGTGGGCCAGGAACATCTCCAGCAGGGTGAACTCGGTGCGGGTCAGTTCGACCGCCCGGCCCGCGCGCGTGACCTCGCGCGTCGCGAGGTCCATCCGCAGGTCGCCGAAGGTCAGCGCGTCGTCGTCCGGGGTGCCGACCGTCGCGGTCGCGTAGGAACTGCGTCGCAGCAGTGCCCGGACCCGGGCGAACAGCTCGTCCAGCTCGAACGGCTTGACCAGGTAGTCGTCCGCACCCGCGTCGAGGCCGGTCACGCGGTCGCCCACGGTGTCGCGGGCCGTCAGCATGAGGATGGGGGTCGTCGTGCCCGCCCCGCGCATCCGGCGGGCGGCCGTCAGGCCGTCCATCCGGGGCATCTGGATGTCCAGGACGACCAGGTCGGGCTGGTACGCGGTCGCCTTCTCCAGCGCGTCCGCTCCGTCGACCGCGACCTGGGTGTCGTATCCCTCGAAGGCGAGGCTGCGCTGAAGTGCTTCGCGCACGGCCGGCTCGTCGTCGACGATCAGGATGCGCTGGGTTTCACGGTCGCCTTCGGCGGGGCTCATGGGCGTGGGTTCCTAGGGGTGCGGTGGGACGGGGCCGGACGCTTTCAGCCTCGCACGTTCCGGCCGGGGCAGAAAGGATCAGCGGAGATCGGCGGGGATCGGTCGGGATCGGCGGTGATCGACGGGGATCGGGTGGGATCGACGGTGATCGGTCGGGATCGGGTGGGATCAACGAGGATCGGCGGGGATCGGCGGGATGGGTCGGATCGGCCGGATCGGTTCGTCGGCTCAGGCTTGCAGCCTGCTCAGCCTCCTCGACCTGCTTAGCCTGCTTAGCCGGTTCGGCCGGTTCGGCCTCCTGAGCCTGCTGGGCCTCCTCGGCCCGCTCAGCCCGCTAAGCCTCCTCGGCCCGCTCAGCCTCCTCGGCCCGTCAGGCGACGCGGAGCGCTCGGCCCGCTCAGGCAACGCGGAGCGCTCGGCCCGTCAGGCAACGCGGAGCGCTCGGTCGGCTCAGGCCCCCAGCGTGCTCAGTTGGCTGAGGCGGCTGAGGCGGCTCAGCGGGACCTTGCGGCGGTGCGGGTGATCGGCGGAGGTGTGCAGGCCCATCATCTGCGGCTGCGGGACCGTCCTCTGCGACTGCGGGACCGTCACCTCCGGAGCCCGGGGCGCCGGCCGGTGCAGTTCACGGGCGACGGAGAGGGCCAGGTCGAGACCGGCGGGGTCGGTGCCTTCGATGCCGTGGGAGACGCGAGTGATCATTTCAACCTCCGAGAAGGACTTGGCCGAGATGGACTCAGCTGTCGGAACCGCCGGCCCGCAGGCTGGCGAGGTCCGACTTGACGGTGTTGATCGGGATGGCGAAACCGAGGCCGACGCTGCCCGCGCTCGACGAGCTGGACGAGGAGTTGGCGGCCGAGTACATCGCGGAGTTGATGCCGACGATGTTGCCGTTCATGTCGATGAGGGCGCCGCCGGAGTTGCCGGGGTTCAAGGACGCGTCGGTCTGGATGGCCTTGTACGTGGTCGTCGAGGAACCGGTGTCGCCGTTGAACTGCTGGCCGCCGAAGGAGAACGGCCACTGGCCGCTGCCGCCGCCCTGCTGCTGTTGCTGGCCCTGGCTCTCGTCCGTGGAGACGGTGACGTCGCGGTTGAGCGCCGAGACGATGCCGCTGGTGACGGTGCCGGTCAGTCCTTCGGGGGAGCCGATCGCGACGACGTCGTCACCGACCTGGACGCCGTCGGAGTTGCCGAGCGTGGCGACCTTCAGGCCGGAGGGCGCGTTCTCGAGCTTGATGAGCGCGAGGTCCTTCTTGCTGTCGGTGCCGACCACCTTCGCGGTGTACGACTTGCCGCTGCTCAGCTGCACCTTGATCTCGGAGGCGCCCGAGATGACGTGGTTGTTGGTGATGATCTCGCCGCTGGACGAGATGACCACACCCGAGCCGGTGGACGAACCCGCGTTCGAGGTCGCGCTGATCTCGACGATACTCGGGCTGACCGCCTGGGCGACACCGGCGACGGTGCCCTTCTTGGCGGCGGGCACCACGGTGGTGCTGGTGCTGCTCGACGCGGTGTCCTTGCCGGTCAGCTCCTGTATGCCGTACGCGGTGCCGCCTCCGATGGCGGCCGCGACTATCGCCACGGCGGCGAGCAGGGCGATCGTGCCCTTCGCGCGCTTCTTCGGCGCGGAGGCCGGCGCGGCCGGGACCGGCTGCGCCTGGAGTACCGCGGTGGAGGAGACGGCGTCCGGCTCGGGGTAACCGGCGTAGGCGCCGCCCGCGCCGTGACCGCCCGCACCGCCGGCGCCACCCTGACCGGAGCCCGGCCACACGGTGGTGCCCGGGTCGACGGCGACCGGAGCGACCGGCTCGTACGCCGGCGGCGGCGGCCACTCGGGGTTCACGGGGGAGGAAGAGACGGGCTGCTGCTGGGGGTACGCCGCCCGCATGGGGTCGGTCGCCTGGTGGTCGTCGCCCTGGGGGTACTCGCCGCTGCGGCGGAAGCTCTCGGTCATGGAAAAAGCTTGTCCCCCGATCATGAGAGCTCCCTGAGTGGCCGCTGAGAAGCCCGACAGAACCTCGTATGCCCGATATAAAGGCGCCTGGGCCCGCTGAAATCCGGGAAACAGCGGGTTGCGTGGGGGTGATGTCACGGAAGGCGACGGACGAATACTTGTCTGTCCGCTGTGTAGTACATGTGTTCTGGGGCGGATGAGGCCTACGATTCTCCGCGCCGGAGGGGGGCTCCGCGGTGTGCCTGAATCGATGCAGGCGGTTGCCGGCCATGGGCCAGCGACCGCCGCCGTCGATCGGGCCGGTGCGTCGTATGCCCTTCTCGGGCCTCCTACGTCATGGAATCCACACGCACCCACACCAGGAGCCCTGAGTGATACGTGCCCTGCGCGACCGCTGGAGACGCCCCGCCACGGCGTTGCCCACGGCCGCTCTTGCGCTGGCGCTGACCTGCGCCGGCGCCTTCGCGGCGCAGCCCGCCACCGCGGCGGGCGGACCCTCGCTGCCGGGGGTGAACCAGTCCCAGCCCGCGAAGCCGACCGTCTCCGACAAGGAACTGCGCGGCCGGGTCGCCGCGGCCGTCAAGGACCGGGCGACCCCGGACACGGCCCCCAAGAAGACACCCTTCATCATCGGCGGCACCGAGACGACGATCTCCTCCGCGCCGTGGATGGTCCAGCTCTCCTACTACGACAGCACGGCCGGCGTCGGCTACTTCTGCGGCGGCACCCTCGTCGCCCCGAACAAGGTCCTGACGGCGGCCCACTGCGTCGCGGGCCTGGACTGGGTGAAGAACGGCGCGGTCGTGGCCGGCGCCACCGGACTGCTGGACGACACCAGCGGCACGGTCGCGGGCGTCTACCGCCAGTGGAACCACCCGCGCTACAACTCCGCGACCGTCCAGAACGACATCGCGGTCCTCACGCTCGACCGTCCGCTGGACCAGCAGTGGCAGCGGCTGGTGGCCGCCGGTGACAGCGCCTCCTACAAGGCCGGCAACTCCGCCACCGTCTACGGCTGGGGCCTGACCTCCGGCGCCGACGGCGCCGACCTGTCGGCGAACCTGCGCAAGGTGACCCTGCCGCTGGTCGCCGACTCCACCTGCAACTCCGCGATGCAGTCGGTCCTCGGCGAGGACGACTTCGTCGAGGGCGCGATGTTCTGCGCGGGCACCCCGGCCACCGGCACCGACGAGGGCACCAAGAGCCCCTGCAACGGTGACTCCGGCGGTCCCGTCATCGTCGGCGGCAAGGTCGTCGGCATCGTCTCGTGGGGCGTCGCGGGCTGCACCGCGAAGGGCGCCTACCCGGTGTTCACCAAGGTGTCCTCGTACACCTGGGCCGCCCAGCCGCGCATCGACGACGCGGACATGACCTTCGACGGCAAGGCCGACCTGCTGGAGCGCACGCCGTCCGGCGGCCTCTTCCAGCAGGACAGCAAGGGCACCTCGCTCGCCACCCGCGCCTACCAGGGCAGCGGCTGGCAGAACGCCAGCTGGGTCCTCCAGGCCGACCTGGACCGGGACTTCTACCAGGACCTGATCATGCGGGACAAGGGCGACGGCAAGCTGTACCGCAGCTACCTGAACCACGCCTCCGGCGAGTTCGAATGGATGCAGATCAGCACGGTGTGGGGCGGCTACAAGTCGTACGCCATCCCCGGCGACATGACGGGTGACTCCCGCCCCGACCTGGTCGCGGTGGACGCCGACGGCTCGGTCTACCTCTACCCGGGCAAGGGCAACGGCCAGTTCTACGGCAAGGTCAAGGTCGTCGACAAGGCCTGGAAGAACGTGAAGATCTTCGGCCACGGCGACCTGTCCGGCGACGGCAGGGCCGACCTGCTGGTCCGCAACAGCTCCGGCGTCCTGTACCTCTACCGGGGCACGCAGGTCGAGAAGACCCCGTTCGCGGCGCGGATCCAGGCGCGTACGGGCTTCACCTTCACCTCGTACGTCGCCAACGGCGACGTCACGGGCGACGGCATCGCGGACCTCATCACCCGCGACTCCGCCGGCAAGCTCTGGCTCTACCCCGGCACCAACAAGGCCTCCAGCAGCCTCTTCGGCTCACGGATCGGCCTGGGCAGCGGCTTCAACCAGTACAACCTGCTGTTCTAGCGCATGACCAAGAAGCGCCGGCCCTGCGATCCCGCGGGGCCGGCGCTTCTTGTCTTTGAGCTACTCACACCCGCAGGAACGCCGGACGACCAACCGCGACGGAAACACCTTCAGCCGCTCGCGCCGCGATCCCGCGACCCGCAACCCGTCATCCAGTACGAGATCCACCGCGGCCCGCGCCATCGCCGACCGGTCGGAGGCGATCGTCGTCATCGGGGGATCCGTCAGCGCGGCTTCCTTGACGTCGTCGAAACCGGCCACGGCCAGCTGCCCCGGCACGTCGATGCGCAGCTCACGCGCGGCGCGCAGCACGCCGATCGCCTGGTCGTCGGTGGAGCAGAAGATGGCGGGCGGACGGTCGGGACCGCCGAGGATCTGGAGGCCGACCTGATAGGCGTCGTAGCGGTTGTACGGCGCTTCGAAGAGGCGCCCCTCGGTGGGGATGCCGGCCTCCTGCATCGCGCGCCGCCAGCCCTCGACGTGGTCGGAGACCGGGTCGCCGACGGTCGGGGTCTCCGCGAGGCCGCCGAGACAGGCCACATATTCGTAACCATGTTCGAGGAGGTGGCGGGTGGCGAGCTGGGCGCCGCCGATGTCGTCCGTGACGACGGCGACGTCGTCGATGGCCTCGGGGCGCTCGTGCAGCAGCACCACGCGGGCGTCCCACGCGTCGATCTCCGCGGCAGCGTTGTCATTGAGCGCGTGGCTGACGAGGATCAGCCCGGAGACCCGCATACCGAGGAAGGCGCGCAGGTAGTGGACCTCGCGCTCGGCGATGTAGTCGGAGTTGCCGACGAGCACCATTTTTCCGCGCTCGGCGGCGGCCTGCTCGACCGCGTGCGCCATCTCCCCGAAGAAGGGCTGGCGCGCGTCCGGCACGATCAGGCCTATGAGCTCGGTCCGCCGCGACGCCATGGCCTGGGCGACCCGGTCGGGCCGGTACCCCAGTTCCTTGATCGCGGCGAGAACGCGCTCGCGCGTGGCCGGGGCAACCGGCCTCGGTCCGTTGTTGATGACATAGCTGACAACAGCGGTGGACGTACCCGCCAGTCGCGCTACATCGTCCCTCGTCACCTTGGCCACGCGCGGAGTCTACGCGGATGGACCCGCCGCTGGGCAGGGCGTACGGAGGCTTGCTGCGCCTCCGTTACCGCCTACTGCGCCTCCGCCGCCGCCTCGACCACCTCGACGGCGTCCAGGTGCGCCGTCTCGTCCGCATCCTCCGGCTTTGGCTGGGCCGCCCTGGCCCTCGCCTCCTCCGCGGCGCGGTCCACCTTCTCAGGTGTAACGAATCGATAACCGACGTTCCGGACGGTACCGATCAGCGACTCGTGCTCGGGTCCGAGCTTCGCGCGCAGCCGTCGTACGTGGACGTCGACCGTCCGCGTACCGCCGAAGTAGTCGTATCCCCAGACTTCCTGGAGCAGCTGGGCGCGCGTGAAGACACGGCCCGGGTGCTGCGCGAGGTACTTGAGGAGCTCGAACTCCTTGAAGGTCAGGTCCAGGACCCGGCCCTTGAGCTTGGCGCTGTACGTCGCCTCGTCGACCGAGAGGTCGCCGTTGCGGATCTCCATCGGGGAGTCGTCGTTGACGATCTGCTGGCGGCCCATGGCCAGCCGCAGCCGTGCCTCGACCTCCGCCGGTCCCGCGGTGTCCAGGAGCACGTCGTCGATGCCCCAGTCGGCGGTGACGGCCGCGAGGCCGCCCTCCGTCACGACGAGGATCAGCGGACAGCCGGGCCCGGTCGAGCGCAGCAGCTGGCACAGGCTGCGCACCTGCGGGAGATCGCGCCGGCCGTCGATCAGGATCACGTCGGCACCGGGGGTGTCGACGAGAGCGGGGCCTTCCGCGGGAGCCACTCGCACGTTGTGCAGGAGCAGGCCGAGAGCGGGAAGCACCTCCGTCGACGGCTGAAGAGCATTGGTCAGGAGCAGCAGAGAACTCATCGCGCCCCACCTGCCTGGGTCGTCCTACGGTCATGCAAGGTTCGCTCGCCCATAACGTCTGGTTCCTCCTCGGTCCCTGCGAGGACGTTTGCGGCACTGCTTCCTACGGTGCGGCTCCCGCGCCCCTGGGAGTCGCCGGACGGCCCACGGGGGGTCGCCGCACGTTCTATGCGTTCGTGGGCTTCGTACACCTGCGGTTTCCCGCTTCGTATACAACGCTTCAGAAAGCACAAAAGGACCCGGGGGCTTCGCTGCCCGAGTCCTCTGCCCAGCAGAATAGCCCACATGAGCTCAGGTCCGGCAGGTCAAGCGACGGGATCTTCCGATCGTCCACCCCTTGAGACGCCCCCGCGCGCCCCTTTGCGGAGATTCCTGCACACGGTCGACGGGGTGACGATCGATGCGGCGTACGACCCTGGAATGCTGCCTTCTGGTGACTCGGCCACTGGCTTGAACGACGTGGTCATCGTCGTCGCGCACGGCTTCACGGGCGATCTGGACCGTCCGCACGTGCGTCACGCCGCGGCCGTTCTCGCCCGGCACGCGGCGGTGGTCACCTTCTCCTTCCGTGGTCACGGCGCCTCCGGCGGCAGCTCCACGGTCGGTGACCGTGAGGTCCACGATCTGGCCGCCGCGGTGGCCTGGGCCCGCGAACTCGGGCACACGCGTGTGGCGACCGTCGGCTTCTCGATGGGCGGTTCGGTGGTGCTGCGGCACGCGGCGCTGCACCGCGGCCCGGACGGTGACGCGGAGGGTGGCCAGGACCGGGGCGCGGAGATGGAGCACGAGGGGCGCACTGGGGCGCGTACGGACGCCGTGGTTTCGGTGAGCGCACCCGCCCGTTGGTACTACCGGGGTACGGCCCCTATGCGGCGCCTGCACTGGCTGGTAACCCGGCCGGTGGGCCGCGCGGTCGGCCGATACGGTCTGCGCACCCGGATCCACCATCGTGACTGGGACCCGGTGCCGGCCTCCCCGGTCGAGTCGGTCCCGCTCATCGCGCCCACTCCGCTGCTGATCGTCCACGGCGACCAGGACGGCTACTTCCCGGTGGACCACCCGCAGATGCTCGCCGCCGCCTCCGGCGGCCACGCCGAACTGTGGATCGAGCACGGTATGGGCCACGCCGAGCACGCGGCCGACGACGAGCTGCTCGGCCGTATCGGGGCGTGGGCCGTCGCGGCGGCGGGCTAGCCTGACCGTGTTCACAGAAACCACTGATGACCAACTACCGATGACCAACCACTGATGACTGATCCGTGGTCACGCAAGACACCGATTGAGGAAAGAGATGGCAAAGGGCACGGTGCGTTACTGGGCCGCCGCCAAGGCCGCGGCGGGTGTCGCGGAGGAGCCGTACGACGCGGGCACGCTCGCCGAGGCGCTCGACGCGGCTCGCGTGCGACACCCCGGCGAACTCGTCCGCGTGCTGCGGCGATGCTCCTTCCTCATCGACGGTGACCCCGTGGGCACGCGCGAACATGAGACCGTACGGCTGGCCGAGGGCGGCACGGTCGAGGTGCTCCCGCCGTTCGCAGGAGGGTGAGCGAGACGATGAGCGACCAGCCGTACGAGGGCCGGTACGAGGGTCCCTACGAGGGGTACGACCCGTATCCGCAGCCTCAGCAGCAACAGCGGCATGGGCATGGGCATGGGCAGCCTCAGCAGCAACAGCCGCCGCAGCAGCCCGAGTGGCAGCAGCACACCCAGCAGTGGGAGGGGCAGACCTGGGAGACCCAGGTGCAGCCCCCGATGCCGACGGCGGACACGACGTATCTGCCGCCGCAGGGCTACCAGGCGTACCCCGAGCCGCAGACGTACGGCACGGTCGGGCAGCCGCTGCCGCAGGAGGCACCGACACCGACACCGGCACCGGAGTGGACTCCCGCGTACCAGCCGCCCGTCCAGCAGGCGCCCGGCACCGGCACCGGCGCGGTCACCCCTGACACCGCCTCCGGCTACGGCCCCCCGACCGTCACCGGCAACGCCCGCGTCTCCGACGCCCAGCGCGCCCGCGCCGAGGGCCGCTCCCCGATCATCGAACCCGGCATCCAGCCCGCCGCGCTCACCGCGGTGCTCGGGCTGCTGCTCTCCGGGACGGCGGCGATCGGGCAGTACGCCCTCGTCGTCCCCCTCGTCCTCCTCCAGGCCGTCACCGCGGCGGGCTGGTTCCGCCTGAACGGGATGTGGCCGGCCCGTCAGGGCATCGCGCTGGCGTTCCTCGGCGCGGTCACCGCGGACGTCGCGCTCCTCGCGGCGGGCCGGGAGAACGCGCCCGCCGCGATCCTCGGCACCCTCGGCGTGTGGGTCCTGCTCACCCTCGTGCTGCAACTGCGCAGCCACGCCGACCCGGACACCCGGATGTACGGCCTGATGGCGACCGTCACCTCGGCGGCGCTCGCGATCATCGCGACCGGGCACCTCGCGGCCGAGCCGGACGCCGTCACGGTGGGCGCCGCCGCGGTCGCCGTCGCGATCCTCGCCCGCGCCCTGCCGCTGCCCACCGCGGCCTCCGTGGTGGTGGCGCTGCTGGCCGCCGCGGGCGCCGGTATCGCGGTCGGCGGGATGACGGACCTGGGCAGCAAGGGGGCCTTCCTCGGCCTCGGCGCCGGGGTCTGCGCGCTGATCGGCCACCGGGTCGCCAGCTACGACTACCCGTCCCGCTTCGTCCACTTCACCGCGGGCGTGGCCCTGCCGCTGGCCGCCGCGGCCCCCGCGGTGTACCTGCTGGGCCGCGCGCTCGGCTAGGGCCTGTGGCTGTTCGTCACAGGTGATCTACAACTACTTCGGAGGGCCCCCGTCGCGGGGCCCTTCGGGGTTAGGTTCGCGAGGGAGGGCCACTCGGTCGTCCGGATCCGTTCGAGGTGGGGAACACCGCGCATGCGTGCACTGCGAATAATCCTGATCGTCACCGTCATCCTGGGCGGCCTGTTCGTGATCGCGGACCGGGTGGCGGTCGGTTTCGCGGAGAGCAAGGCTGCGGACCGGATCAAGAGCACCGAGGGCCTGGCCGGCACGCCGGACGTGTCCATCGAGGGCTTCCCCTTCCTCACCCAGGTCGTCGGTGGCGAACTCGACGACGTGAAGATCGGCATCAAGGACTACGAGGCGTCGACGAGCGGCGCGGGCAGCGCGGGCGGCACCGGCACCATCCGTATCGACGACCTGAACGCCGAGATGCACGGCGTCACCTTCAACGGCGACTACAGCTCCGCCACCGCCGACAGCGCCACCGGCTCCGCGTCCATCGGGTACGCCGAGCTGCTCAAGACCGCCAAGTCCCAGCCCACGCAGGTCGGTCCCGAGGTCACCGCCCGGGTCGTCGGCCTCTCCGACGGCGGCAACGGCAAGATCAAGGTGGCGGTCGAGGTCAGCATCGGCGGCACCAAGGTGCCCCAGCCGGTCTCCGTGCTCAGCACCGTCACGGTCGTCGGCGGCAACACGGTCAAGGTGCACGCGGACTCCCTCCCCAAGCTGGGCGTCGCCCTCGCCGAGAACCGGGTGCGCGCGATCACCGACTTCGAGCAGAAGATCGGCGAGCTGCCGGGCGGCATCCAGCTCGACACGGTCCAGGCGGCAGCGAACGGCGTGGACGTCTCCGTGAAGGGTTCGAACGTCAAGCTGGTCGGGTAGAAGGGTCAGCGGCCGGAGGGCAGAGGGCAGAGGGCCGACGGCAGACGGCGGGGAGACTGCGGCCGGGGAGCTGTCCGAGGGGCGAGACGTGCCCGTCCGTACCGCAGATGTGCGGTCCGTGTGATGACGGATACGGGCACCCGGAATCCCTGCGGGCGCCGCCCCTGCAATGAAGGCGTCCCACATCCCGGACGATCGCATCTCAGCATCCGACACACCGGTGACATGCCCGCCTGTCCGTCCCTACGATCGGACCCATGAAGCGACAGGCGGATCTCACGAAGCGGCGGGCAGTAGACCTGTGCCGCGTCGCCGCCATGCTCTGTCGCACCTTCTGAGCGGGACATTCGTCCGTCCGCCCTCCCTGGCCCTTCTTCGCCAGGGTCCTCGTGCGCGCCGCGCAGCCTCGACAGGCATGACCGCGCACCCTCTGTCCAACGCACCGCCCCGCCGCAACTGCCCCGGAGGAGAAACAGCATGAGCCGCAGCGACGTCCTGGTCGACGCCGACTGGGTCCAGGACCACCTGGACGACCCGAGCGTGGCCATCGTCGAGGTCGACGAGGACACGTCCGCGTACGAGAAGAACCACATCAAGAACGCGATCCGGATCGACTGGACCAAGGACCTCCAGGACCCGGTCCGCCGTGACTTCATCGACCAGGAGGGCTTCGAGAAGCTCCTGTCGGAGAAGGGCATCGCCAACGACACGCTGGTGGTCCTCTACGGCGGCAACAACAACTGGTTCGCGTCCTACGCCTACTGGTACTTCAAGCTGTACGGCCACGAGAACGTCAAGCTCCTCGACGGTGGCCGCAAGAAGTGGGAGCTCGACTCCCGCGACCTGGTCGTCGAGGTCCCGAACCGCGCCGCGACCGACTACAAGGCCAAGGCCCAGAACACCGCGATCCGCGCCTTCCGTGACGACGTCGTGGCAGCCATCGGTTCGCAGAACCTGGTCGACGTCCGCTCGCCCGACGAGTTCAGCGGCAAGCTGCTCGCCCCGGCGCACCTTCCGCAGGAGCAGTCGCAGCGTCCGGGCCACGTCCCGAGCGCCCGCAACATCCCGTGGTCGAAGAACGCCAACGACGACGGCACCTTCAAGTCGGACGACGAGCTCAAGGAGCTCTACGCCGACGAGCAGGTCGACCTCGCCAAGGACACCATCGCGTACTGCCGTATCGGTGAGCGTTCCGCGCTCACCTGGTTCGTGCTGCACGAGCTGCTCGGCGTGCAGAACGTCAAGAACTACGACGGTTCCTGGACCGAGTACGGCTCCCTGGTCGGCGTCCCGATCGAGCTCGGCGCCAACAAGTAACCCTCAAGGCCTGAAGGACGGAATCGAAATATGTGTGGAGCGAAGGCCGGCGGCCCCGACGCCTCGACGATCAAGCCCGGTGAGACCACCATCCAGGGCCAGGTGACCCGCGACGGCGAGCCCGTCACCGGTTACGTGCGCCTGCTGGACTCGACCGGCGAGTTCACGGCGGAGGTCCCCACCTCCGCGACGGGCCAGTTCCGCTTCTACGCGGCCGAGGGCACCTGGACCGTACGCGCCCTGGTCCCCGGTGGCACCGCGGACCGTACGGTCGTCGCCCAGACGGGCGGCCTCGCCGAGGTCGCGATCGCCGTCTGACGGCGCCTCTGAGTGGCCGAAGGGCCGCACCCCAGGGTTGGACGCTCGGGGTGCGGCCCTTCGGCATGTACGGGCCTACGCTTGAGGTATGTACGCACGACGGCGACACGTCTACTTCGCCATGATGGGGACGTGCATCGGTCTTTTCGTTCTGGCCTGGGGAGTCGTGAGGCTCTGGTCGATTCCCGTGGCCGTGGGGATGTGTGTGGTGGCGATGGTAATTCCGCCGTTCGCCGCGGTGGTCGCCAACCGGCGGGGGCCCGAGGACCGCTGGTGGGACGACCCGTCCGGGGACCAGAAGTCCGACGAGTGGTGGGACGAGCTCGACGGCAAGAAGCGCCGCCCGTAGCTCGACGGCAAGAAGCGCCGCCCCTAGGAGGGCGCGCGCGGCATCTTCAGTAGACGAGCGCCTGGGTCTCGTCCGCCATCGCCTCCTGGACGAACACCTGGGAGCCCGCGATGCGTACGCCGTCGATGACGTCCTTCTCCGTGATGTCCCGGCGGGCCGCGCACTGCGTGCACAGGGTGAGCCGGCCCGCGGCCAGGACCGAGTCGATCAGATCGGGCAGCGGCGCCGCGTGCGGCAGCTCGAACTCCGCGGCCCGGCCCGGCAGCGCGAACCACGCGGACTCGCCGGTCAGCCACAGGGAGACCTCGACCCCGCTCGCCACGGCCACCGCCGCGACCGTGAACGCCTGCGAGCAGCGCTCGGGGGCATCGGCCCCCGCCGTCACCTTGATCACGAGCTTCTTCGCCATGGCCGCATGGTAGTCCGGGAGCGTTCGGGGAGAGTCCGAATCGTGATCATGCCCCTTACAACCCCGTGAGATTCCCATGGGTCTCCTGTGCGCGCGGATACGGAATCCGTGCGTCGCGTTCCGTGGGGGGATGTCGTGGAAGTCGAAGAGATGGATGGGGAGATCCGCGAGGAGATCCCTGAGGAAATCCGTGAGGAGACTCAGGGGGAGACCCAGGGGGAGATCCGGGAGGAAACGCCTCGCGTACGTCGGCGGGGGCGTACGGCCCTGTTGATCGCCACGGCCGCCGTGCTGGGGCTGGTCGGGGGTACCTGTGCCGGCTTTCTGATCCAGGCCGACCGGGAGCCGACCAAGCTGCCGTCGCTCTCGCAGCCCGTGGTCGCCCAGGCCAAGGGCGCCGGTCCCGAACCCCTGTCCGCCGCGCAGGACCGCCGGGTGAAGACCGACGACGACCTGCGCAAGCTGCTGGTCAAGCGGCCGAAGGGGACGCGGGACGCCGAGTACCTGCCGGGCGCCAAGGGCTGGATGGGCATCGCCGACTACGCGGAGGAGTACACCAAGCCGGCCAACGCCTTCGGCGACCTGATCAGCGCCGAGTTCCGGCGTGCGGCTGCCACCGGCTGGATGGTGGGCAGCACGTACAGCGTGGAGGTCCGCCTCATCCAGTACCGGCAGGAGGAGAAACTCGGCGCCTCCGACGCCGCCGCCGAGGGCCGCTACTGGGCGAACACGAAGAGCGGCACCCATGTCTGGGCCGTCCCGGGGACGGGCGACGGCATGGCCTACGTCCACACCAAGCCGGACACGAAGCCCGGTTACCTCCCGATGTACGAGGCCGAGGCGCACGCCTGGCGCGGTGACATCGCCATGGAGATCTGGATCTACGACACCAAGCCGATTCCCAAGGCCAAGATCATGGACCTGGCCGAGCGGCAGATGGAGCGGCTGTGACCGACGAGCAACCGATGAGCGAGCAGCCCGTCCAGGAACGCGTCGAGGAGCCTGTTCAGGAGCGCGAGGAGAAGCCTGTTCAGGAGCCCGCGCCCGAACCCGCCGCGCCCGAATCCATCGCCCCCGTCAAGAAGCCCAGGAAACCCCTCCGACGGGGGCGCATCGCCGCCGTCGCCGGTTCCGTGCTCCTTGCCGCGGCCGTCCTCGGCGGCGCCGGCTACACCGTCGTGACCGTCCAGGACGCCGACCGGGACCCCGGCGCGCCCTCCTGGACCTTCCCGGTTCCCGCCCCCAACGACGCCAAGACGGCGAAGACCGCCTCGGGACTCGCCGCGATGCTCGTGCCGTACGGCACCGAGGGCTGGAGCCGGGGCCCGGACATCGGCGAGTTCGGCTCCGACGCCTCGCTCAGCGGGCCCGAGGCCACCGCTCTGCGCAAGGAGGCGCTGCGCGACCTGCCGCGTTCCCAGCGGCGGGAGTTGGAGGCGCGGATCGACAAGCAGCACACCAAGGGCATCGCGATGCGCAGCTACCTCAGCACCTCCAGCGGGTTCAGCTCCACGCTGTATGCCGACAGCGGCTTCACCATGAGCGTCGAGCTGGCCCAGATCGAGGACAAGGCGGCGGTGAAGGGCATGTCGACGTTCCAGAACGAGTTCTTCGACGCCCTCAAGATCTTCCGCAAGGGGCCCGAGATCAAGGGCCACAAGAACGCCGAGTGCTTCCTGCCGCCCAAGGACAAGGACGAGAAGCTCGACATGATGGTCTGCTCCGCCTACCAGGGTGACGTGCTGGTCAGCGCGACCGCCTACGGGGCCAAGCCGTTGAACACCAAGGGTGTCGCGATGCTGCTGCGCGAGCAGCTCGACCGCATCGCCGAGCCGGGGGAAGCGGTATGACCGAGCAGACGAGCTCCGCCGAGGACGCGACGGCGACGCCGGTCGGGGACGCGGCGCCGACGCCCGTCGAGGACGGGACCACGACTCCGGTCGAGGTACCCGCCGCGCTGCCACCCACGCCCGAGGAGGCGCCGGCCCCGGTGCGCAAGGACCGTCGGGTGCTGCGGGCCCTGTTGCGCTGGACCGCCGCCACCGTGGTCTTCGCGGCGGTCGGCACGTCGGTCGCGTACGGCATCACCCGCATGGACCGCACCGACGTACCCGGTCTGGCGACGGAGTCGGACGGGCGCTGGGACTACCCGACGATCACCCGGCCGCCGCTGCCCTCCGGCAGCCCGCGCCCGCTCGCCGAGTCGAACAGGACCGGCACCCACTACGCCGACCTGCGGCGGCTCGTGCTGCCCGCCCCGAAGGGCGCACACGTCGACGCGGCGCTGCGCGGGACGGACGGCTGGCTGGCGACGAAGACGTTCCTGGCGGAGTACGCCACGCCGGACGACCGGGAGACGATCGGGCAGCAGCTGACCGACAACGGCCTGCGGCACATCGCGGCGCGCGGCTGGACGACGCCGGACGGTACGCACACCCGGATCTACCTGTTGCAGTTCGACTCGGTCGTCGTCGCGGACGAGGTGAACTCGCCCGGGCTGACCAGCTACAGCGCGCCGATCTACGCGCTGCGCGGCGCCGAGCGGACGCAGGCCGACGACGGGTTCCCGGACCGCGCCACGGTCGACGACGTGATCCGTCACGCGTACGACGAGGTCAAGCCGTACGGCGCCGAGCAGGTCCGCCAGGCGTACCTCTCGGCCGGGGACACCCTCGCCCTGGTCGTGCAGTCCCGCAAGGGCGCCGCGAAGGCGGTGCCCTTCGAGCAGACGGTGGTCCTCCAGAGCCAGCTGCTCGGCTGAACACGCCTGGGCGTACCGCGCGGAGAACCGCCCAGGAGTACCTCGCAGAGAGCCCCGAGCCCCGGCCCACTAAGCTGGGGCTCGGCTCTTGTACCGCCCACCCCGCTCATCCGAGGAGCACCCCGTGGAGATCTTCTTCGAAACCCTGCTGGTCCTGGTCTGCGTCGGCGTGCTCGCCTTCGCCGGACTGGCCGTGAAGAAGCTGTACCAGGGCCAGCGCTGACCCCCATCGAGGAACTGCCGAGCTCATGATCGAGATCCCGTCCGACCTGCACAAGGACCTGCTTCCCCTTGCCTTCCTGCTCGGCAGCTGGGCCGGTGCGGGCGTTCACGACTTCCCCGGCTCCGAGAAGTGCAACTTCGGGCAGGAGGTCACCTTCACCCATGACGGGCGCGACTTCCTGGAGTACCAGTCGCACACCTGGGTGCTCGACGCCGACGGGAACAAGGTCCGTCCGCTGGAGACCGAGTCCGGCTTCTGGCGCGTCGACTCCGACCGCAAGGTCGAGGTCGTCATGACCCGCGACGACGGTGTCGTCGAGATCTGGTACGGCGACCTGGCCGCCAAGACGCCGCAGATCGACCTGGTCACCGACGCCGTGGCACGGACGGCGGCCTCGGGTCCCTACACCGGTGGCAAGCGCCTCTACGGCTATGTGAAGAGCGACCTCATGTGGGTCGGTGAGAAGCAGACCCCCGAGGTCGAGCTGCGCCCCTACATGTCCGCGCACCTGAAGAAGGTCGTCACTCCGGAGGACGTCGAGCGCTGGGCCAAGGCCCTCCCGGACGACATGCCGGACGACGGAATCGCGTTCTTCAAGTAGTCAGGAAGCAGTCAGGAAGCAGTTCGGCAGCAGTTCGGAAGTGGTGCGGCCGGTTCGGCGGCTCTCCCCAGGTCGGCAAATCCCGGAATGGTCCTAGACTTCCTGTGTGGTGAGCACCGACTGGAAGAGCGACCTGAGGCAGCGCGGCTACCGGCTGACGCCGCAGCGCCAGCTTGTCCTCGAAGCTGTGGACACCCTGGAGCACGCGACCCCCGACGACATCCTCATCGAGGTGAGGAAGACGGCGTCGGGGGTCAACATTTCCACCGTCTACCGGACCCTGGAGCTCCTGGAGGAGCTCGATCTGGTCAGCCACGCGCACCTCGGGCACGGCGCGCCGACCTACCATCTCGCCGACCGGCACCACCACATCCACCTGGTCTGCCGGGACTGCACGAACGTCATCGAGGCCGATATCTCGGTCGCCGCGGAGTTCACCGCGAAGCTCCGGGACACGTTCGGCTTCGAGACGGACATGAAGCACTTCGCGATCTTCGGCCGGTGCAAGGACTGCTCTCTCAAGAGTTCAACTACCAAGTCGTAGGCTGGGTGTATGAAGAGCCCTCTCCTGTCCCTGCCCGGCGCCGTCCCCGCCGAAGGCGTGGATGAACAGGTAGCAGCCCATTACGGCGACCTGTTCCGCGAGCAGCGCGCCCTCGCCGACGGCAACGGCTTCGTGGACCTCTCGCACCGCGGCGTCGTCGCCGTCACCGGTGAGGACCGGCTGAGCTGGCTGCACCTGCTGCTCACCCAGCACGTCACGGACCTCCCGGCGGGCCGCGCCACCGAGGCGCTGATCCTCTCCGCGCACGGCCACATCGAGCACGCGCTGTACCTCGTCGACGACGGCACCACGACCTGGGCCCACGTCGAACCCGGCACCCAGGACGCGCTGCTCGCGTACCTGGAGTCGATGAAGTTCTTCTACCGCGTCGAGACCGCCGACCGCACGGACGACTTCGCGGTCGTGCACCTGCCGGCGGGTTCGATCGCCGAGGTCCCCGAGGGCGTGGTCGTCCGCGAGACGCCGTACGGGCGTGATCTCTTCCTGCCGCGTACGGACCTGGAGTCGTACGCCGAGAAGGCCGGTCCGGCGGCCGGGCTGCTGGCCTACGAGGCGCTGCGCGTCGAACACCACCGCCCGCGGCTCGGTTTCGAGACCGACCACCGCACGATCCCGCACGAGCTGGGCTGGATCGGCACCGCGGTGCACCTCCAGAAGGGCTGCTACCGGGGCCAGGAGACCGTCGCCCGCGTACAGAACCTGGGCAAGCCCCCGCGCCGGCTCGTCTTTCTGCACCTGGACGGCAGCGAGGTCCATCTGCCGCCGCACGGCGCCGAACTGCGCCTCGCGGACGACGGCCCCGACGGCCGGAAGATCGGCTTCATCACCACCTCCGTGCGCCACCACGAGCTCGGCCCGATCGCGCTCGGTCTGGTGAAGCGGAACGTGCCGCTGGACGCGCGGCTGCTGGCGGACACGACGGCGGCGGCGCAGGAGGTCGTGGTCGAGCCGTAGGTGCTCAGGCGGGTCGCATGTCCTGGGTCACATCTCCAGGAGCACGGTGAACGGGCCGTCGTTCGTCAGCGAGACGCGCATCTGCGCGCCGAACCGGCCCGTCGCCACCGTGGCGCCCAGCGCGCGGAGTTGGGCCACGACCTCGTCGACGAGGGGTTCGGCGACATCGCCGGGGGCGGCCGCGTTCCAGGTGGGGCGGCGGCCCTTGCGGGCGTCGCCGTACAGGGTGAACTGGCTGATGACGAGCAGCGGCGCGTCGATGTCGGAGCACGACTTCTCGTCCGCCAGCATCCGGACGGACCAGAGTTTGCGGGCGAGTTGGGCCGCCTTCTCCTTGGTGTCGTCGTGCGTGACACCGACGAGGACGCACAGCCCCTCGCCGTCGATCGCCCCGACCGTCTCCGGACCGTGTTCCCCGTTCACGACGACGCTCGCGCCGTCCACCCTCTGCACCACCGCACGCATGGGAACCATCATGCCGTGCGGGACGGAGCCCC
Source organism: Streptomyces sp. NPDC107454 (assembly GCF_055582885.1). Classification (NCBI taxonomy): domain Bacteria; kingdom Bacillati; phylum Actinomycetota; class Actinomycetes; order Kitasatosporales; family Streptomycetaceae; genus Streptomyces; species Streptomyces sp. NPDC107454. The sequence continues at coordinate 319,089 of NZ_JBVJPA010000013.1, read as the reverse complement.
CTGCACGGGGCTCAACGCCTTCGCGTCACGGGGCCCGATGCTTTCGTGTCACGGGGACTCAATGCTTTCGCACGTGATCCCCTGACCTCTTTCGAGGGGTCCTTTGGGGGTTTCTTTTTGCTCCTTACCCCCCCATCTGGGGCCGATCGGGGGCACTCGGTCACATAGCGGCCACTTGGGGTGGCACGATGCGTGTGTTGCGGTGCAACCGTGGGGTGGACCGCGCCGGTCGAGGGGACGGTAGAGGCACATGAGCACACCGAGTACCGGGCAGCAGCCGCCCGGGGCTGTGTCGTTGACCCGTACGAGTCCGCGGGCGGGAGGCGGTCGTTCGGGGGTTCATCGTCCTCCCGTGCAGCGCACCGACAGCCCGCTGCACCCGGACCCGCCCGCGCTGCCCCTGCTGCGGCTGCCCGAACTGCGGACCCTGCGGCGCGACGCGCAGCGCGACGAGGCCGACCTCAGCTATGTGCGGCGGCTGCTCCAGGGGCGCATCGACATCCTGCGGGCGGAGCTGGCGCGCCGCGGGGGACTGCGGGCGCCCTCCGCGACGCCGGGAGCGCCGCTGGTCTCGGGCTTGGGAACGAGCCCGGGGCTGCGTCCGGCCGGGGGGAGAGGAGCGGGTTCGGGCACCGGTTTCCGTGAGGCGTCGGTCGTAGACCGGCTCCCCGAGATCCTCACGGACGCGCCCGCCCGGCACCGTTCGTCGGCCCGCCATGTGACAGTGGGCACACCGTACGGCGAGGAGTACCGGCGGCTCGCCGCGGACATGCTCGCCGAGGTGGAGCTGTCGGACCTGGAAGCACGTACGGACGACGAGCTCGGCGCGGGGATGGGACGGCTGGTGCGCTACGAGCGGCAGGTCTCGCGGCGGCGCCAGCACCTGCAGCGCACCGCCGACGATTGCAGCGCCGAGATCGCCCGCAGGTACCGTGATGGGGAAGCACAAGTAGACGACCTGCTCATGTGACGCGGTGGCCCCCGGCGATCCCGGGGGCGCGTGCGAGGGCTGTGGCGGCGCCGGCGCTCCGGGACATCCGGGGCCGGGCCCCATGGCCGCGCCCGGTTCCGCGGTCGCGGCGGCCGCGCCCGGGAACCGCCCGGGTCGCGGTCGTGGGGCTCGGCCGGGGACACGCCATCGGGGACCTCCCGTACGGTGCCGCGGTTCGATCACCGGGCGGGTCCCTGTCATGGAAGGCCACCGCCGATGTCCGCCGCCGCTCCTGCCGTCCCCGCAGACCCCTTCATACCGCCTGTTCTCGCCGAGGTCGTCCGTTCGGGATTCGTCGAGGGGCGGCATCGGGGCAGCCTGGTGCTGCTGGCCGCGGACGGGTCGGTCGAGCTGGCCCTTGGCGAGGTGACCGCACCGGTCTTCCCGCGCTCGTCGAACAAGCCGATGCAGGCGGCGGGTGTGCTGCGGGCGGGGCTGGACCTGGCCGGCGAACGGCTGGCTCTCGCCGCCGCGAGCCACTCCGGGGAGGCCTTCCACCGCGATCTCGTCCACAAGATGCTGGCCGAGCACGGGCTGGACGCCGGGCAGTTGCAGTGCCCGCCGGATCTGCCGCTGGACCCGGCGGAGGCGGAGACGTATCTCGCCGGGGGCGCGGTCCGTGACCGGGTCACCATGAACTGCTCCGGCAAGCACGCGGCGATGCTCGCGGTGTGCGCGCTGCGAGGCTGGCCCCTGGACTCCTACCTGGACCCCGGGCATCCGCTCCAGCAGCTCATCCACACGGTGGTCGAGGAGGCGGCGGGGGAGCCGGTGGCGGCGGTCGGTACGGACGGCTGCGGTGCGCCGCTGATGGCGATCAGCCTCACAGGCCTCGCCCGTGCCTTCCGGTCCTTCGTCCTCGCTGCCCCCGGCTCCGCCGAACGCCGTGTCGCCGACGCCATGCGCGCCCACCCCGAGTACGTCGCCGGCACGCGCCGTCCCGACACCTGGCTCATGCGCGAGATACCGGGTGCCCTCTCCAAGATGGGCGCGGAGGCCGTCCAGGCGGTGGCCCTTCCCGACGGCAGGGCCCTCGCCTTCAAGATCGACGACGGCGCCACCCGAGCGCTCGGACCCGTCCTCGCCCGCGCCCTGTCCCTCCTGGGCGCGCAATCCCCCATCCTCTCCACCATCGGCCACGCCCCGCTGACAGGCGGAGGCGTCGAGGTGGGCAAGATCCGAGCGACGTTCTAGACCCGACCCCCGCAGCGCCCCTTCAGGGGCGCGGGGAACTGCGCGATCAGCCCCCACTCACCCGCAGCCGAGAAACCCACCCCGGGGGTCTGGGGGCGGAGCCCCCGGGGATGGGTCGGTAGGGGCGGCGGGGGCGAAAACGGTGCGACAGGGGCGGGCTCGGCGCCCTAGCGTGCTCCCATGAGCCGTCGCGAAGAAATCGACGTACGAACGATCACAGAGACCGAGATCCCGGCCTGGATCCGCGCGCTGAACACGGGGTTCCTACGCTCTCCGGCCGTATCGGACCAGGAGATCACCAACCGCGGTTCGAGCCTCCTCCCGCAGCGAACCCTCGGCGCGTTCGACACCGGCCGCTGTGTCGCCACCTTCCGATCGTTCCCGCAGCAGCTCACCACCGTCGGCGGCACCCCCGTCCCCGCCGACGCCATCACCAACGTCTCCGTCACCCCCACCCACCGCCGCCGAGGCCTCCTCACCCGCATGATGGCCACCGACCTCACCGCGGCGAAGGACCGGGGCGACGTGGTCGCCACCCTCATCGCCGCGGAGTACCCGATCTACGGGCGGTACGGCTTCGGCCAGGCCACCACCGCCGCCGAGTGGACCATCGACGTCTCCAGGTCGGGCCTGGACCCCCGCTGGTCCGGGCCGGCCGACGGCGCCCGTATCGACCTCGTGGACGGCGAGGACGTACGCAAGCTCGGCCCGGACCTGCACGACCGCCTCCGTCGCACCCAGCCGGGCGCGGTCAGCCGCGACGAACGCTGGTGGCAGACCAACACCGGCGCACTGAGCCTGAGCGGCGACTCCTGGAAGGAACCCTTCTACGCCGTGTACCGCTCGGCGACCGGCGAGGCCGAGGGCCTGGTCTCGTACGAGTCGGACGACAACTGGGGCGACGTCAAGCAACCGCTGAACACGGCGGAGGTGAACTGGCTGATCACGGTGACCCCGGCGGCCGAACGCGCCCTGTGGCGGTACCTCTGCTCGATCGACTGGATCGCCCACGTCAAGACCGGCTGGCGGGCCCCCGACGACCTGCTCCCGCACTTCCTCCCCGATCCGCGCGCCGCCCGCATCACGACTCAGGCGGACTGGCTGTGGGTGCGGATCCTGGACGTCGTACGGGCTCTGGAGGCGCGTACGTACGCGGGGTCCGGGACCTTGGTCCTGGACGTCACCGACGGGGACGGACTGTCCGCCGGGCGCTACCGCCTGGAGGCCGGACCCGACGGGGCGACCTGCGCACCGACCACGACGACCGCCGATCTCACCCTGAACGCGGGTGAGCTGGCGGCCCTGTGGCTGGGCGACGAGTCGGCGGTGCGGCTCGCCGCGCTCGGGCGGGTGCGCGAGGAACGAGAGGGCGCCGCCGTCGTCGCCGACGCCCTGCTCCGCACGTCCAGGCGACCGTGGTGCCCGGACATCTTCTGATTCCGATGCTGATTCCGGTTCTGGTTCCGGTTCCGATTCCGCATGGTGTGGTCTGTAAGGGGGGTGTGGTGCTCCTTCCGGTTCCGTCGGTGAGTGGTGGTGCACTGCATCCGTAGCCGTGCGGTTGTGCGGTGGTGCGGACTGACCGAGCTCCCGGCTCCCCTCCGGAGGGGAGCCCGGTCAGCCGGACTGCCGGACGGTGGCGTCCGATCAGCCGGACTGGGCGAGCAGCATCACGAGCAGGACGGCTCCGATGCCGCTGATGGTGGTGTTCTTGGCCTTGAGGCCGACGGACAGCGCGACGAACGCGATGATGCCCAGCGGCCCGTACTTCCACTGGATGAGTTGCTCGAATCCGATGGCGAGGGCGGCGACGGCGAGGGCGATGAGCGGCATGACGTTCCCTCCTTGGGGTCCTGAGGAGGACGGCTCTGGCGGCCAACCCTCGGGAAGTGTGACCATGTTGTGTAAGTTGGCAACCAACTCACTGGTACTTATCTCCGCGTTGGGTCGACTCATAACCACCTATCCCGCAACTGCCCAAAGATGGCGCGAAGTTGTAGTGTTTGGTCGTGGAACCGGAACACGCCTCCGTCAATGGACGGAACAGGTCACCACGGCCACAGAGGTCACACCGCGAGGTGGCCGACGAGCTGCGCAGCCGGATCAGGTCCGGCCAGCTGCGGCCGGGGCAGCGCATGCCCACACAGGCCAAGCTGGCCGACGAGTTCGGTGTAGAACGCGGGGCGGTCCGGCAGGCGCTGCGCATCCTGCAGTCGGAACATCTGCTCGTCAATGTGTCCAAAGGGAGCCCGGCGACCGTCGCCGACACCCTGGGACGGGCTCTGACCGGCCCGGAAGCCTCACCGCAGCCCACCACGGTGGCACTCGGCGGCCGGATCACGGCCGCCTTCGAAGCGCCGCACGTGGAGATCGACGCGCTGTGCCTGACGTCGATATCGCTCACCCTTGCCATGGGCGAACCCCTCCGGCAAATTCACGCGGGCCGAATAAAACCGGCCAGGGTGGACGTCCGCGTACTGCTGCCGAGCAGTGACATCGACCTCGCCTTCCCCGCGCCGGTGGACGCGCCGGTGGACGCCTCGACGGCCGGCCGGCTCCAGCGCAGCTGGCTGACCAACCGCAACGCCCAGGGCCAGGTGCTGCGCCACAACCTGCTCGCCCTGCGCGCCACGCACGGCATCGACGTCAACGTCACCTTCCGCGCGCTCCCCTTCACCCCGCCGGTGAAGTTGTACCTGCTCAACGGGGTCGAGGCACTCTTCGCCTACTACACGCTGACCAGGCGCGAGGAGGAAGTGGACCACGAGTACCTGGAGATGTACGACGTCCAGGGCACCCAGTCCATGCTGTTCCCCTTCGCGCAGGGGACCGGTCTGCGGGACACCACGTTCGTGGAGCAGTCCCACCTCTGGTTCAACGCGCTGTGGGAGACCATCAGCTCGAAGCTGCTGCTCTCGAACTGACCGACTCTCCCCTGCACGTCACAGGGCAGGACCCGCGACCATCAGGGCGAGGACGACCGCGCCGATGGAGCTGCAGGTGGGGCTCTTTGCCTTGATCCCGATGGTGAGGAGCAGCAGGCCGATGACGCCTGTCGTGCCGTACTGCCACTGCACGAACTGGTCGAAGCCGACGACGAAGAGGGCGGAGAGAAGGGCTATGGCGGGCATGGGCGGTTCTCCTGCTTCTACTGTGGCGTGGTGGTTCCTCTGGGGTGTGCGAGGGTGAGGCCGGGTGAGTCGGTGACGGACTCGGGTGGGGGAGGCAAAACTTCCGCCAACTTGGCTAAGTTGGTGACCAACTCTGATTAAGTTGTCCCCACTTGGCTACTAGTCATAAACAACTTTCAAACAACTCCCCGTAGATGGACCAGAGTTGTAGCGTTTGGTCGTGACCCAGGAGAACGTTGCAGTGAACGGCAGCAGAAGGCTCTCGCCCCAGGAGATCGCCGACGCCCTGCGGGATCGGATCCGAGCCGGTGACCTCAAGGCGGGCGACCGCCTGCCAACTCAGGCCGAGTTGGCAGAGGAGTTCGGTGTCGAGCGGGGCACCGTCCGGCAGGCCCTGCGCGCGCTCCAGGACGACGGACTGCTGAGCAACGTCAGCAAGGGCAGCCCCCCGCGGATCGCGGAGCCGCCGGCCTCGGCCCGGAACGAGCCGCAGACGACGATGGTCGGACTGGCTCCCCGGCTGGCGGACGCGTTCTCCGCGCCGCACGTCCGGGTCGACGCGGCCTGCCTGACCGCCGAGACCCTGATGCTGGCGCTCGGCGAACCGGTCCGGCTGATCCACGAGGGCCGCATCTGCCCGGAGTCGATCGACGTCCGTATCCTGCTCCCGTCCCGGGACATCAACCTCGCCTTCCCGGTCCCCGTCGACGGCCGCGGTGACGACGACCCGGTCCACGAACGCTGGCTCGCCCAGCGCAACGCCCAGGTCCACGTCCTCCAGCACAACCTGCGCGCCCTGCGCTCCTCGCACGGCATCGACGTACGCGTGGCGTTCCGGGCCCTGCCCTTCACCCCGCCCATCAAGCTGTACCTGCTCAACGGCGCCGAGGCTTTAATCGCCTACTACATGGTCACCCGGCGCGAGGAGGAGATGGCCGACGTGACGCTGGACATGTACGACGCCCTCGGCTCGGACTCCCTCCTCTTCTCCTTCGAGAAGCGGACCGGTCAGCGGGACGCCGCGTTCGTGGACCAATCCCAGAAGTGGTTCGACGCCCTCTGGGAAACCATCACCACGGACCTGACACTCTCCTAGTGACTTCTGATACGGCGCAGACTGAACCTGTGGCAGCAGAGACCGAGAACTTGCGGGGAGTGATCGAACGCGCTCGCTTTGTGCTCTTCGACTTCGACGGGCCGATCTGTCGGCTGTTCGCGGGGCACTCCGCGGAGGACGTGGCGAAGGACCTGGTGGAGTGGCTGGAGCGGCAGGGGCTGCGGGGACTGCTCACCGAGGAGGAACAGGTCCACCCGGACCCGATGGTCGTCCTCTACGCCGTCCACCGCCGCCATCCGCACAGCGATCTGGTGAGCGAGCTGGAGGAACGTCTGACCCAGCAGGAACTCAAGGCGGTGCCGTCCGCCTGGCCCACCGCGTACGCGGACCCGCTGATCCGGACCTGGAGTGCCGTCGGCGCACGGCTGGCCATCGCGACCAACAACTCGGCCCGCACGGCCACCGGTTACCTCGCGAGCCGGGACCTCACCAACTGCTTCGCCCCCAACATCTACGGCCGGGGCCAGGACCTGCACCACCTCAAGCCGGACCCGCACTGCCTCAACCGCGCCCTGAACGCCCTGGGCGCGGCCCCGACCGCCGCCCTGATGATCGGCGACGCCCCCTCGGACTACGAGGCCGCCCGCCAGGCCGGCGTCCCCTTCCTCGGCTACGCCCACACCGCCTACAAGGAGAAGCTCCTGCGCGAGGCGGGCGCCGAGGACGTGGTGAGCTCACTGGAGCCGGTGCTGAGGGTGCTTCGGGGAGCGGCGTGAATCGTCGGTAGGCCTGGAGGTGTCAGGGTCTGGAGGTGTCACGGCCTGGAGGTGTCAGGCCTGGATCCGAAGGGTCAGCAGGAAGAGGAGGGCCGCCGACCACCAGGCCAGGCGCGGGTGTCCCGCTCGGACCCCCACCAGAAGGAGGGTCAGCAGAACCAGACCCACCAGCCCGAGCTCCATCCGCACGAGCTGCGTCACGCTGAACTCAAGTCCCACGCACACCAGTTGAAAGAGGATCACGTATCCCACCCCGTCCACTTCAGCGAATCTGTCAACTAGTCGTCCAATTGGACTGGTTACCTCAAATTGGATGTGCCCTGTCTGCTTGATCCCTTAACGACCAGTCAACTTCCAGCCCTGCCAACCTTCCAATCCGGTCACTCAAGTGCCGGGAAGCGGGTTTGCCCATGGGGCGGGCGAGGTACGGTCGCGGTGTGAGCGGAGAACGCGGCGAGGGAGGCGGTACGGAGTTCCAGCGCATCCTGGAGACGCTGCGAACCCGTATCGCCGACGGCACGTACGCGATCGACTCCCACTTGCCCGCGCAGCGTGAGCTCGCCGAGGAACTCGGGGTCTCCCGCGACACCGTGCAGCGTGTACTGCGAGAGCTGAACAACGAAGGCTGGATCAAGTCCCGTCAGGGCAGCGGATCGCGGGTCGTGAAAAGTCCGACCCACTTGGGCAACCCGAAGCAGGAAGTGCCCCGGGTGCGCGCGACTCTGGGCACCTTCGTCGCACGGGCCTTCGCCCAGCCGACCGTACGACTGGACGTGTTCACCCTCACCTCGGAGTCCCTGGACGCCCACATCCGACTCCAGGCCGAGCGCATCCGGCTCAAGGAGATCACCCCCGAGCGCATCGAGCTGCGCATACTGCTGCCCTCGGAGTCGCTGGACCTTCCCTATCCGCGTATGAAGAAGCCGGGTGAGGACCAGCCCGCGCAGCCGGAACCCGACCAATCGGGCCGGTTGCAGGAACGGCTCCGTGCCATCACCTGGCGGCATACGATTTCATTGCGTGCCGCGCTGCGCGATCTGCAGACGGAGGGTCTGGTGTCCTTCGTGCAGGTGGAGATCCGGCATGTGCCCCTGACACCGGCGTTCAAGTTGTATCTGCGTCCTGGCGTCGAGGCGCTGTTCGGTCCGTATCAGGTGGTGGAGCGGCCCATCCTGCTGGACGACGGCGTGGAGGTCGAAGCCACGGACGTCCTCGGTCTCGGATCGACCCTGACCCGTCACGTCAACGACGAGGGCGATCCGGACTCCTCCGGTTCTGTGTTCATGGAGAGCATGCAGGCCTGGTTCGACTCCTGCTGGCATCTCCTCGCGGATGCGCCCTGAGGCGACGGCGGCACCCCCGGGGGCGGCGGGGAGTACTGGACCGACGGGAAGTCGACCGGGCCTCCAACAACTCCGTGTTTCCGGGAGGTACAACTCTTTCTCAAGTAGGCACCGATTTCGCAGAGGACTCAGCCGGACTTCTGGGTGGGCACTAAGGTGTGCTCACCCTCATCGCTATGCATGAACATCAGCGATAATGCACAGTTATTCAGGAGTGACCGTGGGTGTTCCGTCGCTGCCCGGCCTGTCCGGCCCGCCGGCTCTGGAAAGTGCGGCGGACACGGCGTACGAGGACTTCGTGCGCTACGCCAGGGCATTTGGGTCGTTCGGCCGCGGTCACCACAACCGGAACTACATGGTGCGCCCGTTCACGGAGAACGACTCCCGTCTCGTGGCGTGCGACGACCGTGCGCCGGTGACGGTGCGGGAACGTATTGCCTCGGTCGTGCCCGTGGTCATCAGAACCTGGCAGGACGAGGCGGAGATCCTCAACACGATCTGGCGTGTGCTGCCGCACGTTCCGCGGTGCCTGGTCAAGCGCGGTGACGTGACCATCCTCAGCTTTGTCGAGGGCGTGCCGCTGTCGCGCATCTGCCCCAACGGCAAGCCGGTGGAATCCAGCCTGGTCCTCGCGCTGGTGGATCTTCTCGCGGACATGACGCAGGTTCGCAGGCAGCATCTCCCTCCGCTGCCCGCGTCCTGGCCGCGCTCCAGCAGGGACAGCAGAGGCTTTCTGCGGGCGTTGGCATCAGCGGCGGAGGAACAGATCCGCCGGCGTAACTGGAATGACTTCGGTGGGCTGTTCGCGATGCTGGGCATCCCCGAGGACGCGATGGTGCGGTTCGCGGAACGGGTGCCGGCGCTCATCAGCCGCCCCTTCAGCCTGCTCCACACGGACCTGCACCGGGACAACGTCATCGTGTCGTACGACGGTGACCCGCCCCTGATCTGCGTCGACTGGGAGCTGGCGAGCTACGGCGATCCGCTGCACGACCTCGCGACGCACCTCGTGCGCATGAAGTACCCCGACCACCAGTGGCCCGAGGTGATCGAGGCATGGCGTGAGGTCATGGGCCGACGGCGGCCCAAGGCCGTACACGGTCTGGACCGGGACCTGAAGCACTACCTGGCCTTCGAGCGCGCCCAGTCCGTCTATCCGGATGTGATCAGAGCCGCCACGTCGCTTCGTGGCTCCTTCGACCAGCGGGAACTCGAAGCGGCGACGCAGGAGGTGTACCGGGCCCTGAGGCTGGCCGAGGAACCGCTGCGGCTCGCGAGCGTGCCGGACACGGCCGAGATCGAGCGCATTCTCTTCCGCTGGAACGAGTCCCACGCGGGCCGAGACCACCCGAACGGTCCGATCTCACAGATCGTCTGGGAACCTGACGACCGAGTTCAGCCGCATCCTCGGTTTCCCGCGCCCGTCGTGAGCAGGGCCCTCTTCGAGGAGGGGGCCGCATCCGCGGAACGTGTGTTCAAGGGAACGGCCCATCTCAATACGGCGGTACGGGTGCCGGGATACCCCCTTCCCGTCATGGTTCGCCGGAAGATCGGCACGGCGAACTCCCGGGAGCGCCGGTTCCTCAACGAGCATGCCGTTCTGGGCGCCATCGAGCGGTCAAACGTTTCCGTACGCGCCCCGCGAGTGCTGGCGCTGGGCACCAGCGGCCTGCGAGAGCAGTTCACCATCCAGTCCTACGAAGGTCCGGCGGACGGGTTCCGCCCACCGGACCACCCCACCGACGGGCTCCGGCCGCACGAGGCGGACGATCTCGTGGATCAGCTCGCGGCGCTGACCCTCGTCGCCTACGACACGCTGGATCCCGAAGCGGTGCGGTTGAATTTCTACCGGGAGCTTCAGGGCGAACTGGTCCGCATGGTGACCGAACTCCCCCCGGCGACCCGAGACCTGATGCGAGAACTGGGGCTCCCCAATGGAGGCCGTCTCGGTGAGATCCTCGATCGCCACACCCTGGTCCCGCGCCGCCCCGTGCTCCTGCACGGCGACCTCAACCCCTGGAACCTCGTGCGCCGTGAGAGTGGCGGCCTGACCCTCATCGACTGGGAGATGGCGATGGTCGGCGACCCGCTGTACGACCTGGTCCGCCACATACACCTCACCCCCACGCGTCCGGAGATCCGTGAGCGCCTCTTCTCCCGCTGGGCCCGTCTGCTGCCCGAGGACTGCACGAAGGGCTGGCGTGAGGACTGGCGTGTCTACCGTTGGATGGAAGTCGTCCGCTCGGCCTACGTGGACCTCGACCGCCTCGTGACCGGCGACAGCCTGGACGCCCCGAACGTTCGCCGTGCGGTGGACGCCTACGCGATGACCCTGGCCGGCGCCACCGCCGCGTTGGGGCTCCCGGACAAATCGACAGCGAACCCCTATCTCACCCGCGCCCTGCCGCGGGGAGACCACGGGGGCCAACGGCCGGCCGAGCACTTCGCGGACGCCTGACCCGTTGCAGGCTGCGGGCGGTCGGCGGCCCCGATGCGACGCTCTCTCACACCTCCAGCACCACCTTCCCCACCAACCCCCGCCCCTCAATAGCCGCATGGGCCTGAGCCGCCCGTTCCAGTGGGAACACCTCCCCGATCACCGGCCGCAGCCGCCCCGCCGCGGCCTCGGCATGGGCGTCGGAGGTGAAGTGGCTCAGGTCGGTGGGGCTGAACTGGACGTCGGTGATGCCGAAGAGCCGGATCCCCCGGCGGGTGACCTCCTCCGTGTCGAGGGGAGAGAAGCCGCCCGATGGTGCTCCGTGGGCGGAGAACCGGCCGCCGTCGACCGTCAGGGGCAGCGCCGCGGCCCCCAGGTCGCCGCCCACCCCGTCCAGGACGACGTCCGCCCCCTCGGCGGCCCCGCCGAGCGCCTTGCGGGCGGCGGACGCCCAGTCGTCCCGGGTGGCGTCCACCACGTCGTCCGCCCCGAGCTCCCGTACCAGGGCGAGTTTCGCGTCCCCGCGGGCCACCGCGACCACCCGTGCCTCGCGCTCGTGGGCCAGCTGGACGAGCAGCGTGCCCATGCCACCGGAGGCGCCGAGGATCAGTACGCGGTCGCCCGGGCCCACGGCGGTCAGATCGAGCAGGCCGTTGGCCGTGACGCCGTCGTGCACCAGGGCCGCCGCGCTGCGCAGGTCCAGGCCGTCCGGAACCACCGTCAGCGCCGACACCGCCGCCACGGCCCGCTCCGCATAGCTGCCCGTGACGTAGGACGTGACCCGGCGCCCCAGCCACTCGCCGGGAACGCCCGCCCCCACCGCACCGACGACACCGGACACGCCGCCCCCGGGGACGTACGGCGGAGCCACCTGGAACCATTCCCGCCCCCACCCCGCCCGCACCTGTGTCTCCACGAAGATCGTGTCCACGTACGCCACATCGATCACGACCTCCCCGGGCCCCGGAACCGGATCGGGAAGGTCCACGGGAACCAGGACCTCGGGGCCGCCGAACTCCTTCACTTGCACCGCACGCATCGCAACGCTCCTCAAAGCCGAAGACAGGTAGGGCCGAACGACGGACAGTCTTCGACCTGAAGCCTGGTTGAGGTCAAGGAGGGCCATGGGGGCAAGGAGGGGCGAGGAGCGCCGAGGAGCGCCGAGGAGGGTCGAGGAGGGTCGAGGAGGTGTCGGGGCGTGCGTAGGCTCGGGGCATGGGTGAGATCGGACTGCGCGAGCGCAAGAAGCAGCGGATGTACCAGGCTGTCTCCGACATCGCGATCGGACTCTTCCTGGAGAAGGGGTTCGACGCCGTGTCCGTCGCGGAGGTGGCCGCCGCCGCCGAGATCTCCAAGCCGACCCTCTTCCGGTACTTCCCGACCAAGGAGGACCTGGTCCTGCACCGGTTCGCCGATCACGAGGACGAACCCGCGCGCGTGGCCGCGGGCGGGCCGTCCCCGCTGACGGCGCTGCGCCGGCACTTCCTCGACGGGCTGGAGCGCCGCGACCCCGTCACCGGCCTCAACGACGCCCCGCAGGTCCTGGCCTATCACCGTCTCCTCTACGGGACGCCCTCCCTGGCCGCCGGGATGTTCAGATACGTGGAGCGCTCCGAAGCCGCGCTCGCGGGGACGCTCGGCGGCGACCTCGGCGCCCGGCTCGCCGCCGGACAGATCATCGCCGTACAGCGCGTCCTCGCCCTGGAGAACTGGCGGCGGATCGCCGACGGCGAGGACGTCGAGCAGGTGCGGCCCGACGCGGTCGCCGCGGCCGAGGAGGCGTTCGCGCAGCTGGAGGCGGGTCTGCCCCGCTATGCGTAGCTCCGCTGTGCGTGGCTTCATGGGGATGAGTGACCGGGCAAAGAGGGCTACCGGGTAAAGAATGTTACTCGGTAACGTTATTCGGTATCCTTGGCCGAGTGACGTCTACCGACCCCGCCCTCGCCCGCTCCCTCACCCATGAACGCGCCCACCACGACGCCTGCCGCGCAGGCCTCGCCGCGATGGTCGACGGCGCCGAGGAGCAGGTCGTCACCGGGGAGGACGTCTCCGCCTCCGGTGCCGACGCCGAAGTGCTCGGCAGGCAACTGCGCGGCCAGGCCAGGGATCTGCGCGAACTCCCCGAAGGCCCGCTGTTCTTCGGCAAGCTGGACTTCGCACCGGGCGGTGGTGAACACGCCGGGCAGAGCTACCACATCGGCCGCCTGCGTATCACCGAACACCCCGCCGCCCCACCCCTCGTCGTCGACTGGCGCGCCCCCGTCTCACGCGCCTTCTACCAGGCGAGCGCCCGCGACCCCCAGGGCGTGGCCGTGCGCCGGCGCTTCGGCTGGGCGCCGGGGAGCAAGGGGGACTCGGCGGACCTCACCGGCCTGGAGGACGAACACATCGGAGGGGGCCGACCGGATCGGGGCCATGAAGGCACCTCGGTTCCGGAGAGCCGCATTCTCACGGGCGAGATCGAACGCCCCCGCGTCGGCCCCATGAGGGACATCGCCGCGACGATCCAACCCGAGCAGGACCACCTCGTGCGCGGAGACCTCGCCACGTCCGTGTGCGTACAGGGCGCCCCCGGCACCGGCAAGACGGCCGTCGGCCTGCACCGGGCCGCGTACCTCCTCTACACCCACCCGCAGCGTATCCGTCGCGGTGGACTGCTGATCCTCGGCCCCAACCCCACCTTCCTCGCGTACATCGCCGAGGTGCTGCCCGCTCTCGGCGAGAGCGGCGTACGGCAGTCGACGCTCGGGGACGAGATCGCCCGCCACCCCGTCACGGCGCGCGACGACGAGCGCGCCGCCGCCGTCAAACACGACGCACGGATGGCGCAGGTGCTGCGCCGTGCCCTGTACGGGAACATCGGCACGTACGCCGACCCCCTCGTCGTGCCGGACGGTTCCTACCGGTGGCGGCTGCCGGCCGCGGAACTGAACCGCATCGTGGACGGCGTACGGGCGGAAGAACCTCCGTACGGCATCGGGCGCGAGCGGGTACGGACGCGGGCCGTGCGGCGTCTGCGGGAACAGGCCGAATGGCGCGCCGGACCCCAGACGAACGCCTGGGCGCGGAAGGTCTCCGGGTCCCGGCCGGTCGGCGCGTACGTCGACGCGGTCTGGCCCCGGATGCGGCCCGAGGAGGTCCTCGCCCGGCTCCTCACCGACGCCGAGGCGCTGGCCGGCGCGGCGGACGGGCTGCTGGACGCCGACGAACAGAAGGCGATCCTGTGGGCGAAGCCGCCCCGCTCGTACAAGTCGGCCCGGTGGTCGGCCGCAGACCTCGTCCTTCTCGACGAGGTCGCCGGGCTGGTCGAGCACCCGGAAGGCTACGGCCACGTGGTCGTCGACGAGGCGCAGGACCTGTCCCCGATGGAGTGCCGGGCGATCGCGCGCCGGGCCCCCTTCGGGTCGCTCACGGTGCTCGGGGATCTCGCCCAGGGCACGACGCCCTGGGCGGCCCGGGAGTGGGGCGAGCTGCTCGGGCATCTCGGGAAGCCGGATGCCGCCGTGGTGCCGCTGACGATCGGGTTCCGGGTGCCGGAGGCCGTCGTCGGGCTCGCCAACCGGTTGCTGGCACGACTCGACGTGCGCGTACCGCCGGCTCGTTCCCTGCGCCGGGACGGGGAGCTGACGGTCCGCGCGGTTGCCGAGGCGCGGGACGTACTGCCGGCCACGGTCGACGCGGTGCGCGGCGCGCTCGCGCACGAGGGGTCCATCGGCGTCATCGCGGCCGACCCGGACATCGGGAGGGTGCGCGAGGCGCTGCGCGCCGCCGGGGTCGAGGCGGCGGGGCCCGAGGAACTGGGCGCACGTGTCGCGGTGGTGCCCGCCACCCTCGCCAAGGGCCTCGAGTACGACCATGTGGTGGCCGTCGAACCGGCTGCCGTCGCCGAGGCGGAGGCGCGCGGCCTGCACCGGCTGTACGTGGTACTCACCCGGGCCGTGTCGCGGCTCGAGGTCGTGCACACACGGCCCCTGCCCTGGTGATCCGGCGGCCGGCGGGGCCAGGACCGGCCGTGTGATTCGGCGGCTACCAGGGCAGGGGCTGCCCGTCGCGGAAGAAGCCGCCGGTCGGGCCGTCGTCCGGGAGGGTCGCCGCCCATACGACGCTCGCGGCGCCCTCCGCGACCGGTCGCCCGCCGGGGCCGCCCATGTCGGTGGCGGCCCAGCCGGGGCAGACGGCGTTCACGAGGACCCGGTCGGGGCCCAGTTCGGCGGCGAGCATGCGGGTGAGGGCGTTGAGGGCCGTCTTGGTCGCCGTGTACGCGGGGGTGCCGCCGCCCATGGACGTGAGGGACGCGACCTCGCTGGAGACATTGACGATCCGCGGGTGCGCGCTCGCCCGCAGGAGCGGCAGCAGCGCCTGCGTCAGCCGCCAGGGCCCGAAGAGATTCGTCTCGGCCGCCTCCCGTACGACGTCCAGGTCGGCGTCGGTCGCGCGCTGCCAGGTGTCGTACGTGATCGCCGCGTTGTTGACCAGCACGTCCAGGGCGGTGAGGTCCCGGGCGGCCGCGGTGATGTCCGCCTCGGACGTGACGTCCAGGCGCAGCGGGTGCACGTCGGGCCCGGCGGCGCGGGCCGCTTCGGCGGCGGCCTCGGCGGATCTGGCCGTCAGGAACACGGTGTGGCCCGCGACGGCCGGCTGCCGGGCGACCTCGCGGCCGATGCCGCGGTTGGCGCCGGTGACGAGCGCGATCATGTGGGGTGCTCCTCGGGGCGGTGACCGGACCACGGTAGGCGTACGGGGGTCCGGTCACCGCCCGCGCCACCGGGCGGGGGTCGGCCGGCTTCAGAAGCGGGTCAGGGGCCGGCCGGGCTCAGGAGCGGTCAGGGGGTGGCCACTGCCTCCAGCGCCGGGATCAACTGTTCTTCCTCGTGGGCGAGATGGGCTTCCAGTTCCTCCGTCAGGCGCACCACCTCGGGGAGTACGCGGGCCGGGTCGGCGGGCCGTTCGCCGATCACCCGGCGCAACTCCTCGGTCAGCACCGCGATCCGCTCGTGTTCGACACGCAGCCGGTCCAGGACCGGGGTGAGGCCGGGGTGACGGTCGGCGATGACACGGAAGAGGCCGAGGTCCTCGCCGGTGTGGTGCCGGTGCAGGCCCCGGCAGAGGGAGAGGCAGTTGACCCGGAGCTGGGCGCCGAGGGAACTGCCCGAGGTGGCGAACTCGTCGCGGATGAGCGCCAGTTCGCGCCGGAAGGCGTCGTGGATGACCCTCAGCGCCTCGCCCGGTGAGCCCGCGTCGACGTGCGGCGGGCCGTCCCCGGGGATCTCGCGGAGCGCGACGACGGGGATCACCCGGTCCGTCTTCGCCTGGTACTCCGCCCATCCCTGGTCGGCCTCCACCGCGCGGGCGAAGAGCCGGTCGCGCTCGGCGCCCTCGAGGACGACGGCCTCGGCGGCGTAGGTGAAGACGCCGCTCTCGACCCGCACGCGCGGATGGGCGACGAGGTTGCGGTACCAGTCCGGGTGCCGGTGCGCGCCGCCGGCGGAGGCGATGACGATGACGCGGTCGCCGCCGTCGGGGTAGTAGCCGACGGGGGTGGTGTGCGGGGTTTTGGTGCGGGCGCCGGTGGTGGTGAGCAGGAGAAGCCGGGCTCCCTCGAAATATCCGCCGACTTTCCCGTGGTGGGCGCGGAACTCTTCGATGACTTGCTGATTGAAGGGGTTGGGCATGCGTCGCTTTCTTTTGTTTTCGGGCAGGGTGAATTACCGCGGGGCGTTTTGGAGCGCGGCGCGGTAGGGGAGTGCGGGAGAGCGCGCAGAATTCCGGAAGAAGCGGACGCGCGGTGAGGTGAAGACGTGATGCGAAGGAGAGGATGGTCGGGGTGGGCGGGGCTCTACCCCGCCGCGGCCTCACTCGGAGGCCGGGCAACCAACTCGCTCACGGCACAGGGCCGACCCGGCAGTCATGGGCGCAACGGTAATGCCGTACGCGCGTCGAGGCAATCCCGTATCGAGTGAAATACGGGATTGCCGCGGTGATTTTCCTCGCTGTCAGTTGTCGAGAACGGTGATTTCGAGTCGGCCCAGTCGTTCCGGCTCCGCGATCACATCGATTTCGGTGATCAGACCGTCCGCGAACGCGAAGACGAGTACCACGGAAAGCCGGCCGCGCGGGGCCATCGCGCCCTTGGCCACGGTGTGCGCCCCGCGGACCACGACGGGTTCGGGGTGGGGACGACGGCCTTGTCGGCGTGCAGGACCACGTCGGGGTGGAGCAGGGCGACCAGTGCGTCGAAGTTCCCGCCCCGGGTGGCGGCGAGGAACGCGTCCACGACCCGGGGCCGCCGTGCCAGACCGGCCTCGGGCAGCGGCGAGGCGCCCTCGACCCGCCGCCGGGCCCGGCCGGCGAGCCGGCGCACGGCGGCCGGGGACCGTTCGGGCATCGGGCCGATCTCGTCGAAGGGCACGGCGAACATGTCGTGCAGCACGAAGGCGAGCCGTTCGGCGGGCCTCAGCGTGTCGAGTACGACGAGCAGGGCCACGCCCACGGAGTCGGCGAGTACCGCCTCCTTTTCGGGGTCCGGGCCTGGCCGGTTCGACGGTGTACGGCCTCGGCGACCTCGTACGCGGCTACCTTGAGGCTGACGGCAGGCACCGCCCGCTGCTCCCCCTGCGGATGCCCGGAAAGGCCGGCCGCGCCTACCGGGCCGGCGGCAACCTCTCCCTCACCGACGCCGACACCGGCGAGCGCGCATGGGAGAAGTTCCTCGCGGAGCGGGTGGGTTGGTCGAGGGCTGGAATCCAATCTCGTTGAATGGGCGTTCGATGATTGACGTGATCGTGGTCGGCGGCGGACCGACCGGCTTGATGCTGGCCGGAGAGTTGCGGCTGCACGGCGTGCACGTGGTCGTGCTGGACAAGTTGACCGAGCCGACCGAGGAGTCCCGCGGGCGCGGCCTGCACACGCGCAGCGTCGAGATGATGGATCAGCGCGGTCTGCTGGACCGGTTCCTCGCGGTCAGTGAGAAGTTCCAGGTCGGCGGCTTCTTCGGCGGCATCCTCAAGCCGTGGCCGGACAGGTTGGACACGGCTCACCCGTACGGTCTCTCCACCCTGCAACCGGTCACCGAGCGGCTGCTGAACGAGCGTGCCCTCGAACTCGGCGCCGAGATCCGGCGCGGCTGCGAAGTGGTCGGGCTGAGTCAGTCCGACGACGGGGCCGGGTCCGGGGTGACCGTCGTGCTGGCGGACGGCACGCGCCTGCGCTCGCGTTACCTCGTCGGGTGCGACGGCGGCCGCAGTGTGGTGCGCAAGGAGCTCGGTGTCGGTTTCCCCGGTGAACCCGCCAAGGTCGAGACGCTGCTGGGCGACATGGAGATGACCGAGGACCGGGCGACGGTCGCCGCCGTCGTCGAGGAAGTCCGCAAGACCCAACTGCGGTTCGGCACCATCCCCAACGGGGACGGGACGTACCGCGTCATCGTGCCCGCCGAGGGCGTGTCCGAGGACCGTACGGCCGCGCCGACCCTCGAGGAGTTCAAACAGCGGCTGCGGGCCGTCGCGGGCACCGACTTCGGCGTGCACTCGCCACGCCGGCTGTCCCGGTTCGGCGACGCCACCCGGCAGGCCGAGCGCTACCGGGTCGGCAGGGTGCTGCTGGCCGGCGACGCGGCGCACATCCACCCGCCGACCGGTGGGCAGGGGCTCAACCTCGGCGTGCAGGACGCGTTCAACCTCGGCTGGAAGCTGGCCGCCGAGGTCAACGGCTGGGCACCGGCGGGGCTCCTCGACAGCTACCACGCCGAACGGCACCCGGTGGGCGCCCGCGTGCTGGACAACACCCGCGCGCAGATCACGCTGCTGGGGACCGATCCGGGCGCGACCGCGCTGCGGGAGCTGCTGTCGAAGCTGATGGACTTCGAGGAGGTGAACCGGTACGTGACCGGGATGATCACCGGGGTCGGGGTCCGCTACGACTTCGGCGAGGGCCATGAACTGCTCGGCCGGCGGATGCGGGACGTGGGGCTGAAGCGGGGGCGCCTTTACGAGCTGACGCACGGTGGCCGCGGGCTGCTGCTCGACCAGACGGGCCGGCTCTCGGTGGCGGGCTGGGCGGACCGGGTCGACCACGTCGTCGACGTCAGCGAGGAACTGGACGTGCCCGCGGTGCTGCTGCGGCCGGACGGCCATGTGGCGTGGGTCGGTGAAGACCAGCAGGATCTGGTCGGCCGGCTGCCCCAGTGGTTCGGCGCCGCCGCCGGCTGAGCGCGCGGACACCTCCTTCGTGGCGCGGCGCGCAGGCGCCCTCTTCGTGGCGCAGCGCACTTTTGCAAGCGGGTGCTTGCAATTGTTAGCGGAGGTGCGGCAAGGTGGAGGCATGGCATCACTCAACGTCGGCAATCTCGGTGAGTACCTGCGCGAGCAGCGGCGCAACGCGCAGCTGTCGCTGCGGCAGCTCGCCGACGCCGCCGGGGTGTCCAACCCGTATCTGAGCCAGATCGAGCGCGGGCTGCGCAAGCCGAGCGCGGAGGTGTTGCAGCAGGTCGCGAAGGCGCTGCGGATCTCCGCCGAGACGCTGTACGTGCGAGCCGGCATCCTCGACGCCGAGCGGGACCGGGACGAGGTGGAGACACGTGCCGTCATCCTCGCCGATCCCACACTGAACGAGCGGCAGAAGCAGGTGCTGCTCCAGATCTATGAGTCCTTCCGCAAGGAGAACGGATTCGAGATCACGCCGGACCTGGCCCAGAGCGTGATCGAGGACATGGCGCAGGACGAGGCGCAGGGCATGGCAGAGCACATATCGGGCACCCAGCAAGCGCCGGACACCGCCGTCCGGGGCCCCCGTACGGCCGACGGCAGCGATGCCGATCCGCAGCAGACCGCCAGTTGACGACAACGACGTGCAGCACCGCCGGCCCCCACGCGGGCCTGCCGGTCTTGCCGCGGAACACCAAAACCCTCAGCTGAAAGCGACCGGAGGACCATCACCATGGCCATCACCGACGACATCCGCAAGGCTGCCACGGACCCCACCCCGCTGTACTTCCTGGCCGGCACCGCCGACCTGGCCGTCCAGCAGGCGAAGAAGGTCCCCGGCCTCGTGGAGCAGATCCGCACCGAAGCCCCGGCGCGGATCGAGACCGTGAAGAACATCGACGCGAACACCGTCCAGGAGAAGGCCGCCACCCGCGCGAAGGAAGCGCAGGAGACCATCCAGGCCAAGGTGACGGAGTTCATCAGCACCCTCGACACCGACCTGAAGAAGCTCGGTGAGTCCGCTCAGGACCTCGCCCTGCGCGGTGTCGGCGTCGCCGCCGAGTACGCCGTGAAGGCCAAGGAGACGTACGAGAAGGTCGCCGAGCACGGCGAGCAGACCGTGAAGACCTGGCGTGGCGAGGCCGCCGAGGAGATCGAGGAACTGGCCATCGCCGTCGAGCCGAAGGCCGAGCCGGTCGAGGTCAGGTCCGAGGAGAAGCCGGCCGCGGCCGCCGCCGTGCCCTCTCCGGCCAAGAAGCCCATGGCGAAGAAGGTCCCGGCCCGCAAGGTCACGGCCAAGAAGACGACGCCGCCCGTGAAGTAGCAAGGGTCAGCACGACGGGCCGGGCACTCTCAGAGTTCCCGGCCCGTTCTGCGGGTACGGTGGCCGTAGAGATGAATCGACTCGGGCGGTGGGCATAGTGCTGTTGACGGCATTCGGCGGCTTCTTGTCGCTGATCTTCCTCGCCATGCTGGTGCTCGCCGTGGTGGCACTGGTGATGGCAGCGGTGGCCCGCGAAGACGCGTACCGCGCGGCCGACAAGCAGAACAAGATGTTCTGGCTGATCATCCTGGGCATCACGGTGGCCGTGAACCTGCTGGTCCCGATCATCTTCCTGCAGATCGCGGGGCTGGTCGCCACGATCGTCTTCTTCGTGGACGTACGCCCCGCGCTCCGTCAGGTCTCCGGCGGTGGCCGGGGCCGCGGCGGAAGCAGCAGCGACGGCCCTTACGGCCCCTACAACGGAGGCCGCTGACCCCGGCGGTCACGTTCGAGTCGACCACCGGCGGTCAGGTCAGCGGGCCGGAGGGTTACGCGGGCCGGGCCGTCAGGCAGGCCCGACCGTCACGCGGTCGTACGGCGGTCACGGCGCCACCGTCACGCGTTCGCACGGCGGTCACGGCGTCACCGTCACATGGTCGTACGGCGGTCACGGCGTCCGGTCCAGCAGGAGTACCGCCACGTCGTCCGTCAGCTCTCCGCCGTTGAGGTCCCTGACCTCGTTCACCGTCGCGCGCAGCAACTCCTCGCCCGCCAGGCCCTCGGCGAGCCGGCGGCGTACCAGGTCCACCATGCCGTCCTGGCCCAGCCGCTCCTTGCCCTCGCCGATGTGACCCTCGATCAGGCCGTCGGTGTAGAGCATCAGACTCCACTCGCCGCCCAGCTCCACCTGCCGGCGCGGCCAGCGGGCACCGGGCAGCAGGCCGAGCGCCGGGCCGCCGTTCTCGTACGGCAGTAGCTCGGCGGGCCGGCCGGGGCGGGAGATCAGCGGGGACGGATGGCCCGCCAGGCAGAGCCCGGCGCGGCGCCCGTCCGGCGCGATGTCCACCGTGCACAGCGTCGCGAAGATCTCGTCGTTCTCGCGCTCGTGCTCCAGGACCTGCTGGAGGGTGGACAGGAGTTCGTCGCCGCACAGGCCCGCGAACGTCAGCGCCCGCCAGGCGATGCGCAGCTCCACGCCGAGCGCGGCCTCGTCGGGCCCGTGCCCGCAGACATCGCCGATCATGGCGTGCACCGTGCCGTCGGGCGTACGGACCGTGTCGTAGAAGTCGCCGCCGAGCAGGGCGCGGGAACGCCCTGGGCGGTAGCGCGCGGCGAAGCGAAGCGAGGAGCCCTCCAGGAGAGGGGTCGGCAGCAGGCCGCGCTCCAGGCGGGCGTTCTCCTGGGCGCGCAGCCTGGACTCGGTGAGTCGGCGCTCGGCCTTGTCGGAACGTTTCCGCTCCACCGCGTACCGGATCGCGCGGCTCAGCAGCCGCCCGTCCAGCTCGTCGCGGAACAGATAGTCCTGAGCGCCGACGCGCACCGCCTCCGCGCCGCGCTCGGCGTCACCGGAGGCGGTGAGCGCGAGGACGGCGTGCCGGGGCGCGAGCCGCAGCACGTGCTTGAGCGTGGTCAGCTCGTCACCGCTCTCGGTGGCCGCCCGGCCGGGGGCGGGCAGCGCGAGATCGAGCAGGATGCAGTGGACGTCGTCGGTGAGCAGCCGCTCGGCCTCGGTGAGGTTGCGGGCGGTGCGGATGCGGATCGGCTTGCCGGCCGCGTCGAGGATCTCGGGCACGCTGAGCGAACCCGCCGGGTCGTCCTCGATGACCAGCAGGGTCAGGTTGGTGGTGCTGTCGACCGGGGTCGTGGCGGCATGGGGCGCCGGTACTGCCCCGGCCGGGCCGCCGGTCGCTTCTCCGGATGGGCCGCCGGGTGAGAACGCGCCTTGAGCCTGACCGCTCTCCGCGGCCGGGATCGCTCTCTGCCGCGGTATGGGTACGGGCATCGTGTGGGTTCCTTCCCTCCCCCCGAGGGCGTGGTGGGGCGAAGGTCCTCGACCCACCGACGGGGACCATAGCGGTAGCGGACGCCGCAACGGAATGGTGTGCGTCGCGGCGTCCGGCAGGCGGCCACCGTCATATGCCGCATCCTGTACCGCACTTGGACAGGATGCGGTGGTGCCCGGAATGACGAACGTCACGTCCACAAGGTTGAGGGGTATGTACAACCGTGGGGTGGGTCACGTGCGGTGCATCACGAGGGGCGGCGCGCTTTTTCGGGGTTGATGACGGTTTGGCCGTCCAGGCCGAAGCCGTACGACGATCGTCGGCCCGATCCGCCCCGGCTCCCTGCGTCCCGCCCCGTCCCGTCACGCGTCCGGCCGTACGATCCCCAGTATCGGCATGGACCCGGCCCCCGCGATCGTCACCGTCCGGCCCGGCCGCGGTGCGTGCACGATCGCGCCGTCGCCGATGTACATCGCGACATGGCTGGCGTCGTCGAAGTAGATGATCAGGTCGCCGGGGCGCATGTCCTTGACGTCGACATGGGGAAGCTGCTTCCACTGCTCCTGCGAGGTGCGCGGAATGCCGTGGCCGGCGGCGGCCCAGGCCTGTGAGGTCAGCCCCGAGCAGTCGTACGAGCCCGGGCCCTCGGCGCCCCACTCGTACGGCTTGCCGATCTGGTCGGTGGCGAACTTCACCGCCTTCTTGCCCTGCTCGGACGCCTTGCCGCTGATCTCGGCGAGGACGCCGGAACTCAGCCAGGCCGTCTGCGCCTTGTACGCGGCCTCCTCCTCGAGCTTCGCCAGCCGCTCCTTCTCCTTCTTCTCGAGCTGGGACTCCAGCTTCTCGGCGGCGGCGATCTGCTTCTTGATCTCCTTCTGCGCCGTGGCCTTGGCCTGGCGGTTGGTCTCCAGCTTCTGCCACTGCGCGGAGGCGTCCTTCGCGTACTGCTCCAAGTCCTGCTGTGTGCGGGTCATCTCGGCGAGCAGCCCCTTGGTCGCGTGCTCGCCCTGGAGCACCCGCCCCGCGCCGTCCAGGTACTGCTGGGGGTTGTCGCTCAGCCACAGCCGCATTTCCGGCGGCAGCCCGCCGCCCCGGTACTGCGCCCGGGCCGCGGCGCCCGCGCGGTCCTTCAACTCGTCCAGCTTGTCCTGGCCCTTGACGATCTCGCGGGCCAGGTCGACGATCTCGGCCGACTGCTGCTTGGCCTGCTCCTCGGCGGCGTTGTACGCGTCCGTGGCGACCGCCGCGTCGTGGTAGAGAGCGTCCAGCTTCTCGCGGATCGCCTCGAGGTCCTTGCCGGCCGGCGAGGTTGTCGGAGTCGGAGTCGGAGTCGGTGTCGGTGTCGGTGTGCGCGTGGGCGCTGGTGTCGGGCTCGCGTGCGCCACACCCGGTGCTGACAGCACCGCGCAGGCGCAGGCCAGAACCATGGCCGCCGTGGTCAGGCTCCGCTTGCCGGATCCCATTGCTCCGCCCCCAAACTGATTTACCGTCAGTAACTTACGGACGCCTGGGGGATCGTGCCATGTCGGCGCGCAATGCGACAGAGGTGGGCAAGAACTCCCTTCCCCCCGGCCCGCCTCCGTGAAACGATCTCCCGGCCTGTGTGACGAGTCGGTCACGCAGTTCGTTCCATGCAGCTCACGGGCGTGCGGTGGCCACCCCTCCACCGACGAAGCACGCCCGCGCGACCCCCGGCGTCAACCGCCCGCGCGGCACTCCGGTCTCGCACACCCGTGCGTCCCGGTTCGTCGCACCCCAGCCTTCAACGCCCGTGCCTCGCCCGGGTGTCCGATGTCTGTGCGGCGCTTGACGCCCGTGCGTCATCCAGACGTCGCACGCCTGTCTGGCAGCCCCGCGCCCCGCGCCTACGCGAAGGTCCCGCGGGGGGCCAACGCCTCCCAGCGCACCGTGACTTCGCCCTGGCGCCGACGGGATATTCCGTCCGTCACCGGCCAGTCCGCCGTCAGGTCGCCGACCGCGCGTATCCAGCGCTGCCGCGCGCCGTACGAGGCGTACGGCGCGGCTGCGGCCCAGGCGCGGTCGAAGTCGCGGAGGAACGCGTGCACGGGCTCGCCCGGGATGTTGCGGTGGATCAGCGCCTTGGGCAGGCGCTCAGCGAGGTCGGACGGGCGGTCCAGGGAGCCCAGGCGGGTGGCGAAGGTGACCGTGCGCGGGCCCTCGGGGCCCAGGGCGACCCAGACGTGCCGGCGGCCGATCTCGTCGCAGGTGCCCTCGACGAGCAGCCCGCCCCGGGAGCCGGGACCCGCCGGTGCGAGGCGTGCGCACAGACGCTGCCAGACCTCGGCGACCTGCTCCTCGTCGTACTGGCGCAGCACGTTCGCCGCGCGGATGAGCGAGGGGCTGCCCTGCACCGGGACCTCGAAGCCGCCGTGCCGGAAGACGAGTCCCTCGCGCTCGTACGGCCGGGCCGCCGCGACCCTCGCCGGCTCGATCTCCACGCCCACCACTCGGGTGCGGGGGGCGGCCGTGCGCAGGCGGGTCAGCAGCTCGACCGCGGTCCAGGGAGCCGCCCCGTATCCGAGGTCGACCGCCACCGGGTCGGCGCTTCTGCGCAGCTCGGCGCCGTGCGTGGCCGCGATCCAGCGGTCCATGCGGCGCAGTCGGTTGGGGTTGGTCGTCCCGCGCGTCACCGTACCCACGGGGCGGGACGCGGCGCGGGTTGTCATGCGTACGAGAGTAGGCGGCCGGGAGGAAGCCCGTACGGGCCTGTGGATAACCTCCGGCGACCCTCCGCCAGCCTGTGGAAAAGAAGGGAAGAGGGCCGCGCACGCAACGCGCCCTCGAACGGTTGAGCGACTCTCGGTAATGATTCGGCAAAGGGGCGCGGGAGGGAACGCGGAAGGGAAATGGAGCGGACCGCTCCGGCGTTGCCGCTCTTCGGAGGGTGCAGCGCGCCCTCCGACCGGCATGCCCGCAGCGAGGAGGAACGCCACGTGAGCCAGTACGTCAGCAGGCTCGGGCGACGCTCCCCGGCGACGCCCTCACGGCTCAGGCTGCACCGCAGGCCCCGTCGCGTCGCGATGCTCTCCGTCCACACCTCGCCGCTGCACCAGCCCGGCACCGGCGACGCCGGCGGCATGAACGTGTACATCGTGGAGCTCGCCCAGCGCCTCGCCGCGATCAACATCGAGGTCGAGATCTTCACCCGGGCCACCACGGCCGCCCTCCCCCCGACCGTCGAACTCGCCCCCGGCGTCCTCGTCCGGCACGTCGACGCGGGCCCGTACGAGGGCCTCGCCAAGGAGGAGCTGCCCGCCCAGCTGTGCGCCTTCACGCACGGCGTCATGCAGGCCTGGGCCGGGCATCGACCCGGTTACTACGACCTCGTGCACTCGCACTACTGGCTCTCCGGCCACGTCGGCTGGCTCGCCGCCGAACGCTGGGGCGCGCCCCTGGTGCACGCGATGCACACCATGGCCAAGGTCAAGAACGCCTCGCTCGCCGAGGGCGACACCCCCGAGCCCGCCGCCCGTGTCATCGGCGAGACCCAGATCGTGCGCGCCGCCGACCGTCTCATCGCCAACACCTCAGAAGAGGCCGACGAGCTCGCCCGCCACTACGAGGCCGAGCCCGGCAAGGTGGCCGTCGTCCACCCGGGCGTCAACCTCGACCGCTTCCGCCCGGCCGACGGCCGCGCCGCCGCCCGCGCCCGCCTCGGGCTCCCGCAGGACGCGCTGATCCCGCTCTTCGCGGGCCGCATACAGCCCCTGAAGGCCCCCGACGTGCTGCTGCGCGCGGTCGCCGTCCTCCTGGACGAGCGCCCCGAGCTGCGCGCCAACATCGTCGTCCCCGTGGTGGGCGGCCCCAGTGGCACCGGTCTCGCCAAGCCCGAGGGGCTGCAGAAGCTCGCCGCCCGGCTCGGGATCGCCGATGTCGTGCGCTTCAGGCCGCCCGTCGGCCAGGAGCAGCTCGCGGACTGGTTCCGGGCCGCGTCGGTGCTGGTCATGCCCTCCTACAGCGAGTCCTTCGGGCTGGTCGCCATCGAGGCGCAGGCGGCCGGCACGCCGGTCCTGGCGGCCGAGGTCGGCGGGCTGCCCGTCGCCGTGCGCCATCAGGAGACCGGATTCCTGATCCCGGGGCACGATCCCGCCGCCTACGCGCGCGTGCTGCGCGATTTCGCCGAGGACCAGGCGCTGTCGGCCAGGATGGGCGAGGCCGCCGCCCGGCACGCGCAGCGCTTCGGCTGGGACACCGCGGCCGCCGCCACGGCGGACGTGTACACGGCGGCCGTACAGGCGCACCGCCGCAAGGTGCGCGCCCACCAGGGCTGACGCGCGCACCGCCCGAGGGCCGGTCCGCCGGACGCCTGACGTACGCTCCCTCCATGGCTGACGCAGCGTCGATCATCGAGCAGGTCCTCACCGAGGCCGAGCTGGAGTGGGAGAGCCCCAAGGCGGGCTCGTACGTCGTGAAACTGCCCGGCACCCGCAAGCTCTCGACGACCGTCTCGCTGATCGTCGGCAAGCACTCCCTGTCGCTGAACGCCTTCGTGATCCGCCACCCCGACGAGAACCACGAAGGCGTCCACCGCTGGCTCCTGGAGCGCAATCTCAAGCTCTATGGCGTGAGTTACGCGGTCGACTCCCTGGGGGACGTGTATCTGGTCGGCAAACTGCCGCTCGTCGCGGTCACGCCGGACGGGATCGACCGGCTGCTCGGCTCGGTCCTGGAGGCCGCCGACGGCGCTTTCAACACTCTCCTTGAGCTCGGTTTCGCCTCCGCGATCCGCAAGGAGTACGCCTGGCGGGTGTCCCGCGGCGAATCGACCCGCAATCTGGATGCGTTCACCCACCTGACCCAGCGTCCCGCTGGCTGAATTCCAGGTCCAGTCCAACTAAGTAGTGCATGACCCCTTCCGGGCCAGGGGTCTCAGTGGCATGCTCACCGCCGACGCAGATCTGAACGTCATTCACATCCATGAAAATCGATGGAATGCGACGGAAGGCGGGCGGGTATGAGCAAGGAGTACGTGAGCATCACCAGACGGGGCCTGCTCGGCAGCGCCGTGGCGGTGGCGGCCGCCACGGTGACCGGCGGACCGGCGACGGCCGCGACCGCTGCCGCACGCCCCCATGACCCGGGTCGGGTCCCCACCATCTGGCGGGAGTTCACCCGCACCCCCTTCACCCACCCGCAGATCCCGTACGTCGGCAGGGCCGGCCACCGGGGCGGGGCGGCGCGCTTCCCCCGCCGCCCCGTCGTGGCCGACGTCCGCGCCTACGGCGCCGTCGCGGACGGCACCACGGACTGCGCGCCCGCGATCAACCGTGCCATCGCCGCTGCCGGGAGGGCCGGCGGTGGCACGGTGCTCATCCCGCCCGGCACCTTCCGCATCGACGGCCTGATCCGCATCGGCCACTCGAACGTCGTGCTGCGCGGCGCCGGCAGCGACCGTACGAAGCTGTACGCGACCAGGAACCTCACCGAGCTGATCGGCGTCTACGGCTCCCGCTACGGCGGCGACAAGTCGTCCTGGTCCTGGGCGGGAGGCCTCATCTGGCTCGCGCCCACGGCCCGTTGGGACTCCCTCGTCGCCGCCATCAAGGACAAGGCCTGGCCCTTCGAGGGCTGGACCGGCAACAAGCGCGACGAGTGGGAGACCCTGACGACCGTGGCCCCCGCCACCCGCGGCTCCTGGTCGGTGACGGTCGCCGACCCCCGCCCGCTGAAGCCGGGCCGGCTCGTCCTCCTGCGGCTCGCCGACGACGCCGACCACACCCTCCTGGAGCACATGGCGGGCGGCGGTCCGGGTCCTGAGGCGTACTACTGGGACGACAAGACCAAGCTCACGAGTTACGTCCCCTACGAGTGGCCCGTACGCGTCGCGCGGGTGCGGGGCACAAAGGTCACCCTGGAGCGCCCGCTGCCCCTCGACATACGCCCCGAGTGGGACCCGCGTCTGATCACCCACGTCGAGCCGCTGACCGGCTCCGGCGTGGAAGGCCTCACCCTGGAGGCCGTCGAGACGCCCCAGTCCCCGCACCTCCTCGACAAGGGCTACAACGGGGTCGTCCTCCAGTGCGCGTACGACTGCTGGGTCGACGACGTGACGGTCCGCCACGTCGACAACGGCTTCGGATTCGTCGCCGCCTCAGCCTGCACCCTGCGCCGCACCCGTGTGGCGGGCCGCGGCTCGCACCACCCGTACTTCTGCCGCGAGGGCTCGCACGACAACCTCGTCGAGGACTTCACCATCGAACAGCGCACGGTCCCGGCCCCGCCGAACACCCAGCTCCACGGCATCAACGTGGAAGGCCTCTCCTCCTACAACGTCTGGTCGCGCGGCGACCTCCAGATGGGCACCTTCGATTCCCACCGGGGTCTGCCCTTCGCCAACGTCCGCACCGACATCACCGTCGACAACAACGGGCGGCACGGCGGCGACGCGAGCGCCGGTCCGCTCTTCGGCGCACGCTTCACCCACTGGAACATACGTGTCACGAACGGCCGCGCGGGGTTGATGAGGATCGACGGTCTGGCGCCCTACTCCGCCACCGTCGGCCTCAACGAGGTGACCGAGTTCGACCAGATCGACGTCCCCGACTTCACCGGCGACCTGCACTCCCGCCTGGAGTTGTACGGGACCACGGACGTCGTACGCCCGCGCAATCTGTACGAGGCCCAGCGGGATCTCTGACCCGGCCGAGTGTGCCGTACCCGGTGCAGGTGACCGTGGGGGGTGCGGAGCGTACCCACGGGGTCACGCCGGCCCCGAGCGTGCGTAGCGCCCCGGAGTCACCCCGACCAACTTCTTGAAGTGCCGGGTGAGATGGGACTGGTCGTAGAAGCCGGTCGCCGACGCCACCTCGCCCGGCGGCCGGCCCTCGAGGAGGAGACGGCGGGCCCGTTCGACGCGGCGGGACATCAGGTACTGGTGGGGTGCGATGCCGTAGGCGCCGCTGAACGCCCGTACCAGATGGGCGGGATGGGCGTGCATGAGCCGCCCGGCCTCGTCGAGGCCGATGCCCTGGGTGAGGTGTCCGTCGAGGAGTTCGCGCAGGGTGCGGGCGAGGGCGGGGGAGTCGCGCGGGGTGGCGGCGGGAGTGCTGGGCCGCAGATGCGTGCGCAGCCGCTCGGCGATGAGCGTCAGTCTGCTCTCGGCCTCCAGTTCGTCACCGGGGTGACCGAGCGCGGTGTGCAACTGGCCGACGCGCAGTCGCAGCACGGGGTCACGCAGGTCGGGCCCGTCCACCGCGGACCCGATGAGGTCCTCGCCCAGATGTGTGTCGTCGAGATAGACGACGCGCTTGCGGAAGCCGTGCGCGGTGACCGGGGAGCCGTTGTGCGGGACGTGCGGCGGCAGCAGGGACACCGTGTCGTGCGGGGTGCCGTGCTCGTGCCGGTCGAGGTCGTACCGTACGGCCCCGTCGTCGACGATGAGCAGCGTCCAGGCCTCGTGCACGTGCATCGGATAGGCGTACTCGGTGAAGTGGGCGTGGAAGACCTCCACGACACCCGGAACGCGCGAGCGCCAGGCGGAGACCTCCGGCTGAGCGACCATGCAAAGAACGTACAAGACGGCGTCGTACGGCGGTCGGCAGTCTCGATCCATGAACAGCGAACCGATCCGCTTCGATACGAAGATCGTCGTCCTGCTGCGGGACGACCTTGAGCCCTGGCAGCGTCTGAACGTCACGTCCTTCCTGGTCAGCGGCCTGGGAACGCAGATTCCCGAGGTGATCGGGGAGCCGTACGAGGACGCGGACGGGGTGCCGTATCTGCCGATGTTCCGGCAACCCGTGCTGGTCTTCGAGGGGACGAAGGAGGTCCTTGTGGCGGCACACGGCAGGGCGCTCAGCCGTGCGCTGCCCCGGGCCGTCTTCACGTCGGATCTCTTCAGCACCGGCAACGACCGGGACAACCGGGCGGCGGTACGGGCCGTCGCCACGGTCGGACTGGATGTGGTGGGGCTGGCTGTGTACGGGCCCCGGAACGCGGTGGACAAGGTGGTGAAGGGGGCGCGGATGCATCCGTGAGGTCGGCGGGGGCGTTTTTTCGGGGAGCTCCTGCGCTTGAGGGAGCTTCTCCGCCTCGGAGTGCCGGCCGAGAGTGACAAGCGGGTGCCGGTGGAGCGGCGAGTCGGCGTCAGGCCGCGCTGACCTCGGGCTTCGCCACCGCCGGACCGGCATCCACCGCAGGTTCCTCCGTGGGCAGCCGCCGCATCAGCAGGCCGTACCCGAGCCCGGCCACCGTGCCCACCAGCGCGCACAGCCCCCACAGCCACTCGGCCCCGAACCGGTCGATGACCACGCCGGACATCAGGGGAGCGATCAGCGCGGCGAGCGACCAGGAGAGGGTGTACATGCCCTGGTAGCGGCCCCGGCCATGGGTCGGGGAGAGCTGGACGACCAGGCCCGTCTGGGTGGGCGCGTTGACGATCTCGGCCAGGGTCCACACGCACACGGTGAGCGCGAAGACGCCGACCGACCCGGCGAAGGCGGTGAGTCCGAAGCCGTACCCGGCGAGGACCGAGGAGATCACGAGCAGCCGGCGCGGATCCCGGTGCTGGATGAAACGGGTGACCGGGATCTGCAGCGCGACGATGAGGACGCCGTTGACGGCGATCGCCATGCCGTAGTCGGCCGGGGTGAAGCCCGCCTCGCCCATCGCGACGGGGAGTCCCACGGAGCCCTGCTGGAAGACCAGGGCGACGAGGAAGGACAGCCCGACGACGCTCATGAAGCGCCGGTCGCGCAGCACGGTCCCGAGGCCGACGTCGTCCTTCGCCTCCTTGGCGTTCTGCGCAGGCCGGGACTCCGGCAGCTTCGCGAAGACGAGGAGCGCGCAGGCCAGGGTCATGCCGGCTTCGATGAGAAAGCCCGCGAGGTAGCTGAACTCGGCGATGAAACCGGCGGCCATGGAGGAGACGGCGAAGCCGAGGTTGATCGCCCAGTAGTTGAGGGAGAACGCCCGGACGCGGTCCTCGGGCCGCACGATGTCGGCCATCATCGCCTGGACGGCGGGCCGGGAGGCGTTGCTGGCCATCCCGACGAGGAAGGCGACCGCGGCGATGCTCACCGGGTCGTGCATGAAGCCGAGCAGCGCGACGGAGGCGGCCGTGGAGGTCTGGGCGACGAGGAGCGTGGGCCGGCGCCCGAGCCGGTCGGCCATCACGCCCGCGCCGAGCGAGGAGACGACACCGCCGAGGCCGTGCAGGGACGCCACGAGACCCGCGTACGAGGCGGAGTAGCCGCGGTCGAGCGTCAGGTACAGAGCCATGAAAGTGGCGACAAAAGCACCGAGCCGGTTGACCAGGGTGCTGGTCCACAGCCACCAGAACTCGCGGGGGAGCCCCGAGACGGTCTCTCGGGCGGCGCGTCGCATGACGGCGAGTGGCATCGGTCGTCCCCCAAGGATGTAAGCGGCTCATGTACTGATGGCAACTTACGAGCGGGAGGTCTCCGGGGGCCACTCAATTAGCAGATGCCGTCAACTGTCCGCCTTGCGGGCAGGGGCGCGAGGGGACGAAGGCTTCCATTACGCTCGGACGTATGGCCGACGCACCGTACAAGCTGATCCTCCTCCGCCACGGCGAGAGCGAATGGAACGCGAAGAACCTGTTCACCGGATGGGTGGACGTCAATCTCAACGAGAAGGGCGAGAAGGAGGCAGTCCGCGGCGGTGAGCTGCTGAAGGACGCCGGCCTGCTGCCCGACGTCGTGCACACCTCGCTCCAGAAGCGTGCGATCCGCACCGCCCAGCTCGCGCTGGAGGCCGCCGACCGCCACTGGATCCCCGTCCACCGCTCCTGGCGTCTGAACGAGCGGCACTACGGTGCCCTCCAGGGCAAGGACAAGGCCCAGACCCTCGCCGAGTTCGGCGAGGAGCAGTTCATGCTGTGGCGCCGCTCGTACGACACCCCGCCGCCGCCCCTCTCCGACGACAGCGAGTTCTCGCAGGCGAACGACCCGCGTTACGCGTCGATCCCGCCGGAGCTGCGCCCCCGCACGGAGTGCCTGAAGGACGTCGTCCTCCGCATGCTGCCGTACTGGTACGACGGCATCGTCCCCGACCTCCTCACCGGCCGCACGGTCCTGGTCGCCGCCCACGGCAACTCGCTGCGCGCCCTCGTCAAGCACCTCGACGGCATCTCCGACGCCGACATCGCGGGCCTGAACATCCCGACCGGCATTCCGCTCGCCTACGAGCTCGACGCCGACTTCAAGCCGCTCAACCCCGGCGGCACGTACCTCGACCCGGATGCGGCGGCGGCCGCGATCGAGGCGGTCAAGAACCAGGGCAAGAAGAAGTAACTCCGACTGATCAAGCCCCCTGCCTGCGGGTTCTCCGTGGGTAGGGGGCTTGTTGCTGTGCTGCGGCCGTCCCTGGTCCCTTAGCCAGTTGATCGGGTCGTCCTCAGGACTTCAGGAAGTCCGGCTCCGGCTGTTCCCTCGCCTCTGCCTGTGCTCCCACAGCGCGTAGGGCCCTGACTGCTGCCTCAGCGTCTTCTTCAGGCACGCCGTCGAGAATCACGGCGGGTACCTGCGTTGCCAGGACCTTGCTGCGCCAGAGACTCAGCCCGGTCAGCCGCCGCACGACCTGAGCGACGTCCAGCACACGGGCGCCGGGGTCAGTGAGCACGACGTCATGGGGCACGTCGTCGCACACCAGCAAGAAGTACTCGTCTGCCATTGCTCTCCCCGTCCCGCCCCGGTTCGGAGCGTACGAGCCCTCAAGCGTCGTGTCGCGTCGATTTGGTGGCTGGAAGACGGCGGCCATGGCCTTGCGGGTACACGCGAAGCGTCAGGCCCACCCAAGTCGCGTGGGGACGAGGAAGTCCGCGCCCCGATCTCCACGGCGGTTGCCGGGCTTGTGTCCAGTCTGGCCGTTCAGGAGCAGGTGCAGGACGCGGCGTAGGCGATGAAGAGAGCGGCCACGGTGAACGTGGCGGCCGCCGCGCCGGCCATTCGTCCGCGCCGCCCTGGCCTGGCGGGACGAAGCAGCTCCCAGCCGCCGTAGCCGAGGAAGACCAGCAAGGCGCCACCTGCACCCCCGGTGACAAGCGCGCTGTGCTCCCACCCCCGGACGAACGCCAGAGCCAGAACCGCCACGGCAAAGCAGGCGACCAACGTCAGCACTGTCTCCCCGACGAGGTCCACCAGGAGTTCCTTCAAGAACGAGCCAATGCCGCGGATCACGCGCAGGACACGACTCCACGCCACAGGAACTGCCACACGCCCCCCAGAGCCAGTTTCGATTGGATCGGACCCTACGAAATCGTGAGGTGTCAGGGAAGAGCGCTCAAGGCCATTCGCACCCGGACGGTCCTGGCCTCGGCGCCGGCCGGGATCAGGGCCGCCGCCTCTGGGACTGTCAACGGGGAGGATGGCGGAGCACGCCCGAGTGCGCCGGTTCGGCAGTTGGCGGGGCCAAAGCTGCTCGCGCCATCCATCCTTCCGTCCTGCCGGTTACCGGTTGCCGGCACGCGGCGGCACGCGGCGGGACGCCTTCGGCCGTCGAGGTGAGGAAGGCCGCGTGGATGTCGTAGCGGATCTCCCGGCGGGTCCGCAGGCGACGGAGCCAGTGCGGGTGGCGAGGGGCCTCTCGACAACCCGGCGTCCGGCGCCCAGCTCGCAGTCGTGGTCAGTACCGCGTCGGGCAATCAACGGCTTGATGCCGAAGGGCCACGGCGAGACGGCGGTACTGGCCGTGGCCGTACCCGCGGTCGCCGAGCGCAGCGCCCCGCACCGGTGGGACCGCCCTGCCGAGCGGAATGAGCCGGTCAGGAGTGTCCCGCCGGTGGGCCACAGTGCGCGCGGCGACGGGTTGTTCTAGCGTCGAACAGAGGAGGGGCAGTCCTGCCGAGCGGATGGGCGCGGGGGCCCGGGGGCACGGTCGTATACGTGCGTCCGCTGCTCGGCGCCTTGAATCCGCGCATCCCCGATCAGTCCCGGAGAGCAGGTGCCTCCCATGCACACGGCGGTCCGTATCGCCGGTGTCCTCACCGGTGTGACCCTCACACTCGGCGGCGTGGCCTTCGCCGCCCCCGCCGCCCACGCGGACATCCCGGCCTGCACGAACATGGTCCAACAAACGGGCGTCCAAGTCTCAGACGCCGTCAGAACGGCGTGCACGCAGGGTGTGCACGGTGACCTGCGGGGCTGTGTGAGCGCCCTGACCCAGGCCGGTACGCCGGGCGGCGCCGCGAACGGGGCCTGCCGTATGGCGGCCAACCCTCCGTGACGGCCCTCCGCAACGGCCCTGCGTGACGGTCCTCCGTTGCGACCAGTGCCATGGGTCCTGGCGGGGCCCCGGTCCAGCCCGGTCTGGTGACACGCATGCAGAAGGGGCCCCGTCGTGGTGACGGGGCCCCTCTGGGTGGGGCTATGCGATCAGCCGCACTGGCACGGGTTGCCCGACTGGCAGCCGCACCCGCAGCCGGAGCCGCAGCCGCAGGCGCCGAACAGCGGGAGGCTTTTGATGTCGGCGGGCTGGTCGGTGTCGCGGTCCAGGGTCGGGTCGGGCGTGGCGGGAGAATCGGCCATGGTGTCCTCCTCAATGCGGCCTCAATGAGGCATCGAGGCCGGGTGCCTACGCCGGTACGCCTGGGCGTAGGCGCGAATGCCTACCCCCATTGCATGCCCGCTCCCCTGGGCGCATCAACGGCGCACTGAGGCTCGCCCGCGCCCCCGGAGTGAGACGGCAGCCCCGGGCGCTCCCGGACCTCAGACGCCCTCGGCCCCCGTGACCGGCTGAATGTCGGGCTGGAGCTCGTCCGCGTGCTCACCCGTCACCAGGTACACCACGCGCTTGGCCACCGACACCGCGTGGTCGGCGAAGCGCTCGTAGTAACGGCCAAGAAGGGTGACGTCGACGGCGGTCTCGATGCCGTGCTTCCAGCGGTCGTCCAGCAGGTGCTGGAAGAGCGTGCGGTGCAGCAGGTCCATCTCGTCGTCGTCCTGCTCCAGCTGGAGCGCCAGGTCGACGTCCTTCGTGATGATCACCTCGGCCGCCTTCGCCATCAGGCGCTGCGCGAGCTGGCCCATCTCCAGGATCGTGGCGTGCAGGTCGTGGGGGATCGCACGCTCGGGGAAGCGCAGCCGGGCCAGCTTCGCCACGTGCTGGGCCAGGTCGCCGGAGCGCTCCAGGTCGGCGGACATGCGGAGCGAGGTGACGACGATCCGCAGGTCCGTCGCCACCGGCTGCTGGCGGGCCAGCAGGGCTATCGCGCGGGCTTCGAGCTCGTGCTGGAGATCGTCGACCTTCTGGTCGGCCGCGATCACGCTCTCGGCGAGCTTCAGGTCGGCGTCGAGGATGGCCGTCGTGGCGCGCCCGATCGCCGATCCGACGAGCCGGGCCATGTCGACCAGGCCGTCGCCGATCGAGTCAAGTTCCTCGTGGTACGCGTCACGCATCTGGTTTGTCCCTCTCTTACGTCAGCTTGGGGCCCGGGGGCCGGGCTGCCCTGACCGCCGGACGGACCGCCGGACGGGCCCCGTGAACCCCACGCTCCCACGTTCCGGCCCGTACGCGTCCGTTTCCGTCACCCCAAATGAACCATCCCTGGCTCCTGGGTGAACTCTGGGCGACGAGTGTTCGAGGTCGCACTCCGATGGCTGTGGGTCGGCGTGACGACATGCCTAACCTGGGAGCATGGACGTGAACGCGGCGGTCGCCGCAGCGGCAGCGATCGCCGGAGTGCTCACCGGTGTCATCGCCATGCTGGCGTTCCGCTGGAGCGAGCGCGACCAGAAACGCCCCACCCGCACATCCCTGCACACGGACCCGGTGCTTCCGCCGGGCGTCGACACGGTGCTCTCCGTGCTCCGGTCCTCGGCCGTCGTCCTCGACGAGGCCGACGCCGTGGTCAAGGCCAGCTCAGCCGCGTACGCCCTCGGGCTGGTGCGCGGCGGCAAACTCGCCGTCGAGCCGATGATGCAGATGGCCCGCGACACCCGTCGCGACGGGGAAATACGCCAGGTCGAGCTGGATCTGCCGAGGCGGGGGACCGGACGGGGGGAGGCCCTGGCCGTCTCCGCGAGAGTCGCCCCGCTGGGCTCCCGGCTCGTGCTGCTCCTCGTCGAGGACCTCACCGAGGCCCGGCGGATCGAAGCGGTACGGCGCGACTTCGTCGCGAACGTCAGCCACGAGCTCAAGACGCCCGTCGGCGCGCTCTCCCTCCTCTCCGAGGCCGTCATGGACGCCTCGGACGATCCGGAGGCCGTCGAGCGCTTCGCCGGACGTATGCAGATAGAGGCCACCCGGCTCACCAACCTCGTCCAGGAGCTCATCGACCTGTCGAGGGTGCAGAACGACGATCCCCTCGAGGACGCCGAGCCGGTCCGCGTGGACGAGCTGGTCGCCGAGGCCATCGACCGGTGCCGCCACCAGGCCGGCACCAAGCAGATCACCATGGCCGCCGGCGGCACGGCCGACCTGAGTATCTGGGGGAACCGGGGCCAGCTGGCCGCCGCCCTCGGCAACCTCGTCGAGAACGCCGTCAACTACTCGCCCGCCCGCACCCGGGTGGGCATAGCCGCGCGCCGGGTGACCGCGCCCGGCGGAGACCTCATCGAGATCGCCGTGACCGACCAGGGCATCGGCATCTCGGAGAAGGACCGGGAGCGCGTCTTCGAGCGCTTCTACCGCGTCGACCCGGCCCGTTCCCGCCAGACCGGCGGTACGGGTCTCGGTCTCGCGATCGTCAAGCACGTGGCCGCCTCGCACGGCGGGGAGGTCACCGTGTGGAGCTCCGAGGGTCAGGGCTCCACGTTCACCCTGCGGCTGCCTGAGGCGGCCGCGGCCCGCGACCGCGGGATCGACCACGACATGCCCGGACTCGACGATGAGGACGAGAACGGGCAGCCCGACGGGACGACCACCGTCACATCCCCGTATGAACCGCTTCCCGCTCCGGAGGTCCTTCCGTGACCCGTGTGCTCGTCGTCGAGGACGAGGAGTCCTTCTCCGACGCCCTGTCGTACATGCTCCGCAAGGAGGGCTTCGAGGTCGCCATCGCGACCACCGGGCCCGACGGACTCGACGAGTTCGAGCGCAACGGCGCCGACCTCGTCCTCCTCGACCTGATGCTGCCGGGGCTGCCCGGCACGGAGGTCTGCCGCCAGCTGCGCGGCCGCTCCAACGTCCCGGTGATCATGGTCACCGCCAAGGACAGCGAGATCGACAAGGTCGTCGGGCTGGAAATAGGAGCCGACGACTACGTCACCAAGCCTTTCTCCTCCCGCGAACTGGTCGCCCGTATCCGGGCCGTCCTGCGTCGCCGCGGGGAGCCGGAGGAGGTCACCCCGGCCGCTCTCGAGGCGGGACCCGTCCGGATGGACGTCGACCGCCACGTGGTGACCGTCTCCGGCTCCAAGGTCGACCTGCCCCTGAAGGAGTTCGACCTCCTGGAGATGCTGCTCAGGAACGCGGGCCGCGTGCTGACCCGTATGCAGCTCATCGACCGGGTGTGGGGGGCCGACTACGTGGGCGACACCAAGACGCTGGACGTCCACGTGAAGCGTCTGCGCGCCAAGATCGAGCCTGACCCGGGCGCGCCGCGGTACCTGGTCACGGTGCGTGGCCTCGGCTACAAGTTTGAGCCGTAAACCGAACCCGTCTCACGGCGGTACGTACGACGCGACCCACCCGTAGGACAAAGGGCGGGACGTGCGACAAAGGGCGGCACCCTTCGGGGTACCGCCCTTCGTGCGTGCTGGATCAGTGGCCGGCCGACGAGGAGGCCGTCGCGGTGGCCGTGGCCGTCGCGCTCGCCGAGGCCGCGTCGCCGGGCGTGCCCGAGACGGAGTCGGACGGCGAGGTCGAGGCATTCGGCGACTTCGAGGCCTTCGGCGACTTCGAGGAGCTCGTGGAGCCGGTGGCCGTGGCGCCGGGCGCCGCGGGGATGGTGGTGGGGCCCCACTTGGTGAAGTAGCTCTCGGCCGGGACGACGAACGCGCGCAGCTTCACGTCACCGGTCTTGCTGAAGGTGAAGGTGATCGGCTGGGCGTTGCCGTCCTTGACGGCCGCGCCGGGGTTGCTGAGGGCCGCGGAGGCGTTGCCCTCGCCGCCCAGGGTGACGTGGCCGCCGGCGGGGATGGTCAGCTTGCCGCCGCCCTTGGCGGGCGTGATCTGGGCGACGCCGTCGCCGCCGATCTTGACCGAGTCGAGGGTCTGCGGGGTGCGGCCGTTGTTGAAGACGGTCGCGGAGACCACCGCCGGGCCGGTGGACGTCGTGTCGGGCTGGGTGATGACGAGGGCGTTCTGGATCTTGATGTCGCCGACGCTGGTCGCCGCGTTGTCCGGCTTGACCTCCAGCGTCTGTGCGTTGTTGCCGGCGCCGCATGCGGCGAGCGAGGCGATCGAGAACGCAATGGCGGCGGCGGCAAGAGCGCCGCGTCGAAGGCTGCTGCTCACGGCGGCGGCAACTCCTTGAACGTGGGCGAAGCAGAGCGGCTCCGGTGTAAAGCCGCCCTAAGGGTCTGTCAGCGGCCTTAGGTTACCGAGCCGTTCCCACGCCGCCGCACCCGACCCGCCCCTTGGCGCCCGCGAGCCCCGTTGCGCCGCTCGTGCGCCCCGGTCCTCGAGTGGTTCCGGTCCGCCTCATCAGCTACTTTGAGCTTCTGTTCGTCCGCCATTCACATAAGTGCCCGTACGAGTTGCCGCGAGAGTAGCGACGAGATCCGCTTGGGGTTTTCCGGTAAGGAATCCATGGCGGTCCGGAAAATTGATCATCGGTAGATCGGCGCGGTCCGTGATCAATTCCGGATTCGTCTCGTACCCGACTCCGCTCACCGAACGGAGTAGCGGAAGTCATGCTCCTGGAGCGGGACAAACCGGGATGTTCAGACCCTGGTCAGGAACGTCCGGTGTGTGTAACGTACGCGTTTCTCTTGCCCTGAACAGCCGCTCCCACCTGCGAATACCCTCTTCCGCTCCCCCTTCGCAGCACGTTC
This sequence comes from Streptomyces sp. NPDC107454, assembly GCF_055582885.1. NCBI lineage: Bacteria > Bacillati > Actinomycetota > Actinomycetes > Kitasatosporales > Streptomycetaceae > Streptomyces > Streptomyces sp. NPDC107454. Next base: position 279,776 of record NZ_JBVJPA010000013.1, on the reverse strand, counting down.
GTGTCGCGGTTGTCAAGCCCCGAGATATGCCCTGACCTGCGAAAACGCCATTCAGAAGACGCCGTTTCCGTGTTACCCTGGATAGCCACGGAAGGGGTACCTGTCACATGACGTTCAAGGTTGGCGACACCGTGGTCTATCCCCATCACGGGGCCGCGCTGATCGAGGCCATCGAAACTCGCCAGATCAAAGGCGTGGACAAGACCTACTTGGTGCTGAAGGTCGCCCAGGGCGACCTGACGGTGCGTGTGCCAGCGGACAATGCGGAGTTCGTCGGCGTGCGTGATGTGGTCGGTCAGGATGGGCTGGACCGGGTCTTCGAGGTGCTGCGCGCGCCGTACGCCGAGGAGCCCACGAACTGGTCTCGTCGTTACAAGGCAAATCTGGAGAAGCTCGCCTCCGGCGATGTCATCAAGGTCGCGGAAGTCGTGCGTGACCTGTGGCGTCGTGAGCGCGAACGCGGACTCTCCGCCGGAGAGAAGCGCATGCTCGCCAAGGCCCGCCAGATCCTGGTGAGCGAGCTCGCCCTCGCGGAGAACACCAACGAGGACAAGGCCGAGGCCCTGCTCGACGAGGTTCTCGCGTCCTGACGCAGACAGTCGAGACGGTGGCCGCTCACCCGGCGGTCGTCCCGGCGTCCACACAAGGCCGCACGGCTGCGCAATGAAATGCCGCGGTGCCCGATGACGTAATTGCTGTCGCTCCACACGATGGCTGTCGCCGGGCGCTGCGGCATGTTCGTACCCGCGCGATTTCGGAAACGTGTGGCCCCGAATTCGCCTGCGTCCCATGGAATGCACCTGTGTCCCATGGAGTACACCTGTGTTCCATGCGCCTGCGTCCCCGGTGCCGCGTCGATACCCGCGTCCCCGATACTTGGCGTGCCGGGCCCGGACAGCTTGCTCGACCGGATGTCACGGAAGGGTCCGGTCAGGGCTCGCGCCCGGCACTGCCCCGAGCTCTCGGCTTCGCTCGAGCAAGGGGCACGCCCAGGCCATACCCAAGCACGCCGAGTACACAAACCTGACAGGAACCGATGTCTGACGATTCGCGCTCCTCGCTGTCCGGAGGCCGCACGGCGGCCGTGATTCCGGCCGCCGGACGGGGCGTGCGCCTCGGTCCGGGCGCCCCCAAGGCGCTTCGCGCGCTGAACGGGACCCCCATGCTCATCCACGCGGTGCGCGCCATGGCCGCCTCCCGCGCGGTGTCGCTGGTCGTCGTCGTGGCCCCGCCCGACGGTGCCGCCGAGGTGAAGGCGCTGCTCGACACGCACGCGCTGCCCGAGCGGACCGACTTCCTCGTCGTCCCCGGCGGGGACAGCCGCCAGGAGTCCGTGAAGTACGGGCTCGACGCGCTGCCCCCCGGCGTCGACATCGTCCTCGTGCACGACGCGGCCCGCCCGCTCGTGCCGGTGGACACGGTCGACGCCGTGATCGAGGCCGTACGCGACGGCGCGCCCGCCGTCGTACCCGCGCTGCCGCTCGCGGACACCGTCAAGCAGGTCGAGCCGGCGAGCGAGCCGGGGACGCCGGAGCCCGTCGTCGCCACGCCCGAGCGGGCGCGGCTGCGCGCCGTGCAGACGCCGCAGGGGTTCGACCGCGCCACCCTCGTCCGCGCCCACGAGACCGTCACCGACAACGTGACGGACGACGCGAGCATGGTCGAGCAGCTCGGGGAGCGGGTGGTGGTCGTGCCGGGTCACGAGGAGGCGTTCAAGGTGACGCGTCCCCTGGACCTCGTCCTGGCGGAGGCGGTCCTCGCGCGCAGGAGGGCAAACGATGGCTTCTGAGGCTTCCGAGTCACCCACGCCGGTGCCCGTGGTGCTGCCGCAGGTCGGGATCGGTACCGACATCCACGCCTTCGAAGAGGGGCGGGAGCTGTGGTGCGCCGGGCTGCTCTGGGAGGGCGAGGGGCCGGGGCTCGCGGGACACTCCGACGCGGACGTCGTCGCGCACGCCGCCTGCAACGCGCTGTTCTCGGCGGCGGGGATCGGTGACCTCGGCGCCCACTTCGGGACCGGGCGCCCCGAGTGGTCCGGCGCGTCCGGGGTCACGCTGCTGACGGAGGCCGCGCGGATCGTCCGCGCGGCGGGCTTCACCATCGGCAACGTCGCCGTCCAGGTCGTCGGGCCCCGCCCGAAGATCGGGAAACGACGGGACGAGGCGCAGAAGATCCTCTCCGAGGCGGTCGGGGCACCGGTGTCGGTCTCCGGCGCCACGACGGACGGCCTCGGCTTCCCGGGCCGCGACGAGGGTCTGATGGCGATCGCCACGGCCCTGGTGGCCCGCACGCCCTGACGCGCGTCGGCCCCGCCCCCGGTACGCGCGTCGGCCTCGGCCCCGCTCCCGGTACGCGTCGGCCCCGGTGCCGGTGGTGCCGGTGATGTCGAGAGGGCGACGGCCGCCCGCAGATGTCACGAATAAGTCCTCCTTGCGAGGGAAGGTCGCGGGGCACTCCCCGTGGCCCACTACCCTGGAGTGGTGACCATTCGCCTGTACGACACCAGCGCCCGGCAGATCCGTGACTTCTCCCCGCTCAAGCCGGGTTGTGTCTCGATCTACCTGTGTGGCGCCACCGTGCAGGCCGCACCGCACATCGGGCACATCCGCTCGGGCCTCAACTTCGACATCATGCGCCGCTGGTTCGAGTACCGCGGGTACGACGTCACGTTCATCCGCAACGTGACCGACATCGACGACAAGATCATCACCAAGTCGGCGGACCAGGGCCGCCCTTGGTGGTCGATCGGGTACGAGAACGAGCGCGCGTTCAACGACGGGTACGCCGCGCTCGGCTGCCTGCCGCCCACCTACGAGCCGCGGGCCACCGGGCACATCACCGAGATGGTGGAGATGATGCGCGGGCTCATCGAGCGCGGACACGCGTACGAGGCGGACGGGAACGTCTACTTCGACGTGCGGTCCTTCCCCGGGTACCTCCAGTTGTCCAACCAGGAGCTGGACAACCTCCAGCAGCCGTCCGGTGTCGGCGAGACCGGCAAGCGGGACCCGCGCGACTTCGCCATGTGGAAGACCGCGAAGCCGGGCGAGCCGAGCTGGGAGACGCCGTGGGGACGGGGCCGGCCCGGCTGGCACCTCGAGTGCTCCGCCATGGCCCACAAGTACCTGGGCACCGCCTTCGACATCCACGGCGGCGGGATCGACCTGATCTTCCCGCACCACGAGAACGAGATCGCGCAGGCCAAGGCCTTCGGCGACGAGTTCGCGAAGTACTGGGTGCACAACGCCTGGGTCACCATGAGCGGCGAGAAGATGTCCAAGTCCCTGGGCAACTCCGTACTCGTCTCCGAGATGGTCAAGACGTGGCGTCCGATCGTGCTGCGCTACTACCTCGGCACCCCGCACTACCGCTCGATGATCGAGTACAGCGAAGAGGCCCTGCGCGAGGCCGAATCGGCGTTCGCGCGCATCGAGGGCTTCGTGCAGCGCGTCGTCGAGAAGGCGGGGGGCGTCGTCGAGCCCGCCGCCGAGGTGCCGCCCGCCTTCGCCGAGGCCATGGACGACGACCTGGGCGTCCCGCAGGCGCTCGCCATCGTGCACACGACCGTGCGACAGGGGAATTCGGCCCTGGCCGCCGACGACAAGGAAGCCGCCGTCGCCCGCCTCGCCGAGGTGCGGGCCATGCTCGGCGTCCTCGGGCTCGACCCGCTCGACGAGAAGTGGGCCGGCGAGGGCGACCGCGGTGAGGACCTGCACGGCGTCGTCGACACCCTGGTCCGGATGGTCCTCGACCAGCGCGAGGCCGCCCGCACCCGCAAGGACTGGGCCACCGCGGACGCCATCCGCGACCAGCTCAACCAGTCCGGTCTGGTCATCGAGGACGGCCCGCAGGGACCGCGCTGGACGCTCGGCCCCCGCTGAGCGGGCCCCCTCGGGGGCTTTCCCAGGGCCTCCTCGGAGCCCCTGGGCCTTGATCGATTGTGCCGCCCGGGCCTCCGGGCGGCACACTGCATATACGACACCTCAAGAACGTACGCACGCTCGCCTCACACAGACAGGTAGGTCATGGCCGCTAACAACCGCCGCATGTCCGGCAAGAAGGGCGCGCAGGTCGGCAGTGGCGGCCAGCGACGCCGGGGCCTGGAAGGCAAGGGCCCCACCCCGCCCGCCGAGATGCGCAAGGGGCACAAGAAGAACCGCATCGCGGGCGCCAAGGCGAAGCAGATCGCGCGCCGCCCCGCCACCCCGCGCGGGCGCGGCGGCAAGGGCACCTCCGAGATGGTCGTCGGACGCAACTCGGTCGTGGAGGCGCTGCGCGAGGGCGTGCCCGCTTCGATGCTGTACGTGCAGCAGTTCATCGACAACGACGAGCGGGTGCGCGAGGCGCTCCAGCTCGCCGGTGAGCGCGGCGGCATCCACCTCATGGAGGCCCCGCGCCCCGAGCTCGACCGCATGACCAACGGGCTCAACCACCAGGGTCTCGTCCTCCAGGTCCCGCCGTACGAGTACGCGCACCCCGAGGACCTCGCCGCCGCCGCGTACGACGAGGGCCAGGACCCGCTGATCGTCGCCCTCGACGGTGTGACCGACCCCCGGAACCTGGGTGCCGTCGTCCGTTCCGTCTCGGCCTTCGGCGGCCACGGCGTCGTCGTGCCCGAGCGGCGCGCGGCCGGCATGACCGCCGGTGCCTGGAAGACGTCGGCCGGTGCCGCCGCCCGTACGCCCGTCGCCCGAGCCGCCAACCTGACGCGGGCCCTCGAGTCGTACAAGAAGGCCGGTCTCGTCGTCGTCGGACTCGCCGCGGACGGCGAGGTCGAGGTCGGTGATCTGGAGGCCCTCGGCGGTCCCGTCGTCATCGTCGTCGGCAGCGAGGGCAAGGGTCTGTCCCGACTGGTCGGCGAGACCTGCGACTTCCGGGTGCGGATTCCGATGCCGGGCGGCACCGAGTCGCTGAACGCCGGTGTCGCGGCGGGAGTCGTGCTGTACGAGGCCTCGCGCCGGCGCGTCTGAGCAGGCGTCCGAACGGATATCTGAACAGGCGTTTGAGCAGACGTCTGAGTGAGTCACCCCCGTGGGGCCATCGGGATGTTCGGGATGACCTTGACGCGGTCCGGACAGATCGGCGCAGTCAAGGCAGTGTCCTAAACACACATCACTCGGTTAGATGAGTGTGGACACCAGAACACCCCGCACACCCACGGGGGACCGCTCGTCGGGATTCGACGACGCTCCCGCGCTGAGCATGGTGAAGGTGCCGAGCGATCCGGCGCAGGTCATCGTCAATCATGCGAGCTTCCGCGTGCAGCTAGGCGGCGCGACGCGGCCCCCATCCTGGCGCGTCGCACGGCACTTGAGCGCCGACGACACCGCGCGGATCCCCGGCGTCGGTACGGCGGGCAGAGCGGGCGGCCCGGCCGCCGGGGCCCGCCGTCGCGCACCCGTCGTCTGGAGCGGGCGGTCCGACCCCGACGACACCGGCGCCCACCGCCTGCTGCAGGCCGTGCGCAGCACCAGCGTGCGCCACGGCGCCGCGGACCCGACGGGCGACGGCGGCGCCACCCAGGTCATCCCCCGCCTCGACGAACACCAGGGCTATGCGGGCGACTTGACCGTCGACACGGTCGAGACGCCCCTCGTCGGCAGCCAGCGCGGCCACGACCACGACTCCGCGGGGACCCGGCTGCTGCCGAACATGCGCAGCGTGGACAGCGCGTACGACGAACCGCGCTACACGGGCGGGCAGTTCGCGGCGGAGGACCCCGACGACGACGGCGGCGGCACACCGGCCAGGCGGCACGCCTCGGACCCGGTCCGGCACGCCTACTACCCCGGGCGCCGGATGAACCTCGGCGTGGTGCTGCTCCCGCTCCGCGTCTTCCTCGGCTTCATCTCCATCTACGCCGGCATGGGCAAGCTCTGCGACCCCGTCTACTTCGACGGCGGCAAGCGCGGTTCCATGGTCAAGTGGCTGAACACGCTGCACCCTTGGGACGTCGCCGAGCCGCTGCGTCAGTTCGCGCTCCAGCACCCCGTCGGCTCCGGACTCGTCATCGCCTTCCTCCAGGTCATCGTGGGCGTCCTCACGGTGCTCGGGCTGTGGCAGCGGGTCGCCGCCGTGGTCGGCGCGATGCTGTCGGCCGCGCTCATCGTCACCGTCAGCTGGAAGACGGTCCCCGCGTACGACGCGCCGGACATCATCTACCTCGCCGCCTGGTCGCCGCTGATCATCGCGGGCGCGCCCGTCTACTCCGTCGACGGACGCCTCGCGAGCGAGGCCTGGCGCACGCTCGGGCCCCGCGCCGACATCTGGGACCTGCGGCACCGGGTGCTGCGCCGCGGCGCGCTCGTCTCGGCCGTCGTCGTCGGCCTCACGCTCCTCATCGGCTCGCTCCTCGGCGGCGCCGTCCGTGACGCCGACCGGGTGGTCGTGCCGGGACCGGGCGAGGCCCCGCGCAACGAACTGCCCGGTTCCCCGCTTCCCGACGAGCCCGGCACGCCCCAGCACAGGACCACCACTCCCTCGGCCTCGGCCAAGGCGCCCACCCACGGCAGCTCCTCCTCGCCGTCGGGCGCGGCCACCACGCCGGGCGCCACGGTCCGTGAGACGGGCGGCACGGTCACCAGCGGCCCCAGCCAGACCCAGGGCACCGGCCAGGCCCCGCCCCAGCAGTCCTCGCCGGTCCACCAGGCCCCGAGCACCAGCGCGGGCCCGACGTCCAGCGGCGGCAGCTCCAGCACCGGTGGCAGCGGTTCGGCCGGCGGCACCTCCTCCGGTGGTTCGAGCGGTGGCGGTGGCGGTGGCGGCACCTCCGGCGGCTCGGACAAGCTGGTCGGCGGTCTCCTCGGGTAACGCGTCACGCCCCCTGGCCGTACGAGGACGGGCCCCGCACATCTGATGTGCGGGGCCCGTCCTCGTACGGCGGGAAAGGGGCTCTCGGCCCTCGTACGGCCGGAAAGGGGCTCTCAGCGTCCCAGGGCCGCGAGTTCCTTCGCCGCCTCCGTGAGGTCCTTCGCCGTGTCGATGGCGCGCCAGTAGGCGCCCTGCGGGAGCGGGAAGCCGGCCAGGCGGCGTTCGCGGGCCAGGTGCGGGAACGTGGTGCGCTCGTGGTCGCCGCGCTCGGGGAGCAGTTCGGCGAACTCGGCGGAGAAGACGTAGACGCCCGCGTTGATCTCGTACGTGGTCGGCGGGGACTCGATGAAGTCCGTGACGCGTCCGAAGCCGTCGGTCTTGACGGCGCCCCACGGGATGCGCGGGCGGGCGAGGGCGAGCGTCGCGACGGCGTCGCGCTCGGTGTGGAAGTCCGCCATGTCCCGCAGCGAGAAACGGGTCCAGATGTCGCCGTTCGTCGCGTACCAGGGCTTGTCCGGGTGGGGGAGGTGCGCGGCGGCGTACTTCAGGCCGCCGCCCCGGCCGAGCGGTTCCGTCTCGACGACCGTCGTGATGTTGACCGGGAGGTCGGCCGAGTCCAGCCACTTCTGGAGGACCTCGGCGAGGTGGCCGCACGAGACGACGACGTCGGTGACGCCCTCCTCGGCGAGCCAGGTCAGCTGGTGACCGATGATCGGGGTCCCGGTGCCGGGGATCTCGACCATCGGCTTGGGCCGGTCGTCGGTGTAGGGACGCAGTCGGGAGCCCTGACCACCGGCCAGGACAACGGCTTGAACGGGGCGTGACGCGGCGTTCGGATGGGTCATGCCCGAACTGTACGTGGCGCCCCGCTCACGGCTTCTGTCGGCAACCGTTCCCTTAGGCAGCTGTTACCTGAGGCAGCTGTTACCTGACAGAACAGGTGGGGTCGGTGGGGCTCAGAGATGCGTGGCCGCGACCCCCGATGCGAAGGACGTGTCGCAGACAGGGCGCGCGAACGCCTGGGCGCGCGTCGGGCCGTACGCGCGGACCGCGGCGCGGCCGAGGGCGCGGGCGATGGAGACACAGTGCTTGGCGAGCGACGGGCGGCCGTTCACGGCCTCCTGGAGGTGGGTGAGGGCGATGCCCGGGTTCTCCTCCTGGAGCTCCAGCAGGAGCCGGTCGCGCAGCACGTCCTGCGGGGCACGGGAGACGGCACGCGAGGAGACGTCCGAGGAGGAGGCGGCGGTGAGCACCGAGTCCGAGGAGTTCCCCGACCAGTTGACTCGGGTGACCGCGAGGGTCCCGGAAAGCACCAGGACGACAGGCAGAACGAGGGCGAGGGTGCGACCGATCCGGCGCGCGGGGCCACGGCCACGCCGGGTCCGTTGGTTAGTGGTGGAGTGCTTCACGCGAGTGAGGGTAGCGCGGGGTGATGATTTGGCGACATTTAGTAATCAGTTCGGGGGATAGGGGAACGGCTTTCGCTGGGTGGCGAGTTGACGTACAGGGATCGAAATGACCGGCTTGCCGGGGTATTTGTCGACAACGAAGAGGGCCCCACAGCAGGCTGTGGGGCCCTCTTCGTCAACTTGGGTGAATTCGTCCGCGGCGCGGGTTTCGTCCCCCCGGCTTGCTTTTCGCGGTGATCAGGGCGATCAGTCGGAGAGGCGCTCGCCCGTGGAGGTCGAGAACACGTGGGTCTCGCCCGGCCGCGGCACGACGTGCAGCGTGGCGCCCTTGTCCGGGACCGCGCGGCCGCTGACGCGGACGACCAGGTCCGTGAGCTTGTCGTCGACCTTGGCGCTGCCGTAGACGTAACCGTCGGCGCCGAGCTCCTCGACGACGTTCACCGAGACGGCGAGGCCGGCCGGGGCGTCCGCGGTGTCCTTGGTCAGCGACTTGGCGGCTTCGCCGTTGTGCTCGACGATGTCGAAGTGCTCCGGGCGGACGCCGACCGTGACGGTGCGGTCGCCCTTGTCCGCGGCGGCCTTCAGGGCCTCGCGGTTCACCGGCACGACGGAGTTGCCGAACTTCACGCCGCCGTCCGTGATCGGGACCTCGACGAGGTTCATGGCGGGGGAGCCGATGAACCCGGCGACGAACAGGTTCGCGGGGCGGTCGTACATGTTGCGCGGCGAGTCGACCTGCTGGAGCAGACCGTCCTTGAGCACGGCCACACGGTCGCCCATGGTCATGGCCTCGACCTGGTCGTGGGTGACGTACACGGTGGTGATGCCGAGGCGGCGCTGCAGCGAGGCGATCTGCGTACGGGTCGAGACGCGGAGCTTGGCGTCGAGGTTCGACAGCGGCTCGTCCATGAGGAAGACCTGGGGCTCACGCACGATGGCGCGGCCCATCGCGACACGCTGGCGCTGACCGCCGGAGAGGGCCTTCGGCTTGCGGGCGAGGTAGTCCGTGAGGTCGAGGATCTTCGCCGCGTCCTCCACCTTCTGGCGGATCTCGGCCTTCGGGACACCGGCGATCTTGAGCGCGAAGCCCATGTTGTCGGCGACCGTCATGTGCGGGTAGAGCGCGTAGTTCTGGAACACCATGGCGATGTCCCGGTCCTTGGGCGGCAGGTGCGTGACGTCGCGGTCACCGATGCGGATGGCGCCGGCGTTCACGTCCTCGAGCCCCGCGAGCATGCGGAGCGAGGTGGACTTGCCGCAGCCGGAGGGACCGACGAGGACGAGGAACTCGCCGTCCTCGATGTCGATCTCCAGAGCATCGACGGCGGGCTTCTCGGAACCCGGGTAGATCCGGGTTGCCTTGTCGAACGAGACAGTGGCCATGGTGAGGGGCCCCCTTCACCGGCAGGAACGTGCCGGACGATCCGTTGTAAAGGTGGTGTCCACCGCGAAGCCTTCGCGGTGGTGTAGTCCACAAGAGTGAACTGGCTCAGGACGGTACCTGGCGTTCACCTGGTCTGTCAGTAGCCAGGGGCCTGTGAACTTCGCGGAAATTTTCGAGAGGGCGCGGCTGGGACCTGGGTACACTGCACGGGCACACGCGTGCAGGCCTCCTTAGCTCAGCTGGTCAGAGCGCCGCTCTTGTAAAGCGAAGGTCGTCGGTTCGAATCCGACAGGGGGCTCCGTGAACTGCCTGGGACAACGCCCTCACGAGCAAAGATCGTGGGGGCGCTGACGGCAGTTCTTGACGGCAGCCCCGCTCAACGGCGCCGTTTGAGCAGGCGATCGATGTGGCCCATGGCCGGTACAGATTCCGTGGCTCGATCGGCCTACCACTGCGTGTCGTGAAGACGTGATCACCGTCGTGCCAGTCCTTGCCGGCGGTGCCCCGACGGGCGGCTTGCCGCGGACCCTGCCACCGGAGCGGCGCCACGCACATCAGCGGGAGGGGGGATCACCCTCGCTCGCCGGTCCTGGGGCGTGTCGAGGTACAGCTCCTTGCCGCCGGTGGCCGAGTTCGTGGTGGGTATCCGCTCAGCTTGTCGCTTCGCGTGGGAGTACGACTTCAAGGTCCCGGATTCAGCACACGACACGGAGGAGCAGGCATGATCTCGGCACAGGCATGGGCGGACGCCCGACTGCTGTGGGACCACCACCGTATGCACCACGACGCTCGGCCCTGCTCGGTGGCCGTCGGTCTGGGCAGCCACGACCTCGGTGTGGCTGACGTGACAGCGGATCTGTACCACCAGGGCATGGCGCCGGTCATCGTGTTCACCGGGGCCACCAGCCCCACGACCCGGGCGCGCATGCCGCGTGGCGAGGCCGTCCATTACCGCGAGCGGGCGTTGCGGCTCGGAGTGCCCGATTCCGCCGTGTTGCTGGAGCCGCGCGCTACGAACACCGGCGAGAACATCGAGTTCGCCAAAGCGGTGCTTGCCGAGGCCGGCATCAGGGTCTCGTCCGTCCTGCTCGTGAGCAAGCCGTATGAGGAGCGACGCTCATACGCCATGCTGCGAAAGCTCTGGCCTGAGGTCGAGGTGGTGTGTGCGTCCACGCCGATGGGCTTGGAGGAGTACGCCGACTCAATCGGGGATGCCCACATGGTGATCGACATGATCGTGGGCGCCCTGCAACGGGTGCTCGTGTTCCCCGACCGGGGTCTGGCCATCGAACAGGATGTCCCGGACGTCATCCTGGCTGCTTACGAGCGGCTGTGCGCCGAGGGCTTCACCAGCCGACTGCTGCCGGTCGACGTTGCTGCTCGCCCCGGCGCGTGACGGCAGGTCGGACGAGAGCCCACACGTCCCTCTGGTGACCGTTCCGAACTTTCCCCACCTCATCAAGGCCCGCGCACGGCGCCGGCGCGAGGCATGACGTAGGGAGACCCGCTGGGGGCTGGGGCGGCCGGTGGGCGCCCGGAAGATACCTAGGCACCTCTCAGGCTGGTCGTTATCCTGGAGCGCCACATACTTACTCGGGGGCGTCTGTGGTCGAGCTCGGCGTGCTGTTCGGTCTGTTGGTGGCAGCGGTACTGGTCCTGCTCTTCGTGCTCCTGCGCCGAAGAAACGGCAACACGGAGAACGTCGACGGTCGCCTGATCGAGCAGGCGCGGCGGGTGCAGGCGTACAACGACAGGGTCTCCTACAACGCCCGCTCAGTGCACAGCTCTTCGCCCACCATGACCGACCACTACCGTCCCTGACCCCATGGGGGACCACGGGGGCTCGGGCGAGAACCCGCAGAGCGCGCCGGTCGGCGTTCCGCCGGGCCGAACCGCAGCTCCGAAGCCCCACGGCGTGACGGCAGGCTGTGAGCGCGACATCCGTGCGCATCGGCGTATCGGGGCAACCAGCCGCGCACCCCGCGGGCCAGGCCGGACGGCATCGCCCCTGGTCGTTGGGCTGTTGGGGGGAACCTGTAAAGCGAAGGCCGTCGGTTGGCATCCGACAGGGGGCTCCAACAGCGCAAACAGCACGGGCATCCCGCGGTGATGCCCGTGGTTTTCCCTGCCGTGCCCCGCTTTACGGCCTTACCCTGTTGGGCACCATCAGGGTGCCGCGCCAGCTGTGTGGAGGTAACGGGGTGAGAGGGCGCAGTCCGGATCGGGTCCGCAACGAGCTCATTGTCTCGATCGTGGACGCGTTGCAGGGGTCGGCCACGGTGAGCCAGGGGAGCAGCCGCGAGGTCTGGCGGGATCTGCTGGCCGGTGAACTGGCCGCGCCCGTGGAACCTTTCGGCGGGGACCGGCTGCGGCCGTGGCTGTTACAGGTGGTGAAGGGATGCACCGCCGTCGGTGACGGCCTGGCCTGCCTGGTCCGGTCCCTGGAGTACGTGGAACAGCAGTCGGCGACGGTTGCCGAGCTGTGGCCGCTCGTGGACGAGTGGGAGGCCGTCGACTTCTTCAACAACGCCGATCTCGGGCACCTGCGGCCCGTCCTGCTGGCGATGGGCTCCACGGATCTGGCCGTCATGGCGCGCCGAGCGAGCCGCTCCCGGGTCCAGGAGCTGCCCGGGTGGTGCCAGACGGGGTGGCAGGTCTTCCTGCGGCTGGCGGGCGAGAACTCCCCGGCCGGTGAACTCCCGCCCAGCATGGCCTTCCTGGCGCTGTCGGCCGATCGGCTGATGGAGGACGGCCAGTCGGAGGCCGCCGAGGTACTGCGCCGCTTCAACCGCACCCAGACCCTCGCCCTCGGCATGGAGGGCCTGCTGGCGGACTGGCAGCACTCGGACTTTCCCCAGCCCGCGCCCTCCCTCGTCCCCGCGTATCTGATGATCCAGTTCGAGCCGGACCGCATCGAGCCGGACCGGTACTACCTCTCGCACTGGCGCCAGTCCGACTCCGAGGGCTGGCATCCCGTGCGCGGCGAGACCGTCCACCTGGGCCGGGAGGAGCTCCCGGGCGCGGTGGAGCGGCTGATAGAGGAGGCCGAGGAGAAGTGGGCCGACCTGCGGCAGCCGGTGATCCTGGAGTTCATCCTGCCCTGGGAGCTGCTCAACGAGCCCGTCGAGTGGTGGTCGAAGGAGTCCGGCTCCGAGGCCCCGACCCCGCTGGTCATGGACTATCCGGTGGTGGTGCGCAGCATCGAGCGCCTGCAGCGGGCCGCCTGGCACCGGCCCTGGCACCACAAGTGGCGGCAGCTGCGGGAGCGTCCGGCGGACAGCCACCCGCACTGGAGCAGCCCGGCGGAGGACGAGGCGTACTTCTTCCATCTGGAGCGTGAGCTGAAGGAGGACCGGCACGCGGTGTGCCTGGTGCTCAGCCAGCCCCCGGGCGACGAGTCGGGCACCGGCCGCCGCGAGGTCCTCGCCGGGCTGCGGGCCGGGGTGCCCGCGATGATCTGGCACCGCAACGACTGCGGGGACCCGAAGTTCAAGGACGCCATCGGCGAGATACTCCAGGACCGGGGGCTGGGCAGCCTGGCGGAACGGGTCGGGGAGTGGCGCAAGGACGCGCTGGCCCTCGGCCCCGGGGCGTGGGACCTGCACGTGGGTCGCCATCTGGCCATTCTGCTCGACGACCCCGAGCGCAAGCCGAGTCCGCCCGGACCGGTGTAGGTCATCATGCGCCCATGGCCCGGAAGGGGCCTCCGACCGGCGCGCGGAGGCGGATGCCGCATGGTCTTGCACACGTCAGCGCCGACTGTCAGGCTAATGACGAGACAGCGCCACCGGCTGTCCCCAGGGGGCAAGTACCACCCGGCGATTGAGTTTCGGACCCTTCTACCGTCTCCTGTGGCCTGCCATGTTGCACCGCAAGCAGACCACTGCCAGGCTTGGCACGTGGATGTCACGCATGCCCGCGGACTGCGGGACTCCTCCTCGGTGCTCCCTCCGTCGTCGGGCATGACCGGACGCTCTGAGGGCGCTTATGCAGTGTGACGACGGTCCACGACCACCATCCGCATCGGCATCGGTATCCGCATCGGCATCGGCGTCCGACGACGCGTCACTCGACGTGGTGTCGCACGCCCTGCGTGGCCTCGGGCGGGCTTCTTCCGCGGACCGCCCCGACGTACTGCCGGACGTACTGCTCGTGGTCGACGACTACGTGACCATGCGGGTCTGGGACGAGACGGTCGCCCGACTGGCCGACGAACTCGCCCGCCAGGAGGCGCTCGGCCCGGTCACCCGCTTACGGCTGCTGAGTTCGGACGACACCGAGCCGGGCCGGATCCGGCTGGAGCACCTGCCCCCGCCCGTGGGTGAACACCGGGTGGTGCTGGTGCTGACCGACGGGCTGGCCGCAGGCTGGCGTTCGGACGCGGTGCTGCCGCTGCTGCGCGAACTCGGCCGCTCCGAGCCCCTCGCGGTCATGCACCTGCTGCCCCAACGGCTCTGGTTCCGTACCGGCTTGGACGTCTACCGCATGCGTCTGCGCTCCGGGCACCCGTGGGCGCCCAACGACTCCCTGGGCTGGGAGCTGCGCACCTCACCCCTGGAACCGGTGGAAGACGACACGGCGGCACGGGCCGGCGTGGTGCCCGTCCCGGTCCTGGAGCGGACCGGTCACTCCCTCACCGGCTGGGTCGACCTGGTGACGGGCCGGGCCGCGGACGGCGTGGAGATGTCGGGCGTGCGAGCCCGCGACTGGAAGCGGCGGCCGGACGCCGCGCGTGCCGTGCCCTGGGTCGACGACGTGCCCGACCCCGCCAGCGCCGTACCCCCGTGGGAGCGCGTCTCGGAGTTCCGGGCCGCCGCCTCGCCCACCGCGTTCGCGCTGGCCACTCGACTTGCGGCGGCTCCTTTGGCGTTGCCCGTCATGAGCGCCCTGACGGCGTCCGTGCCCGGTGCCGGACCCGCCCACCTCACCGAGCTGCTGATGAGCGGTCTGGTGCGGCCCGCGGGCGCGGAGGCCGAACGCGCGGCCGACGTGGTCTTCGCCTTCGGCCCGAACATCCGCCAGGAGTTATTGGCGCTGGCCCGCCGCCGGGACACCGTTCGGGTGCTGCACGACGTACGGGTGCTGATGGCGGTTCCGGAGGGCTCCGACCCGGTCCTGCCCGCCGCGGACGAACTCCTCGAGACGACCGACGTGCCACCCGTGACCCCGCGGAACGTGGCGTTCCTGCGCATCGAACTGGCCGCGCTGCGCGCCCTGTCCGGGCGCTTCCTGCCCCAGGCCGAGCGTCTCGCGCGGGCACTGAGCGCGTACGACCTGCAGAACACGGTCAACCTGGGCAAGGACGCACGTACCCATACGCGGCACCAGGACCCCACCACCCGGGCCCACCGGGATGCCGCACACGCCCCGAGGGGGCCCGAGACAACTTCAGAAGGAGCCACGACCATGGCGACCACGCAGCAGCCCGCGGTGGAGAGCGCGCGCTCGACGCAGCCGCGCATCTGGGGGAACATCCCCCCGCGCAATCCGAACTTCACCGGCCGCGTGGACCTTCTGGAACGACTGCGAGAGCGCCTGCGGGAAGGCACGACCACCGTGCTGCCCGAGGCCATCCACGGCATGGGTGGCGTCGGCAAGACCCAGATGGCGATCGAGTACGCCTACCGGCACCAGTCCGAGTACGACGTCGTCTGGTGGATCCCCGCCGAGCGCCCCGGGCAGATCGGCCAGGCGCTGGTGGAGCTCGCCCAGCGGCTCGGCCTGGGCACCAGCGCCGAGGCCAACATCGCCGGACCCGCGGTGCGCGAGGCGCTGCGCGAGGGGCGGCCGTACTCGCGCTGGCTGCTGATCTTCGACAACGCCGACAGTCCCGAGCGCGTCCGCGACTACTTCCCCACCGGCGGCAGCGGCACCATCCTCGTCACCTCCCGCAACCGGCGCTGGAGCGTCGTGGGTCCCTCCCTGGAGGTCGATGTCTTCACCCGGGAGGAGAGCAAGGAGCTGCTGCGGCGTTCGGGTTCCCCCGGGGACCTCGACGACGCCGAGGCGGACCGCCTCGCCGATGCCCTCGGGGACCTCCCGCTCGCGCTGGAACAGGCCGCCGCCTGGCGTGCGGAGACGGGGATGCCGGTATCGGAGTACCTGCGCCTGTTCGAGGACAAGCGCAGTGAACTCCTTGAGGTGTCACCGCCGCCGGACTACCAGCTTCCGGTCGCGGCCGCGTGGAACGTCTCTCTGGACCACTTGGAGACGCGCAGCCTCGCCGCGCTGCGGCTGCTCCAGCTCTGCTCGTACTTCGCGCCGGACCCCATCTCCCGTTCGATCTTCTCCGGCCTCGGCGGTTCCAGCATCGACCCCGAACTCGACCGGGCCCTCAACGACCCGATGCGGCTCGCCCGCGCCATCCGGGAGATCAACCGCTACTCCCTCGCCCGCATCGACCACCGGACCAACTCGATCGAGATGCACCGCCTGGTGCAGGCCGTGCTGATCAACCGCATGACCCCCGAGGAACAGAACCGCATGCGCAATGGGGCCCACACCCTGCTGGCCGCCTCCGACCCCAAGGGGCCCAACCAGTCGGCCAACTGGCCGCGCTACGCCGAGCTCTACGGCCATGTCATCGCGTCGGGCGCCGTCGAGTCCGACCAGCCGTGGGTCCGCGAGCTCGTGATGAACGTCGCCAAGTACCTCTGGTACTGGGGGGATCACAAGGTCGCCCGGGAGTTCTCGGAGCAGGCCTGGGAGGTGTGGCAGCGGCTGTTCGGGGAGGAGGATCAGCAGACGCTCCTGATGGGTTGGTGGCTCGGCTTCCTCTACCTGATGGTGGGGCGCTACGACGACGCCTCCCGGCTCGTGGCCCAGCTCAGGGACGTCTACGACCGCACCGCGCCCGCGAACCAGGAGGACACGCGCGAGGACGCGCTGGTGGCGCTGAACCTCGAAGCCGCGGTGCGCCGCCACCAGGGGGACTTCGGTGCCGGTGCCGAACTGGACGAGATGGCCTACGAGCGTGCCCGGCGCGCCTTCGGCGAGGACGACCCCACCACGCTGGTCACCGCTCACAACCTCGGGGTGAGTCTCCGGCTGGTCGGCGACTTCCAGCGCGCGCTGGAACTGGACCGGCACACGCACGCGATGAAGACACGGCTGTTCGGCCGCGATCACCAGCAGGCACTGGTGACCGAGGCGAGCGTCGCCGTCGACGTGCGTGAGACGGGTGACTACGTGGGCGCGCGGTCGCTGCAGCAGGCGGTCGTCGACGGTTACCGGGCTGCCTTCGGAGCCGGTAACCCCACGACTCTGCGGACCGTGCGGCAGCTGAGCGAGGCCTGCCGCAAGGAGGGCGACCACGTCACCGCGCTGGAACTGGCACGCGACACGTTCGACCAGTTCACCCGCCGTTACGGCGACACGCACCCGGAGTCCCTGACCGCCGCGCTCGCCCTCTCGGTGGCGTTGCGGCAGAACGGTCAGCTGGAGGCCGCCAGGGACCGCGGCGAGAAGGCCAGCGAACGCTTCCGCACCATCTACCAGGGCGACCACCCTCACGTCCTGGCGGCCGATGTCGACCTGGCGGTGACGCTGCGGCTGCTGGGACGGGCGCAGGAGGCCAGGCAACTCGACGAGGCGGCGCTGGAGTCACTGACCGGGCGCCTCGGGGAGAACCATCCGATCGTGCTGGCCTGTGCCATCAACCTGGCGAGCGATCTGAGTGCGCTGGGGCGGGTGGAGGAAGCCCGCGAACTCGGCGAGAAGACCGTGGCGTTGTGCCGGGCGCGGCTGGGTGAGGACCATCCGACCACGTTGGTGGGTGCGGCGAACCTCTCCCTGGACCTCGTCATCCTCGGGGAGGAGGCGGCGGGCGAGGCGCTGCGCGCGGACACCCTGGCCCGTATGGAGAGGGTCCTGGACGGGCCCCGCCTCAGGTCCGCCGAGTCCGCTCCCCACCCGGCGACCGTGCAGGCACGGGCCAGGAAGCGGACCGACTGCGACATCGACCCGATGCCGATGTGATCCGTCCCGGTCAGACCGGGGGTGAGCCGAGCCAGGTGGCGAGGCGGATCGGGTCCGGCGGGGTGTCTGTGACCTGCCGCAGGGAGCGGTGCACCGCTCGCGCCCGTTCGGGGTGGTGGCACAGCAGGTGGGCCGCCGTCGGTTCGGTGTCCGCCACGGCGAGGGCACGGCCGAGGCCGGCCCAGGCTCCGGCCCGGTCGGGCTCCACGGCCAGGTCCGCCAGGTAGGCGTGCCGGGCCGCCGCGGCGTCGCCCGCGGCCAGCAGAGCGTCTGCGGTCACCGCGCCGGTGACGCGGGCCGCGGCCTTCTCGGGCCAGTCGGGCGAGGGCCGGTCGTCGTCCGTGTCGTCGAGGCGGTAGCGGACGAGCATCGCCAGGCTGTCCAGCCAGCGTGCCGAGGGATCGGGCACGACCTCGGGCTCGGCCGCCAGGGCACCGGGCGGGCCGCTCGCCCCGTCCAGCCAGGCGCGTACGGCCGCGTCGACCGCGGGCGCGGCGGGCCGCAGATGGTGTGCCCGCCAGCGTGCGACGTGGTCGTCGGTGCACAACCGGGCCAGGGCCCGTTGCTCCTCGGGAACCGGCTCCGCCAGCCACTGCGCGCAGTGGTCGCGCAGTGTGTCCAGCAGGGCAGTGCCGAGCGGGGTGAAGCGCGGATGCCGGTGGATCTGCTCCATCGCCGCTGCCACATGGGTCCGCCACAGCGCGAACTCGAACTGCGCCATGGCGGTCTGCGCGGCCGCGGCCGTGCGGTGCGCGCGCCAGAAGCGGGTGATCCCCACAAACGCGTAAATACCTTGCAGCAGCCCCTCAAGAGGCCGGGGATCGTCCCGCCAAGGCGCGTACCACAGCTGCGTACCGCCGTCGGAGCTGTCCGTAAGCAGCGGCGTCAGGTGGAGCAGTCCGCCCAGTTTGGTGTGCTGGAACTCGTGCACGAGGGTGACGGCCAGTTCGATGGCGTCGTCCGGTTCCGAGGCCTCGATGCCCCCGAAGGCCTCGCCGGCTGTCACACTGCGTGGCCGAAACCTTTCCCTGGCCGCTGTCGGTGTCAGTGAGAACACGCTCCGCCGCATGGCCTCCGCCGTGCGTGTCTGCTCTCCCAGCAACACCGCCCAGGCCCGCTCCAGCAGTTGCCGCCAGTGCGCGGCGGCCTCCTCGGACAGGGGACGCGGCTCGGTCGGCTGCGGATACGTCCGGTACGGATCCACGTCGTCCAGCGCGATCTCGAGCCGCCGGCCTGCCGGGCCGACCGTCAGCCGGCGCACCGGATGCCACCCCGCTCCCGCCGAACCGAACGGGAGCGGTATCACGACCTCGGCCCCGGACGCTTGCACCACGGCGCGCCCGGCCTCGGCCCGCACGGTGGCCGTCGTCCATGGTTCGGTCGTGGGCAGCACCGCACAGCCCAGGGCCGGTAACGGCACCCGGCCGTGCCGCGCCGGCACCTCGATGCCGAAGTCCAGCTCCGCGCGTAGCGCTGCCGCCGCAGCGAGCGCCGAGAAGTGGCCGAGCACCACCCATAGCGGCGGCTCCGTCCCGGACGCCGTCCCCCGCAGCCGGTGCAGCGCGGTGGCCAGCCACATGCCCGTCTGCGGATACATGAGCAGGTCGTCGACAAGGGCGGGCGCGCGTTGCTGCGCCTGGCTGAGGAGGTTCCACGCGGGGCCGAGATCCGTGGCGTCGTCGAGCATCCTCAGCAGCAGCAGGCGGCGGCTGCGTTCGGCCCCGAGCAAAGAGGTGAGGGTGGCCGGGCCACCCTCACCACGGACGAGTTCGGCCAGGCTGTCCGGCGGCAGGCGATGATGCGGCAGGGACGGCTCAGCACTCACGAGCGACCCCGGCGGTGTCAGTCGAAACGTTCGGCACCGCCGTCGATTCCGCTGACGCTGGCCATCTGGTGGTCGATTCTTCGCTGCAGTTCCTCCAGCGACGAGGCGAGGACCCGGCTGTCAATGGAGCGCAGCGTTTCAAGAGATACCCCCGCGAGATCGACCAGGCTGGACTCGACGGCGGCCACAGACGGCTCCATGACGGCCAAACCCCTTCCCCCCGGCTGCATTTGTGGATGCGGGCTGCTCACATCCCCCTGATAATGGCCCGCCCTGCCCAGGATGAAACCCCGCACCCGCGGGGCGGCGCGATATCAGGTCAGCGGCTCTCACCGGCTCGACGGTGGCGCCGGGACAACTCCACCGCCTCTTTGTCCATGCGGGCCACCCCGGCGGAGTCGCCCTCCATCAACCGTATCGCTTCGAGGAGTTGGTCCAAGGTCCCCGGGTAGCGCAGGCAGGTCCGCAGGATTCCGAACACGTCCGGTCGCAGCGCCGGTGTCCTCGGACTCATGGCCGCGACGGCCGGGTTGATGCTGTTCAGGACCAGGGCCAGGGTGGTGCGGTCGCTCACCGTTGGCAGTGCCGTCAACGCGCCCACCAGGCCGTCGAGTTCGCGCAGCGGCAGGTCGTCGCGCAGGTCGGTCAGGGTGACCGGGCCCGCGGCGGCGGTCGGTGCGGACGGGACGCGGGGCAGCTCGGATGCCGACGCGGGCAGGCCGGCGCACTCGTGCAGCAGGGCCAGTTCGGACCTGGTCAGCAGTTCGTACCAGCGGTTCACGCGGACGGCGGCGAGGCGGCCGAGACCGTCCGAGCGGTGGTGCGCGCTGACCAGGCCGATGATCGCGTCGTCGTGCCAGACAGCCGCGCCCGACATGCCCTCCCAGGGCGACCGGTCCGGCTCGGCGTCCGACTCGGGCGGGGTGACGGCGAGTTCGAGTGTGCCCTCGCGGCGGTTGGACAGCACCGAGGTCATGCCCGTCGCGTGGCAGGAGTCGCGGTACTGGGACGCCGAGCCGTCGTCGAGCCGTCGCATCCGGTCCTCGCGCAGCTTGAACCGGGGGAAGCCCATCGCGCTGCACGGCAGGACGAGGTCCGCGTCGGGCACGGCCCCGTACGAGGGGGGTTCGGTCACGGCCGCGTGGACGCCGTGCGGCGCGGATCCGTCCAGTTCCAGGAGCGCCACGTCGGCCTTCTCCGAGGCCAGTACCACCCGCGCGGCCACGGTCCACTCGTCGGCGCGGTCGGCCTCGAACCGTACGTCGGTGGCTCCCGTTCTCGCGTCACGGACGACGTGTGCGGCGGTGAGCACCCACCAGGGACCCACCCGGTAGCCGGAACCGCGCCGTCCGGGGCCCCGCCCCGCGAGGGGGCGCACCATCACCTCCGCCACCCGGACCGGATCCAGTCCGCGGCGCGGATCCTGTGCCGTCACGGCTCAGCGCTCTCGTTCGGCCTCGGCGCCGCCCACCCACGGGGCCCGTCCGCCGCCGCTGTGGGTGCGCGGGTCGAGCGTCAGCTTCACCCGGTGCGTGACGCTGTCCGCCACCCGGCCGTCCGCGCCGGCCTCCACCACCCAGAAGCGGATCTTGCCGCCCGCCGTCGCCGACCGCTCCACGACCACGGCCGCCTCCAGCTCCACCGGACCCACCTCGAAGTACAGATCCTCCCCCTCCGCGGCCGTCCGGGCCGCGGTCAGTTCCCTGCGCAACTCCTCGATCAGTTCAGCGAGTTCAATCACATCCAGTCCCTACCCCCACCGCCCGTACTCCCACCGCCCTTCCGTCACCCGATCCGGGCCGATTCCACGCTGTGGCCCTGCGGGACGACTTTGATGCAATAGGGTCACCCAAGTAGCCTGAAATCCCTGGAAACGTCATATTCAGTGATATGTAAGGCATTGATCGCATCACTTCACTGTCACAGGGGCGCCGCCATGGAGAAGTCCGGAGTCGAGTCCGAGCTGATCGACCTCAGCGACGTTCCGCTCGACGCGTGGCCCCAGTTGGACCTGCCGTCCGCGCAGGGCTCCATGCGCCGGCTGCTCAGCCGTATCGACGACCCGGCGAGCAGCCTCGGCGGCTACAACCCGCAGCGCGACGCGTAGCGGCGCGAGAGGTGCGAGAGGTGCACCAGACGGTTCGGTCCCCTGCCCTGCCCCACGCCTTGTCGCAGGCCCTGCCCCACGTTCTGCCGTCGCAGTCGTTCGACGAACTGCTGTGCGGTGGGGGTGGCCTCGCGACGGTGGACCGTCTGCGGGTGAGCGAGCGGAGCTGGCGGCTGCTCGTCGTCCGGGCCCTGCTGGACTCGGCCGCGACGGCACCGGCCGGCCCCCTGCCCCCCTTGGCGGACGGCTGGAAGTTGCTGTCGCGCGCCTGGGCCCTGTCCAAGGAGGCGGTGGAAGACCTGCTGACGTATCCGGCCGTGGGCGTGTGGGCGGCGCACACGCTGCGCCGGCTGCGCGGGACGGCCCAGGACGACGCACCCCTCTGGGCGGACACCGGGCACCTCCACGCGATCGCCGCCACCGCGGCCGTCCGCGTCGGCCTGGAGTTCCGTACCGACGTCCCGGTCCGCCACGGCTGGGTGGTCCTGCCCGCGCTCGGGGCGATGCGGGTGCCCGGCCGGGCGGACTGGGACGTGGCCGAGGTCAGCGCCTCCGCGGGATCCGTGCGGATCGCCGGGCGCCTCCTCGGAGGGCCGGACTGGCATGCCCTGACCGAACTGCGCGCCGACGGCTGCACCCTGCTCCTGGACGACACCGACCCCTACCGCGACCTGCGCGGACCGGCCGGGGTGGAACCGATCGACTCCACCGCCGAGTGGCAGGAACTGTTCGGCCCCGCCTGGGACATCCTGCGGCGCACCGACACCGAGGTGGCCGAGGCGCTGGCCGGCGGACTGGTGTCGGTGGTGCCCCGGCCGCGCGCCGAGAGGTTCCGGCCGCACAGCGCGTCCTCGGGCGACGCCTTCGGCACCGCCCTGGCATCGGCCCCGGACGACGCCGAGCAGTTCGCCTCGACGCTGGTGCACGAGTTCCAGCACAACAAGCTCAGCGCGTTCATGCACCTGTTCACCCTGTACGACGACCAGGGCACCCGGCTGCACTACGCCCCCTGGCGCGACGACCCCCGTCCCCTGGGCGGGCTGCTCCAGGGCGTGTACGCCTTCTTCGGCGTCACCGCGTTCTGGCGGCGGCGCGGCCACGCCCTCGGACAGTTCGAGTTCGCGCTGTGGCGCAGCCAGACCGCGTACGCGCTGCGCGCCGTCGGTTCGGCGGACGGGCTCAACGATCTGGGGCGGCGGCTGGTGGCCGAGCTGACGCGGCGCATCGAGCCCTGGCTCGACGAGCCGGTCGACGCCCGGGTCCGGGCCGCGGCGGCCCTGGCGGTCGCCGACCACCGTGCCACCTGGCGCGCCTGCCACCTACGGCCCGCGCCGGGGACCCTCCGCGCCCACGCGTCGGCCTGGGCCGACGGAAACCCGCTGCCCAGGGCCACGGACGAGCCCGTGCCCGTGCCTGTCCCGGGCAGTCCGGCGCGGGGCATCGACACCCGGGCGGTGCTGCTGCGATGGCTGCTGGCGGACCCCGCGGGCTTCGCGGCGCTGCGGGACGACCCCGGCGCGGTCGTCGCCGGCGCGCGCCGCGAGGACATCGCCCTGGTGGAAGGCCGTAGCGCCGAGGCTCTGAGCGCGTTCCGTGCGCGCATCGGCCGCGGCGAGGGCGACCCTGAGACCTGGGTGGGGCTCGGCCTCGCCGCGCGGGCCGCCGGGGACCCGGCGGGAGACGGACTGCTGGGCCGCCCGGAACTGGCGATGGCCCTGCACGGCGAACTGAACGGGCAGGCCGATCCGCTGGCACTGGGGCGCGCCCTCGCGAACGGGGCCTGAGGGGCGATCTCCTAGGCTCCGCGCGGGGTGTCCCGCAGCCGCCGCGCGATCTCCAGCTGGACCGCCTCCAGCGGGCGGCCGTCCTCGATTTCCCACAGAGTGTTCTGTAGGACACGACCGAGGGTCCAGGCACGGGCCCGCTCGCGATCCAGGCCCAGGACGTCGGTCATCGCGTCGAAGCGCCAGTGGATCTCGGCGGGCTCGAAGCGGTTGCCGAGCGCCGGGCAGAGGTCGAAGCCGGGGTCGCCCGCGAGCGGCTTGGGGTCAATGGCGACCCAGGGCCCGCGGCCGGCGGAGCGGGCGCCCCCGTCCTGGATGGCGTCGGGGTCCTGGAGGCCCCGGAGGTCCTGGAGGACGTTGTCGTAGTGGAGGTCCCAGTGGAGGAGACGGTCACCCGGCTCGGTCGCCACCTCGCGCACCGCCGCCGCGCAGTCCTCGACGAGATGACGTTCGGCCGGGTCCGCGATCAGTTTCAGGGCCCCCGGCACCCGCTCCAGCATGGCCTCCGCGATGTCACCGAGCCGCCGCATCCCCTCCGGCGCCGGCACGGCCGTCAGCCGGGCCAGCAGCCGCGCGACGACCAGGGCGGCCTCGCGTGTGTCGGGGAGGTGCGTCAACATGCGGGTGTGGTCGAGCCGTTCGAGCAGCAGCGTGCAGGTGGCCTCGTCGTGCGCGAGGAGGCGTACGGCCGCGCCGCCGTCCCAGACACGCAGGGCGGTCGGCTCACCCGCGCTCTCCTCGTCCAGGAGCTGGAGCTTGAGCACGGCGGGGGTGCCGTCGGCCCGCAGCACCGGCAGGACCAGCGCCGTGACACCGTGCATGGAGGGGCCGTCGAGGCGCAGCCCCCAGCGCTCCAGGAAGTGCGCGGCCCGCTCGGGCAGCCCGGCGACGAAGGCGCGCCCCGCCGCTCCGTTGTATGTGGCCTGCGAGGCGGCCAGACCCGCCGGAACGTCGATCACGGAGCCGAGCCTACGTGCGGCGGAGAGGCGGCTCATGAGCGTTGACGGGGCCCTGCAGCGCGCCGGGAGCTACCTCCGCAGTGCCCCCGGCACCTATGTGTGGCTGGTGATCCTCTTCGTCACCACGGTGGCTCTGCACCACATGACTCCGGATTTCGAAGAGGACTTCCTGCGCCAGCGGTCCACGAACATCCACGAGCTGTCGGACAGCCCGGTACGGGTGCTGATCACCAGTGCGATGTGGATCGACGGCGGTCTCTGGCTGCCGTACGCCGCCCTGTTCACCGTTTTCCACGCCCAGGCGGAGCGCTGGCTGGGCACCCTGCGCTGGCTGGCGGTCGTGGTGGCCGCGCACGTCCTGGCGACGCTGATCAGTGAGGGTGCGCTGCTGGGTGCGATCCGGCGCGGGGCGGCGCCGCACTCGGCGGTCGACACCCTGGACATCGGGGTGAGCTACGCGCTGGCGGGCGTCATAGGGGTCCTCACGTACCGCGTCGCGGTGCCGTGGCGGTACCTCTATCTGGCGGTCATCCTCGCGGTCTACGGCCTGCCGCTGATCACCGGCCGCACCTTCACCGATTTCGGGCATTTCATATCGATCCTGATAGGTCTCTGCTGCTATCCGCTGGTCAGAGGCCGCGGAAAAGCATGGAATCCGAAGGAGACACTGGCCACCCTCAGGGGTTAACGTCCCGCCCATGAGCAGCAGCACAGGAAGCGGCACGGCCAACGGCGGCATCTCCTTCTGGTACGCGGACGACGGTCTGCCCGAGCCCCGCGAGCCCCTGCCGGGCGACGCGACCGCCGACGTCGTGATCGTCGGCGGCGGCTACACGGGCCTGTGGACCGCGTACTACCTCAAGAAGGCGGCCCCCTTCCTGCGCGTCACCGTCCTGGAGCAGAAGTTCTGCGGCTACGGCGCCTCCGGGCGCAACGGCGGCTGGCTCTACAACGGCATCGCGGGCCGCGACCGGTACGCCAAGCTGCACGGCCACGAGGCGGCGGTCCGTCTCCAGAAGGCGATGAACGAGACGGTCGACGAGGTCGTCCGGGTCACCGCCGAAGAGGGCATCGAGGCGGACGTCCACCAGGGCGGCGTCCTGGAAGTGGCCTACACGCCCGCCCAGCTGGCCCGCCTGAAGGCCTTCCACGAGCACGAGCTCTCCTACGGTGAGAAGGACCGCGAGCTCTACGGCGCCCGGGAGACCGTCGAGCGCGTCCGGGTCGCGGACGCGGTCGGCTCGGCCTGGACCCCGCACGGGGCGCGTCTGCACCCGGTGAAGCTCATCAAGGGGCTGGCGGCGGCCGCCGAGGCACTCGGCGTCACGATCCACGAGAAGACGCCGGTCACGGAGATCCGCCCGAAGCACGCGGTGACGCCGTACGGCACTGTGCGCGCCCCCTACGTCCTGCGTTGCACGGAGGGCTTCACGGCCTCCCTGAAGGGCCAGAAGCGCACCTGGCTGCCCATGAATTCCTCCATGATCGCGACCGAGCGGCTGACCCCGGAGCAGTGGGCGACGATCGGCTGGGAGGGTCGCGAGACGCTCGGCGACATGGCGCACGCCTACATGTACGCCCAGCGCACCGCCGACGACCGCATCGCGCTCGGCGGCCGGGGCGTCCCCTACCGCTTCGGCTCGCGCACCGACAACGACGGCCGCACCCAGCAGGCGACCATCGACGCCCTCCACGAGATCCTGGTCCGCTTCTTCCCCTCCCTGGCCGGCGTACGGGTCGCGCACGCCTGGTCGGGCGTCCTGGGCGTCCCCCGCGACTGGTGCGCCACCGTCACCCTGGACCGCTCCACCGGCCTCGGCTGGGCGGGCGGCTACGTCGGATCCGGCGTCGCGACGACGAATCTCGCCGCGCGTACCCTGCGGGACCTGATCCAGCAGGACTCGGGCCAGGCGGGCCCGACCGACCTGACCGCCCTCCCGTGGGTCGACCACAAGGTCCGCAAATGGGAGCCGGAGCCGTTTCGCTGGCTGGGCGTGCAGGGCATGTACGCCACCTACCGCACGGCCGACCGCCGCGAACTCACCACACACAGTGCGCAGTCGTCGCGGCTCGCACGTATGGCCGACCGCGTCGCGGGCCGGCACTGACCACCGAAGCAGACCTCTGTCCCTGTGCGAGGGGTGTTTCACGTGTGTGTGAAACTGCGCCCATGATTCGCACCGCGACCCCCGACGACATCCCCGTCATCCACGCGATGGTCCGTGAACTCGCCGAGTACGAGAAGGCACCGGACGAGGCGAAGGCATCCCGGGAGCAGCTGCACGAGGCGCTGTTCGGGGAGCGGCCGGCCGCGTTCGCGCACATCGCGGAGTCGGCGGGGGAACCGGTCGGCTTCGCGCTGTGGTTCCTGAACTTCTCGACCTGGCGCGGGGTGCACGGGATCTACCTGGAGGACCTCTACGTCCGGCCCGGGGCGCGCGGCGGCGGGCACGGGAAGGCGCTGCTCACCGAGCTGGCACGGATCTGCGTCGAGCGCGGGTACGAGCGTCTGGAGTGGTCGGTCCTGAACTGGAACCGGCCTTCCATTGCGTTCTACGAGGCGTTGGGCGCGCGTCCGCAGGACGAGTGGACGGTGTACCGGCTGACGGACGGGGCGCTGCGGGAGCTGGGGAAGCCGGGTTCAGGGGACTGACTCGGGCACGGGGGCCGGTGCGGTCGCGTGTCTGGGGGTCCTCGCGGTGACCATGAGGCCCGCGACCAGACCGGCCAGGAGCATGATTCCGGCGGCCCACCAGATGGCGACCGTGTAGCCGTGCACGACGCCCTCGCGGACGATCAGGGCCTTCCGGGCGGGGCTGGTGAGGTGCGCGGCGATGTACACCGCGCCGCTGGTGGTGGCGATGGTGTTCAGCAGGGCCGTACCGATCGAACCACCCACCTGCTGTGACGTGTTGACGGTCGCGGAGGTCACGCCGGAGTCCTGTGGGGCGACCCCGGCGGTGGCGGTGGCGAAGACCGGCATGAAGATCAGTCCCATGCCGAGGCCCATCAGGATCAGACCGGGCAGCAGCCGGCCCGCGTAGTCGGCGTCGACCGTGAGGCGGGTGAAGAACAGCATCCCGGAGGCCGCGAGGAGCGCTCCGGGGACCATCAGCACGCGCGGTGCCACGCGGCGCAGCAGCCGCGCCGAGATCTGCGTCGTGCAGATGACGATCGCGGCCGTCATGGGCAGGAAGGCCAGGCCCGCCCACACGGGCGAGTATCCGAGGACGACCTGGAGGTAGTAGGTCATGAACAGGAAAATGCCGAACATGCCGATGACGGCGAGGGCCATCGTCAGGAAGCAGCCCGCGCGCGTGCGGTCCTTGATGATGTGGAGCGGGAGCAGTGGGCTCGGGGCCCTCGTCTGCCAGTACACGAACGCGGTCAGCAGCACGATTCCGCCCGCGAGGAAGGCCAGCACCAGCGGGTCCGTCCAGCCGCGCGCCTCCGCCTCGCTGACTCCGTAGACGATCGCGACGAGTCCGCCGCAGCCGAGCAGCACACCGGGGATGTCGAGCCGGGCGCGGGCGTTGCCCGGGGGGTCGGGCAGCAGCGCGAACGCGCCGAAGACACCGACGACGGCTATGGGGATGTTGACGTACAGGCACCAGCGCCAGTTCAGGTACTCGGTCAGCAGCCCGCCCATGATGAGCCCGATCGCCGAGCCGCTGCCCGCGAGGGCGCTGTAGACGGCGAAGGCCTTTCCGCGCTCCTTCGGCTGGGTGAAGGTGGTGGTCAGCAGGCTGAGCGCGGAGGGGGCCAGGACGGCGGCGAAGGCGCCTTGGAGAGCGCGGGCGCCGTAGAGCATGGCGGAGTTGCCCGCCGCGCCGCCGATCGCGGAGGCGGCCGCGAAGCCGATGAGGCCGACGACGAAGGTGCGTCTGCGGCCGACGAGGTCCGCGATCCGGCCGCCGAGCAGCAGGAGGCCACCGAAGGCCAACGTGTACGCGGTGATGACCCACTGGCGGTTGCCGTCGGACATGCCCAGGGCGCGCTGTGCGGAGGGAAGCGCGATGTTCACTATGGTCGCGTCGAGGACGACCATCAGCTGCGCGAGGGCGATGATCACGAGGCCCCACCAGCGGCGGGAGTCGGCCCCTTCGGAGATTCCAGGGGTGCCGCGTTCACCTGATCGGGTGGCGCTCACTTGCCCAGAAGACCATGAATTGGTATGTATCGCATCTTTCCGGACGGTTGATCCTGGTCACGGCTCCAGGACCACCTTTCCGACGGTGGCGCGGGTCTCCAGGGCCCGGTGGGCCCCGGCCGCCGCGACCAGCGGGAAACGGGTCACGGCCGGGGTGAGGCGGCCCGCGGCGGCTTCGGCGAGAGCCCTCAGCTCCAGCGTGCGGACGGGGTCGGGACCGCCCGCCGCGCGCAGCATCACGGGGCCGAGGACCTGCTCGGACACTCCCTCCACGAGCAGTGGCCCGCCGCTCTGGATGCCCTCGCCGGACCAGCCGAAGACGAGGTGCTTCCCGCCGGGGCCGAGGAGGCCGACGGCGGCGCGGGCGACATCACCGCCGACGCCGTCGAAGACGACGGTGACCGGCTTCCCGTCCAGATGGGCGCGGACCCGGTCCGGCCAGCCGCCGTCCTTGTAGTCGACGGCCAGGTCGGCGCCGTTCTCGTGGACTCGGGCCACCTTCTCCGGGCCGCCCGCGAGACCGATCACGGTGGCACCCGTGTGCCGGGCGTACTGCACGAGCAGGGTGCCGATGCCGCCCGCGGCGGCGGGGATCAGGGCCACGGAGCCGGGGCCCAGCTCGGCGAACTGGAGGATCCCCATCGTCGTGCGGCCCGTGCCGATCATGGCGACGGCCTGGGCGAAGTCCAGGTTCTCCGGGATCGCGTGCAGGCGGTCGGCGCCGGTGACGGCCAGTTCGGCGTAGCCCCCGGGGGCGAACCCGAGGTGGGCGACGACGCGCCTGCCGAGCCAGTGGCCCTCGACGCCCGCGCCCAGGGACTCGACGGTGCCGGCGACCTCACGGCCGGGGATCGTGGGCAGCGGGGTGGGGGCGGGCGCCGGGCCCCGGGCACCCGCGCGCAGGGCGGTGTCCAGGAGGTGGACACCGGCCGCGGCCACGGCGATACGGACCTGCCCCGGGCCCGGTTCGGGATCCTCGGTCTTCTCGTACGTGAGGTTCTCGGCCGGGCCGAAGGTGTGCAGACGGATGGCGTGCATGACGGTCTCCCTCGCTGACGTGCTGAGGCGTGCCTGATCGCTCGGAACGTGCTTGATCGCTCGGTGGCGGTGCGGCTCAGCGTTCAGCCTCAAGCGCGCTTGAGGTCAAGGCGCGGGTCGGGGGCGTTGTCAGTGGCGGAGTGCACGATGGGGGGCATGGTGCGAAAAGCGGCGGGCAGGGCGAGCGGGCGGGGCCAGGGGGCGCGGCGGCCGGAGGTGCGGCTGCCGCCGCTGGAACCCCATGACGGCGCCGAGCTGGAGCCGGACGGGGACTATGACGGGCTGGAGTTCCGGGAGGCGGACTTCGTCGGGCAGGACGGCGGAGGAGCGACCTTCATGGACTGCGCCCTGACGGGGTGCGCGCTGGACGAGACGCGACTGCACCACGCGCGGCTGCTGGACTCGGTCCTGACGGGCATACGGGGCGTGGGCACCGATCTCGCCGAGTCGACCTGGCGCGACGTCGAGTTGGTGGACGCCCGCCTGGGCGGGGTGCAGCTGCACGGGGCGGTGCTGGAGCGGGTCCTGATCCGCGGCGGCAAGATCGACTATCTGAACCTGCGCAAGGCCCGGCTCAAGGACGTCGTCTTCGAGGGATGCGTGCTGGTCGAGCCGGATTTCGGGGCCGCCCGGCTGGAGCGCGTGGAGTTCGTGGACTGCGTCCTGAAGGGGGCGGACCTCACCGCGGCCACCCTGACGGACGTGGACCTGCGCCACGCGGCGGAGCTGGACATCGCGCGGGGCGTGGACCGGCTGGCGGGGGCGGTGATCAGTCCGAGCCAGCTGCTCGACCTGGCGCCGGTGTTCGCCGCGGCGCTGGGCGTGCGGGTGGACGGGGGGCCGGGACCGGGAGCGTGATGAGCCGGGGCCGAGTGGGGGGTACGGGGGTCTCAGCCCACTCGGGGGAAGCGGGCCTGGAGGGTCCAGATCGCCGGGTTCTCGGCGAGGTCGTCGTGCAGGTCCGTGAGGTCGGCGATCAGGTCGTGCAGGAAGTCGCGGGCCTCGCGGCGCAGTGCGGAGTGGGAGAAGGTCAGCGGCTCCTCGTCGCGCGGCATCCAGTCGGCCTCGATGTCCACCCAGCCGAAGCGCCGCTCGAAGAGCATGCGGTCCGTCGACTCGGTGAAGTCGAGCTCCGCGTGCTGGGGGCGCGAGGCCCGGCTGCCGCGCGGGTCCCGGTCGAGCTGCTCCACGATGTCGCACAGGGCCCACGCGAAGTCGAGCACCGGCACCCATCCCCAGGCTGTGGACAGCTCCCGGTCCGCCTTGGTGTCGGCGAGATAGACGTCACCGCAGAACAGGTCGTGCCGCAGCGCGTGGACGTCCGCGCGGCGGTAGTCGGTCTGCGGGGGGTCGGGGAAGCGGTTGGAGAGGGCGTAGCCGATGTCGAGCACGTAGGTGATGGTGTCATGGGCCCGGGTGGGGTTGCCGGGGCCTCGTAGGATCGCTGGTGTGCCCCGATCTTCCGACGTCGTCCGCTTTGCTCCGGCCGCGGCTCTCGCCCTCGCTCTCACGCTGACCCTCACGGCGTGCGGCGGCGGTGTGCACGGCAAGCCGGGTGCCACCGGAGTCCGGGATCCGTACTTCCCGAAGCTGGGCAACGGTGGCTACGACGTCACGCACTACGCCCTGACCCTCTCCTACGACCCCAAGGCGCGCCATCTCGACGGCACCGCCGAGATCACCGCCCGGGCCACCCAGAACCTCAGCGCCTTCGACCTGGACCTGAAGGGCCTGGACGTCGCCGCCGTCACCGTCGAGGGCAAGGAGGCCCGCTGGAACCGGGCGGGCCAGGAGCTGACCGTGCGTCCGCACGACGACCTCGACCAGGGCGAGACGTTCCGCGCGACGGTCCGCTACTCGGGCACCCCCGAGACGCTCACCGACCAGGACGACTCGCAGGAGGGCTGGCTGCCCACCGCCGACGGTGCTCTCGCCCTCGGTGAACCCACCGGCTCGATGGCCTGGTTCCCCGGCAACCACCACCCGTCCGACAAGGCGACGTACGACATCGCCGTCACCGTCCCGAAGGGCCTGCAGGTGGTCTCCAACGGCGAGTTGACGAGCGAGACGACGGCGGCCGACGGCCGCAGAACCTTCACCTGGCACACCGCCGAACCGATGGCGAGCTATGTCGCCACGGTCGCGATCGGCCGGTACGTCATCACGCGCTCGACGACGAAGAACGGCCTGCCCGTGTATGTGGCGGTGGACCCGACGCAGACCGCGGCCGCGAAGAAGGTGCTGTCCGAGATCCCCGAGATCATGGACTGGGAGGCGTACAACTTCGGCCCGTACCCCTTCTCCTCGACGGGCGCGATCGTGGACGGCGGCGACGACGCGGGCTACGCCCTGGAGACCCAGAACCGCCCCGTCTTCCCCGGTGCCCCGGACACCGGCACCCTCGTCCACGAACTGGCCCACCAGTGGTACGGCGACTCCGTCACGCCCAAGTCCTGGCAGGACATGTGGCTCAACGAGGGCTTCGCCACGTACGCGGAGTGGCTGTACCAGGAGGACCACGACGGCGAGACCGCCGACGAGATCTTCAACTCCCTCTACCGGGGCGACTACTACGACACCCCCGAGAAGAACAAGGCGATCTGGGCCTTCCCGCCCGCCAAGCCCTCCAGCGCGGCCCACATCTCCGACCCGCCCGTCTACGAACGTGGCGCGATGGTCCTGCACAAGATCCGCCGGACCGTCGGCGACGACACGTTCTACGACATCATCCAGGGCTGGGCCGCCACCCACCGCCACGCCAACGCCTCCACGGCCGACTTCACGGCCTACGTCGAGAAGAAGGCCCCGGACAAGGACTTCAGCGGCATCTGGAAGGACTGGCTGTACGGGGAGGGCAAGCCGCCCCGGCCGTGACTCAGGTCCCGGTGGGGTCGGGGTGGTGCGCGAGGGTGATCGCGACCCCGACGAGCCGCCCCGCGCTCCGCGCGAGCAGCACCGGGCCCGTGCCCGGTGGTGGCCGGGCACGGGTGGGGAGGAGCGGGGGTGGTCAGGTCTCGTCAGGGGTGGACGGGGGGCGGGGGCCGCCGAAGCCGTGTGCGGAGAGGTCGAACCAGTTGCCCTCCGGGTCCATGGCCCGGTACTCGGCGAAGGGGCGGTTGGTGAAGCGCTCAGCGGGCTTGTCCGCGCCCGCTTCGGCCAGGGCCGCCGAGGTGGCTTCCGTGTCGGGGACGTGGAAGCCGAAGTGGTTCATGCCGAGCGGGGTGTCACCGTCGAGGCGGTGCTTGATGAGGGCCAGGGAGAGGTAGCCGTCGGAGAGGAAGCAACTGCCGTCGGGGTCCCGGTGGAAGAGCTCCATCGAGAAGACCGAGGTGTAGAAGGCGGCCAGTTTCTCCGGGTCCTTGGCGACGATCGCCAGGTGGCGGAGCTTGGGACGGGCCTGTTCGGACTCGGTGGGCTGCGGCACGGCGGCTGTCTCCTTCGGGATCGCCGGGATCATGTTGTGGAACACGGTGAGGTGCCAGTCCCCGGTGGCGGTCCGCTCCGCCACCGCCAAGGCGTGTGTCTTCGCCAGGGGCGCGCCCGCGGCGGTGAGGATCGTCGACTCGGCCTCGACCGTCGCCAGGCCGGGACGCAGGTGACGGACCGCGACGATCCTCGCGTCCAGCCGCGTCGAGGCGTACTGCGTGCGGAACAGGCGGTCGTGGCCGGCCGCGATGCCCGCCCGGCCCGGTGGCTTGTCCCCCCGCACGGTGGTGAAGTCGCAGTCCGGGGAGAAGACGGAGGCGAAGAGCGCGGCGTCGGCCGATGCCCAGGCGCGGGCCATCGTTTTCCACAGGGCGTGGATCGCGTGCGTTTCGGCGGTCGTCATGACGTCAGACACCTACCGCGGTGCTCGTACGGACGCGCAGGGGGAGTTCGGTGCAGTCACGGTCGAGATGTTCGGCCGGGGGCGGAGCCCAGGCCGCGAGCGCGTGGTAGAACGCGTCGGCCCGGCGCTCCAGGTAGCAGATGATGTTGATCGGCCAGGCCGTCTGCCCGAAGACGTGGCGGTCCATGGGGGTGGGGCGCTCGCTGAGAACGACGGCGCGTTCCTGCGGCGGCCCTATGCGGTGCCAGTCGGGGTGCATGTGGATGGAACCCAGCAGTTCCAGGCCCAGGGCGTCCGCTTCCCTGGAGGCCTTGAGGAGGTCCCGGGAGTCGATCCACCAGGCGCGGTGCTCGTTCTCGTAGGCCGGTCCGAAGCGGGGCACGATCGTCTCGCTGAACTCGAGGCGGGCGGCCGGGTCCGAGGTGCGGGCGTTGCGGCCGAAGGCGACGCGTTCGACGCGGAGGGTGCCCCGGCCGGCGTTGCCCAGGAGGAGGGCGAAGCAGGGGAGGGGGGTTCGGGGGGTGATGAGCTGGTACTCGGTGACCGCGGCGGTGAGGAAGTCGTCGAGTGCCTGGTTGTCCATCAGGACGGTGGGGGGAGCGCCGTCGTTCGTACAGTGCTCGTCCGATAAGTCGGACAGGGAGTGGGACATGAGGTGGGGGCTCCGTTTCCCGTGGGGGGTGAATGGGACGCCCGGGAGCCTAGAGCTAAATGCTTGAAGGTTTCAGTACCTTGTTCGGAACGTGGGGATATCCCTATGAGGACAGGGAGCGGGGCGCGGGCGGCGGGAACGCGAGGAGCCCCTGGCCCGGTGTCCCGGGTCAGGGGCTCCTTCAACCGCCTTGTACGGATCAGACGTTGACGCCGAAGTCCTGGGCGATGCCGACGAGGCCCGAGGCGTAGCCCTGGCCGACCGCGCGGAACTTCCACTCCGCGCCGTTGCGGTACAGCTCGCCGAAGACCATGGCGGTCTCGGTGGCGGCGTCCTCGGAGAGGTCGTAGCGAGCGATCTCCGTGCCGCCGGCCTGGTTCACGATGCGGATGAACGCGTTGCGGACCTGGCCGAAGTTCTGCGAGCGGTTCTCGGCGTCGTAGATCGAGACCGGGAAGACGATCTTGTCGATGTCGGCCGGGAGGCCGGCGAGGTTGACCTGGATCTGCTCGTCGTCGCCCTCGCCCTGGCCCGTGACGTTGTCACCGGTGTGGACGATGGTCTGGTCCGGCGTCGCCTTGTTGTTGAAGAAGACGAAGTGGGCGTCGGAGTAGACCTTGCCCTGGGTGTTGACCGCGATGGCCGAGGCGTCGAGGTCGAAGTCGGTGCCCGTGGTGGTGCGGACGTCCCAGCCGAGGCCCACGGTGACGGCGGTCAGGCCCGGAGCCTCCTTGGTGAGCGAGACGTTGCCACCCTTGGACAGGCTTACAGCCATTGTTGGGAGTCCCTTCCCTCGTTGCGTACGTGCGCTGTGCCCGTACGTATGGGCTTCGTACGGGCACGAAGCTACAGCTACCCCTCACAACGCCAAGAGGGGTGTCGAAGGTTCCTGCCCTCTTTACTTTCTTTACCCTCTTGGCGGACACGCGGCGGCGAAAACGGGGTGACGTGGACCGGACATCCACGCGACCATGGACCCATGCCTGGTCCTTACGTCATCCGCGGCTCCGTCTCCCTCCCCGAGGCCGAGCTCCTGTGGCGTTTCTCGCGCTCCAGCGGGCCCGGCGGACAGCACGTCAACACCAGTGACTCGCAGGTCGAGCTGAGGTTCGACCTCGCGAAGACCGAGGCGCTGCCCCCGGTCTGGAAGGAGCGCGCCCTCGCCAGGCTCGCCGGGCGGCTCGTCGACGGCGTCATCGGCGTCCGTGCGTCCGAACACCGGTCGCAGTGGCGCAACCGGGAGACCGCGGCCGTACGGCTCGCCTCCCTGCTCGCCGAGGCCACCGCGCCACCGCCCAAGCCCCGCCGGGCCACCCGCATCCCCCGGGGGATCAACGAGCGGCGCCTGCGCGAGAAGAAGCAGCGCTCCGACACCAAGCGGGGCCGCTCCGGACGCGACTGGGGTTAGCGGCACCCACGGCACCCGCGAGTCTTCCGTGGGCGTGTCGGCCACTGCGTGAGTCCGAGGTGACAGGCCTTTGTGCCGAGTTGTCGCTAATCTCATGGAATGGACGGATACGAGGACAGGGCGCACCTCGAGTGGTGGGCCAATCGATCGACCTGCCTGGCGCGGATCCCCGTCCGGTTGCGGCAGGCCGCCGTGCCCGACGCCCGTGCGTGGGACGCCGTCGTCTCCGCGCCGCTGGACAGTGGCGCGCGTGAGGACATGCAGTTCCTGATCGAGGCCAGTCCGTACTTCACCCTCCGCTTCGCGGACGATTCCGTGAACGAGGTCGAAGTGGAGCGCTCCGGGGACGGCAGCCGACTGCGACTGAGCGCTGTCCCGGAGACGTGACGTCACATCAGCAGGCCGCGGTCCGTCAATGCGATGACGGGCACGCCCGTGCCGGACCGCGGCGGCGACCAGGAGATGTGACGTATGAGCGACAGCGAATTTCCCGGAGAGAACGGGAATGACGACAAGAATGCGAAGAACGCGAACGCGAAGAAGGCCGAGAACGCGAAGGACGGCGCGAACGCGAACGAATTTCTCGCCGCGCGATTCGAATCCCACCGTGGTCACCTCCGCGCCGTCGCCTATCGCATGCTCGGCTCCCTCTCGGAGGCCGACGACGCCGTCCAGGAGGCCTGGCTCAAGCTCAGCCGCGTCGACGCAGGCAGGGTCGACAACCTCGGCGGCTGGCTGACGACCGTCGTCGGCCGGGTCTGTCTCGACATGCTGCGCTCCCGCCGCAGTCGCGGTGAGGAGCCGCTCGGCCCCCTGGTGGAGGGGCCCGGTGTCCGGATGCCGGAGCCGGTGCTCAGCCCTGTCTCGGGCATCGACCCCGAACAGGAGGTGCTGCTCGCCGACTCGGTGGGCCTCGCCCTGTTGGTCGTACTGGAGACGCTGACGCCCGCCGAACGGCTCGCGTTCGTGCTGCACGACCTGTTCGCGGTGCCCTTCGAGGAGATAGCGCCCCTCGTGGGCCGTACGTCGGCGGCGTCCCGTCAGCTCGCCAGCCGGGCCCGGCGCAGGGTCCAGGGCGGGGCGCCCGTGCCCGATCCCGACCTGGCGCGGCAGCGGGCGGTCGTGGACGCGTTCCTCGCAGCGGCGCGGGAGGGCGACTTCGACGCGCTCGTCGCCGTGCTCGACCCGGACGTGGTGGCGCGGAGCGAGGGCGGAGTGACGACCGGTGCCATTGCCGTGGCCTCGGGAGCGAGCGGGTACGCGCACCTGGCCCGGATCGCGCGGCCCGCGCTCGTCAACGGCGCCGCGGGTGTGGTCGTGGTCGTGGAGGGACGCCCCGTCGGTGTCCTCGCCTTCACGGTCGTGCAGGGCAGGATCGCCGTCATCGACATCCTCAACGACCCGGAGCGGCTGGCCGGGCTGGACGTCACCGTCCTCGACCGGTAGCCCCCGGCCCGCGACGAAAGGGCGTCAGCCCAACTGCCGGTAGCGCCCCTTGAAGTGCAGCAGCGGTCCGCCGTCCCCGCTCGGTACCGACGCGGTCAGCACCCGCCCGATGACGAGGGTGTGGTCACCGGCGGCGACCCGCTGTTCGGTGCGGCACTCCAGGGTCGCCAGGGCGCCGCCGACCAGGAGCGCCCCGGACGCCTCGCCACGGACGTACGGGATGTCCTCGAACAGCAGGCGGTCGCTGATGCGGCCCTTCATGGCGAAGCGGCCCGCGATGTGGCGCTGGCTCTCGGAGAGCACGGAGACGGCCCACAGGGGCTGTTCGTCGAGCAGGTCGTCCATGCGGGAGCCCTCGCGCAGGCTGACCATGACCAGTGGCGGGTCCAGGGAGACGGACAGGAAGGCCGTCGCCGTCATGCCGACGTCCTCGCCGCCGGGGCCTTCCGGGTCCAGCGCGGGCTCGTGTGCGGCCACCAGGACCACACCCGCGGCCAGCCGGGACATGGCGGCACGGAACTCGTCGTTGCTCACCCCCTCAGCATGCACGGAGGGGGTGAGTGGAGCGGCAGAGGGAGTGTTCAGCACGCCGAAACGCTAGTCTCCGACCTCGGGGAGCCACATCGGACCTCGGCCCGAGCCGGGTCCTAGGTCTGGTCCTAAGCCGGGTCTAGGTCTCGGGACGGACACAACTGCGCACAGTGTCTACACAGCGTCCAAATAAGCGTTCAGTAAACACACGGGGAAATACAGAAACCCCACTCAATTGCTCATCTTCCGCTGTGACTTGAGTCACAGGAGCCATATTTTGTTGACCCTGTGTACCGAGTGGGCAGCGCGCTGTGATTCAGTGGCGTGGAAGCTATGCACGAAGCTACCAAGTAGTACGCGAGAGAACCGTAAGAGAACCAGGTACGCCGAAGACAACCCTGGAGTTGCTGCGAGGTCTCGAGGGGAGGGCGAATGGAGACCGAGTCGGAGCCCTATGTCCGTCTTGCGACCCTGCGGCAGCTCCATCAGGTGATGGCGGACATGAACACCGCGCGGAGCCTGGCGGACACGCTGCAGACCGTCGCCGACGGCGTGGTCACGGGCCTCGGCTACGAGCTGGCGTGTGTCAATCTCGTACGCCCCGACGGCGACCTCGTGGTCGCCGCGCTCGCCGGCAACTCCGCCGCCGAAGCGCTGATCACCGGCCGGGTCGGATCCCGCGCCTCCTGGGACCGCCGGCTGAACATGGGCGAGGCCTGGGGCGATCTGCGCTTCATTCCGCACACCGAGGGCTGGGTCCTCGACGACGACGACGTACCGCAGTGGTACACCGACGGGCCCGCGCCGCGCTTCGAGGACGAGTGGCACCCCTCCGACCGCCTCTTCGCCCCCATGTACACCCCGGGAATCTCCGGCGCCAGCTGCGGTGAGCTGATCGGCGTCCTGTCCGTGGACCGGCCGCGCAACGGGCGGCGCCCCGGCGCGTGGGGACGCGAGGCGCTCCAGATGTACGCCTTCCAGGCCGCCATCGCGATCAGCAACGCGCGTCTACGAGCCAATATGCAGCGCGCCCTGGTCCGCCTCGAGCGGGAGCAGCAGGCCCTGCGCGCCAGCGAGGAGAGCTTCCGGCAGGCCTTCGAGTACGCCCCCTCGGGCATGGCCATAGCCGAGATGGGCGGCGACCAGCACGGCCGCATCCTGCGCACCAACGACGCCCTGTGCCGCCTCCTGGGCCGGCCCGCCTCCGCGATGCGCCGCTACTCCTTCTCCGACCTCGTGCACCCCGAGGACATCGGCACCCTGCTCCGGACGTCCGCCGAGGGCGGGCGCGCCGAGCTCAGACTCGGCCGCCGCGACGGCACCTACGTCTGGGTCTCGCTGCGCAACTCCGTGGTCGCGGACGCCGCCGACGGCCCCCGCTTCCTGCTCACGCACGTCGAGGACATAGAGGAACGCAAGCGCCGCGAACTCCAGCTCGCCCACCGCGCCTCGCACGACTCGCTCACCGGCCTGCCGAACTCGGCCGAGCTGCGCTCCCGTCTCGGCTCCCGCCTCTGCCGGCGCCCCGGGGCCCTTCAGCCGGGCGCGGTCGAGTCGCTGGACGCGGCGTACGGGCACGGTCCGTTCGCGGACCAGGCGGCCGAGCACAACTCCTACGACAACCACCTCGGCGGCGGCGCGGGCGCCGCGGGCAACGGGAGCGGGCACGGGTTCGACCTCGGGCAGGACTTCGACGCGTACGAAGCCTTCGACCACCATGTGCACACCATCGCGCCCGAGGGTGAGACGGACGACGGCACCAAGGGGCTCGCGGTGCTCTTCTGCGACCTCGACGGCTTCAAGTCGATCAACGACCGCTTCGGGCACAACGCGGGCGACGCGGTGCTCATCGAGGTCGCCAGACGCCTGACCAACGGTGTCCGGGACGGCGATACGGTGGCCAGGCTCGGCGGCGACGAGTTCGTGGTGCTCGCCGACGGGCTCGGCCGGGCCGACGCCGCTGACCTCGCCGTACGGCTGCGGAACGCGATCATCCCGCCGATCCGTGTGGACGGCCGGGCCGTCCGGGTAGGCGCCAGCTTCGGCATCGGGTGGGCACACTGTGGCATGACGGCGGACGAGGTCTTGAAATCCGCCGACGAACGGATGTACGTCGAGAAACGGTCTCGTCCCAAACAGCATCGGCGTGCCGGATAAGTCACAGGTCAGTGGGTTGATGCGGTGAAGCCCACCCGTTTGGCCCCCTGGGAGCGGGTAGGCTCGCCATTCATCCATGTACCGCATCTGAACCGCACCTGTTGAGGAGACCAAGGGATGACGCCCGGCAACAACGGCGCGAGCACGCCCGAGGACGACGACCCGTTCGGCTATCTGTACGCCGACGGTCAGGCCAACGGCGCCACTCCGCCCAGCGGAGGCGGCGGCTACGGCTACCCCGGCTCGGTCAACCGGGTGCGGGCGGTCGGCGAGCGCCAGTACGGACAGCAGCAGCCCGGTTACGGCCAGCAGGCTCCGACCGCGCAGTACGGCCAGCAGACCGCCCCGACCGCACCGTACGGCCAGGTGCCGCAGCAGGGCGCCTACGGCCAGCCGAACGCGCACTACGCGGCGCCCGAGACGGTCCCCGGCGGGGCCCCGACCGGCCGGCAGTCGTCCGGAGGCGGCGGCGGTCGTGGCCGGGGACCGAACACCAAGGGTCTGCTGATCGGCGCCATCGCCGTGGTCGCCGCCGTCGTCATCGGCATCGGCGTCGCCATGATGAACGGCAACGGGAACGACAGCAGCAAGGTCACGACGGGCGGCTCGACGCCGTCGACCTCCGAGAGCGCCTCCCCGAGCGCGTCGGCCCCGCAGTCGGCGGCCGCCGGTGAGCTTCCGAAGATCGACGCGAAGGCGCTGAACCTGGGGACGGGCGTCTCGACGGCGTCGGACGTCGCGGGCGCCAAGTCCGACGGCGGCACGTACGTGACCGGCCTCAACGCTGCCGGAGCCCAGGTCACCTGGACCGTCAACGGCATCCCCAAGGACGGTGCGTACACCCTCTTCGCCCGCTACAGCGCGGCCGGTGCCGACGGATCCATGACGCTCACCGTCAACGGCAAGGTGTTCGGCTCCAAGCTGCGCATGGACAACTTCGCGCACGCCGCCGACGGTGACTTCGCGAAGGGCTGGACGAAGACCTACGCGTATCCCACCCTCACCAAGGGCACCAACACGATCACCATCTCCTGCGGGGACGGCGACAGCTGCAACGTCCTCCTCGACCAGCTGTCGCTGAAGGAAGGCCAGGTCAAGTCGTAGTCGCCGGAGCCACGGCGGTCAGGCCGCTGTGGCGTCCGCTGCGACCGTGATCTGGTCGAGCAGGCTGTCGTACGCCTGGCGGTCGAACTCGCCCGCCACAGGCGCCAGTACGGTCGCCGCGGACAGGGCGACGGCCCGGGCGAGGCGTTCCGGCCACGGCAGGCGCTCCACCAGTCCCGACAGCAGGCCCGCTACCGCCGAGTCACCCGCGCCGGTCGGATTGCCGTGGACACGGCGCGGTGGGGTGGCGCGCCAGAGGCCGTCCGGGGTGTGGGCGAACAGGCCCTGGGCCCCCAGTGAGGCCACGACGGCGTGCGCGCCGCGCCTGCGGGCGTCCCAGGTCGCCTGCAACGGCTCGTGGGAGCCGGTGAGTTCGGCCAGCTCCTCGGCGTTCGGCTTGACGATGTCGGGACGGGCGGCGACGCCCCGGCGCAGGGGTTCGCCGCTGGTGTCCAGGAGGACCGGGACGGCCGCCGCACGGGCCGCGCGGATCAGCCCCGCGTACGCGCCCACCGGCACCCCCGGCGGCAGGCTGCCGCACAGGGCCACCGCCGACGCGGAGCGCAGCAGCACCTCGTAGGCCTCCTGGAAGGCCGCCCACTCGGCAGGGGCGATCTCCGGTCCTGGTTCGTTGAGCTGAGTCGAGTCACCCGTCGTCGTGTCGACCACGGCTATCGTGCGGCGCGTCGTCCCCCCGACCGGGATCAGCGCGTCCACCACCCCAGGTGTGTCCGCGAGTTGGTCCCGCAGGGCGCGGCCCGTCACGCCGCCCGCGAAGCCCGTGACCGTCACCTCGTGGCCGAGGGCGGCGAGCACCCGGGCCACGTTCAGGCCCTTGCCGCCGGGGCGTTCGGTCACCTCGGTCACCCGGTGCGCGGTGTGCGGGCGCAGGGACCGTACGCGATAGGTGATGTCGAGAGCGGTGTTCGGTGTGACCGTGAGGATCACCTGGACCGACCTCCCCCGATGAATGCGCTGACCGACAGTGACGAGTTCCGGAGAATCCGGAGGCTCGATCATGCCAAAGACAACGGCGGTCGGCCCAGTCCCGGGACGACCGCCGTACGTCACATCGCGCTCCAACCGGAGGGCGAATCAGCCCAGTTGTGGGTCAACCACCCATTCGCCCCGGCGCATCACGCCCTTGAGGGCGAACTCCGCGTCCAGGACCACCAGGTCGGCGTCCTTGCCCGGTTCCAGCGAGCCCACCCTGTCGTACAGGCCGAGCAGGCGGGCCGGGTTGGCGGACAGGGCCGCGACGATGTCCTCGACCGGCAGCCGGTCGACGGTCACCGCCCGCTGGAAGGCGCGGTCGAGGGTGAGCGTGGAGCCCGCGATCGAGCCGCCCTCCACCAGCCGGGCGACCCCCTCGCTGACCTCGACCTCCAGCGGGCCGAGCCGGTAGCGGCCGTCACCGAAGCCCGCCGCGTCCATGGCGTCCGTGATGAACGCCACCCGGTCCGCGCCCGCGTGATGGAACGCCAGCTGGAGCGCGGCGGGGTGGAGGTGGGTGCCGTCGTTGATCAGCTCGACGGTGATCCGCTCGTCCTCCAGGAGGGCGGCGATCGGGCCGGGCGTGCGGTGTCCGAGCGTGGGCATGGCGTTGAACAGGTGCGTGGCGACGGTCGCGCCCGCGTCGATGGCCTCCACCGTCTGCTCGTACGTCGCGTCCGTGTGCCCGATCGCCGCGATCACCCCGTGCTCGGCCAGCAGGCGTACGGAGTCGATGCCGCCCGGCAGTTCGGTGGCGAGGGTGACCATGCTGGCCCGGCCGCGCGCCGCGTCGATCAGCTTGCGGACCTCGGCCGGGTCCGGGTCGCGCAGCAGTTCCTCGGAGTGCGCGCCCTTGCGGCACGGCGAGATGAACGGGCCCTCGAAGTGGATGCCCGCGATGTCGCCCTGCTCGGCCAGCTCGGAGAGCAGCCCGGCGCGCTGGGCGAGGCCGTCCATGTCGCCGGTCACGGTCGAGGCGACGAGGGTGGTGGTGCCGTGCAGCCGGTGGGTGTGGACGCCCTGGAGGACCTCCTCGACGGTCCCGGAGGTGAAGGAGGCACCGCCGCCGCCGTGGTTGTGGAGGTCCACGAAGCCGGGTACCAGCGTGAGCCCGGTGACGTCGATGACCTGGGCGTTCTCGGGGGCGGCACCGGCGATTCGGGTGCCGTCGACGATCACTCGGCCGTTGTCCACGATTCCGGTCGGCAGCACGACTCTTGCTCCGGCGAGCACCGTGGTGCGACCGCCTGCCGCGGGCTGCGGGTGCGTCGTGGCTGGTCGCGCAGTTCCCCGCGCCCCTGAGGGGGTTGCCATTAGGGCGTTACCTCCGTGCGGTCGGTTGTGGTGAGGAGATCCCAGGCCAGCAGGCCCGCGCCCAGGCAGCCGGCGGTGTCCCCGAGGGCCGCGGGGACGAGGGAGGGCAGTTTCTGGAAGGTGACACGCCGCTCGACGGCGGCCCGTAGCGGTGTGAACAAGGTTTCCCCCGCCTCGGCGAGACCGCCACCGATGATCAGCGTGCGCGGATCCAGCAGGGTGAGCGCGGTGACGAGCCCGTCGGCGAGCGCGTCGATGGCGTCCTGCCAGACCTCCCGCGCTCGCGCGTCCCCGGACTCGACGGCCTTCGCGCAGTCGGCGGCGTCGGCCGCCGGGTCCCCGCAGGCCTCGGCCCAGGCCTGGCTGACGGCGGCGGCGGACGCGTACCGCTCCAGACAGCCGTGCTGCCCGCACGGACACGGGGTCCCGCCGGGGCGTACGACGACATGGCCGATCTCGCCCGCGAAACCGTGCGCGCCCGCCTCGACGCCGCCGTCGATGCCGATCGCGCCCGCGATGCCGGTGCCGAGGGGGACGAACAGGAAACGGTCGGCCCCCTGCCCCGCGCCGATCCGGCCCTCCGCGAGCCCGCCGGTGCGCACGTCGTGTCCGAGCGCCACCGGCACCCCGCCCAGCCGGTCGCCGAGCAGCCGGCGCATCGGGACGTCACGCCAGCCCAGGTTGGCCGAGTACACCGCCACGCCCCGGCCGGCGTCGACGATGCCGGGGACGGCGACTCCGGCGGCCGCCGCGGACTCGCCGAGGTGCTGCTCGCCGTACGCGCGCAGCTCGGCCGCGAAGTCGAGGATCGCGTCGACCACGGCGTCCGGACCGCGCTGGCGGCCGGTGGCGCGACGGGCCTGGTGGAGGAGCTCGCCCTCCGGCCCGACCAGGGCGGCCTTCATCCCGGTGCCGCCCACATCGAGGGC
The DNA here is from genome assembly GCF_055582885.1 of Streptomyces sp. NPDC107454. Taxonomy (NCBI): domain Bacteria; kingdom Bacillati; phylum Actinomycetota; class Actinomycetes; order Kitasatosporales; family Streptomycetaceae; genus Streptomyces; species Streptomyces sp. NPDC107454. Next base: position 235,970 of record NZ_JBVJPA010000013.1, on the reverse strand, counting down.
GATGACATGTCTCACGGGGACAGTGTCGCCCCTTACCCCAGGAGAGGTCTAGTCCACTCGCGTGGTGTAGACCTTGTATCCGCATTCCGAGACGGATGCAACGGACGCAGAAGCAAAGACGGGCAGCCTCGGGACAGGGGCGGCCGGGGGTTGGGAGAAGTGCGGTGCAGCGGCGTAGGACAGGACGTAGGACGGTACTGATCGCGGCGGCGTCCGCGCTGGGCATGACGGCGACCCTCGCGGGCTGCGGCGGCTCGGCCGGTTCCGGGGACGTGACCCTCAGACTCGTGGCCGCCGACTACGGGGACTCCAAGGCCAACAGCTCCCAGAAGTACTGGGACGAGCTCGTGAAGGCCTACGAGGCCGACCACCCCGGGACCAGGGTCGAGGTCACCGTCTACCCGTGGACGGACGTCGACCGCAAGGTCAAGGAGATGGTGGCGCGGGGCGACGCCCCCGACATGGCGCAGATCGGCGCGTATGCCGACTACGCCGACAAGGGCGACCTGTACAGGGCCGAAGAGGTGCTCTCCATACCCGTCCAGGCCGACTTCGTCGCGCAGCTCACCGATGCGGGGAAGATGAACCGGGTGCAGTACGGCATGCCGTTCGCCGCCTCCACCCGGGTGCTCTTCTACAACAAGAAGCTGTTCGCCGCCGCGGGTCTCAGCGCGCCGACGACGTGGAGCGAGCTGGCCGCCGACGCGCGGGCGCTGAAGGCCCGGGGGGTGAAGATCCCGTACGCGCTGCCCCTCGGTCCCGAGGAGGCGCAGGCCGAGACCATGCAGTGGCTGCTGAGCGGCGGCGACGGCTACACCGACGACGTCGGCACCTACAGCCTCGACTCCGCGCAGAACGTCGCCACCCTCACCTGGCTCAAGGACGACCTGGTCGGCAAGGGGCTGACCGGACCGGTCGCGCCCGCGAAGCTCAATCGTGCGGACGCCTTCGCGGCGTTCGCGCGCGGCGAGGTCGGGATGCTCAACGGGCACCCCACGCTGATGAAGATGGCCGCCGACAAGGGCGTGACGTTCGGGATGGTGCCGATGCCCGGCGTCCGCGGGAAGACCCGGGCCGCGATGGGTGTCGCCGACTGGATGATGGCCTTCAAGAAGAACGGCCACCGGGATCAGATCGGTACGTTCCTCGACTACGTCTACAGCGAGAAGAACGTGCTCGCCTTCTCGCACAAGTACGACCTGCTGCCGGTCACGACGTCCGCGTCCGAGGCGATGGCGGCGGACAGCGACGACGCGGACCTCGCCCCGTTCCTGAACGAGCTCCCCTCCTCCCAGCTCTATCCGGTCGGCAAGACGTCCTGGGCCGCTGTCAGCGCCGACATCAAGAAGCAGATCGGCAAGGCGGTCTCCCCGGACGGCAGCCCGGCCGGGATCCTCGGCTCGCTCCAGCAGACGGCGACCACGATGGACTCCGCGGGGTAGCTCCGCTGTCGGTGGTGGGCGCTACGGTGCGGTCATGGACGAACTGAGCGGGAGGGAGCGGGGGATCCTCGCCATGGAGCGCCGTTCCTTCGCGGGGCCCGGCGCGAAGGAACGAGCGATACGCGAGCAACTCGGCCTCGCCCCCGTCCGCTACTACCAGCTCCTCAACGCCCTCCTCGACGACCCCCGCGCCCTCGCCCACGACCCGATCACGGTCAACCGCCTCCGCCGCATCCGGGACACCCGCCGCGCGGAACGCTGACACCGCCCGGTGTGACTCGGTGAGCCGTGGGTGCGCCCGGGAGCGCGCCGATAGGGTCGGAGCATGGGCAGCCACTCGGAAGACCCGGAATCCCCGGACGTCACGGAACCCTTGCCGACACCCGTGACCCCCGCCGGACGCGACGGCCTCGACGCCATCCTCACCCGGCCCGACCGGGCCGTCATCGCGCTCGACTTCGACGGAACACTCGCCCCCATCGTCGCCGACCCGGAGCAGGCCCGCGCCCACCCCGACGCGGTCCCCGCCCTCGCGGCCCTCGCCCCGAAGGTCGCCTCCGTCGCCGTCGTCACCGGCCGCCCGGCCGGCGTGGCGGTCCGCCACGGCGGCTTCGCGGGTGTCCCGGGCCTCGACCACCTCGTCGTCCTCGGCCACTACGGCGCCGAACGCTGGGACGCCCGCACCGGCACCGTCAACGCCCCCGCCCCGCACCCCGGTGTCGCCGCCGTCCGCGCCGAGCTGCCCGGGGTCCTCGACGGGATCGGCGCCTGGCACGGCACCTGGATCGAGGAGAAGGGCCGCGCGGTCGCCGTCCACACCCGCCGCGCCGAGGACCCCCGGGCCGCGTTCGAGGCACTGCGCGAACCCCTCACCGACCTCGCCACCCGCCACGGCCTGATCGTCGAACCCGGTCGGATGGTCCTCGAACTCCGTCCCCCGGGCATGGACAAGGGCGTCGCCCTCCTGGAGTACGTCCGCGAGGTCCACGCCGAGGCCGTCATGTACGCCGGCGACGACCTGGGCGACCTCCCCGCCTTCGCCGCCGTCGACAAACTCCGCTCGGACGGCGTCCCGGGCCTGCTGGTGTGCAGCGGCAGCGCGGAAGTCACCGAACTGGCCGAACGAGCGGATCTCGTCGTCGACGGCCCCGCGGGAGTCGTACACCTGCTGAAAGCACTGGCGGCGCACTAGCGCCCCGTAGGGGCGCGAGGAACTGCGCGACCGGCCCCCGCACCCGCAGCCGGCGAACTCCCGACTCAGCCCTCCAACTCCCGCAACTGGTCGAGAAACCACTGCGCCGGAGGCAACGCCGTCCCGGCGGCAGCCAACCGCTTCGTACGTTCCGCCCGTTCCCCCGCCGGCATGGTCAGCGCCGCGTCCAGCGCCCGCGCGGTGCTGACCACGTCGTAGGGGTTCACCACCACCGCGTCCTCGCCCAGCTCCTCGTACGCCCCCGCCTCCCGGGAGAGCACCAGCACGCACCCCTCGTCGGAGACGACCGGCACCTCCTTGGCGACGAGGTTCATGCCGTCGCGGATGGGGTTGACGAGGGCGACGTCGGCGAGCCGGTAGGCGGCCAGGGAGCGGGCGAAGTCGTCCTTGACGTGGAGGACGACCGGGGTCCAACCCGGGGTCCCGTACTGGGAGTTGATCTCGGCCGCCACCCTCTGGACCTCGGCCGTGTAGTCGCGGTAGACGGCCAGGTCCTGACGGGAGGGGTAGGCGAAGGCCACGTGGACGACGCGCTCGCGCCACTCCGGGTGGTCCTCCAGCAGCTGCCGGTACGCCAGCAGGCCCCGCACGATGTTCTTCGACAGCTCGGTCCGGTCGACCCGCACGATCGTTCTGCGGCCCTCGCCGATCTGCTCGCGCAGCGCGGCCATACGGTCGGCGACGTCCGCCTCGTGCGAGCGCCTGCGCAGGAAGTCCGCGTCCGCGCCGAGCCCGTGCACGCCGATCCGGGTGTCGCCGAGCCCGCCGACGAGCGCGTCGCAGCAGGCGGTGAACGCGTCCGCCCAGCGCTGGGTGAGAAAGCCCAGCCGGTCCGCGCCGAGCATGCCGCGCAGCACCTGTTCGGCGATGTCGTCGGGCAGCATCCGGAAGTAGTCGACCGGCGCCCAGGGGGTGTGCGAGAAGTGGCCGATCCGCAGGTCGGGGCGGAGCTCGCGGAGCATCCCGGGGACGAGGGTCAGGTGGTAGTCCTGGACGATCACCACCGCGCCCCGCGCGGCCTCCGCGGCCAGCGCTTCGGCGAACGCGCGGTTGTACGCCTCGTACGACGCCCACTGGCGCCGGAACTCCGCGTCGAAGACCGGCTCCAGCGGGGTCTGGTACAGCATGTGGTGGACGAACCAGAGCACGGAGTTCGCGATGCCGTTGTACGCGTCCGCGTGCACGTCGGCGTCGATGTCCAGCATCCGTACGCCGTCCTCGGCGACCCCGCGCCGGACCGCCTCGCGGTCGCCGTCGCCGAGCGCCGAGCACACCCACAGGGCCCCCGCGTCCGGACTGATCGCGGAGAGGCCCGAGACCAGCCCGCCGCCACCGCGCCTGGCGCGCAGCGAGCCGTCCTCCTGGACCTCGTAGGTGACCGGGCCGCGGTTGGAGGCGACGAGGATGTCGTGGGCGCCTTGCGTTGAAGCCATGCCTCGAAACTTAGCCCCGGGTGGAAACGCTCAAACGTTCCCTTCAGCCGTATGCCGTCCGCGGGCCGGTGGGGGCTTGTCGCGCAGCCCCGCGCCCCTGACGGGGCGCTTCTACGCCGCCCTTCGTTTCTGGTATTCGGAGATTTCGACCATCGGCGGACGTTCCTCCGTGTCCACCGAGTACGTGCGCGGCTCGAAACCGTCCCCGCCCCGTTCGAACTGGGTGAGGGCCGGGCGGATCAGGTGGCCGCGGGCCAGCCGGAGCTGGGCCGTGCGGTAGATCGCGGCGGACATCCGGCCCAGCGCCTGCCCGTCCTGGTGGCGGTGCTTGCGCACGCCCACGTCGACCTGGGCGAGCGCGTCAAGGCCCACCAGGTGCAGAGCGTCGACCAGCATGCCGAGCTCGATCCCGTACCCGACGGGGAACGGGAGCTGTTCGAGCAGCGAGCGGCGGGCCGCGTACTCCCCGCCGAGCGGCTGCACGAAGCCGGCCAGCTGCGGCCAGTGCATGTTGAGGAGGGGGCGGGCCATGAGTTCGGTGACCCGGCCGCCCTGCCCCGCCGCGCCGCCGAGCGGACGGTCGTACATCGCCTTGACGAGGTCCACACCGGGCTCGGTGAGCAGCGGCCCCACGATCCCGGAGACGAAGTCCGAGGAGAACTCCCTCAGGTCCGCGTCGATGAAACAGATGATGTCGCCGCTCGTCACGAGGAGGGAACGCCACAGCACCTCGCCCTTGCCGGGCACGGCCGGGATGCGCGGCAGGATCTCGTCCCGGTGCACCACGCGCGCGCCCGCCGCGGCGGCCACCTGCGAGGTGCGGTCGGTCGAGCCCGAGTCGACGACGACGATCTCGTCGACGAGGGGCACCTGCTGCATCAGGTCGTGGCGGATGACGGCGACGATCTCGCCGACCGTCTCCTCCTCGTTCAGCGCGGGCAGGACGACGCTCACCGAGGAGCCCGTGGCCCGTTTGGCGGACATGAGTCTGTGGAGCGGGCGATCGGCCACGGACCAGGAGCGATTGCTCAGCCAGCGCTCAGTTTCCTTCAGCACGGTCTGCGGCTCCTCACTGTCTGATCACCCGGTGTCTCACGGTGTGATCCATCTCGCGGTTCGGACGACTATCTCAACTGTCCTGGCCTTCGGTTACAGTCTTGAACAACGCGGATGACCATCGCATGTCGTAGATCATCTGCGGACCATCGCTCCACACGCACCACCGCACGACACAACCGAATACCGCTCATCCAGAGGGGCAGAGGGATACGGCCCGATGAAGCCCCGGCAACCCTCCAGCTGGTCCAGTCACATTGATGTGGCGAGGCTCCCGGCTCGGGAAGGTGCCAAATCCGTCTCACGGCGAAGTGCGCTGTGAGGAAGATGAGGAGAAAGGGCCTCGCCTCCATGGCTGCGCAGACTGTTGCAGATTCGACTGTTGCAAGCACCACGAACCCTGTCGCGGGCGACACCACCACCGTAGTCGGTGTGGATCTCGGACCCGCCGCCGCGCTTTCCTGCCGCGAGTGCGGTCACCGCGTGCCGCTCGGCCCGGTGTTCGCCTGCGAGGAGTGTTTCGGCCCGCTGGAGATCGCGTACGACTTCTCGGCCTACGAAACCGAAGAACTCCGGGCGCGCATCGAAGCGGGCCCCGCGAACATCTGGCGCTACGCGCCGCTGCTGCCCGTCCCGGCCGACGTCGCCGACAAGCCGAACATCAACCCCGGCTGGACCAAGCTCGTCAAGGCCGACAACCTCGCCCGCGAGCTGGGCGTCGAGGCCGGCAAGCTCTTCGTCAAGGACGACTCCGGCAACCCGACGCACTCCTTCAAGGACCGCGTCGTCGCCCAGGCCATCGAGGCCGCCCGCGCGTTCGACTTCACCACTCTCTCCTGCTCTTCCACGGGCAACCTCGCCGGCGCCGTCGGTGCCGCCGCCGCCCGCGCCGGCTTCCGCTCCTGCGTGTTCATCCCGCACGACCTGGAGCAGGGCAAGATCGTCATGGCCGCGATCTACGGCGGCGAGCTCGTCGGCATCGAGGGCAACTACGACGACGTGAACCGCTTCTGCTCCGAGCTGATCGGCGACCCGGCCGGCGAGGGCTGGGGATTCGTCAACGTCAACCTGCGGCCGTACTACGCGGAGGGCTCCAAGACCCTGGCGTACGAGATCTGTGAGCAGCTGGGGTGGCAGCTCCCCGACCAGCTGGTGATCCCCATCGCCTCCGGCTCCCAGCTCACGAAGATCGACAAGGGTCTTCAGGAGCTGATCAAGCTCGGACTGGTCGAGGACAAGCCGTACAAGATCTTCGGTGCCCAGGCCGAGGGGTGCTCGCCGGTGTCCGTCGCCTACAAGGCGGGCCACGACGTCGTACGGCCCCAGAAGCCGAACACCATCGCCAAGTCGCTCGCCATCGGCAACCCGGCCGACGGGCCGTACGTGCTGGACATCGCGCGGCGCACGGGCGGGGCCGTGGAGGACGTGAACGACGAGCAGGTCGTCGACGCGATCAAGCTGCTCGCGCGGACGGAGGGCATCTTCGCGGAGACCGCCGGTGGTGTGACGGTGGGCGTGACGAAGAAGCTGATCGAGAGCGGGCTGCTGGACCCGACGCTGACCACCGTCGTGCTGAACACCGGTGATGGTCTGAAGACGCTGGATGCGGTGGCCGGTACGGGGCTCACCGCGACGATTCGCCCCAGCCTCGAGTCCTTCCGGGAAGCTGGGCTCGCGTAAGCGTCGTTGTTCGTCTGCGGGCCGGTGGGGGCTGGTCGCGCAGTTCCCCGCGCCCCCCAAAAGCCCTTACCCGACCGGAGGTCACAAGAATGAGCGTTTCCGTCCGCATCCCCACCATCCTGCGCACCTACACCGGTGGTCAGGCCGAGGTGACGGCCGAGGGTGGGACCCTCGGTGAGGTCATCGCGGATCTGGAGAAGAACCACACGGGTATCGCCGCGCGCGTCCTGGACGACCAGGGCAAGCTGCGCCGGTTCGTCAACGTCTATGTGAACGACGACGACGTCCGCTTCGAGCAGGGTCTGGAGACGGCGACGCCGGACGGCGCGGGCGTCTCGATCATTCCCGCCGTCGCCGGCGGCTGACCGCCTCGCGAGCCGTTACCCAGGGTGAGATAGTTACCCTTGGTAATGCCAATTACCGAGAGTTCATCGAATTGCCCCCTCCGTGAGAGAAGCGGAGGGGGCAATTCTGCATGGTTGAGCGCGGTACAGTTGGGGAAGCCGCTCCACTTTGCATGCCGGGCGCATATGAGTTCGCGCCCGAAGTCCGGCAAGAAGTAGCCAAAATGCCCCGTGCTTTTGAGCCTTATATGGCTTTTATGGGGCCCGACTTGCCCTGAATCTTCGCAAATTCTCCCCATATTCCCGATCGGTCGTGCCCGGAATTCTCGTCCGATTGACCTGTTGCAGACGGCAGTTGGACAGATACATTCAGCCGCGGTCGACGCGTTCCGGCGCACACCCCCAACCGTTGGGGGGTGAGGTCTGACCCGGGTCCGCGAAGTGCGGTCCTGTGCAAGGGCCAGTAATAGGGGAGTTAGGCATGGCTCAGGGCACCGTCAAGTGGTTCAACGCGGAGAAGGGGTACGGCTTCATCGCGGTCGACGGTGGTGCGGATGTATTCGTCCACTACAGCGCGATTCAGATGGACGGCTACCGCACCCTGGAAGAGGGTCAGCGGGTCGATTTCGAGATCTCGCAGGGCCAGAAAGGGCCGCAGGCGGACATGGTCCGACTCGCGACCAGCTGAAGCACGCGCCGACTGACTGTTCGACGTGACGAAGGGCTCGTATCCCCTGGGGTACGAGCCCTTCGGCCTGCCCGCACGCGGCCGTGGACCCGCTCGACACCGCCGTGGGCCCGCTCGCGCACCGGCGCGACGCGCGGGTTGCGCGCCCCTTCTCACCTGCGGATCAAGGGAAGGCGCTTGCACTCGGCAGGGGCGAGTGCTAATCATTGGCGTTAGCACTCTGAAGGTGAGAGTGATAACGAAGGACCGGGTCGGTGAGGCCCGCAGGCCAGGTGGTGCAAGGAACCACGGGGCAGGCAGGCCGTCCGTCGCGGGCGCCAGCGCGGTCCGGAGCAATCCACCCCAGTCCGGGAGGACCACTTCACATGGCCAAGATCATCGCGTTCGACGAGGAGGCACGGCGCGGTCTCGAGCGCGGGATGAACCAGCTCGCCGACGCCGTCAAGGTCACCCTTGGCCCCAAGGGCCGCAACGTCGTCCTCGAGAAGAAGTGGGGCGCCCCCACGATCACCAACGATGGTGTTTCCATCGCCAAGGAGATCGAGCTCGAGGACCCGTACGAGAAGATCGGCGCCGAGCTGGTCAAGGAAGTCGCCAAGAAGACGGACGACGTCGCCGGTGACGGTACGACCACGGCGACCGTTCTCGCCCAGGCGCTCGTCCGCGAGGGCCTGCGCAACGTAGCCGCCGGTGCCAACCCGATGGCTCTCAAGCGCGGTATCGAGAAGGCCGTCGAGGCCGTCTCCGGTGCCCTCCTTGAGCAGGCCAAGGATGTCGAGACCAAGGAGCAGATCGCTTCCACGGCCTCCATCTCCGCCGCCGACACCCAGATCGGCGAGCTCATCGCCGAGGCGATGGACAAGGTCGGCAAGGAAGGCGTCATCACCGTCGAGGAGTCCCAGACCTTCGGTCTGGAGCTTGAGCTCACCGAGGGTATGCGCTTCGACAAGGGCTACATCTCGGCGTACTTCGCCACCGACATGGAGCGTATGGAGGCCGTCCTCGACGACCCGTACATCCTGATCGCCAACTCGAAGATCAGCAACGTCAAGGACCTGCTGCCGCTCCTCGAGAAGGTCATGCAGTCCGGCAAGCCGCTGCTGATCATCGCCGAGGACGTCGAGGGCGAGGCCCTGTCGACCCTGGTCGTCAACAAGATCCGTGGCACCTTCAAGTCCGTCGCCGTCAAGGCTCCGGGCTTCGGTGACCGCCGCAAGGCCATGCTCGGCGACATCGCCATCCTCACGGGCGGCGAGGTCATCTCCGAGGAGGTCGGCCTCAAGCTGGAGAACGCGGGTCTGGACCTGCTGGGCCGTGCCCGCAAGGTCGTCATCACCAAGGACGAGACCACGATCGTGGACGGCTCCGGCTCTGCCGACCAGGTCCAGGGCCGGGTCAACCAGATCCGTGCCGAGATCGAGAACTCCGACTCGGACTACGACCGCGAGAAGCTCCAGGAGCGCCTGGCGAAGCTGGCCGGCGGCGTGGCCGTCATCAAGGCCGGTGCCGCCACCGAGGTCGAGCTCAAGGAGCGCAAGCACCGCATCGAGGACGCCGTTCGCAACGCGAAGGCGGCCGTCGAGGAGGGCATCGTCGCCGGTGGTGGCGTGGCCCTCATCCAGGCCTCCTCGGTCTTCGAGAAGCTCGAGCTCTCGGGTGACGAGGCGACCGGCGCCAACGCCGTGCGGCTCGCCCTGGAGGCCCCGCTCAAGCAGATCGCCGTCAACGGTGGTCTCGAGGGTGGCGTCATCGTCGAGAAGGTGCGCAACCTGCCCGTCGGCCACGGCCTGAACGCCGCGACCGGTGAGTACGTCGACATGATCGCCGAGGGCATCATCGACCCGGCGAAGGTGACGCGCTCTGCCCTGCAGAACGCCGCCTCCATCGCCGCGCTGTTCCTGACCACCGAGGCCGTCATCGCCGACAAGCCGGAGAAGGCCGCCGCGGCCGCTCCGGGCGGCATGCCGGGCGGTGACATGGACTTCTGATCCTTCCGAGGACCGGTTTTCCTGCCGAGGGCGGTACCCCCTGGAAACAGGGGGTACCGCCCTCGGGCGTGTCCGGGGTCACAGGGCGAGGTGCCCGGCGGCCGGAATGACATGACCGGCCGGGGAGTTGTCGCTGACGCATGATCGATGCATACGCACATACCAACCGGTACCCGAGGAGCCCCCACACGTGTCTACGACTGCCCCCGCCTCCCGCGCGGCCGAGATCCTGTCCCGCCCTGTCTCGCTGAACGGCCTGACGGTCCCGAACCGGATCGCGATGGCACCGATGACCCGGCAGTTCTCCCCGGGCGGCGTCCCCGGTGAGGACGTGGCCGGGTACTACGCCCGCCGCGCCGCCGCGGGCGTGGGCCTCATCGTCACCGAGGGCACGTACGTCGGCCACGACTCGGCCGGGCAGAGCGACCGTGTGCCGCGCTTCCACGGCGAGGAGCAGCTCGCGGGCTGGGCGAAGGTCGCCGACGCCGTGCACGCGGCGGGCGGCACGATCGTTCCGCAGCTGTGGCACATCGGCATGGTGCGCGAGGCGGGACAGCCGCCGTTCGCGGACGCGCCGGCCGTCGGCCCGTCCGGCATCGGCTCCGCGGACGCCGAGGTCACCGGCAAGGCCATGACCCAGCAGGACCTGGACGACGTCGTCGAGGCGTTCGCCAAGGCCGCGGCCGACGCCGAGCGCATCGGCTTCGACGGAGTCGAGCTGCACGGCGCGCACGGCTACCTCATCGACCAGTTCCTGTGGTCGGGCACCAACCGCCGCACCGACACGTACGGCGGCGACCCCGTGGCCCGTACGAAGTTCGCGGCGGAGATCGCGGCCGCGGTCCGCGCCGCCGTGTCGCCCTCCTTCCCCGTCCTCTTCCGCTACTCCCAGTGGAAGCAGCAGGCGTACGACGCCCGGCTCGCCGAGACCCCGGAGGAGCTGGAGGCGATCCTGACCCCGCTGGCCGAGGCCGGTGTGGACGCCTTCCACGCCTCCACGCGCCGCTACTGGCTCCCCGAGTTCGACGGCTCCGACCTCAACCTCGCCGGCTGGACGAAGAAGCTGACGGGCAAGCCGGTCATCACCGTCGGCTCGGTCGGCCTCGACGGCGACTTCCTCAAGGGCTTCCAGGGCGAGGGTGCCCCGGTCAAGGGCATCGACGAACTCCTGGACCGCCTGGAGCGCGACGAGTTCGACATGGTCGCCATCGGCCGCGCGCTGCTCCAGGACCCGGAGTGGGCGGCGAAGGTGCTGGACGGGCGCTTCGACGAGCTGAAGGCGTACGACGCGGCGGCGCTGCGCACCCTCAGCTGAGCCTCTGGGACTCCCCCCGGCCAGGGCGGTGCCCTGGCCGGGGGGTCCCACTCCCGCTAGCGTTCGGCGCATGCGGATTCTGCATCTGTCGGACACCCACATCGACCGCACCGACGCCCCGAACCGCCACGGCGTCAACGCCACCGAGTCCCTGCGTCTGATGCTCAGCGAACTCCGCCACCAGCGGGACGTGGACGCCGTCGTCGTCAGCGGCGACCTCGCCGACGACGGGTCGCCCGAGGCGTACGCCGGTGTGCGCGGCCTGCTGGACGGGTTCGCCGTGCGCATGGACGCACCGGTCTTCTACAGCACCGGCAACCACGACGAGCGCCAGGCCTTCGCCAAGGTGCTGGGCAGCGGGCACGTGGCGCCGGACGGCACCGACCGTGCCGAGGCCGTCGTCCCGTCCGACGAGCGGGAGCGGGCGGCCGTGAGTCTGGTCGACGGCTACCGGTTCGTCACGCTCGACTCGCTGGTGCCGGGCAGGATTCACGGACACCTCGGCGGCGGGCAGCTGGACTGGCTCCGTGAAGTCCTGCGGACGCCGGCGCCGCACGGCACGGTCCTTGTCCTCCACCACCCTCCGATCACCCTCGACGTCGAGGTCCAGCGGGTGTTCGGGCTGCGCAATCCGGCGGACCTGGCCGACGCGATCCGCGGGACGGACGTCCGGGTCATCCTCTGCGGCCACTTCCACCTCCAGATCCTCGGCTTCCTGGAGTCGACGCCGGTGTGGGTCACCCCGGGCGTCGTCAACCGCATCGACCTCACCACCGCCGCCGGCACCGAACGTGCCGTACGCGGGGCGTCGGCGTCTCTCGTGGAACTGGACACCCCGGGCGGTCCGCTCTTCCACACCTTCCACGCACGCGATCCGCGGGCGCACGAGACCGTCTACGAACTGGACGGGGACCAGACGCGTTCCTTCCTCGAGGGATACGGCACCGGCTGACGACCGGTCTCCCGCACGCAGCCTTCAGCAAGGAGTCATCCATGACGACAGCCGCATCCCGACAGCCCGCCGCCGGGCCCGCCGAGCCCGTGGTGCGTACCGCCGCCGGTGCGGTACGCGGGCGGCGGGAGGACGGCCTGGCGGTCTTCCGGGGTGTCCCGTTCGCCGAACCTCCGGTGGGAGAGGCGCGGTTCGCCGCGCCGCGCCCCGCGCGGGCCTGGGACGGGACACGGGAGGCGTACTCCTTCGGGCCGCCGCCCCCGCAGGAGGCGGGAATCCAGGGCCGCACCGGTGTGCTGGACGCTCCGACGGGCGACGACTGGCTGACGGTGAACGTCTGGACGCCGGACCCGGACCCGGCCGCCCGCCGCCCGGTGATGGTGTGGATCTACGGCGGTGCCTACAAACTCGGTCACTCCGGCAGCCCCGGGTACGACGCCCGGCTCATCGCCCGCGAGGGTGACCTCGTCGTCGTCACCTTCAACTACCGCGTCGGCATCGAGGGATTCGTCCGGATCGAGGGGGCGCCCGCCAACCGGGGCCTGCTCGACCAGGTCGCCGCCCTGGAATGGGTGCGCGAGAACATCGCGGCCTTCGGCGGCGACCCCGGCCAGGTCACCGTCTTCGGGGAGTCGGCCGGTGCCGGTTCGATCGCCTCACTGCTGGCCATGCCGCGCGCGGCCGGGCTGTTCCGGCGGGCGATCGCGCAGTCCGTGCCGGGCACGTTCTTCTCGGACGAGCTGGCCCGGGACATCGCGGCCGCCCTCGCCGCCGAGGCGGGCCTGCGTCCGACGGCCGCCGACCTGACCACCGTCGACCCGCGTCAACTGACCGAGGCGGGGGCGGCGTTGGGCGCCAAGATGCGGACGTACGAGGAGAGGTGGGGGCCGGTGGTCCATACGCTGACGCCCTTCTCGCCGGTCGTCGACGGTGACGTACTGCCGACCACTCCCTGGCGGGCGCTGGCGTCCGGCACGGCCCGGGACGTGGAACTGATCGCCGGTCACAACCGGGAGGAGTACCGGCTGTTCGTCGGGCTCGGCGGGCAGCTCGGAAAGATCACGGAGGAGGCGGCGGCAGCCGCGCTGCGCAGGTTCGCGCCGGGCCCTGACGGCGAACGGGCCTACCGCGCCGCCTTCCCCGAGGCCTCGCCGGGAGAGTTGTACGAACGCGTCCAGACCGACTGGCTGTTCAGCATGCCCTCGCTCCACCTCGCCGAGGCGCAGATCGCCGGGGGTGGACGTGCGCACGTCTATGAGCTGACCTGGCCGGCCCCGGGCAACGGCGGCGTCCTGGGTGCCTGCCACGGCCTGGACATCCCGCTGCTGTTCGGCACGTTCGGCGCGGACCTCGGCATGCTGCTGTTCGACGGCGCCGAGCCCTCGCCGGAGGCCCAGGCGCTGTCGTCCCGCTTCCGGACGTCCTGGACCGCGTTCGCGGCGACGGGCGATCCGGGCTGGCCGGCCTTCGACGGTGAACGTCGGATGACGCAGGTGCTCGACACCGATCCGTCGGTCACCGGATACCCCGAGGAGACGTCGAGGCGGCTGTGGGAGGGGCACGGGTTTCCGGCCCTCCCGTTGGTCCGGTGACAGAGCCGGGCGGTTCTTCCGGGTCGGCTCAGTCCGCGTGGTCCTTGAGCTTTGCGGTGGCTCGGGGCTGGGGACTTGAGCGTCGGGGGGCTGGTCGGAGCCGGGTGCGCAGGACCGTGGCCAGGCGGGGAAGTCCGTCCGGTCCGTGGCCGGCGGCGACGGCCCGGTCGGCGGCGCCCTTCGCCGCGGTCAGCGCGCCCACCTCCAGGCCATGGGCGGTGGCCGCGTCGATCAGGTGGGCGATCGTCGTCGCCGCCGAGGCGATCGTGGAGCGCTCACCGGGGTAGTCGCCGGTGCGGAGCTGGCCGGCGAATCGCGGGATCATCTCGGACAGCAGACCGCTGATCCCGAGGGCGAACGGGGCGAGGTCGTCGGGTGCGATGCCCTCGGCCGAGGCGAGGGCGAAGGCGTGCGCGACGCCGTACACCGACGTGGTGAACAGGTCGAGGAGCGCCACCTCGTATGCCGCCGCCCGGCCGGGATCGGCACCGAGATACGTACCGGTGCCGCCCAAGGCGGCCATCGTGTCCCGTACCGCCTCGTGGACCTCGTGCGCCCCGCTGTAGAGGACGGCGGTGGCCGCCGTGCCGACGACCTGGGTCGGGGTGAGGATCGCGCCGTCCAGGTAGCGGATGCCGTGCGCGGTTGCCCAGTCCGCCATCGAGCGGGCTCGGGCCGGCTCCCCGCTGGTGAGGTTGGTGAGCAGGCGCCCCTCCCAGCGCGCCGGCGCGACCGGCTCCAGCACCGCTCGTACGGCGTCGTAGTCCCGCAGACAGGCGACGACCACCCGCCCGGCACCCACCGCGTCCGCCACCGACCCGGCGACGGCGGCACCCCGGCCGGGCAGGTCGCCGGCCCGGCCGGGGGTGCGGTTCCACACCGTCACCGGGTGACCTGCCGCCAGGAAGGCGCAGGCCAGGGCGCGGCCCATCGGGCCGAGGCCGAGGACGGTGACAGGGGCGGGCGGGGCGGACGGATCGGGGTACGGCCGGGTGGTGTCCTGTGTGGATGAGGTCATGCTTCGACGCTAGACATTCACGTTGACGTGAGAGTCAAGTCCCTGTTGGACTCGGCCTCATGAGGATTGGTGAGCTCTCACGGCGTACGGGTGCGAGCCCGCGGGCCCTGCGCTACTACGAGGAGCAGGGGCTGCTGACGCCGACCAGACTGCCGAGCGGATACCGGGAGTACGGCGAGCGGGACGTGACGACCGTGCGGCGCATCCGGGTCCTGCTCTCCGCCGGACTCGGCACGTCCGTCATCGCGGAGATCGTGCCCTGCGTCCAGGACGACACCGTCGTCCTGGCGGGCAAGTGCCCGGAGCTCCTCGAAGGACTCGCGCAGGAGCGCGGGCGGATCACGGCGACGATCGACGACCTGACCGCCGCGCGTGACATCCTCGACTCCCTCGTCGGCCGACCCCTCTAGCCACCCCTCTTCGGCCGGTTCGGCCGGATCGTCAGCCGGATCGAAATCGCGCCAAAATTGCTGACAATTTTGTGGGCGATTGGTTCGGTTTGCTGGTCGGCGCGGCAGGACGCCCGTGGTTGCGGCTGGCCAGGGCGGTGGCCGGATCCCGGTGCCGTCACGGGAGGCACAAAGGAACGCTTAAGGAACGGCTGTTGTCCTGGGGCCTCGTTGTTCGAACGAGCCGCGAAGACAGGAGACGGCAGTGAAGCGTAGGACAGTGGTCATGGGGCTCACCGCGGGTGCCGTGGTGCCGGCGGTCGGGTTCGCTTCAAGTGCGCGGGCGGCGAGCCGAACGTCAGCGGCGTCGTCCGCGGCGTCCACGGACTCCTCCCTGGTCTTCGATCCGGGCAGCTGCACGGAGTTGACCACCAGCATCACGGACACCACCGGCACCGCCCACGAGGTCGTCTACCACTTCTACAAAGTGGCCTCGTACGTGGCCGACCCGGTGGACGCCACCTATCAGTCCCTCAACGTCAGCGTTCCCGTGAGGATCGACGGGAGCGTCGTGGACGCGTCCGGCGCCCCCATCCTCTTCGCCAACCAGGTCGGCGGTTACATGCCCTCGTCCGTCGCGAACGCCACGGGCGTCGGCGCGGGCGGCGGGATGGGTCCAGGCGGCCCGGGCGGCCCCGCTCCCGCTGCCGACTCCGCCGCGAGCCGCCAGCAACTGGCGCTCGCCGCCGGGTACGTCGTCGTGGAGCCGGGCGCACGCGGGCGGTCGCTGGTCGACTCCAGCGGGACGTACTACGGCACCGCGCCCGCCGCCATCGTCGACCTCAAGGCCGCGGTGCGGTACGTGAAGTTCAACAAGGGGCGCATCCCGGGCAACGTGGACCGGATCGTCTCCTGCGGCACCAGCGCGGGCGGCGCGCTCTCCTCGCTGCTCGGCGCGTCCGGCGACAGTCCGGCCTACCACCCCTACCTGGAGGAGCTGGGCGCGGCCGACGCGAGCGACGCCATCTTCGCCACCGGTGCCTGGTGCCCGATCACCGACCTCGAACACGCCGACATGGCGTACGAGTGGAACTGGGGCGCCAACGCGCTGAGCAGCGGCTCGACCGTCGACCAGACCGTTTCCAAGGCGCTGGCCGGCGCGTACGGCGACCATCTCGCCTCCCTGCGGCTGACGGCGAAGGGCTTCGGCACCCTTACGGCGCGCAACCTCGACGAGTACCTGGTCAGGACCCACCTGGAGCCGTCGGCCACCCAGTACCTCGCGGCGCTGTCGGACGCGGATCGCGCGACCTATCTGGCCGCGAACCCGTTCATCACGTGGTCCGGCGGCAGGGCGGCCTTCTCCTGGGCCGATTTCCTCACCCATGTGGGCGCCCGCAAGAAGGACACCCCGGCGTTCGACGCCTTCGACCTGTCCGCCGGGGAGAACAACGAGTTCGGTACGGGGACCACCGCCAACCGGCACTTCACCCTCTACAGCCTGCGCCACGAGGAGGGCGCCAGTGCGCGCCTCGACGGTGACATCCCCGCGAAGCTCCATCTGATGAACCCGATGCACCACCTCGTGGACAAGGCCAACGAGAACCGGTCGAAGCACTGGTGGATCCGCCTCGGCACCAAGGACAGCGACACCGCGCTCACCGTCGCGAGCAACCTCGCCGCCCGCCTGAAGAACCTCGGCGACGACGTCGACACCTCGTACTACTGGGACGCCGGTCACGGCGCGGACAACGACCCGGGCGACTTCGTCAAGTGGATCGCGACGGTGTCGGGCCACAGGTCCTAGCCTGGAGGCATGGGCGGTGGCCTCGTCACGCTGTTCCTGGCCGGTGATGTGATGCTCGGCCGGGGAGTCGACCAGATCCTCCCGCACCCCGGCGATCCGAAGCTGCGCGAGTCGTACGTCAAGGACGCCCGCGCCTATGTGGAGCTGGCCGAGGCGGCGAACGGCGTGATTCCCCGCCCGGCCGGCTTCACCTGGCCCTGGGGCGACGCGCTGGACGTGCTCGCCGCGGTGGCCCCCGACGCCCGGATCCTCAACCTGGAGACCGCCGTCACGCGCAACGACGAGGCCGCGCCCGGCAAAGAGATCCACTACCGGATGCACCCGGCCAACCTGCCCGCCCTCGCCGCCGCCCGTCCGCATGCCTGCGCTTTGGCCAACAACCATGTGCTGGACTACGGCCGCGGCGGGCTGGAGGAGACCCTCGGCGCCCTGGCGGACGCGGGTCTTCGCGCGCCGGGAGCGGGACGGGACGCCGACGAGGCCCGGCGTCCCGCCATCGTCCCCGTCACAGGAGGCCGGCGCGTCCTGGTCTTCTCCGTGGGAGTGGCCTCCAGCGGCATACCCCGCGGCTGGGCCGCCACGGCACAGCGCAGCGGGGTCGACTTCGTCGCCGAGCCGTCGGACGCCGCCGCGGCCGGGATCGCGACCCGGCTGCGTTCGGCCAAACGGCCGGGCGACATCGTGGTCGTCTCGGTCCACTGGGGCTCCAACTGGGGCTACCTCGTCCCCCGTGACCAGGTCCGCTTTCGGCCATGCGCTCGTCGACGGCGGCGCGGACGTCGTGCACGGGCACTCCTCGCACCATCCGCGGCCGCTGGAGTCGTACCGGGGAAAGCTCATCACCCACGGCTGCGGCGACCTGATCAACGACTACGAGGGCATCGGCGGCTACGAGGAGTACCGGGACGATCTCCGGTTGCTGTACTTCGTCACCGTGGACCCGGACGACGGCAGGTACCACGACGTGCGCGTCGTCCCGATGCGGTCCCGGCGGATGCGGCTGGAGCGCGCGACGGCCGAGGACTCGCGGTGGGTGCGGGACGTGCTGAGCCGGATCAGCCGGACCTACGGCTCACGGGTCGCACTCGACCCGGACGGCACCCTCACCGTCCGGCCGGCCCTGGGAGCCGTGCGTGGCAGCGCCCCATAATGGACTTGTCCGCCCGGAACGGACTTGTCCGCCCGGCAGTGCGGACCGGACTTCACTCGGGACCCGAGGAGCTCACCTCACCCCGGGAGGCGACCATGTACTTCGCTGATCGAACCGACGCGGGCCGGCAGCTCGCCGCCCGGCTGCACCACCTCAAGGGCCAGGACCTCGTCGTCGTGGGACTTCCCCGCGGCGGCGTCCCGGTCGCCGCGCAGATCGCCGAGGCCCTCGGCGCCCCGCTCGACGTCTGCCTCGTGCGCAAGCTGGGGGTGCCCTTCCAGCCGGAGCTGGCCATGGGCGCCATCGGCGAGGAGGACGTCCGCGTCATCAACGAAGAGGTGCTGCGGGGGACGGGTGTGACGGACCGTGCCCTGGCGGCGGTGGAGGAACACGAGCGCGGCGTCCTGCAGCAGCGGGCCCGCCGCTACCGGGGCGAGCGGCAGCCGGCCAGGTACGAGGGACGGACGGTCCTGGTGGTGGACGACGGGCTGGCGACCGGCTCCACGGCACTCGCGGCCTGCCGGATCGCGCGCGCCCGCGGCGCGTCCCGGATCGTGCTGGCGGTTCCCGTGGCCCCGCACGACTGGTCGGCCCGCCTCGGAGGCGCGGCGGACGAAGGCGTCTGTCTGCACACACCCCGGCTGTTCTACGCGATCGGCCAGTTCTACACGGACTTCGGGCAGACGAGCGACGAGGAGGTCATCGCCTGCCTGGAGCACAACCGCGCGGCGCACGCCACGTCCGACGCACCGCCGGCCGCGGGCAGCGCCTCCCCGGAGCACGCTCCCCCGCCCGCTGACGAGGAGGTCCGGATAGCGGCCACGGGCGCCGCGCTCGACGGGCGGCTGACTGTCCCCCGCGGCGCCCCCGGGATCGTCCTCTTCGCCCACGGCAGCGGCAGCGGCAGGAAGAGCCCGCGCAACCGCTTCGTCGCCACCGGGCTGAACCGCGCCGGTCTCGGCACCCTTCTGTTCGATCTGCTCACCGAGGCCGAGGCGGTGAACCGGGACAACGTGTTCGACACGGAGCTGCTCGCCCGCCGCCTGATCCAGGCGACCGCATGGCTGCGTGAGCAGCCCGGCGTCCAGGGCATGGAGTTCGGTTACTTCGGTGCCAGCACAGGCGCCGCCGCCGCGCTGTGGGCCGCGGCGGAGCCCGCGGCGGACGTCGCGGCAGTCGTCTCCCGCGGGGGCAGGCCGGATCTGGCCGACGCCAGGCTGCCGGAGGTGAAGGCTCCGACGCTGCTCGTCGTCGGGGGCCGCGACCACGTCGTACTGGACCTCAACCGGCAGGCGGCGGCGCGCCTGAGCTGTGAGCATCAGCTGGCCGTCGTCCCCGGTGCCACCCATCTCTTCGAAGAACCCGGCACCCTGGAATCGGTCACCGAGCTGGCCACGGACTGGTTCAGTGGACACCTCGCCTCCGCCGTCCCGAGCGCGGGAGCCCGCAGGTGACGCGGATCGGCTACAGGTTGCCCATCGGCTCGATGTCCACCTTCACCGGTGTGCCCCAGATGCGCAGCACCTCGTAGTCCGTGAACTCGTGGACCAGGCGGTAGGCCATGCCGGGGCGCGGGGTGCGGCGCTCCGCGGCGAGATACCGCTCCGCCTCGACGCGGTCGCGGCGCGGGGTGCCGCACAGCTGCCACGCCTGCCCTGTCCACACCTCCGGCAGCCAGCGCTGCTGGGGCTGGGGGCGGTCGGCCCGCACGCCGTACCGCGACATCGTGCGCTCGGGTGCGTCGTCGGCGCCGCCGGGGCGGCCCTGCGGGAAGGCGTCGTTGACCTCGGTGCGGCGGGCGGTGCGCCGCCGTGTCTCGCAGAGCAGACAGAGGTCGACGGCGCCCTCGTCCACCGGGCCACTGGGGTGCTCGGCGCAGCGCGTCGTGGGCACCGCCGTCGTCACCGTCTCCTCCAGCAGGTCCAGCGCCCGCTTCAGGTCGGCCTTCACCTCGTGCAGCTTCGCGTCGGGCGTGTCGGCGTTCAGCGCGTCGCCGTGCTCGCCGAGCACGCGCAGGGCGCGGCCGAGGGCGGTCAGCTGTGCGTGGTTCACGGTGGTGGATTCCCTCCCGGGTCGGTGTCCTGCCCCTCCTTCGAAGAATCGCACACGCCACTGACAGTGCCCCCGAGGCCGAAGAAGTACGTCGCCGCGAACCCCACCACATACCCGGTGAGCAGCCCGCCCGCGTAGATCGCCGCCGTCAGGGCCAGTCCGCCCGTGCCCTTGAGCAGGGGGAACAGGGCCCAGCCCGAGGGGCCGATCGCCGTGGAGCCGATCTTGTCGCCGAGCATCGAGAAGAAGCCGACGAACGCGCCGCCCGCCGCCCCGCCCGCGCAGGCGGTGACGAAGGGGCGGCCGAGGGGGAGCGAGACGCCGTAGATCAGGGGTTCGCCGACGCCCAGGAGGCCCGCGGGCAGCGCCGACCTGATCGTCGTACGGAGGGACTGGTCGTGGTGGAGGCGGACGTAGACCGCGAGTGCCGCGCCGACCTGCCCGGCGCCCGCCATCGCCAGGACGGGCAGCAGGACCGTGTAGCCCTGCTGCTGGATGAGGGTGGTGTGCAGCGGGATGAGGGCCTGGTGCAGGCCCAGCATCACCAGGGGGAGGAACAGGCCGCCCAGGACCAGGCCCGCGAAGACGCCCGTGTGGTCGAGGAGCCAGTTCGCACCCGTCCCGATGGCCGTCGACAGCTCGCCGGCCGTGTACATGAGGACGTAGAGGGTCACCAGGCCGGTGAGCAGGACCGTGAGGGTGGGGGTGACGAGGACGTCGAGGGCTTCGGGGACCCAGCGGCGGCACCACTTCTCCACGTACGTTCCCAGGAGCGCGGCGGCCAGTGCGCCCAGTACCCCGCCCTGGCCCGGCGCCAGGGTCATGCCGAAGGCCGTCACCTTCGCGACCCCCGCGTACACGACGATCGCCGCCACCGCCCCGCCCAGGACCGGGGTGCCGCCGAACTCCTTCGCCGTGTTGTGGCCGACGAACACCGCGATCAGGGCCATGAAGCCGGAGGCGATCGCGGCGAGGGCGGGGGTGAGGGAGGGGAGCCACCCCAGATTGACCAGCAGGCCGCCCAGGCCCGCGACGACTCCGCAGCCGATCAGGGCGGGGATCAGGGGGACGAAGATGTTCGCGATCCGGCCGAGGAGGAGTTTGAAGGGGGTCGCGTTGCGCTGCTGCCGGGCCGCCTTCCACTCGGCGCCGCGTGCGGCCAGCGCGTCGGCCGTGCCGGCGACGAGCGCCTCGAACTCGGGGGTCACCCGCGCGACCGTGCCCGGCCCCAGGACGATCTGGTGGCCGGCGTCGTCCGCGACCACGCCCAGGACGGCGGGCAGGGACCTGAGAGCGTCCTCGCGTACGAGCGTCCGGTCCCGCAGGCCCAGGCGCAGGCGGGTCATGCAGTGGGCGACGGAGGTGACGTTCGCGGCGCCGCCGACCAGGGGGAGGATCGCGGCGGCCGTGGCGGCATGGGGGGTGAGGTCGTTCGCTGTGCGCACTCCACGAGGGTGCTGGTCAGCCCGTCGATGCGGCGAGCGCCGCGCGCAGATGGCCGTCGCTCTCCTCCAGAAGGCGGGCCGCCGTGGACCCGTCCACGCCGCCGAGGATGGTGAGGATGGCGTTCTTCACCTCGCCGTCGGTGGCCGCGAGGGCCTGTTCGATCTCCTCGTCCGAGGCGCCGGTCGCGAGGGCGACGATACGGCGGGAGCGGGCCCGCAGCTTCTCGTTCGAGGCGCGGACGTCGACCATCAGGTTCCCGTACGTCTTGCCGAGACGGATCATCGTGATCGTCGAGAGCATGTTCAGGACGAGTTTCTGCGCCGTGCCCGCCTTGAGGCGGGTCGAGCCGGTCAGCAGCTCGGGCCCGACGACGATCTCGATGCCGTGCTCGGCCGCGGCGGCCAGCGCGCTGTGCGCGTTGCAGGACAGGCCGATCGTCAACGCGCCGTGCGCGCGGGCGTGTTCGACCGCGCCGACGGCGTACGGGGTGCGGCCGGAGGCGGAGACGCCGACCACCGTGTCGTCGGGGGTCAGGGAGAGCCCCTTCAGGTCCGCCTCGGCCAGCTCCTTGGAGTCCTCGGCGCCCTCGACCGAGGTGACCATGGCGCTCGGGCCGCCCGCGATCAGGCCCACGACCTCGGACGGGTCGGTGTTGAAGGTGGGCGGACACTCGGAGGCGTCCAGCACGCCGAGGCGGCCGGCGGTGCCCGCGCCCGCGTAGATCAGCCGGCCGCCGCGGGACATGCGCTCGGCCACGGCGTCGATCGCGGCGGCGATACGGGGCAGCTGGGTCGCGACGGCCGTCGGCACGGTCGCGTCCTCGGCGTTCATGATCTTCGCGATCTCCAGCGTCGGCAGCCGGTCGATCTGGGACAGCTCGGGACGGAACGCCTCAGTGGTCAACGTCTCCAACTCGGCCCGCAGGGAGTGGTAGTTGGAGGAGGCGTCGGCGGTGGAGGTCATGACGAACGGCTCTTTTCAGCGCGGGGTGGTGAAGGCGCGCGCCCTGAGGGGCGCGGGGAACTGCGCGACCAGCCACAACGGGCCCGCAGCGTAACGACGGCATCCAGTTTTTCCAGGCTCCCGGCGGAGCACTAGCGCATACGGCCGCGCGGGCTATGTCGGTGCGCCAGCGCCTCGTACGACGCGGACAGCGCGGGCGCCGCCGTCTCGTACGTCCGCTGGGCGACTCCCACGAACAGGCAGTCCACCACCAGCAACTGGCTGGTGCGCGACGACATCGCCGCGGGACGCAACTCGCTCTCGCGGGCCGTGGACGTGGTGAGTATGTGATCCGCGTACTGCGTGACGGGCCCGTCCGGGCGGCCGGTGATCGCGACCGTCGTCGCCCCGCGTTCGAAGGCGACCCGCAGCGGCTCGATGACGTCGCCCGTCGAGCCGGAGTGGGTGATCGCGATCGCCACGTCCTTGGCCCGCAGCTGCACCGCGTTGGTGACGGCGAGGTGCGGATCGCTGTGCGGGTGGGCTATGAGTCCGATGCGCAGCAGCTTCTGGGCCAGGTCCTGGGCGACGAGGCCGGACGCGCCGACGCCGTAGATGTCGATCCGGCGGGCGGCGGCGAGCGCCGTGACGGCCGCGCCCAGCTGGACCGTGTCGAGCCCCGCCGCGGTGTCGGCGAGGGTCTGCTGCTCGTCGTACGCGAGTTTCGCGACGACGTCCGCGATGGGGTCGTCGACCGCGATGTCCGCGGTGACGGCGGGCGCGCGGCCCGACTGCTGCTGGGCGGCGAGGCCGGCGAGCGCGAGGCGCAGGTCGCGGTAGCCGGGGTAGCCCAGCAGGCGGGCGGTGCGCACGACCGTGGCCTCGCTGGTGCCGGTGAGCTCGGCGAGGCCGGTGACCGTGAGGGCCGCGCAGCCGGCCGGGTCGCCGGCGACGGCCTCGGCGACCCGTTGCATGGAGCGGGTCATCGACGGGGCGAGCGTCCGCACCTTGGCCGCGAGGGCGGCGGGAGCGGGCGGAGCCTCACCGGCGAAAATTTCCTTCACGTCTGGGGTCACTTGTGAAAGATATTTTCTGCTGGGGTATGCGGTCAAGGGTGCGCACAATGGGTGCATGGATCCCACCAGCCATCCCGTCAGCCCCTTGGAGCAGGCGTTGCACGCGGCCCGCGCCCTCGTTCTCGCCGATCTCGTCGCGGGTGAGGTCGCCGAGGCGGATGTCGTCTCGCTCGTCGAGGACTCGGTGGTGCAGCGCCGCTGGTGGGTCGAACAATGGCCGGAGGGCGTCGGTTATGTGGCCGGGCTCGTCGCCCAGGACGTACAGGACGCGTTGCTGGAGCGGTACGGGCGGTGGCCGCTGTGTCCGGTCTGCGGCTCGGGCGACCCGCACGCCCTCGACGTCGAGCCGGAGCTCGGGCCCGACCCGCACTGGGTCTGCCACAAGGCGGGCGTGAAGGTCGCGTCCGTGGGATGCCTGGGGTCGGCGACCGGCGAGATGCCGTCCTCGTGACCGTCTACATCGACCCGCCCATCTGGCCGGGCCACGGTCGGCTCTGGTCCCACCTGGTCAGCGACGTCTCGTACGACGAACTGCACCTGTTCGCCGCGGACTTGGGCATACCTCCGCGCGCCTTCGAGCGCGATCACTACGACCTGCCCTCCCACCGGTACGCGGACGCCGTGCGCGCCGGGGCGGTGGAGGTCAGCAGCCGCGAGGTGGTGCGGCTGCTGTACGGGGCGGGGCTGCGCCGGCGCAAGTACGTCGGTCGGTAGTCGGTAGGAGGACCGCCCGGCCCCTCCCGGTGGGCGGAGGTCAGTCCGTACGGGCGTACACCCGCAGCGAGGGATCCTGCGCGCGCAGCTCGTACGCGTACTCCTCCTCGTCCTCGCTCACCCGGGTGAAGCCGGCGCGCGCGATGACCCGCTGGGAGGGCGCGTTGGTCCGCTCTATGGCCGCGAAGAGGATGTCGAGCTCGTCGTGGGCGAGGGCCCAGGCGGCCAGGGCGCGCAGGGCCTCGGTCGCGTAGCCGTGGCCGCGGGCGTTCTCGGCGAGGTCGTAGCCGACTTCCGCGCGGCCGTCCTCGTCGGGGGCGCCGTGGAAACCCATCGCGCCGACCGCCCGGCCGTCCTCGCTCCGTACGAGCACGAACATGCCCCACTCCGGGCGGTGCACCCCGCTCTCGTACGCCTTCAGGACCATTCCGGCGGCGTCCCGCGTGCCGTCGAAGGGGCCGCCCTCGATCCACTCGAAGCCGCCGGTGCCACCCGCGCGCAGATCGGCGGCGGCCGCCGGGGTGACTCCTTGGAGCGTGAGCCGTCCGGCCTCGATCACCAGGTTGTTGCTCCAGCGCCACTCGGTGAGCGGGGCGCGGCCCGGCAGCTCGCCGCGTCCGGTGGCCCACAGGAGCGTGGGCCACGGCTCGGACCCCGGCCTGACGTGCGGAAAGATCCGGGAGAGTACGTCCGCGCAGAGCTCGGCCGGCGGCTCGTAGGCGACCCCGAGACCCTGCGCGATGTCATGCGTGTGCAGCAGCACCTCGGTGACACCCATCGCGGCGAAGCCCTCGCGGTTCGCGCTGCGGAACGGATACGGGTGGAAGGCACGCACCTCGCGCGGCGTGGTGCGCACGACGGCGGCGAGCAGGGCGCCGGTCGTCTCGATCACGTCGACGACGCCCGCGTTGTCGGTGCCGTCGTCCAGGGTGATCTCGAAGGGCACGTACGCCGTGGTGGCCCGCCCCGCCAACTGGCCCGCGTACGCGAGGAGATCGTCGGCGATGTGCTCGGCGGTCTTCCGGCAGCTCCACTCGAGACGGCCCGCCCCGACGCCGTCCCAGTCCCGCCCGGCCACCGCCCGCAACAGCGCGACGGCGCCCGCGACGGCTTCCTCCACCTGGTCCCCACCCATGGATCGCATGCGGCTGAGGATAGGCGCGGTCAGACGTCGTTACGTACTGGATTGTTGGTCCTGTCCGCGTTTTCGGCCTTCTTGTTCATGGACACCACCACGCGGGAGGCCCGGGTACGGCGCTGGAGGCGCAGCGAGACCGCGGCCACCCCCAGGCCCGTCACCGTCATGGCCGCGCCCGCCCAGGCCGTCGCCGCGTAGCCGAGACCCGCGTCGATGACCGTGCCGCCGACCCAGGGGCCGCCGGTGTTGCCGAGGTTGAAGGCGGCCGTGGTGGTGGCTCCGGCCAGGGTGGGGGCGGCCCCGGCGAGGTTGAAGAGCCGGGCGTTGAGCGCCGGGGCGGTGAAGAAGCAGGTGACGCCGAGGAGGAAGGAAAGAGCCACGGCAGCGATCGCGTACTGCCCGAGGAGCGCGAGCGCCACGAGGACGGTGGTCGAGGCCGCGGTGCCGGAGAGGAGCACCCCGAAGAGGTGCGCGTCGGCGACCCGCCCGCCGATCGTCGTACCGATCAGCGCCCCGACCCCGAAGAGCGCGAGCACGCTCGGCACCCAGCCGTCGTCGAGCCCTGCGACATCCGTGAGCAGCGGGGAGAGATAGCTGAACGTGCAGAAGACCCCGCCCGCGGCGAGCATCACGAGAGCGACGGTGAGCCAGACCTGCGCGTCACCGTATATGGAGACTTCCCGCCTGAGCTGCGGCTTCTTGTCGGGGAGCGGGATGCGGGGGATGAGGGTGACGACCCCGACCAGAGCGATCGCGGAGGCCGCGCCGACGGCCCAGAACGCGGACCTCCAGCCGAGATGCTCGCCGAGGAAGGCACCGGCCGGAACCCCGAGCACGTTCGCGATCGACAGACCGCCGATCATCACCGCGAGCGCGCGGGCCCGGGAGGTCACCGGGACCATCGCGATCGCCACCGCCGCGCCCACCGCCCAGAAGCCCGCACAGGCGAGGGCGCTGACGATCCTGGAGGCGAAGAGCACGGCGTACGTCGGCGCCAGCGCGCCGGCGATCTGGCCGAGCCCGAAGACGGCGATGAGCGAGACGAGGGTGGTACGGCGGGGGAGGCGGAGGGTGGCCACGGCGAGCAGCGGCGCGCCGACGACCATGCCTATGGCGAACGCAGATATGAGCAGACCCGCCTGCGGAATCGTGACACCCATGTCGTCGGCGATGGGCGGCAGGAGCCCCGAGAGCATGAACTCGCTGGTCCCGAGGGCGAAGACGGAGAGGGCGAGGATGTAGACGGCGAGGGGCATACGGGGGCCGGGCGGCGGACCTGGACGGCTCACTTGGCGGCCTTCCGGGACGGGTTCGGTGAGTCCGGGGCGGTTTCGGTGAGGTGGGCGAGCTCGCGCCGGATGTTCTCCCGGGCCCGCTCCTCCCACTCCCGTGTTCCGTACGGCGTCCTGAACAGCCTCGGCAGGTCGAGGAGTTGACGCAGCACGGCCGCCCGGCCCGCCCGGAACGCCTCGTCCGGGACGAAGGCGTACTCCTCGCGGACGGCGGCGGTGTAGGCGGCGTAGGCGTCCGGGGCCGAGGCGAGGATCGCGAGGTCGGCGTCGCAGAGGACCTGGCCGTTGCGGTCGTCGTCGGCCGGGGCGTGGGTGACGGTGAGCCGGACCAGACGCCCGACCTCGGCCGACTTCTCCTCCCCTACCCCGGCCTCGGGGAGGGCGCGTTCGGCGAGGCGGGCGGAGCGTTCCTCGTTCTCGGAGCGGTCGGGGAGGTAGACGGCGTCGTGGAACCAGGCGGCGAGGCGGACGAGGGCGGGGTCGTCCGCGTACTCCTCCAGTACGTCGATGTGGTCGAGGACCGCGGTGAGGTGCGCGACGGCGTGATAGCGGCGCTGTGGCTCCCCCCAGCGGGCGAGGAGGTTGTCCGCGTACGGGGCAGGGTCGGGGCCGCCGGGTGAGCGGGCCCCGTCGAGGGCATGGGACCAGCGGGTGCGCAGCGCGTCGAGGTCGGGCATACACCGATTCTCCCGCTTGGGCGGACCTGTCCGGCGGACGGGCTGAGTGATGCGGGCCGGGGTGGGTGGTGTGTCCCCCCCGAGGACAGGTGGTTCCTCGAACGCCGGACGGGCTGAGGCTTTCAGGGCCGCGGGGAACTGCGCGACAAGCCCCCACCATCCCGCAGGCGAAGCACTACACGCGGACGGGGAATTCGGGGCGGAGCCCCGTCTTGGGGGCGCGGGGAACTGCGTGATCGGCCCTGGCTGTCCCGCGGGCGACCGTATTCGGGTGGACGGGTTTTCGGGGCGAAGCCCCGTTTCGGGGCCGCGGGGAACTGCGCGACAAGCCCCCACCGTCCCGCAGGCGAAGCACTACACGCGGACGGGGAATTCGGGGCGGAGCCCCGTCTTGGGGGCGCGGGGAACTGCGCGACAAGCCCCCACCGTCCCGCAGGCGAAGCTCTACGCGCGGACGGGGAATTCGGGGCGGAGCCCCGTCTTGGGGGCGCGGGGAACTGCGCGATCGGCCCCCGCCGTCCCGCGGGCGAACGCCTGCGGGTGGACGGGGATTCGGGGCGGAGCCCCGATGGTGTGCCTCGGGAAACGGCGAGGCCTTCTCGCGGTGGTCGCCAGGCGCGGCGTACCCTGAGATTGGACTAGACCTGTAGCCGCCCCAGAGGAAGAGGCCCCATGAGCGAGCGCAAGCGTGCAGTTCTGGAGGTGATCGCTCTCGGCGTGGAGGACGCGGTCGCCGCCCAGGCCGGAGGCGCCGACCGGCTGGAGCTGGTCACCGACATGGCCGCCGACGGGCTCACCCCGCCGGTGGAGACCTTCGCCGGGATCCGCGCCGCCGTCGACATCTCGCTGCGCGTGATGCTGAGGCGTGCGGACGGCTTCGCGGCGGGCGGCGCGAGGGACGTCGACGCGCTCGTACGGGTCGCGGGGGAGATGCGGGCCGCCGGAGCGGACGAGTTCGTGCTCGGCTTCCTCGACGAGCACGGCGGTCCCGACCTGCCCGTCGTGGAGCGGATCGTCGCCGAACTGGACGGCTGCCCCTGGACGTTCCACCGCGCGATCGACCGCGCCGCCGACCGGGACTCCCTGCGCAAGCAGCTCGTGGACCTGCCGGGCCTGGACGCGTACCTCACGGCGGGTTCCCCGGACGGCGTGGACGACGGTTTCCCGACCCTCCTCGCCGAGGCCGCCCGCCGCACCGAACCCGGTTACGAGCCCCGGATCATGGTGGGCGGCGGGCTGCGTCTCGATCATGTTCCCCGGCTGAGGGCCGCGGGGATCGACGCCTTCCACATCGGTGGGGCGGCCCGTCCCGGCGGATGGAACGGACCGGTGACGGTGGCGGCCGTACGCGAGTGGCGGCAGGCCCTGGACGCGTAGCGGACGATACGGACCAAACGCCCTAGCCCAGTTGCTCCGGCAAGGGGGCCGCGTGGGTGACGGTCAGGCCCGAGACCGCTCGGGTCAGGGCCACGTACAGGCGGCGCAGTCCGGTCCGCTCGTCCGGCTCGCCGTCGACCACGGCCCGCGGCTCGTCCAGGACCACGTAGTCGTACTCCAGGCCCTTGGCGAGGGAGGCGGGGACGAGGGTGAGGCGGGTCTGCGCCGTCGTCTCCTCGCCGGGGCCCAGGTACGTGAGGCCCGCCGCCGTCAGCGCCTCGGTGAGCGCCGGGATCCGGGCGTCGGCGGCGATGAGACCGACCGAACCCTCGTTGCGCAGCAACTCCTCGCAGGCGTCCACGACCTGTTCGTCGGCGGTCGTCGGCCGCACCTCGAAGAAGCCCGGGTTCTCGCGGACCGACGCCACCGGGGTCAGGCCCGGCGCGATGTGCGGCAGCAGCCGGGAGGCGTAGGTGATGACGTCGGTGGGGACGCGGAAACCGGCGGTCAGCTCCTCGATCACCGCTTCCCCCTTGCCGAGGTGTGTGAGGGCCTCGTCCCAACTCCTTGTCGCCCAGGGGGTCGTGCCCTGTGCGAGGTCACCGAGCACGGTCGCCGAACCCGTCGTGCAGCGCCGCCCCACCGCCCGGTACTGCATCGGCGACAGATCCTGCGCCTCGTCGAGCACGACATGACCGAGGGAGTGGGTGCGCTGGACGAGATCGGTGGCCTCGTCGATCAGCACGGCGTCGGCGGGCGACCACCTGGCCGACTTCACCGACCGCACCGGCTTCGACCAGAGGATCTCCTTCTGTTCGTCCTCGTCGAGGATTCCGTCCGCGTGGACGGCCAGGAAGTCGGCGTCGGTGAGCAGGCGAAGGACCAGCTTGGCGGGGTCGACCGGCGGCCAGATCGCCTTGACGGCCGCCTTCACCGCGGTGTTGCGGGCCACGGCGTCCTGCACCCGGTCGTCCGGTGCCTCGCCCGAGCGCTCCATCTGGACCAGCACGGCGTGCGCGATCCGCTGCGGAAGGGCGTCGCGGGCGGCGCCGTACCGGATGTCGCGGTCCAGCAACTCCCCGACGATCGTCTCGAGTTCGTACGCCGGGACACGCCAGCGCCGCGAGCCGCGCACGACCACGACGCCCTCGGTCGGGAGCGTCACGTGCGAGCGGACGGCCCGGCGCAGCACCTCGGCCATCCGGGCGTCGCCCTTGACGACGGCGGCGGTCGCGTCGTCCGTCCCGCGTACCTCCACATGCGCGACGAGGTCGTCGACCGTCGCCTGCCTGACCTCGAGCTCGCCCAGCGCGGGCAGCACCTGCTCGATGTAGTGCAGGAAGGACTTGTTCGGCCCGATGACCAGGGTGCCGGTGCGGGCCAGCCGCTCCCGGTGGGCGTAGAGGAGGTAGGCGACGCGGTGCAGGCCGACGGCCGTCTTCCCGGTGCCGGGGCCGCCCTGCACGCAGACGGAGCCCGCGAGACCCGACCGTACGATCTCGTCCTGTTCCGGCTGGATGGTCGCCACGATGTCCCGCATCGGGCCGACGCGCGGGCGCTCGATCTCCTGCTGGAGCAGCTTGCTGGTCGCCGCGGTCTCGGAGGGGTCGGACAGGTGCTCGTCCTCGTACGCCGTGAGGTCGCCGCCGGTGTACCCGAAGCGGCGGCGCAGTCCGACGTCCATCGGGTCCTTCTTCGAGGCCCGGTAGAACGGCTGCGACACCGGCGCGCGCCAGTCGATGACCATCGGGTCGCCCTCGGCGTCGTGCACATGCCGGCGCCCGATGTAGAAACGCTCACCCTCCGCGCCCTCCGCCTTGTCGGCGCCTGGTGCGTGCAGATAGTCGAGCCGGCCGAAGAACAGCGGGGTGTGGCTGAGGTCGGCGAGGGCCTTGATCCGCTCGTCGATCTGGCGCTGGAGGACCGCGGCGTTCACCCAGTTCGCGGTGACGTCTGCGATGTCGAGGTTCTCCACGTCCTCGCGCATCGCGCGCAGTGCCGCGCGGGACGAGCCGAGGTGGGCGCGCTCGCGGGAGAGGGGGTCCTGGGCGGGTGGGGTGGACAACGTGGTGCCTCCGGAAGACCTGCTGCGTGTGAGTGGGTACGGCGGTCGAGCCGTTGGATGCTGTCCGGTTTCCGGCCGGGCGGCGGCACTCCGTCGAGGGAGGCGGGCAAGAGCGGAGATTCTAGGTCAGGGGAGGAGGTCCGGGCCAACTCTTTTTCGCGGATCGCTCGCGGCATCGTTCGCGGAAGCGTTCGCGGCGTCCTGCGCGGCATCAGGGATGCGACCCCCATATCCCTAGGGGTCGCCGTCCGTCGTGAGGCGTACACGCAGAGGCCTGGAGGCGTACGAGGGGCCGCCGAGGTTCGGTCCATAGGCCGACGCCATATGGGGTCGCGCATTCCATCATGGATACATGAGCGCAGCAACCTTCACCCCAGGCCCTTCCCAGCGCGGTCCCGCCGCTCATGGCGCGACCGCCTTCTCCGCCGCCCACCACCGCCACCGTGTCGGCGACGCCCTGCACGCCGTCAAGGTCTTCGTGGGCGCGGCGTTCGGCGTGGTGCTCCTCGGGGAGTACGAGGAGGAGGCGGGCGTACGACGCCGGTGAGCCGTCCGCCGGGGTGAACCGTCCCGGCACTAGGGTCACTCCGTGCTTCAGCGGAACGTGACCGATCGCTCACTCGACGAAGTTCTCCCGTTCTCCGGCCCTCGTCCTTCCGACCCTCGTCTCCCCGTCTCCCGTTTCTCCGCCTCCCGCCTCCCCGCGTCTCTTCTTCCCTTCCTCCTGCTTGCCACTTCCCTCGCCGCGTTCGCCGCGCTGTGTCTTCTCCGGCGCACCCCGATGGCCGACGCGCTCGTCTACCGGGCCGAGGGTGCGGCCGTCGTCCACGGCACGGATCTCTACGGGTTCAGCGTCACCGAGTGGCAGCTGCCCGCCACGTACCCGCCCTTCGCGGCGATGCTCTTCGTCCCGCTGGCCTGGCTCCCGCTGCCCGTCCTCAAGGCCGCCTTCGTCGCCGGGAACGTGGCCCTGCTGGCCGTGCTGGTCCGGCTCTCCTGCCGTCTCGCGGGCCTGCCGACGCGGCTGCCCGCGCTCTGCGCCGCCACCGCGCTCGCCCTGTGGCTCGAACCCGTCTTCCAGAGCGTGCTCTTCGGCCAGATCAACCTCGCCGTCGCCTGCCTGATCCTCTGGGACCTGACACGGCCGCCCGGCGCGCCCGGTAAGGGCATCGCCCTCGGCATCGCGGCCGGGGTGAAACTGACCCCCGCCGTCTTCGTTGCGTATCTGCTGCTCAGGGGCCGGCGACGGGAAGCGGCCACCGCTCTGGCGGCCTTCGCCGGGACCGTACTCCTGGGAGCGCTCGCCCTTCCCGGCGCGAGCGTGGACTTCTGGACCCGGCGGCTCTACGAGACCGGCCGCGTCGGCAAGGTGTGGATCGTCGACAACCAGTCGCTCCAGGGGCTGATCGCCCGGGCGCTGGGGGACCCGGCACCGGGTCCGCTGTGGGCCGTACCCGCGCTGGCCGTCGCGTCGGCGGGACTGTGGCTGGCCCGCCGCGCGCGCACCGACCGCGAGGGCGTCCTCCTCACCGCCCTCACGGCCCTGCTGATCTCACCCATCAGCTGGTCGCACCACTGGGTGTGGTGCGTCCCGCTGATCGCCGTGCTGTACGCCGAACACGGCCCGCGCCCGGCCGCCGTCACCGCCGCGGTCTTCACGGCCCGCACCCTCTGGCTGGTCCCCCACCAGGGCGATCTGGACCTTCGGCTGCCCTGGTGGCAGCAGCCGTTCGCCTCGCCGTACCCCCTGCTGGGGCTGGTACTGCTGGTTCAGTTGTCGGCCAGGAGCTCGTCGGCGTCGACGATCCGGTAGGCGTACCCCTGCTCCGCCAGGAACCGCTGCCGATGGGCGGCGAAGTCCTGGTCGATGGTGTCGCGGGCGACGACGGAGTAGAAGTGCGCCTGGTGGCCGTCGGCCTTCGGGCGCAGTACGCGGCCGAGGCGCTGGGCCTCCTCCTGGCGCGAGCCGAAGGTGCCCGACACCTGGATGGCGACGGTCGCCTCCGGCAGGTCGATGGAGAAGTTGGCGACCTTCGACACGACGAGCACGCTGATCTCGCCCTCCCGGAAGGCGTCGAACAGCTTCTCCCGCTGCGCGTTGCTGGTCTCGCCCTTGATGACGGGCGCGTTCAAGTGCTCGCCCAGCTCGTCGAGTTGGTCGATGTACTGGCCGATCACGAGGATCTGCTGCCCCGCGAACTTCCGTACCAGCGCCTCGGTCACCTTCCGCTTGGTCGCGGTCGTCGCGCAGAAGCGGTACTTCTCCTCGGTCTCGGCGGTGGCGTACGCGAGCCGCTCGGAGTCGGTGAGATTGACGCGGACCTCGACACAGTCGGCGGGCGCGATGTACCCCTGCGCCTCGATCTCCTTCCAGGGCGCGTCGAACCGCTTGGGCCCGATGAGCGAGAAGACGTCCGACTCGCGCCCGTCCTCGCGGACCAGGGTCGCGGTCAGGCCCAGCCGCCGTCGCGCCTGGAGATCGGCCGTGAACTTGAAGACGGGCGCGGGCAGCAGGTGCACCTCGTCGTAGACGATGAGTCCCCAGTCCCGGGAGTCGAACAGCTCCAGGTGGGGATAGACGCCCTTCCGCTTGGTCGTCAGCACCTGGTAGGTGGCGATGGTGACCGGGCGGATCTCCTTCCGCGTCCCGCTGTACTCGCCGATCTCGTCCTCGGTCAGCGAGGTCCGCTTCACCAGCTCGTGCTTCCACTGCCGGGCGGAGACGGTGTTGGTGACGAGGATGAGCGTGGTGGCCTTGGCCTGCGCCATGGACCCGGCGCCGACGAGCGTTTTCCCGGCTCCACAGGGCAGGACGACCACGCCCGACCCGCCGTGCCAGAAGTTCTCCACGGCCTGCTTCTGGTACGGCCGCAGCGCCCAGCCGTCCTCCGCCAGCTCGATCGGGTGCGCCTCCCCGTCGACGTAACCGGCGAGGTCCTCGGCCGGCCAGCCCAGCTTCAGCAGCGTCTGCTTGATCTGCCCGCGCTCGGAGGGGTGCACGGCCACGGTGTCCGGGTCGATCCGGTTGCCGACGAGCGGGATGATCCGCTTCGACCGCAGGATCTCCTCCAGGACGGGCCGGTCGGTGGTGGTCAGCACCAGCCCGTGGGCCGGGTGCTTGCTGAGGGTGAGACGGCCGTAACGGTCCATCGTCTCGGCGATGTCGACGAGCAGCGCGTGCGGCACGGGGTAGCGGCTGAACTCGACGAGCGCGTCGACGACCTGCTCGGCGTCGTGGCCCGCGGCGCGCGCGTTCCACAGGCCGAGCGGCGTCACCCGGTAGGTGTGGATGTGCTCGGGCGCGCGCTCCAGCTCGGCGAACGGCGCGATGGCCCGACGGCAGGCGTCGGCCTGCTCGTGGTCGACTTCCAGGAGCAGGGTCTTGTCGCTCTGGACGATGAGGGGTCCGTTCACACCCGTCCCTTTCTGCGTGCCGTCACCCCGCGCGGATGACCGGCCAAACGTCCAGTGTGCCTCAAGGGGCGGTGATCACGGCTGGTCGTCGGCGAGCTCGGCGACCCCCGTCACGCGGTGCAACGGATAGGTGCGGACCTCGTCCGCGGTGTGGTCGTACGCCGTCACGAAGCCGCCCTCCACCCGGATCGGGGCGATCACGCGCTGGCTGGCGGCGCCCTCGGCGTTCACATACCCGATCCACACCGCCTCACCGGTCATGACGGCGGCCTGCATGGTGGCGAGGGTCTCGGCGGAGCTGGTGCGCGGCAGCTCGCCGGTGCCCGGCGCCGGTGCCTGCGTGTCCTTGCGCGGGGTCGTGGAGGCCAGGTCACCGGCGCGGATGGCGCGGATCGCGGCACCGAGGAGGGTGGCGTCGGGTACCGGCGGACCGTCCGGGACCGGCACGGGGGCGGAGCGCGGCGGGGTGCGATGGGCGTGCGCGCGGGTGATCAGCACATCGCCCTCGGCGGACTCCGCGGCGGGCGCGAAGCCCATCGAGCGCAGGCCCTCCAGCAGGGCCGCCGGGTCGGCCTGGGCGGCGAGCACGGTGGGTGCGAGGCGGCGCAGCCGCAGTCCCTGCGAGCGCTTGTCGGCGAGGATCTCGCTCAGCAGCGCGTCGTCGTCGCAGCGGACGTACGCCGAGGCCGCTCCGATCCGCAGATGGCCGTGCCGGCGCGCCACGTCGTCGATCAGATAGGCGAGCGGCTGCGGGACGGGTGTGCGGGAGTGGGCCGCGAGGAACGCGTGCAGGTCCGAGGCCGACCGGCCCGCGTCCAGAGCGCGCCGTACCGACCCCGGGGTGAAGCGGTAGACCGTCGCCCCGCCCTTCGACTCGACGTCCGCGAGCACGCCGAGCGTGTCGGCGAGGGGCCGCTCCAGCGGGCCGGGGGCGACGGCGGTCAGGTCCGCCTGGAGGAGGACGTGGTCCAGGGGCTCGGGCAGCAGCGGGGCGAGGAGCCGGGCGGCGTGGGCGACGGCTGCGGCCTGCTCGGCGGGGGAGCGCGGGGTTTCGGAGAGGGGGGTCTCGACGGCGGGGCGGTGGTGCTTGTGGGCGGGGAGCTTGTCGCCGGGACCGGACGGGGCGCGCGTCCCGGTCTCCCGCACGCTCCCCGACGGCAGCCCCAGCAGCGCCCGGCCCTGCGCCGAGAGGGCGCCCCGGCCGGTGACTCCCAGCAGCTCCGACTCGGAGAGCGTCCACCGGGCGAGCCGGGCCCGCAGATCCTCGGCCGTGCTCCGGTCCCCGCGCAGCGGACGCTCCCACTGGAGGTGGGCGAGGACCGAGTCCGGGGTGGCGGCGGTGCCCTCGGGCAGGGTGGCGAGGAGGGCGAGGACGCGGTGGCGGACCTCGGGGGCCGCCGAGCGGTCGAGGCCGGGCCCCAGCGCCGACAACGTACGGTCCTTCGTGTCCCGCCCGCCGATCAGGCCCGCCGTACGGGTCGCGGCCAGCCACGCCGAGGCGAGCGTGGCCCACCGTTCGGCGGCGGGCCTCTCCAGCCACTCGTCATAGGCGGGGGTGGCCGCGTACCGCTCGTCGGCCTCCCCGTCCGAGGCCAGCAGTCCCGCCGCGTAGGCGAGCTCGACCCAGAACGCGGCCACCGGCTCCGCGACGTCCAGCGCCACCGCCGTCCGCTTCAGGTCCCGCACGCTGAGCCCACCGGCGCGCAGGACGGCGGGCCCGCCCTCGTGCCAGTCCTTGAGCAGCTCCTCGACGGTGGCGAGCGCCGTGTACGCCTGGCCCGCCGCCGCGCTGTCCACAGCCTGTGGACGGTGCGTCCGCGCGGCCTCGACCGCCGGGGCCACCGGTTCCGTCGCCCGGTGCGCGCGGCCCGCCCGCAGATGCAGGGCGACCTCCCTGGGCAGTACGACCGTGCCGGGCGCCGTCGGCAGCAGCAGCCCGCGGTCGATCAGCCAGCGCAGATGGCGTGCGGGGTCGGCGGTCACCTGGCCGTAGGGCGGCCCCCACACCAGCCGGGACAGCACCTCCACCGCCTCGGCCGGGGCGGTGTCGAGGAGCGTCGACATCCGGGCCCTGTCGGTGAACAGCGCGGTGAGCGAGGTGACGGCGGAGACGGCGTCGTGGGTGGTCGGCAGTCCGGCCTCGGCCACGATCTCCTGGATGCGCCCCGGGGACATCCCGGCCGTGGCTTCGGCGACGGTCGGGCCCAGGCCGGTGGGGGACGGGTGCTGAGGAGACGGTGCGAGCAGCTCGCGCGCCGTCCGGACGAGGCGCAGGCGGTCGTCGGGGCCCCACACCAGGGCCTGCTCGCGGAGCGTCCCCAGAGCGCGCGGGAACGCCGCCGTGACCGCCGGGTCCTTGTCGTCGCCCGCCAGCAGTGCGAGCAGTTCGTCGTGCGCCGCCGGGTCCGACGCGACGGCGAGGGCCTCCGCGGTCTGGAGCGCGAACCGGTCCAGGCGCTCCAGGGCGCGGACCACCGAGGCGCGGGTGCCGGCGCGGGTGGCGAGCTGGGTGAGGTCCGTGGGGACGGGGGTGATGAGGTCGGGGCGGGTGCGGAGGAGGGCCGACAGGGAGGCGTCGTCCCGGGCGCGGAGGGCTTCCGCGAGGGAGCGCGGAGCGGTGCCCTGCGGGGCGGGGTCCGGGGTTCGGTCCGGCGTGGGGTGCTCCTCTGTGCTCATCCGCTCAACGGTAGTGGTTTCTCGCCCCCGCCGCCCCTACCCGTCCCATCCCCGGGGCTGCGCCCCGGACCCCGGGTGTGTTGCCCACCCACCCGTCGGCCGAAGAACCCACCTGGGGGTCTGGGGGCGAAGAACTCGGGGTGTACGCGGTACCGTCGTGGCCGCGGGGTCTACAACGTGCGCGCCCCGGAGGGGACTTCGTGGGGATTGAGAGCGACCAGCTCGTATTCGACTATCTGAGCCGCGTCGGAGACCTGGCCCAGCAGCGCCAGCTGCCCTCGGCCACCCGCATGCGACTCGTGTCGGAGCTGCGCAACGAGATCGACCGACGCCGGGCGAAGGCCCCCGTCGACAGCCCGGCCGCCGTCCGCCGCATCCTCTCCCGCCTCGGCACCCCGGACGACATCGTCGCCGCAGCCCGCGAGGGCGCCTCCGAGGCCGGTACGGACACCTGGGCCGCCGTCCCCACCCAGCGCGCCGGCGAGGACGCCGACCGCCCCAAGGGCCTGCGCCGAGTCGTCCCGAGGCCGCGCCCGGCGGAACCGAAACCCGCGCCCCGCCCCACCGAGGCCGACGACGCCCCCTCCCCGCCCCACCTCGCGAGCACGCACGAACTGGGCGACAGCTCCGCGGATCCGGACTGGTGGCGCAAGGACACCAGCCCGTTCGGGCTGGGGGACAACGTGCCGGGATTCGTCGGCGGCGTGGAGATCCCCGAACTCCTCAAACCGCCACCGCAGCACGAGGACGACGACGAGGACGCGACCGGGGACGAGGACGATCCGGCCAAGTCCGCCAAGTCCTCCAAGTCCTCCGGGTCTTCCAAGC
This sequence comes from Streptomyces sp. NPDC107454, assembly GCF_055582885.1. Lineage (NCBI taxonomy): Bacteria > Bacillati > Actinomycetota > Actinomycetes > Kitasatosporales > Streptomycetaceae > Streptomyces > Streptomyces sp. NPDC107454. The sequence goes on along the minus strand of NZ_JBVJPA010000013.1, from coordinate 198,206 downwards.
CCTCCAAGTCGGCCAAGGCACCCAAGACCGAGAAGCCCGCCCCCGCCGAAGACCCCGACGTCGCCGCCGCGCCCCGTCGCCGGCTCCCCCGCCCCGGCAACTGGAGCAACCCCCTCCTTCTGCTGGCCGCCGTCCTCCTCGTCGTCGGCGCCGCCCTCGGCAACTGGTTCGCCCTCGGCCTCGGCTGGCTCATCGCCTGGGCCTCCCGCCGGCTGAGCCCCGTCGAGTCGAAGTGGGCCGTGCTCGGCATGCCGGGGCTGGCCGTGACGGCGGGCGTCGTCTGGCTGTGGGGCCGTACGGACGGCCGCTGGGGCGATCCGATCGTCAAGGGGCACATGAACGAGGCGGTCGCGCAGACCTGGCCGTGGGTGGTCAGGGGCGCGGCCGTGGCCTCGGCGCTGTACCTGGTGTGGCGCTCACAGCGACGCCGCTGACCCGCGCGAGCGACCGCCACCGGCCATCACATGGGCACATGGGCGCGTGGGCACAATGGTCCATATGCCTATCGCATCGACGACCCCCCGGACTCCCCACCTGCTGACCGTCGGCTTCGACCTCGACATGACCCTGATCGACTCCCGCCCCGGCATCCACGCCTGCTACCAGGCACTTTCGGAGCGCACGGGGACGTACATCGACTGCGACCTGGCCGTCACGCGGCTCGGACCGCCGCTGGCGGAGGAGTTGATCAACTGGTTCCCGGCGGACCAGGTGCCCGCGATCGCCGACCTCTACCGCGAGATGTACCCCGGGCACGCCATCACGGGCACACTCGCGATGCCCGGCGCCCGCGAGGCCGTCGCGGCGGTCCGCGCGGCGGGCGGGCGCGCGGTCGTCGTCACCGCGAAGTGGGAGCCCAACGCCAAGCTGCATCTGGACCACCTGGGCATCGACGCCGACGCGGTCGTCGGCAACCTGTGGGCCGAGCAGAAGGCGCAGGCGCTGCGGGAGCACGGCGCGAGCGTGTACGTCGGCGACCACACCGGCGACGTCCGCGGCGCGCGCACCGCGGACGCGTACTCCGTCGCGGTCGCCACCGGCCCGTGCGACGCGGCGGAGCTGCGCGCGGCGGGCGCGGATGTCGTGCTGGCCGACCTGACGGAGTTCCCGGCGTGGCTGAGCGACTACCGGGGGGATTACCGGGAGGCCGTACGGGCCTGAATCGCGCGGGCCTGACGGCGTCCCGCGGCGATGGACCGGAACACCCCCGCCGCGGCGATCAGGAAGCCGACGCCCATGAGCATGCTCAAGCCGAACATGTACGTCGGAAAAGGCGTCGTATGGAGGAGTAGCGGGGCCACGGTGACGAGTGTGGCCACGGCTCCGACGAAGAACACGATGGCACCGGCACGGATCAGCCGGTCACCGGGCTCGGTGGAATTCGGTTGGGTTTTGTCACGCACCGGACCAGGGTAGTTCCCAGCGCGAAGGAACAATCCGGCGACGTCTTGTCACCGGCCCCGGGACCATTAGCCTTGGTACCGGCGGGTCCGACGACCCGCTGTAGTGCTATCCGGGGCAGTTTCCGACCGTTGCCCGTGCAACGGCCCGAGTGTGCGCCCGTGCAGTTTCAGAGCAGTTCCCGACGAGTACGAGGACGAGGACAGACGTGCCTACCGGCAAGGTCAAGTGGTTCAACAGCGAGAAGGGCTTCGGCTTTCTCTCCCGCGACGACGGCGGCGACGTCTTCGTTCATTCCTCGGTCCTGCCCGCCGGAGTAGATGTGCTCAAGCCCGGCCAGCGCGTGGAGTTCGGCGTCGTCGCCGGACAGCGCGGTGACCAGGCGCTTTCGGTGACCATCCTGGACCCGACCCCCTCCGTCGCGGCCGCCCAGCGCCGTAAGCCGGACGAACTGGCCTCCATCGTGCAGGATCTGACGACCCTTCTCGAGAACATCACGCCGATGCTGGAGAAGGGCCGCTACCCCGAGAAGACCTCCGGCAAGAAGATCGCGGGCCTTCTGCGAGCGGTCGCCGACCAACTCGACGTATAGCCCGCGGGCGGGCGGCGGAAGGAAGCGCCGGAGGCGTGTCCGGGCCGAGGGGCTTGAACTGCCCCCCGGCCCCGTCCATGCCGTCGGCCGGGGATCAGGGGAACGACAGGGCGTCGGGTCCGAGTGCCGGGACCAGTCCTTCGGCGGCGGCGCGGGTGAGCAGACCCCGGATCGCGGCGTAGCCGTCCTCCCCGAGGTCGGCGGTGAACTCGTTGACGTACAGGCCGATGTGCTGGTCGGCGACGGCCGGGTCCATCTCCTGGGCGTGTTCGAGGACGTAGGGGCGGGAGACCTCCGGGTCGTCCCAGGCGGCGCGGACCGAGGCACGGACGGCGTCGGCGAGGCCCTTCAGACGCTCCTCGCCCAGCGCGCGCTTGGCGATGATCGCGCCGAGGGGGATGGGCAGTCCGGTCGTGCGCTCCCAGTGCTCGCCCATGTCCGCGAGCTTGTGCAGCCCGTAGTTCTGGTACGTGAAACGGGCCTCGTGGATGACGAGTCCGGCGTCGACCTTCCCGTCCCGTACCGCCGGCATGATCTCGTGGAAGGGCATGACGACGATCTCGCCGACCCCGCCGGGAACGGTGTCCGCGGCCCAGAGACGGAAGAGCAGGTAGGCGGTCGACCGCTCGCTCGGCACGGCGACCGTGCGCCCGGTCAGGTCCGCGTCCGGCTCACGGGTGAGGACCAGGGGCCCGCAGCCCCGGCCCAGCGCGCCCCCGCACGGCAGCAGCGCGTACTCGTCGAGGACGTACGGCAGGACGGCGTACGACACCTTCAGCACGTCGAACTCGCCGCGCTCGGCCATGCCGTTGGTGATGTCGATGTCCGCGAAGGTCACGTCGAGCGCGGGCGCGCCCGGGACGCGGCCGTGGGCCCAGGCGTCGAAGACGAAGGTGTCGTTCGGGCAGGGCGAGTACGCGATCTGCAGCGTCTTCTCAGGGCTGGTGGTCTGGGTCATGTGGGTTCCAACTCTCCAGGACGGGCGCGAGCTTCCCGAACGCCTCGGTGAGGGCCGCGAGAGCCTCCCCGATGCGCCAGGCGGCGCGGTCGCGCGGCCCGACGGGGTTGGAGACCGCGCGCATCTCCAGTACGGGCACACCGTGCGCGGCGGCCGCCTCGGCGACGCCGAAGCCCTCCATGGCCTCGGCGAGGGCGCGCGGGTGGCGGGCCCGCAGCTCGGCGGCGCGCGCGGCGCTGCCCGTCACGGTGGACACGGTCAGTACGGTTCCGGCGCGTCCACCCGTGGCCGACACGACTTCTCGTACGAGTGATGGTGGAGGACGGTGGCTGACGGTCCCGAACCCGAGCTCGGTGACCGGCAGGAACCCGTCCCCGGTCTCGGCGCCGAGGTCCGCCACGGTGATCTCGTCGGCGACGACGAGAGATCCCACCGGAGCCTCCGGCTGAAAACCGCCCCCGATCCCGGTGGAGACGACGAGGTCGTAGGGGGCGCCGTCCAGGGCGGCCGCGGTGAGGGCGCCCGCGGTGGACGCGGCGGCCGGAGCGGGCCCCACCCCGGCGGCCAGCAGATCGAGGCTCACGCGGGCGGACGTGCTGTCGCCGGCGGCCGGTGACAGCCGCTCCAGGGTCGCCCCGGGCAGCCGCAGCGAACGGCCGGTGGCAGTGAACGCCCCGGCCACCGCGTCCCTCTCCACGGGAACGGCGGTGGCCACCAGCACCTTCAGCCCAGCGGCAGCGATCAGGCGTCCTTCTTGAACTTGAAGGTCCACAGACCGGTCACCGTCTTGTCGCCCTCCTTGATGGAGACCAGCGTGGAGTTGCCGCTCGCGCCGTACTGCGCGTTGAAGAACACGCTGCCCGGGATCGTGCGGTACGTCTTCTTGCTGGAGTCGGTCAGCGGCTGACCGTTCATCAGGATCGTCCAGCCGTTGTCGGCGATCTTCGGGTCCACACCGAACCGGACGGTCTCGTCGGGGTCGACCTTGATGGACTTGATGTCCGTGCCCTTGAGGCACTTGGCCAGGTCCGCGGCCTTCACCTCCTTGCCGTCGTTGTAGCAGTCGGTCTCGGAGCTGACGGAGTTCTTGCCGACCGTGATGGTGGCCAGCGGCGTCGGCTTGTCACAGGCGGACAGGACGAGAAGTCCGGCGGAAACGGCGCCGAGAGCGGCAACGGCGCGACGGCGATGTCCATTGGCGGCTCTGCCGCGGGGCAGGGAGGTCATGGCCGAAGGCTATCGGGCACGTCCACCGCTCTCCCCACGTGGGGTACGGCGTGCCGCCGTCAGGCCACGCGTGAGCGCGCCTGGCCCCCGCGCCGCGCCGCGCCGAGCAGCCCCCGCGTGGTGGTCAGCCATCCGACGGCGACGATCGCGGCGGCCACCGACAGGCCGAGCGTGCCGTTGAGGGGCAGCACGATGCCGATCGCGCCGCCGAACACCCAGGCCACCTGCAACAGCGTCTCCGAGCGCGCGAACGCCGACGTACGGACGAGTTCTGGCACGTCCCGCTGGATCAGCGCGTCCAGAGAGAGCTTGGCGAGCGCCTGCGAGAACCCCGCGACCGCCGTCAGACAGGCCACCAGGAAGGCCCCGAAGAAGAGGGCGGCGGTGATCGCGGCGCCCAGCACACACGCGACGACCGTCACGATGATGATCTCCGGGGCGCGCGATTTCAGCCAGGCCCCGACCGCCGTGCCGAGCGCGTTGCCCGCGCCCGCCGAGACGCCCACTATCCCGAGCGAGACGGCCGCGCTCTCGCCGGTGAGCGGGTGCTCGCGGAGCAGGAAGGCGAGGAAGAAGATCAGGAAGCCGGAGAGGCAGCGCAGGGCCGCGTTGGCGCCGAGGGCGTGGGTGACGGCCGTGCCGACGGTGCGCAGTCCCGGCCGCCGCAGCTTGTCCTTGATGAGCTGCGGTCCGTGCAGATGCTCCTCGTCCGCGACCAGCAGCGCCCGGTCCTCGCCCTTGGCCGAGTCGACCTTGGGCGGCAGCGTGAACGACAGGAACGTGCCCGCGATGAAGATGACGAAGGCGCCGTAGAGCGGATAACGCGGGCCGAGGGCCTGCAACCCCGCCCCGATCGGCGCGGCGATGCCGGTGGCCAGGAGTCCGCCCAGGGTGACCCGGGAGTTCGCCTTCACCAGGGAGAACCGGGGTGGCAACAGCCGTGGCACCACGGCGCTTCGTACGACCCCGTACGACCTGGACGCGACCAGCACGCCCAGCGCGGCGGGATACAGCTCCAGGCTGCCGGTCACGACCGCGCCCGACAGCAGCAGCGCGAGCAGGGCCCGGGCGAACATCGCGCCGGCCATCGCGGCCCGGCGGCCGTGCGGCAGACGGTCCAGAAGCGGGCCGATCACCGGGGCGAGGACGGTGAAGGGCGCCATGGTGATGGCGAGGTAGAGAGCGACGCGCCCCCGTGCCTCGTCGGTGGGCACCGAGAAGAAGACGGTGGAGGCGAGCGCGACGGTGATCATGACATCGCCGGCGCCGTTCACCGCGTGCAGCTCGATCAGTTTCCCGAGGCCGGATTCGCCCGCCCCGTGGGCGTGCGTCGCCTTGCGGATCCCGCGCGCCGTTCCGGTCACCGGGAAATGCAGGGCACGGCCCATCGCGCGGACGGAACCGGTCATCCGGCCCGATCCGCCACTTCTGGTGCCTCCCTTGGCAGCGCCGACACCGGCGGCTCCTTGGGGCGACCTCGCGGCTGCCACTCCGCAATAGTGCCCCGAGAACTGCGTACGTAGTGGGGTTACCGCGCGTATGGCGGCCGAGTGGGCTGGTGACGGGCCGTATGCGGGGCGCGTGTCGGGGTGCCGAACCGGACCGGGGCGGGGGCGAGGAGCGTTTTCCGGCCGACCGCGACGGTTGTGCGAGGTTCTTTTCGATCCGTACGAGAGGGCGTGTGGGGTGCGAAAACACTGCCTCGGAGCGGTCCGGAAACCTGGCGCGGAGTGCGGAAGCGCCCCGCCGGTGTGGGCCCAGGGCTCAGGAGAAGGTAGCGTGCGTAGCGCGCCTGCGGCGGTTGTTCTCGGCCGCGCGCCTCTCGGTCATCCCGCAGAATGGATGACGTAGGTGCGCCCGAGTGCGATCGGGCGTGGACGTCGACGCGGCCCACCGGTCCGCTCCGTCCGCACTCCCGCCGAGGAATGGCGCACCCGTGAGACGGCGTAGGAGAGAAGCGATACCTGTGAGCGCAGCGACAACGCGAAGCCGCACCCCCGACCGCCTGTGCGCCGAGGCCGTCGACCTCGCGCGCACCGCCGCCGAGGAGGCCGCCGCCCCCGGCGTAGTCGGCGAGCACGTGGGACTGGTCTCCGAGGGGGACCGCGTTGTCACGCACTACTTCGAGTGCAAGGAGTTCGGGTACCGCGGCTGGCGCTGGGCCGTCACCGTCGCCCGTGCCTCCCGCGCGAAGGCCGTCACGCTCGACGAGACGGTGCTGCTGCCCGGCCCCGACTCCCTGCTCGCCCCCGAGTGGGTGCCGTGGAGCGAGCGGCTGCGTCCCGGGGACATGGGCCCGGGCGACCTGCTGCCCACGGACGCCGAGGATCTGCGTCTGGAGCCCGGTTTCTCCGGCGAGGACGAGCCCGCGCCGAACTCCGCGGTCTCCCAGGACATGGCGGAACTGGTCGAGGCGGAGGACGCCGAGGTCACCGCCGGTACCCCCGCGCACCTGCCGTTCGCCCCGCGCCGCGGCTCGATCGCGGCCGTCGCGGAGGAACTCGGCCTGCGCCGGGCGCGTGTCCTCTCCCGTTACGGCCTGCATGTCGCGGCCGACCGCTGGGAGGAGTCGTACGGCCCCAAGACGGCGATGGCCCAGGCCGCCCCGGCGTCCTGCGTCAGCTGTGGCTTCCTGAACCCCATCGGGGGCTCGCTCGGGCAGGCGTTCGGTGTCTGTGCGAACGAGTTCTCTCCGGCGGACGGGCGTGTCGTCTCGCTCTCCTACGGCTGTGGCGGCCACTCCGAGGCCGCGGTCATGCCCAAAACTCCCCGCCCGGCCCCTCCGGTCATCGACGAGACCCAGGTCGACCCCTTCCCCCTGCGCCCGTCCCCGGACTCCGGTTCGGTCTCCCTCACCCCCGACGAAACCGCAGCCGAACTGGGCCACTCGTAGGGTCCCTCGCCCCCGCCGCCCCTACCCGTCCCCTCCTCACTCGGGGGCTCCGCCCCCAAACCCCCGATCGGCCTGAAGGATGCGCGCAGCGCCCCGTCAGGGGCGCGGGGAACTGCGCGACCAGCCCCCACCGGCCCGCAGACACAGGGGATCTGTGGGTGGGGACTGCGGGGCGTAGCCCCGGTTCAGGACCGCCGGCGGCTCGCACGCACCGTGGGCCGGGCCGGAACCCCTTCCGCCGCGCGGTACCTTCGTGCCGCGGCCGGGCCCAGCGCTCGCGATCGCGCGAAGCGAGAGGGAGAGTGAACCGTGAGCAAGTTCGTGCGGCCGGCAGCCGAGGGCGCGGACCCGTTCGGCACGGCCCGCCTGCGCCGCGGCGTGCAGGACGCCTGGGCCACCAGCCCGGCCCGGTTCCGCGAGGACGCCAACGCCGAGGAGGACCTCGTCCTCGGCGGCTACCGGGACCGGCTCGTCGTGGAGCTCGCCCAGAACGCCGCCGACGCGGCAGCCCGCGCCGGCGTCCCCGGCCGTCTCCGCCTCACCCTCCGCGACGGAGTGCTCCTCGCGGCCAACACCGGCGCCCCCCTCGACGCGGCCGGCGTCGAATCGCTCGCCACCCTCCGCGCCTCCGCGAAGCGGGACGCGCACGACACCGCCGTCGGCCGCTTCGGCGTCGGCTTCGCGGCCGTCCTCGCGGTGACCGACGAGCCCGCGGTGGTCGGCCGGCACGGCGGCGTGCGCTGGTCCCTCGCCGAGGCCCGCGAACTGGCGGCGGACACCGCCCGCCACAGCCCGGGCCTCGGGGACGAGATCCGTCGGCGCGACGGCCATGTGCCGCTGCTGCGGCTGCCGTTCGCGGCCGAGGGCACCGCCCCGGAACCGTACGACACCGTAGTGATCCTCCCGCTGCGCGACCCCGCCGCCGAGGGCCTCGCCGAGCGCCTCCTGCAGAACATCGACGACGCCCTCCTGCTCGCCCTCCCGGGCCTGGAGGAAGTGATCGTCGAGGTCGGGGAGGGCGACGAGGACGTACGCACGCTGCGGCGCCGCGGCGACGAGCACGGCGTCACCATCGAGGACTCCCGCCACGGCAGCACGCCCTACCGCACCGTCTCCCACCACGGCCCCCTCGACCCCGTCCTGCTCGCCGACCGCCCGGTGGAGGAGCGCCTGCGCCCCCACTGGTCGGTGACCTGGGCCGTCCCGGTGGACGAGGACGGCACGCCCGCCCGGCCCCGTACCAGCCCCGTCGTGCACGCGCCCACCCCCAGCGACGAACCCCTCGGCGTGCCGGCCCTCCTCATCGCCTCCCTCCCGCTCGACACCACCCGGCGCCATGCCGCGCCCGGCCCGCTCACCGAGTTCCTGGTGGAGCGCGCCGCGGACGCCTACGCCGAACTCCTCGCCGCCTGGCGCCCCGTGGACACCGGGATCATCGACCTCGTGCCCGGCCCCCTCGGCAAGGGCGAGCTGGACGGCACCCTGCGCCAGGCGATCCTGGACCGGCTGCCGCGTACCGCCTTCCTGCCGCCCGCCGTCCCGCAGGCCAAGGACCAGGACACTCCGGTGGACTGGCCCGAGGGCGAGAGCGACGCGACCGGGGCCGGGATCGGTCTCGCGGAGATCGCGGAGAACCCGGACGCCCTGCGGCCGCGCGACGCCGAGGTCGTCGAGGGCGCCGGTGCCGACACCGTCCGCGTCCTCGCCGAGGTGATCCCCAGCCTGCTGCCCGCCGGTCTGGAACGCCGGGTGGAGCTGCGGACGCTGGGTGTCGCCCGCGTCCCGCTCACCGAGGCCGTGGACCGGCTGGCCGGCCTGGAGAAGGACCCGGGCTGGTGGCGGCGGCTGTACGACAGCCTCGCCGGCGTCGACCCGGACCGGCTCTCCGGCCTGCCCGTACCGCTCGCCGACGGCCGTACGACCATCGGCCCCCGCCAGATCCTGCTGCCGCTCCCCGAAGGGCCCACTCCGGACGACACCTGGGCCGCCACCTCCGACGCCCTCGCCCGCCTCGGCCTCAAGGTCGCCCACCCGGACGCCGCCCACCCTCTCCTGGAGAAGCTGGGCGCCCTCCCGGCCACCCCCCGCGCCGTCCTCACCACCCCGCAGGTGCGTGCCGCCGTCGCCGCCTCCCTCGACGACGAGGGCGCGGCCTGGGACCAGGAGACCCCGGACACCGAGGAGCTGGCGGACCTCGTCCTCGCCCTCGTCCGTGACGCCGGCCTCGAACCCGGCGACGAACCCTGGCTGGGCGCTCTCGCCCTGCCCGACGAGGAGGGCGAACTCCTCCCCGCGGGCGAACTCGTGCTGCCCGGCAGCTCCTTCGCGCAGGTCATGCGCGAGGACGAACTCGCCTTCGTCGACGGCGAGCTGGCCGACCGCTGGGGCGAACAGCCGCTGGCGGCCTGTGGTGTGCTCGCCAACTTCACCCTCGTCCGCGCCACCGACGTCGTCCTCGACCCGGACGAACTGGAGCCTCGCGACTCGGACTTCGCCGAACCCGACGACGCGGGTCTGCTGGACGCCGTCGACGTGTGGTGCGAGGACGTCCTCGACCGGCTGCCCGACGCACCGGTGCCGCCGGTCGCGACGGAGATCGTCGCCGTACGGGACCTGGACCTGGTCGACGACGACCGCTGGCCGCAGGCACTCGCCCTGCTCTCCCGGCCGCCCCTGCGGGACGCGCTCACCCAGCCGGTGCGGATCCTCCTCCCGGACGGCACGCACGAGATCGTCCGGCCGTACACGGCGTGGTGGCTGCGCGACCACCCCGTCCTCGACGGCCGCCGCCCGGCCGGTCTGCGGGCGGAGGGCGGCGACCCCCTCCTGCACGGCCTGTACGACGCCGCCGACGCCACCGGTTTCGACGACGAGCAGGTCCTGCGGGCGCTGGGCGTACGCACGTCCGTGGCCGCCCTCCTGGGCGAGCCCGGTGGCGCCGCCGAACTCCTCGACCGGCTCGCCGACCCCGACCGCGAGGTCTCCGGAGCGCAACTGCACGCTCTCTACGGGGCCTTGGCCGACCTCGATCCCGAACAGGTGACCCTGCCGGACGAGTTGCGGGCCGTGGTGGACGGCGAGGTGGCCGTGGTGGACGCCGCCGACGCCGTGGTCGTCGACTCGCCCGACCTGCTGCCCTTCACCGGCGGCATGCCGCTGCTCCCCGTACGGCCCGCGCGCGCCGCCGATCTCGCCGAGCTGTTCCAGGTGCGGCGGCTCAGCGAGTCGGTGACCGGCGAGGTGACCTCGGAGGGCACCGAGCACGACGTACCGGAGTCCGTGCGGGTCCTGCTGGGCCCCTCGACCCCCACCTCGTACGTCGAACACGAGGAACTCGTCGTCGACGGCACCGAATTGGACTGGCGCCGCACGCGGGACGGGGTGCTGCACGCCGCCACCCTGGAGGGCGTGGCGGCCGGCCTCGCCTGGGCGGCCGGACAGTGGCCGCGCCGCTTCGAGGTCGCGGCCCTGCTGGAGGACCCGTCCCGCACGGAGGAACTGGCCCGGGACCGCTGGTTCGACTGAGCTCGGGCAGGGGCCCGTCGGAGGGTGTGCGCGGTCGTCCGCGTCCCCTCCGGCGGGCTCGCACTGTGACCTTCGTCATACCCGCACAAAGGTTCCACGGGCCGTACAACCATTCGCTCGCCTCGCGAATCTGATCACCCGAGTCAACAGACTCCACGATCACTTGGGCCCCAAGGGAAGACGAGCCGTGAGGAACGACCACTCACCACCGGGGCCCCTTTCTCCACTTGGGGATCGCATGCGCATCCGCGCCACTGTGGCCGCCGTCTCCGGCGCCCTGGCCCTCTCCGCCTTCGTCGTACCGGCCGCCCACGCCGACGACGTCCATGGCGACACCAAGATCTCCAACGTCGTCGTCAACGGCGGCAAGGGGGTCGTCTTCGGCACGACCACGAAGAAGACCTTCACGGTCACCTTCACGGCCACTGACAACTCCGGCATCAAGATGGCGCTCGCGGTGCTGTACCACGGCGCGAACATCGACGACTCCGACAACGGCGCCGTTCCGAACGAGAACGGCGGCGCGAAGGCCACCTGCACCGCGGTCAGCAGCACGACCTCGAACTGCAAGGAGACCTTCACGATCCAGGCCAACGAGCAGCTGCTCAACGCGCACGCGGGCACCTGGAAGGTCTGGGCGATCGCGCAGGCCAAGGACAACAACTACGTCCAGAAGGACAACGCCAAGAGCTTCTACGTCCAGCGCGCCTCCAAGCTGACGGTCAACGCGGCTCCGGAGCCGGTGAAGAAGGGCAAGACCATCACGGTCACCGGTGCCCTGACCCGCGCCGACTGGCAGACCGGCAAGTACACGGGCTACACGGGCCAGCCGGTGAAGCTGCAGTTCAAGAAGAAGGGCGCCGGCGCCTACACCACGGTCAAGACGATCAAGACGACCTCGGGTGGCGCGCTGAAGACGACGGCCACGGCGTCCGTCGACGGCACCTTCCGCTACTCCTTCGCGGGCACCACGACGACCCCGGCCGTCAGCGCCACGGGCGACTACGTCGACGTGCAGTAGTCACCACCAGCTGCTTCGTGCTTCTCCCCGCGTCCCATCCAGGGGCGCGGGTTCGTCGTTTGGCACCTCGCCCGGTTCGTCAGCGGGCACCTCAACCCATGGGGGGAATCCATGCGCAAGCGCACCACCACCGTCGCCCTGCTCGCGTCCTTCGCCGCAGCCGGAGCCGCTCTGGCGCCCGCGGCCTTCGCGGACGGCAGCCAGGGGGACACGAAGATCACCAAGGTCGTCGTGAACGGCGGCAAGGACGTCGTCATCGGCGCGGCGACCGTCAAGAAGTTCACGGTCGCTGTCACCGCCACCGACGACAAGGGCATCAAAGGCGCCGACATCACCCTCAACGGCCCCGGCTACGGCATCCTCACCACGTCCTCGGTGAAGTGCGTCGCCGCGAGCGCCACGACGTCGACCTGCTCCACCAGCTTCACCGTCGACCCGCGGGTGTACGACGTCACGAGCGACCAGGCGGGCACCTGGTACGTGGACGCCTGGGTCGACGCCAACGGCGACGACTCCAACTTCATCTGGAAGGAGAAGGCGGGCAGCTTCAAGCTCCAGCGCCTCTCCAAGCTGACGGTCAACGCGGCCCCGGAGCCGGTGAAGAAGGGCAGGACCATCACGGTCACCGGTGCCCTGACGCGCGCGAGCTGGGAGTACGGGAAGTACGTCGGCTACACGGGTCAGTCGGTGAAGCTGCAGTTCAAGAAGAAGGGCGCCGGCGCCTACACCACGGTCAAGACGATCAGGACGACCAGCGGCGGCGCCCTGAAGACGACGGTCAAGGCGTCCGTCGACGGCACCTACCGCTACGCCTTCGCCGGCACCACGACCACCCCGGCGGTCAACGCCACCGGTGACTACATAGACGTGCGCTGACCCACTCGGGCTACGCCGGGAAGCGGCGGTCCACCCATTTCCACAGGAACTCCAGGGTGGCCGCCGCCACCACCGAGATGCCCACCGCGATCCACGGCATCTGCACGCCCACCAGCTTCAGGGCGAAGAAGTGCTGGAGCCACGGCACGATCAGCACGACGAGGAACGCCAGGCCCATCGAGGCCACCAGGGCGACGCGCCACCAGGTGTACGGGCGGGCGATGATCGCCAGCACCCACATCGAGATCAGGAACAGTGTCAGCGTGGCGGCGCTGGTCTGCGCGTCCAGCTCGCCAGGACCGGTGTAGTGGTGACGGGCCACCAGATACGTGATGAAGGTGGCGACGGCCGCGACGACGCCGCCGGGGATCGAGTACCGCATGACCCGCCGGACGAAGTGCGGTCTCGCCCGCTCCGTGTTGGGCGCGAGCGCGAGGAAGAACGCCGGGATGCCGATGGTCAGCGTGGACAGCAGGGTCAGGTGCCGGGGCAGGAAGGGGTATTCGACCCGCCAGCACACCACCAGGATGGCCAGCAGCACCGAGTAGACCGTCTTCACCAGGAAGAGGGACGCGACGCGGGTGATGTTGCCGATGACCCGGCGGCCCTCCGCGACCACCGAGGGCAGCGTCGAGAAGCTGTTGTTGAGCAGCACGATCTGGGCCACCGCCCGGGTCGCCTCCGAGCCCGAGCCCATGGACACGCCGATGTCGGCGTCCTTCAGGGCGAGCACGTCGTTCACGCCGTCGCCCGTCATCGCCACCGTGTGGCCGCGTGACTGGAGCGCGCCCACCATGTCCCGCTTCTGCTGCGGGGTGACCCGTCCGAACACCGTGCCCTTGTCCAGCGACTTCGCCATCTCCTCCTTCTCGTCGGGAAGGTGGCGCGCGTCCACGACAGTGCCGCTCAGGCCGAGCTTCCCGGCCACCGCGCCCACCGATACCGCGTTGTCGCCGGAGATGACCTTCGCCTTGACGTCCTGCTCGGCGAAGTAGCGCAGGGTGTCCGCCGCGTCCGGGCGCAGCCGCTGCTCCAGGACCACCAGGGCGGTGGGGCGGGCGCCCTCCGTCACCTTGGGGTCGTCGAGGTCCTTCGAGGCCTTGGCGAGCAGCAGCACCCGCAGCCCGTCCTCGTTCAGCCGGGCGGTCTCGGCGAGCGCCGGATCCCCGTCGGGCAGCAGGACGTCGGGGGCGCCGAGCAGCCACGTACTCGACTCGCCGTTGCCCTCGCTGAAGGACGCCCCGCTGTACTTGCGGGCCGAGGAGAAGGGCAGCGACTCGGTGCAGCGCCAGTCCTCGGTGTCCGGGTAGGAGTTGATGATCGCCTGGAGGGAGGCGTTCGGGCGCGGGTCGGACTCGCCGAGCGCCCCGAGGGCCTTGCGTATGTACGTCTCGTCGGCGCCCTGGACGGGCCGCAGCTCGGTGACGTCCATGCCGCCCTCGGTGAGGGTGCCGGTCTTGTCGAGGCAGACGGTGTCGATGCGGGCGAGGCCCTCGATGGCGGGAAGTTCCTGCACGAGGCACTGTTTCCGGCCAAGCCGGATGACGCCGATCGCGAAGGCCACGGAGGTGAGCAGGACCAGGCCCTCGGGGACCATCGGGACGATCCCGCCGACCGTACGGGCGATGGAGTCCTTGAAGCCGTGCTGCTTGACCACGAGCTGGCTGATGACCAGACCGATCGCGGTCGGGATCATCATCCACGTCACGTACTTGAGGATCGTGGAGATACCGCTGCGCAGCTCGGAGTGGACCAGTGTGAACCGGGACGCCTCCTCGGCGAGCTGCGCCGCGTACGCCTCCCGGCCCACCTTCGTCGCGGTGAACGCGCCGCCGCCCGCGACCACGAAGCTGCCCGACATGACCTCGTCGCCCGCGTGCTTGACCACCGGGTCCGCCTCACCGGTGAGCAGTGACTCGTCGATCTCCAGACCGTCCGCCTCGACGCACGAGCCGTCCACGACGATCTTGTCCCCCGGCCCGATCTCGATCACGTCGTCCAGCACGATCTCCGACGTACCGACCTCGCCCGCGACCCCGTCCCTGCGGACCGTCGGCTTCGCCTCGCCGATCACCGCGAGGGAGTCCAGGGTCTTCTTGGCCCGCCACTCCTGGATGATGCCGATCCCGGTGTTGGCGATGATCACGTACCCGAACAGGCTGTCCTGGAACGGCGCCACGAACAGCATGATCAGCCAGAGCACACCGATGATCGCGTTGAACCGGGTGAAGACGTTGGCGCGGACGATCTCGCCCATGGAGCGGCTGCTGCGCACGGGGACGTCGTTCACCTCGCCGCGGGCGACCCGTTCGGCCACTTCGGCGGCGGACAGCCCCGGGGCCCGCTTGGGGGCGGGCAGGGGCACGGGGTGAACAGGGTCGAGTTCGGCGCCCGCGTCGATGTGCGTCATGCATTCGACGGTACGTGTGGAAATACGGCTTCACCCGCCGAGTGCCCCAAAGATCCGACCAGGGGAGGACCGGGGTGGCGGCGCATGATGCCGTGGTTGTAGGGGGAGCTGGTTACTCCGCAGCAGCGGCCGGTTACTCGGTAGTGGCGGAGGGCTGTTGCTCCGCTTCAGTGGCGGCCCTCTTGAGGGCGGCGTCGCGCCCACGCACGTACCAGATGCCGATCAGGCCGAGGCCCGCGCCGGCCAGGCAGGTCCACAGCCACCACAGGTGCCCGTGGTCGTCGAACCAGCCGTAGAACGGCAGCTGCACCACGAAGAGGACGAACCAGAGGATCGTGCCGCCGGTGATGGTGGCGACGACGGGGCCCTCCAGGGGCTCCGGCGCCTCGTGCTTGGGGGTCCACTTCGCCATGGACACAGCTTACGAGGCCGTTCGCCCCGGCTCCGCCGGACCCGTGCGGGCCCTTGTATACCAACGGTCTACGCGCGGAGATAGCGATTTCAGACTCATATGTTCATACTGAAACGGTCCGAGTCTGGCTCTTTCTGTTCGTACGAAACTCCAACAGAAACATCTGGGAAACCTGTTGGTGATCGCGCGGCGGCCAGACTCGATCATGTTTCCCCCCAGCCCGGCGCCTTCCCCCAAGTTCTCGGCTTCGCTCGAGCAGGGGGTACCCCCATCGCCCGGCGCCAGTCCTGGCCCGCAAGGCCCCGCACGTATGAGGTCACCCATGTCCACCTCGGCCACCACCAAGGCCCCCGCCCCGGACCAGCCGGGGTCCGGCCCCGCGCAGGGTGCGCTGGACCGCTACTTCAAGATCTCCGAGCGCGGCAGCTCCCTGCCCCGCGAGATCCGCGGCGGTTTCGCCACCTTCTTCGCGATGGCCTACATCATCGTGCTGAACCCGATCATCCTGGGCAGCGCGAAGGACATGTACGGGCACCACCTGGACAACGGCCAGCTGGTCACCGCGACCGCCCTGACCGCGGCCTTCACCACGCTGCTCATGGGCGTCATCGGCAACGTGCCGATCGCGCTGGCGGCGGGCCTCGGCGTGAACACGGTCGTCGCCCTCCAGCTCGCCCCGCGGATGTCCTGGCCGGACGCCATGGGCATGGTCGTCCTCGCGGGCTTCATCGTGATGCTCCTTGTCGCGACCGGTCTGCGCGAGCGCGTCATGAACGCCGTGCCGCTGGGCCTGCGCAAGGGCATCTCGATCGGTATCGGCCTGTTCATCATGCTGATCGGCCTGGTCGACTCCGGTTTCGTCTCGCGCATCCCGGACATCGCCCAGACCACCGTTCCGCTCCAGCTCGGCGCCGACGGTCACCTCAACGGCTGGCCCGTCCTGATCTTCATCCTCGGCACGCTGCTCACGCTCGCGCTGATCGTGCGCAAGGTGCCCGGCGCCATCCTCATCTCGATCGTGAGCATGACGGTCCTCGCCTTGATCATCAACGCCGTCGCGAAGGTCCCGTCCTGGGGTCTGACCACCCCGAAGTGGCCCGGCAACCCGGTCGCCACCCCGGACTTCGGTCTCGTCGGCAAGGTCAGCCTCTTCGGCGGCTTCGGCAAGGTCGGCGTGCTGACCGGCGTCCTCTTCGTCTTCACCGTGCTGCTGTCGTGCTTCTTCGACGCGATGGGCACGATCATGGGCATCGGCGACGAGGCCAAGCTGACGGACGCGCGGGGCAACATGCCCGGCATCAACAAGGTCCTCTTCGTCGACGGCATCGCGGTCGCCGCGGGCGGCGCCACCTCCTCCTCGGCCACCACCTGCTTCGTGGAGTCCACGGCGGGCGTCGGCGAGGGCGCGCGCACCGGCTTCGCGAACGTCGTCACCGGCGCGCTCTTCGCCGTGGCCCTCTTCCTGACCCCCATCGCCACGATGGTCCCGTCCCAGGCCGCGACCCCCGCCCTGCTCGCGGTCGGCTTCCTGATCCTCTCCGGCTCGGTCAAGGAGATCGACTGGGCGGACTACACGATCGCCATGCCCGCCTTCGTGACCATGGTGATGATGCCGTTCACCTACTCGATCACGAACGGCATCGGCATGGGCTTCATCACCTTCGTGGTGCTGCGCCTGGCCGCCGGCCGCGCGCGGGAGATCCCGGTCGCGATGTACGTCGTCTCGGCGGTGTTCGCCTTCTACTACCTGATGCCGGCCCTGGGCCTGACGTAAGCGGTCCCCGGGGGGTCACGCGAGCGGCCCCACGGGGTCTCACGTGACCCCGCCGTAGAACTTCTCCGTCTCCTCGACCGCGGTCTGGAACCGCTCGTCGAAGTCATCGCGAATGAGCGTCCGGACGACATAGTCCTGGACGCTCATTCCGCGTTTGGCGGCATGGTGTCGGAGCCGGTCGAGCAGCTCCCCGTCTATCCGCAGGCTGAGCACGCTGGTCCCCATGCAGTCGAGGGTCGCGGGAGCAGGAGGGACGAGGGGTCACTTTCTGGAGGCGACTCACTCATATGGGTGACGTAAAGGTTCAGTGGCCCGTGTCACGGGCATCCTGTGGCTCTTTAGAGAGGGTAATGAGTTACCCTAAAGACATGGCTGACCTCACCCATGGCGACGACGCTGCCGCCGTGAACGCCCTGCGCTCCGCAGTAATGCGGCTGTCGCGTCGACTCAAGCACCAGCGGGTCGACGAGTCGCTGAGCCCGACCGAGATGTCGGTGCTCGGCACCCTCGCCCGCTGTGGCACCGCCACACCCGGCGAGCTCGCCCGTAAGGAGCATGTGCAGCCACCGTCGATGACCCGCATCGTCGCGTTGCTGGAAGCCAAGGGCCTGGTCAGGCTGGAGCCGCACCCCGAGGACCGGCGCCAGAAGGTCGTCACCCAGACCGACAAGGCCGAGGCGATGCTCGAGGAGAGCCGCCGCAAGCGCAACGCGTTCCTTGCCGGACTGGTCGAGGCCCTCGACGAGGACGAGTGGGCGAAGGTCCGCGAGGCCGCGCCCGTCCTCGAAAAGCTCGCGCAACTGTGACAGGGGCGCACACCCGGCCCGGGCCCGCACGCGACAGGCGCGACTTCGGCGCGGGCGCCGCGCGGCGGTCGCAGCCGCGCACGGCGGACCGCCGGATGTGCGCCGGCCACGGTGCCCCGTGCACCGCCAGGGGCACGCCGTGACGGCCGTGCGCACTGCCCCGCACGCCCCGCCGTGCCCGAACCTCACCGTGACAGACGCGGCCGCGCCCGCGTGCAATGACGTCCCACGCTAGGAGGCGAATCCCTTTGAGTACGGGATCCGGAATACCTTCCGCCCCCGGACCAGCCACCCCCGACTCCCCGCCCGTCCCCGAGAATTCCTCCCGTTCCCCCCGCTCCTCGATGTTCAGCTCGCTGAGGATCAGGAACTACCGGCTGTTCTTCCTCGGCCAGGTCGTCTCCAACACCGGCACCTGGATGCAGCGCATCGCGCAGGACTGGCTGGTCCTGAGCCTCACCGGCTCCTCCGCCGCCGTCGGCATCACCACCGCGCTGCAGTTCCTGCCGATGCTGCTCTTCGGGCTGTACGGCGGCGTCCTCGTCGACCGCCTCCCCAAGCGCCCCACCCTGCTGGCCACCCAGACCGCCATGGGCGTCACCGGCCTCGCGCTCGCCTTCCTGACCCTCTCCGGCCACGTCCAGGTCTGGCACGTCTACCTGGCGGCCTTCGCCGTCGGCCTCGCCACGGTCGTCGACAACCCCGCCCGCCAGTCCTTCGTCTCCGAGATGGTCGGCCCGGGCCAGCTGCAGAACGCCGTCAGCCTCAACTCCGCCAACTTCCAGTCCGCCCGCCTGGTCGGCCCCGCCGTCGCGGGCGTCCTGATCACCGGCGTGGGCACGGGCTGGGCGTTCCTCTTCAACGGCCTGTCCTTCGTGGCCCCCATCGTCGGCCTGCTCCTGATGCGCGCCCGCGACCTGCACTCGGTCGAGCGGGCGCCGCGCGGCAAGGGCCAGCTCCGCGAGGGCCTGCGCTATGTCGCCGGCCACCCCGAGCTGATCTGGCCGATCGTCCTCGTCGGCTTCATCGGCACGTTCGGCTTCAACTTCCCGGTCTGGCTCTCGGCGTACGCGGACGACATCTTCCACGCGGGCGCCGGCGGGTACAGCCTCTTCAACACGCTGATGGCGGTCGGCTCGGTGGCCGGCGCGCTGCTCGCCGCCCGCCGCGGCACCGCGAGACTGCGCATCCTGATCGCGGCGGCCATGGCCTTCGGCATCCTGGAAGTGGTGGCGGCCCTGGCCCCGTCCTTCTGGCTCTTCGCCCTCCTCATGGTCCCCATCGGGATCTTCGGTCTCACCGTCAACGTCACGGCGAACACCGCGGTCCAGATGGGCACCGACCCGGCCATGCGCGGCCGGGTGATGGCGTTGTTCATGATGGTCTTCATGGGCGGTACGCCCCTGGGGGCGCCCCTGGTCGGCTGGGTCACCGACGCCTACGGCGCCCGGGTCGGCTTCGCCCTCGGCGGCCTGGTCTCGGCCGTCGCCGCGACCACCGTCGGCCTGGTCCTGGCCCGTGTCGGCGGCCTGCGCCTGTCGGTGGGCTGGCACCACGGCCACCCGCAGGTCGGCTTCGTACCCAGGGAACCGGGGGAGCAGAAGGAGCGGCTGGCCACGTCGGTGTGACGCCGGCCGCCGTACGGTTGCCCGGCCGTACGGCGGCACGGCGCGAGGGTGGCCCGCTGATCCATTCCCTGGAAGGGTGCCGTGCATGAGACTCTTTGCGGCCGTGCTGCCACCTCAGGCAGCGGTGCGTGAACTCGGCACGCTGGTGGACAAGTTGCACCGTCTGCCGGGCGCGGACGGACTGCGCTGGACGGGCCGCCCCGGCTGGCACTTCACCCTCGCCTTCTACGGCGAGGTGGCGGAAGAGCTCGTCCAGCCCCTGTCGGACCGCCTGGCCCGCGCGGCCCACCGCACCCCCTCCTTCCCCCTCGCCCTCCACGGCGGCGGCCACTTCGGGGGCCGGGCGCTGTGGACCGGGGTGTCGGGAGACGTCCCCACGATGCGGCTGCTGGCCGACCGGGCGGAGGCGGCTGCGCGGAAGGCGGGCGTCGGGACCGGCGAGCACCGTCGCTACCGCCCGCACCTGACGCTGGCCCGCAGCCGCGACACCGCGGACTTCGCCCCGTACGTGGCCGTCCTGGACGCCTTCGCCGGGCGGGACTGGACGGTCCGGGAGCTGTGTCTCGTACGCAGCAATCTGCCGATGTCAGGAGTGTCGGGGGAGCAGCCGCGCTACGAGACGGTGGGGCGCTGGCCGCTGGACGGGGCAGGCGGCTGAAGGCCGTCGGGGGCGGCCGGTTAACCTCGATGGCGTGAACCCGAAGACCCGAAACCAAATCATGGCCGGTGTGCTCGTGCTGATGTTCGTCGTGGTGGCGCTGGCGGCGGCCGTCAAGTAGGGCCGGCCGGGCCACTTCGCCGGTCGGCCGGAACACGGCGCCGCTTGTCCGCCCGCGGGCAGGCCGTGGCCGGTCGCGCGGTTCCGCACGCCCCTTGAGGGGCGCCCGGGCGGGCGCCCCTGGGGAGCGTTACCAGGCGAAGGCCTCCGGGGACGGGCCCGGACCCGGGAAGATCTCGTCCAGGCCGGTCAGCAGCTCGTCCGACAGCTCCAGCTCGACCGCGCGCAGGGCCGAGTCGAGCTGTGCGGCGGTACGGGGGCCGACGATGGGGCCGGTGACGCCGGGACGGGTCAGCAGCCATGCCAGGGCGGCCTCGCCGGGCTCGATCCCGTGCTTGTCGAGCAGATCCTCGTACGACTGGACCTGCGCGCGGATGGCCGTGTTCGCGAGGGAGTCGGCAGCCCGCCCGCTCGCCCTGCGCCCGCCCTCGACCTCCTTCTTGATGACGCCGCCGAGCAGTCCGCCCTGCAACGGCGACCAGGGGATGACCCCGAGGCCGTACTCCTGCGCGGCCGGGATGACCTCCATCTCGGCGCGCCGCTCGGCGAGGTTGTAGAGGCACTGCTCGCTGACGAGACCGATGGTGCCGTGGCGCCGGGCGGCGATCTCGTTGGCCTGGGCGATCTTGTACCCGGGGAAGTTGCTGGACCCCACGTAGAGGATCTTGCCCTGCTGCACCAGTACGTCGACGGCCTGCCAGATCTCCTCGAAGGGAGTGCGGCGGTCGATGTGGTGGAACTGGTAGACGTCGATGTAGTCGGTCTGCAGCCGCTTGAGGGAGGCGTCCACGGCCCGTCGGATGTTGAGAGCCGACAGCTTGTCGTGGTTGGGCCAGGCGTCGCCGTCGGCGGCCATGTTCCCGTACACCTTGGTGGCGAGCACGACCTTGTCGCGCCGCTCACCGCCCTTCGCGAACCAGTTCCCGATGATCTCTTCCGTACGGCCCTTGTTCTCGCCCCAGCCGTACACGTTCGCGGTGTCGAAGTAGTTGATTCCTGCGTCCAGCGCCGCGTCCATGATGGCGTGGCTGTCGGCTTCGTCGGTCTGCGGACCGAAGTTCATGGTGCCGAGGACGAGTCGGCTGACCTTGAGTCCCGTGCGTCCGAGCTGCGTGTACTTCATGACTCCCTAGCCAACGACGTGGAGTGCGCTCTAGGCAAGGGAGGCGTGCGGAGCGGGGGCTCAGTCGCGGGGGAACTCGTCGGTTTTGAGGGTGAGGCCGACCACGGTGGTGGCGAGATCGACGGAGACGTCCAGAGTCAGTTCGCCACTTTCCTCGGCCATCTCGATCCTGTCTTCAAGGAAGGTCATCGTGGCGTTCCTCCCCGGCTGCCCCACGAACGAGTACAGCCGCGCGGTACAACGATACGCACGGTGACCCGGTTAGGCAGGGATCAGTTCCCGGCGGTCACTTGAGTCTCCCGTAGGGGGAGGCGGCAGGGTGGGGGCATGGACGGCGGCATGAACGACCCCCTCGGTCCGCTCTGCTCGATCGGCGAGCTGGCGCGGCGGACCGGGCTGACGGTCAAGGCGATTCGGTTCTACTCCGATCGGGGCATCGTGCCGCCGACCGGCCGCAGTCCGGCCGGCTACCGCCTCTACGGCGCCGACGCCCTCGCGCGTCTGGATCTCGTGCGGACCCTGCGTGAACTGGGAGTAGGACTTCCGGACATCCGGAAGGTCGTGGCACGCGAGCTCTCGCTCTCCGAGGTCGCGGCAGCGCACGCGGACGCGCTCGCCGTGCAGATCCGCACCTTGCGGCTGCGGCACGCGGTGCTGACGGCGGTGGCCCAGCGCGATTCCGACCCCGAGGAGATGGATCTCATGCACCGGTTGGCGAGGCTCTCCGAGGACGAACGCCGACGTCTGATCGACGACTTCCTCGACTCCGTCTTCGCGGGGCCGGCCGGCTTCGGCGCGTTCGTCGGGATCCGGCGCTCGTTCACCCCCGAACTGCCCGACAATCCCGAACCCGAACAGATCGCGGCCTGGGCGGAGTTGGCCGAACTGTCCCAGGACGGGGAGTTCCGGGCCCTCGTGCGGCGGTTGGTCGAACATGTGCAGACGGAGCTGGCGGGAGCCCGGGGCGGCGGGCCCCGCCCCGGGCTGGTCCCGGCCGTTCGTGAGCTGGTCGGCCCGGCTCTCGCGGCGGGGATCGAGCCGGGAGACGGCGCCGCCGCGCCGGTCGTCGAGGCGCTCCTCGCTCACGACGTACACGTCCTGCCCCGGCTCGAAGCCGTCAACGACCCGCGCAGGGAGCGGTACGCGGAGCTGCTCGCCGTCATCAACGGCTGGCCGGCACCGGAGAGTTCGGCGCCCGTGCTGGACTGGGCCGTCGAGGCGCTGCGCGTCCGGGTGTCCGTGGGCGGTGCCGGGTGTCCTTGACGTCCCCTCACGTCCTTGACCTCAATCGTGGTTCAGGTAACAGGGTGGGGTGATGACTGCTGAGACCGTTCACTCCGATCACCTCGCCATCGCCACGCTCGTCAGCCGGTTCTTCCGGTCCCTGGATGCGGGGAAGATCGATGCGGCATGGGCGCGGGAGTACTTCACGGAAGACGTGCGAGAGCGGACCCCCATCGGTGACAGCGAAGGGCGGGACGCCGTGCTGCGGCATACCGTCGAGGCGCTCGGGCGGTTCGCCCGTACGCAGCACATGGCGACGGACGTGGTCGGCGAGGTGGCCGAGGACGGGGCCGCGGCCGCCGTGTCCTGGAACGCGTTGATGACGCACGTACACCACGACGGCACTGCCTTCACCGTGGGCGGTCACTGCCGGGCCGAGCTGCGGCGCACGCCCGACGGCTGGCGCTTCCGCGACACGGCCGTCGAGGTGATCTGGACGCAGGGAAGGCCACCGGCCGGCGTCGGCGGTCAGGCCGAGTAGGGCTCGCCCAGGTCCCAGGCCTGGTACATCGCCTCCGCGAAGGCCGCCGCGATCTTGTGCTCGCCGGCCGCGTTGGGATGCGTGCCGTCGTACGTGTCGTGGTGGATGTCGTAGCCGGGGGGCGGGGAGGCGAGGAGGACGGGGGAGCGGGGTTCGTCCAGGTCGGCCACCGCCTTCGCCAGGAGTTCGTTGAAGGCGGCGACCTCGGCGGCGAAGGGCGCGTCGGACTCCGCGCGGACGTTCGGTATCACCGGGAGGAGGACCAGGTGGATGCGCGGGTTCGCCGCACGGGCCTCGGCGACGAAGGCGCGGACGTTCGCGGCCGTCTGCACGGCGTTCGTGTAGAAGCCCAGGTCGATCAGGCCGAGGGAGACCAGGAGCACGTCCGCGCGCTGGGTGCGGACCGCCTCACCGATCAGGGGCACCATGTGCTGCCAGCCCTCGCCCCAGCCCGCGAGGTGGGCGCGCGGGAAGTCCGGGTCCGCGTACTCGTGGGAGTCGGGGGACTCCGTCGCCTTGTCGTACAGCGTCTCGCGCGGTCCGACGATACGGAACGGGCCCCCGTACGTCGCGCGCAGGTGCTGCCACATTCGGTAACGCCATGTGTGTTCGCCCGCGCTTCCGATCGTCATGGAGTCGCCGACGGGCATGAACCTGAGCATCCGCTCATCATGGATGATCGGGCGGGCGATCAGTAAGGGCCGTGTGGGGTGCGAGGTGTGAGGATGGACACGCCGGGGGCGGCGGCTCCCCGCGGGCTCACCGGGTCCCGGCGGCTCCGGGATGGCAGGCTTGGGCCATGCGCCGATCGCCCTCGTTCCTCGCCGGAGCCGCCTCCGCGGCAGCCGTTCTCGCCCTCGCGCTGCCGGCACCGGCCCTCGCCGCCGACGGGGACGGGGGGTTCACGATCAAGGATCCCCGGATCACCGAGTCGAGCGGGCTCGCCGCCTCGCATCTGCACCCCGGCATCTACTGGACCCACAACGACAGCGACGACGGTCCCTACCTCTACGCCGTCGACAGCAGGACCGGCGAGACCGTCGCCACCATCACCCTGCGCGGCGTGGGCACGCCGCGCGATGTCGAGGCCATCTCCCTCGGGCCCGACGGCGACCTCTACGTCGGCGACATCGGCGACAACCTCGGCGGCAAGTGGTCCTACGTGTGGATCTACAAGCTGCCCGAGCCGAAGGTGCTCAAGGACCAGACGATCCGGGCCACGCAGTACGTCGTGAAGTACGCGGACGGGCCCCGCAACGCCGAGGCGCTGATGGTCCATCCGAAGACCGGACGGGTCTACATCGCCGACAAGAACGAGGACGGCGGCCACCTGTACGAGGGTCCGGCCCGGCTCTCCACGTCGGGCACCAACATCTTCCGGCCCGTCGCCACCATCGACCTCTGGGTCACCGACGGCGCCTTCTCGCCCGACGGCGAACAGCTCGTCGTGCGCGGGTACTTCGGCGGGATCGCATACGCCTGGAACGACGGGAAGCTCAAGCGCCAGGGGCGGTTGAACGTGCCGCTCCAGCGGCAGGGCGAGTCGGTCACGTACACCCCCGACGGGTCCCAGCTCATGTACGGCAGCGAGGGCAAGGACAGTCCGGTCCAGCCCGGCTCGGTTCCCGGGGGCGGGTCCGGTTCCAAGTCGCCTTCGGGGGACGGGGGATCGGCGGCCGGTGGGAGCGACGGGGCCGGCGGCCTGAGCTCCGGTGCCAAGGGGGCACTCGCCCTCGCCGCGGTTCTGGCGGCGGGGTTCGGGCTGAAGAGGTTGCTGCGCAAGTCGTAGTCGCCCCATGGATGGCGCTGGATTCGGCCCAGGTTCTTGACGTGCTCATGAACCATCCGTTCCATGGAGGGTACGCGGCGCATGGGAGCGCTCCCATCCGTTCCGGCGCCGCGCCTCCCCGAGAGGAACCCGCACATGTTCCGCAGTTTGCGAAGAGCGCTGTGTGCCGTGGCCGCCGGGCTTCTGCTGCCGCTCGCGGCCGTACACGGGGCGCACGCCGTCACCGCGGCGGCGCCGGGCGCCGGGTACTGGCACACCAGCGGCCGTCAGATCCTCGACGCGGCAGGTCAGCCCGTACGGATCGCCGGAGTCAACTGGTTCGGCTTCGAGACCGGGAACTACGTCGTGCACGGCCTCTGGTCGCGCGACTACAAGAGCATGATCGACCAGATGAAGTCGCTGGGCTACAACACCGTTCGGCTCCCCTACAGCGACGACCTGTTCAAGGGCGGCGGCGCCGTCCCCAGCAGCATCGACTTCTCCAGCGGCAAGAACGCCGACCTGCAAGGGCTGAACTCGCTCCAGGTCATGGACAAGATCGTGGCCTACGCCGGTCAGGACGGCCTGAAGGTCATTCTCGACCGGCACCGGCCGGACGCGGGCGGGCAGTCGGCGCTCTGGTACACCTCGGCGGTTCCCGAGTCGACGTGGATCGCCGACCTGAAGGCCCTGGCGGCGCGGTACGCGGGCCGGGACACCGTCATCGGCATCGACCTGCACAACGAGCCCCACGATCCGGCCTGCTGGGGCTGCGGGGACACGGCGACGGACTGGCGGCTGGCGGCGCAGCGGGCCGGGAACGCCGTGCTGTCCGTCAACCCGGACCTGCTGATCTTCGTGGAGGGCGTGCAGACGTACGCGGGTGTCTCCGGGTGGTGGGGCGGCAATCTGATGGGCGCCGGCCAGTATCCGGTGCAGCTGAGCGTCGCCGGCCGGGTCGTGTACTCCGCGCACGACTACGCGACGAGCGTCGCCCAGCAGAGCTGGTTCAGCGACCCGTCCTTCCCCGACAACATGCCGGGCGTGTGGGACAAGTACTGGGGTTATCTGTTCAAGCAGAACATCGCCCCGGTGTGGGTGGGCGAGTTCGGGACCACGCTCCAGTCGACCGTGGACCAGAAGTGGCTGGCCGCGCTCGTCTCCTACATGCGGCCGACGGCCACCTACGGCGCCGACAGCATCTCCTGGACCTTCTGGTCGTGGAACCCCAACTCCGGTGACACGGGCGGGATCCTGAAGGACGACTGGGTGACCGTGGACACGGTGAAGGACGGGTATCTGGCGAGCGTGAAGGCGCCCGGGTTTCCGGGCAGTGGCGGGGGCGGCGGGGGCGGTGGCGGCAGTACGGCTGCCTGTGCCGCCGCCTACACCGTCAGCAGTGACTGGGGCAGTGGCTTCAACGCCGACGTGAAGGTGACCAACACGGGGACGACCGCTCTCAAGTCCTGGAAGGTGAGCTGGACCTGGGGCGGGGCGCAGCGGGTCACCACCATGTGGAACGCGAGCTACACGCAGGTCGGGGCGAGCGTCACCGCGTCGAACGCCGATCACAACGGGGCCGTCCCGGTGGGCGGTTCGGTGAGCTTCGGGTTCGGGGGAGCGCCTGGCGGTGGGGGTGTGCCGGCGGTCACGTGCGTGGCCGCATGAGAAAAGGGCGCCCGGTGCTCGTCCGTGCACCGGGCGCCCTTCCTCGCCGTAGCTGTTACAGCTTTTCGATCACGTAGTCGACGCACTTCGTCAGCGCCTCGACGTCCGCCGGGGCGATCGCCGGGAACATCGCGATACGGAGCTGGTTGCGGCCGAGCTTGCGGTAGGGCTCGGTGTCGACGATGCCGTTGGCACGCAGGACCTTGGCGACGGCGGCGGCATCGATCTCGTCGGCGAAGTCGATCGTGCCGATGACCTGCGAGCGCTTGGCGGGGTCGGCGACGAACGGGGTCGCGTACTTGCTCTCCTCGGCCCAGGTGTAGAGGCGGGTCGAGGAGTCCTTCGTACGGCCCGTGGACCATTCAAGACCGCCCTGGCCGTTGATCCACTCCAGCTGCTCGTTGAGCAGGAACAGGGTGACGAGGGCCGGGGTGTTGTACGTCTGGTTCTTGCGGGAGTTGTCGATCGCCGTGGGGAGCGAGAAGAACTCCGGCACGTGACGCCCGCTCGCGTGGATGCGTTCGGCGCGCTCGATGGCGGCGGGGGAGAAGACGCCGATCCACAGGCCGCCGTCGGAGGCGAAGGACTTCTGCGGGGCGAAGTAGTAGACGTCCGTCTCGGTGATGTCGACCGGGAGGCCGCCGGCGCCGGAGGTGGCGTCCACCAGAACGAGCGAACCCTCGTCGGCGCCG
The DNA here is from genome assembly GCF_055582885.1 of Streptomyces sp. NPDC107454. Taxonomy (NCBI): domain Bacteria; kingdom Bacillati; phylum Actinomycetota; class Actinomycetes; order Kitasatosporales; family Streptomycetaceae; genus Streptomyces; species Streptomyces sp. NPDC107454. Next base: position 170,889 of record NZ_JBVJPA010000013.1, on the reverse strand, counting down.
TTGACGCGCTTGAGGGGGGCGGCGACGCCGGTGGAGGTCTCGTTGTGGGTGTAGGCGTAGACGTCCACGCCCGCCTCGGCCGCCGGCTCGGGGTGCGTGCCCGGGTCGGAGGAGATGACGGTGGGCTCGGCGAGCCACGGGGCGAGCTTGGCGGCCTTCGCGAACTTGGAGCTGAACTCACCGAAGGTGAGGTGCTGGGACTTGTTGTCGATCAGGCCGTGGGTCGCGACGTCCCAGAAGGCGGTGGAGCCGCCGTTGCCGAGGACGACCTCGTAGCCGTCGGGGAGCGAGAACAGGTCACGCACACCCTCGCGGACCTTGCCGACCAGGTTCTTCACCGGGGCCTGGCGGTGGGAGGTGCCGAGCAGGGAGGTACCGGTCGCGGCCAGCGCGTCCAGCGCCTCCGTCCGCACCTTGGAGGGGCCCGCGCCGAAACGTCCGTCGGCGGGCTTGATGTCAGCGGGGATCTGGATATCAGCCACGGTGGGAGCGTATCCGTTATGCGAAACGCGGTGGAAACGTCGTCCGGCCGGTGAGACGGGCCGACGGCCGTGTTTCCTCGCCCCGCCGCCCCTGCCCGACCCATCCCCGGGTGGGTTCTTCGGCTGCGGGCCAGTGGGGGCTGGTCGCGCAGTTCCCCGCGCCCCTAGAGCGGGGCTTCGCCCCACTGGCCCCCACTCGAACCGTTTGGCTGCGGGCCGATGGGGCACCGGGGCGCAGCCGCGTGCCCCAGGGGCGCGGGGAACTGCGCGACCAGCCCCCATCCACCCGCGGTCGAAGGACGGCTCACGGGGTCCGGGGCTGAGCCCCGGGGACGGGACGGGCAGGGGCGGCAGGGCGCTGGAGTGGGTCAGGGGGTCGGGGCCAGGCGTACGGGGAGTTCGTGCAGGTCGTTCTGGGTTACCACCGGCTTGTTGCGGAGTTCTGAGGAGGGGATCGCGAGGTCCAGGGACGGGAAGCGGGCGTACAGGGCCGGGAGGGCGACGCCCGCCTCCAGGCGGGAGAGGGCGGCGCCGGGGCAGACGTGGGGGCCGTGGCCGAAGGAGATGTGACGGTTCTGGGTGGTGCGGGTGATGTCGAAGTCGCCCGCGCTCGGACCGTGGGCGTTCTCGTCGCGGCCGATCGCACCGTAGGAGACGATCAGGGCGTCGCCCGCGGGGATCACCTTGTCCCCGACGGGTACGTCCTCCGTCGCGAAGCGGATCAGGACGTGCGAGGTCGGAGTCGAGTAGCGGAGGGTCTCCTCGACGACCGCCGACCAGTCCGCCTCGCCGGAGAGGACGAGGGCGCGCTGCTCGGGGTGGGCGGAGAGGTTGACCACCGCGTTGACGATCAGGGAGATCGTCGTCTCGTGGCCCGCCGCGACCATCAGCTGGAGGGTGGAGACGATCTCCTCGTCGGTGAGGTGGTCGCCGTCCTCGGAGGCCAGGATCAGAGCGGAGGTCAGGTCGTCGCCGGGCTCGGCGCGTTTCGCGGCGACCGTCGCCGCCATGATCCCGGCCAGCTCCGTCAGCGTGGCGATGACCTCCGCGGGCGGTGTCTGCGTCGAGAAGAACTTCTCGAAGAGCTCCTTGAGGCGGGGGAGCCGGGACTCCTCGATGCCCATGAGGTCGGCGACGACGTACATGGGGAGGGGGTAGGCGAAGTCGGCCTTCAGGTCGACGATCCCGCCCGGGCCCGGCACGAGGGCGTCCAGCAGACCCTCCGTCATTTTGGTGATGCGCTCCCGCATCTGCTCCACCCGGCGCGGGGTGAGCGCCTGCGCGACCAGCGTGCGCATCCGGCGGTGGTCCGCGCCGTCCACCGTGAGCATGGAGCGGCCGGGGTTGGCGAGCCCGATCAGCGGCCAGTCGGGGGCTATCTCGCCGCGCTGCCAGGCACCCCAGACGTTGATGTCCTTGACCAGCCGGGGGTCGGTGAGCAGGGCGCGTGCCTCGGCGTGGCGGGTGACGGCCCAGACCGGGACGCCGCCGGGCAGTTCGACGGCGGCGAGCGGGCCCGCCTCCCTGAGCCGGGCGCTCTCGCCGTCCAGGTCGGACACGAACGGGTCCAGGACGATACGACTGGTCATGCGGGGGTGCCTCCCAGGGCCGGGGTCGGGGTGAAGCGCACAGGCAGTTCGGTCAGGCCCCGCAGCCACGGTGAGGGGCGCCGGGCCAGGGAGTCGGCCGGGACCGCCAGGTCGATGTCCGGCAGACGGTCCAGTACGACCTCGATCCCCGTCCGCGCGATGACCTCCGCGACCTCCTGCGCCGGGAACGGGCAGCGGTGCTCCCCGTGGCCGAAGGAGAAGTGGGCGTTGTTGCCGCCGGTGAGGGCGGAGCCGTCGGTGCGGACCTGGGGGTCGGAGTTGGCGCCCTGGAGGCCGAGGAGGAGGAGATCGCCCGCGCGGACGCGGTGACCGCCGAGCTGGGCGTCGCGGGAGGCCCAGCGGCCGGCCACGTTCTGGGTGGGGGTGTCCTCCCAGAGGACCTCGTTCATGGCCTCGGCGACGCTGTTGCGGCCGCCGAAGAGCGAGGCGGCGAAGCGTTCGTCGGTCAGCATCAGGCGCAGCGAGTTGCCGATCCAGTCCGCGGTCGGCTGGTGGCCGGCGGCCATCATGACCATCAGGTCCTGGATGATCTCCTCGTCCGTGAAGCCGGCCGTGTTCGCGAGCATGCGGGACACGACGTCGTTCGCGGGCGCGACCTTCCGGTCGGCGATCAGCCGGGCCATGGAGCCGGCCAGGTGCTGCTGTCCGGCCAGCGCGTTCTCACGGCCGTTGACCATGTCGTTGAGGGCGGTGACGAGGCCGGGGCCCTGTTCCTCGGCGAAGCCGTAGAGCATGGCGAGGACACGGACGGGCAGCAGGGCGGCATAGTCCCCGATGAGGTCCGTCTCGCCCTTGGCGCACGCCGCGTCGATGAGTTCGTCGGCGAACCTCTCGGCCTGGGCGCGCAGTTCGAAGGGGTCGACGGCTTCGAGGGCGTCGCTGATCATCGCGGCGCGCTCGCGGTGGCGTTCGCCGACGGTGTAGAGGATCGAGGGCTGTCTGCGGCCGATCATCGGCAGCAGTGGCCAGTCGTCCGGGACGCGGTCCCACTGGTTCCACAGCTCGGAGTCGCGGCTGAACAGCACGGGGTCGCCGGTGACCTGGTGCAGTTCGCGGTAGCCGAGCACCAGCCACGCCGGGATGTCGCCGTCCAGGACGACGGGCGTCACGGCACCGTGGTCGCGCCGCATCTCCCGGTACAGCTCGGCGGGTTCGGTCTGGAACCGGGGCCCGCTGAGGGGCACGGGGGCGGGGGTCACAGGGCCAACTCCGGTGATGTGAGGGCGCTTTCGGCGGCGTAAAAGGTCTTGAGGTGCTCCACCAGCGTGATCAGCACCCGTTTGCTGGACTCCCGCGAACGCGCGTCGCAGTCGAGCAGCGGGACCCGCGGATCGAGGTCGAGGGCCTCGCGGATCTGGGCGGGGGTGTGCGCGGAGCCGCCGAAGTCGTTGCAGGCCACGATGAACGGCGTCCCGTGGTGCTCCAGCCGGTCGATCGCGTACCAGGAGTCGTCGATACGGCGGGTGTCGACGAGGACGACGGCCCCGAGCGTCCCGGAGAACAGCCGGTCCCACAGGAACCAGAAACGCTCCTGGCCGGGCGCGCCGAACAGGTACAGCACATTGCGGGCGTCCAGCGTGATGCGCCCGAAGTCGAAGGCGACCGTGGTCGCGGACTTGCCGCGCACCTCGCTGATGTCGTCGACCGCCGCGCCGGCCTGCGTCATCGTCTCCTCGGTGTTGAGGGGACGTATCTCGCTCACGGAGCGGACCAGGGTGGTCTTGCCGACGCCGAAGCCGCCCACGACGACGATCTTCAGACCGTTGTCGGCCTGTGCCCCCAGAGGCGTACGGGTGTCGGCCCCCTGGGACGTTCGGGCATCAGAGGTTACGGAGTCCAACGAGCACCTGCTCCAGGATGTCGGGATCGGGAAGAGCGGCCTTCTGGGGGTGGCGGGCGCTGACGCGGCCCGCGGCGAGCAGGTCGGAGAGCAGGATGCGGGTGATGGACACCGGCAGCTTCAGCACGGCGGCGATCTCCACGACCGCCGTCGGCCGCTCGCACAACCGCAGGATCGCCGCGTGCTCCGACTGCATGCCCACCGCCGGATCGCACTCGGCGACCACGAGTGTCACCAGGTCGAACGGGGTGTCGGGCGCGGACCGGCTGCGCCCTCCGGTGAGGGTGTAGAGCCGGTCGGGCGCGTCGTCCCTGCCCGGACGGCTCATGACGTCCGGGGCTGCGCGCTCAGGTGTTCGCCGAGTTGTTCCACGAGCTCGCTCATGTTGTGCCCGACCAGACCGGCGTCCGCGTCCTCGGCGGTGACCACGGCGAGGTGGGCGCCGTCGCCCGCCTCCACGATGAACAGGACCCCGCCGTAGAACTCGGTCATCGCCGAGCGCACGCCCCCGGTACCGTCGCCGAACTCCACGGACGCCCCGTGGGACAGCGACTGGATGCCGGCGGCGATCGCGGCGAGCTGGTCGGCGCGGTCGACGGTGAGCTCCGGCGTGCGGCACAGCTTCAGGCCGTCCCGGGAGAGCACGAGCGCGTGCCGGGCGCCCGGGGTGCGCTCGAGGAGGCCCTCGATGAGCCAGGAGAGCTTCTCGTCGGCGGTGGTGGTGCCGGTCATGAAGTGGTGTCGCCTTCCGGATGCGAGGAGGTGTGCGAGGGGGCGTGCGAGGGATGCGCGGGGGCGGGCTCCCGTACGGCTTCTTCGTCGCGTACGGCGTTCCCGGATTCGTCCTGTGCGGATTCGACCCGTACGGGTTCCTCCGGCGTGAATTCGTCCCGTACGGCGTCTTCGGTGGTGTACGCGGTGGCGCGTACGGCGTCGTCCTCGGGCACCGTTCCCTGGACCGCCGCCTGGTCCGGCGCGGTGCCCCGGACGGCCTGGCGGAAGCTGCTGAAGCGGGCGGCGGTGGCCTTGGAGTCGGTCGTACGGGGCTCGGGGCCGGCCTGGTTCGTGAGGTGGGCGCGGCTGCGCTCGGCGTGTGCGAGGGTCCGGCCGCGGCGGCGCTTGGGGAGGCCGCCGGTCGTGGGCGTGCCGTTCGGCGGGGTGTCGGTGGCGTGCCGGGGCGACTCGTGGGTGGGGACCGGGTCCGGGTCGAGGTCCTCGGGGGCGCGGGCGGCGGCGTACGACGCCTGGGGACGCGGCTCGGCGAGCGGGCGGTCCTCGGCGGGCGGGGTCGCCGCGGCGGGCTTGACCTGGGGTTGCGTCGCCGCCGGGGTGGCCGGGGCCGCCGCGGAGGGCAGGCTCAGGATGTCCTGGGGGATGAGCACCAGGACGCCCGTGCCACCGCGCGCTGAGGGCCGGAAGGACACCTTCAGGCCGTGCTTGCGCGCGAGCCGGCCGACCACCGCGAGGCCGAGCCGGGTGCCGGTGAGGCCACCGAGGCCGGCGGCGTTCTCGGCGTCCGCGGAGACGGCGCGTTCGGCGCGGCGCAGCTGGACGTCGCCCATGACGAGGCCGCTGTCCTCGACGGAGACGATGACACCGGCCGGGACCTCCTCGACGTAGACGTGGACCTCGGCGGTCGGCGGGGAGAAGTTCGCGGCGTTGTCGAGGAGTTCGGCGAGCGCGTGCATCACGCCCTCGGCGGCGTGCCCGGCGACGGCGGCGTCGCTCGCGGAGTGGACACGCACCCGCTGGTAGCCGCCGATGCGGCCCATGGCGCCGCGCAGGATCGACTCCATGACGATGGGGCGCGCCCAGCGGCGGCCTGAGCGGGCGCCCGCGAGGACGGCGACGGAGTCGGCGAGGCGGCCCGCCTGCGCGGTGCGGTGGTCGAGGTGGAGGAGGTCGGCGAGGACCTCCTCGTCGGAGTGCTTCTCCTCCATGGCGCGCAGGTCGGCGAGCATGCCGGTGGACAGTGCCTGCATCCGCCCGGCCGCGTTGGCGGTGGCCGAGATCGCGGCGGCCCGGTCACTGCCGGCCCGCCGCGTGCGCTCGGTCAGCCGAGAGTTCTCCTCGGCGATCTCGGCGAACCGCCGCCGCTCCTCGGCGATCTCGGCGGTGAGGCGCTGCCGCTCCTCCTCGAACCCCTGCGTGAGCAGGGCGCGTTCGCGGGCGTCGGCGTCGGCCAGGCGCGCGCGGTCGCGGGCGGACTCCTCCGCGAGCCGGGACCGTTCCTGGTTGAACTCCTCCGCCATGCGGGCCCGTTCCTGAAGGAGCCGTCCGGTGTCCTGGGCCACGGCGTCGAGGCGGCGGCGCGCGAGCTTCGCGGTCTGCAGGGCGCGCGCGGCGACCGCGACGGCGACGCACAGCAGCACGGCGGCGGCGCCCGTGCCCCAGGCGAGCGGGACGCGTGCCGAGTCGGGCGCCAGGGAGAGGGCGACGACGATCGCGACCGCCGCCGCGACGGCGGTGAGCAGGGGCGCGGGGGCGCTCGCGCGGAGGGTGGGTCGTTCGCCGGAGGGGATGGGCGCGGTCATGAATCGTGTCCTCGGTCGTGTCCTGGGCGAGGTTCCTGGGGGCGAGGTTCCTGGGGGGAGGTTCCTGGGCGAGAGCCGACACCGATTGCTCAATTTGCCGTCACTATATGAGAGTTCGTGATCGTATTGGGAAGGTTCCGGATCCGAGCTCCTAATCCGCTGGTGATCGGTCCGGGATCGGTCCGGGATCGGTCCGAGGGCGCTCTGTGGTCGCGACGGCGATCGGTCCGTGATTGACCAGGGATCGGTCAGGGGTCGGCCGGCGATCAGTCAGTGATCGGTCGGTGATCGATGCGTCACGGTTACGGACCGTTGTCGGTGCGCGGGGTCATCCTGGAGACATGACGGATCTTGGCGCCAAGGACGGCACGAGCGGCGCGGCGGACCCGCCCGACGTGGACGGGCTGCGGGCCGCCCTCGCGGCGGAGATGCGCGGCGAGGTCGCCTTCGACGTGACCGCGCGGGCGCTGACCACCATGGACGCGTCCAACTACCGCCGGGTCCCGCTCGGCGTGGTCCGCCCGCGCGACGCCGACGACGTGGCGGCCGCCCTGTCCGTGTGCCGGGCCCACGGGGTCCCCGTCGTGCCGCGCGGCGGCGGCACGTCGATCGCGGGACAGGCGACCGGCACCGGTGTCGTCCTCGACCTCACCCGCCACATGAACCGGATCACCGCGCTCGACCCCGAGGCGCGCACGGCCGTCGTGCAGCCCGGTGTCGTCCTCGACCGCCTCCAGGAGGCCGCGGCCCCGCACGGCCTGCGCTTCGGACCCGACCCCTCCACGCACAGCCGCTGCACCCTCGGCGGCATGATCGGGAACAACTCGTGCGGCTCCCACTCCGTGGCCTGGGGCACGACGGCGGACAGCGTGCGCGAACTGTCGGTGCTCAAGGGGAACGGCTCCGTCGTCCGGCTGGGACAGAACTGGCAGGGCGCCCCGGACGGCCTCCGGGCGCTGGTCGAGGGCGAGCTGGCCCGCCTGCGCACAGGCTTCCCGGAGCTGCCCCGCCGCATCTCCGGCTACGCGCTCGACGCGCTGCTCCCGGAGAAGGGCGCCGACGTCGCCCGCTCCTTCTGCGGCTCCGAGGGCACGCTCGGGGTGCTCACGGAGGCGGTCGTACGCCTGGTCGAGGCACCGCGCGCGCGGGCGCTGGCCGTGCTGGCGTACGCGGACGAGAGCGCGGCGGCCGAGGCGGCGGCCGGGCTGCTGCCGTTCGCGCCGCTCACCGTGGAGGGGATGGCCGCGGACCTCGTACCGCCGGACGCGGGGCTGCCGCGCGGCGGCGCATGGCTGTTCGTGGAGACGGGCGGCGCGGACCCGGCGGAGGCACGCGCGCGGGCGGACGCGATCGTCCGGGCCGCCGACGTCCTCGACGCCCTCGTGATCACCGACCCGGCCGGACAGCGTGCCCTGTGGCGGCTGCGCGAGGACGCGAGCGGCACGGCGACCCGGATGCCGGACGGGAGCGAGGCATGGCCGGGCTGGGAGGACTGCGCGGTGCCGCCGGCCCGGCTCGGCGCGTATCTGCGCGACTTCCGGCACCTGCTGAGCGCCCACGACCTGCGCGGCACCCCGTACGGGCACTTCGGTGACGGCTGCATCCACGTCCGCATCGACTTCGACCTGCTGACCGGTGCGGGCATCGGCCGCTTCCGCCGCTTCTCCGAGGAACTGGCCGAACTGGTGGTCTCCCACGGAGGCTCCCTCTCGGGCGAGCACGGGGACGGGCAGGCACGGGCCGAACTGCTGCCCAGGATGTACGGCACGGAGCTGGTCGGCCTCTTCGAGCGTGCCAAGGACCTCTGGGACCCCGACGATCTGCTCAACCCCGGGATGCTGGTGCGCCCGCACCGGCTGGACGAGAACCTGCGGTTCGCGGTGCTGCCGCGCGAGCCGGTGGACGTGGCGTTCGGATATCCGGCGGACGGCGGGGACTTCTCGGCGGCGGTGCGCAGATGCGTGGGGGTCGCCAAGTGCCGTACGACGGCCGCCGACGCGGGCGTCATGTGCCCGTCGTTCCGGGCGACGGGCGAGGAGGAGCACTCCACGCGGGGGCGGGCCCGGCTGCTGCACGAGATGCTCGCGGGCGAGGTGGTCACCGACGGCTGGCGCTCGACCGAGGTCCGGGACGCGCTCGACCTGTGCCTGTCCTGCAAGGGCTGCCGGTCCGACTGCCCGGTGGGCGTCGACATGGCCACGTACAAGGCGGAGTTCCTGCACCACCACTACGAAGGCAGGAGGCGCCCCGCCGCGCACTACACGATGGGCCGGCTGCCGGTATGGCTGCGCCTGGCCGACCGCACGGGAACGGCGCCGCTGCTCAACTCCCTCGCCTCCGTACGCCCCTTCGCGGCGCTCGCCAAACGGCTCGGCGGGATCGCGCCCGAGCGGGAGATCCCGCGCCTGGCACCGGAGACGTTCAGCCGGTGGTGGGAGCGGCGGTTCAAGGAGCGGGTGCGGCGGATGATGCGGGAGGGGGCGTACGGCCCCGAGGCGGACCTCGACGGACCCCCGAGGGAGGTGGCGATCCTCTGGCCGGACACCTTCACCGAGCACCTGTCGCCCTCCGTGGGGCAGGCGGCCGTACGGGTGTTGGAGGCGGCTGGGGTGGACGTGATGCTCCCGCCGACGGTGGTGATGCGCAAGCGGACGCCGCGGGCCGGGGAGGGCGTGTCCCTCTCGCACCACCCCTGGTCGGTGGGCGCGCGGGGTCATGTCTGCTGTGGGCTGACCTACGTCTCCACGGGCCAACTCGACCGCGCCCGCGCGGTGATGCGCCGCACGCTCGACCTGATGGGCGTGTTCCTGGACCCGGACGTCCACCCGCGGCCACCCGCCGTCGTCGTCCTCGAACCGAGCTGCGCCGCCGCCCTGCGCACGGACCTCCCCGAGCTCCTGCACGACGACCCGCGCGCGGCGCGCCTCGCCTCGGCGGTGCTGACGTTCGCCGAGGCCCTGGAGCGCCTCGCCCCGGGCTGGGCACCCCCGCTCCTCGACCGTCCGGTGACCGGCCAGACCCACTGCCACCAGCACGCCGTCCTCGGCGACGGCGCCGACCGCCGGCTGCGCGAGGCGGCGGGCCTCACCGGCTCCCTCGCGGGCGGCTGCTGTGGACTCGCGGGCAACTTCGGCTTCGAGAAGGGCCATTACGAGGTGTCGAAGAGCTGCGCGGAGGAACAGCTGCTCCCGGCCGTGCGGGCCGCCACGCCCGACACCCTGCTTCTCGCGGACGGTTTCTCCTGCCGCACCCAGCTGGAACAGCTCGCGGGGCGCAAGGGGCGGCATCTGGCGGAGGCGCTGGCCGAGGCCCTGGACCAAGGGCTGGATCAAGGAGCGGACCCGGAGGCCGACCAGGGGTCGGACTGACGGCGTGGATATCCAATACCCAGGGTTTTTAGGGAACTCTCAGGTTTCATAAGGGGATTCACAGTCGTCATGTGCTGCATTTTGCTGTGCCTTGGGACGCGGGGCGTGTAGGTTCCTTCATGTCGGGCGGCAGGGAAAACCGAGGTGACGACCAGGAATTCCCGCCCGTATCCATAGAGAATTCTCGCACCATCGCACTATTGCGCTCGCTATTGCGTAGCCAGAAACCTCAAGGAGTTGGCATGAGCTTCAAGAAGCTTGCCCCCCTGCCCCCCAAGCCCAAGTCGAAGCAGCTCCCGCCCCCGCCGGCGCCGAAGCCGCGCAAGAAGGCGCACAAGCCGCTCCCCAAGCCGTTCCCCAACGACGAACGCTGATCGAGCGGTAGCAGAGAGGCCGACGGTGCGCCGTCGGCCTCTCTCTTTTGAATTCCACGGCGCGGCCTGCAATTCACATGAGGAGGGCCATGACCCGGCAAAGGCAGAATCAGGGGTACGAGAAACACGAGGAATACGCGGAAACCGGCGTCGGCGCGGTCGCGGACGATCGGTACGAGGATCACGAGTACGAGGACGACGATGAACTCGACCACGACACTCCGACCATCCCCGCCCGTACCGCCTTCCGGCGCTTCTGGCCGCTGACCAAGGGACTGCGGAGCTGGCTGCTGGCCATCTGGCTGTGCACGGTTCTGGCTGCCCTCGCCGAGACCGCCGCCATCCTCCTCTTCAGCGATCTGACTGACCACGCCCTGCAACAGGGCTCCCTGGCCGCGTTCTGGGCCCCGGCCGCCGAATGGCTGGCCGTCGCCGTGCTCGGCGCCGCCGTCGCCTACGCGGGCAACTCCCTCGCCACCTGGGTCACCGAGCGCTTCGTGATGCGGCTGCGCGAGCATGTCTTCGACCACGTACAGCAGTTGCCGCCGCACTTCTTCCAACGCCACCGCCAGGGCGACCTGTTGTCCCGGCTGACCAGCGACGTCGAGTCGATCGAGACGATGGTCGTGTCCGGGCTCGTGGGCGCGGCGTCGGCGGCGTTCAGCGCGCTGTTCTACGCGGCCGCCGCCTTCTGGCTGCGCTGGGACCTGGCCGCGGCGACCTTCGTGCTCGCACCCCTGTTCTGGCTGGCCGCCCGCCGCTTCTCCGGTTCCATCAAGTCCGTCTCGCGCGACGGCCGGGTCGCCGACGGCGCGATCACCTCCGTCGTCGAGGAGTCCCTCGGCAACATCGTCCTCACCCAGGCGTACGACCGCCGCGACGCCGAGCGGCGGCGGCTGAACCAGGAGGCGAACGCCTGGTTCAGGGCCTCCGTGCGCTCCGGGCGCCTCAACGAGCTGTACGAGCAGCTCGTCCAGGTCATCGAGACGATCTGCGTGCTCGCGGTCATCGGCCTCGGCGTGTGGGAGATCTCCGGCGGCCGGATGACCCTCGGCCAGCTGCTCGCCTTCGCCGCGTTCCTCGGCTACCTCTACCCGCCCGTGCGCGGCCTGGCCCAGCTCGGTCTGACCGTCGCCGCCGCCACCGCCGGCGCCGAACGGCTGATCGAGATTCTCGATGTGCGGCCCGCGGTCGCCGATCCGACGCGCTCGGCGGAGAGCCGGCTCGGCCGCCCCGACGGCGCCGTGGAGGTCCGCGACGCCACCTTCCGCTACCCCGGTGCGGAGACCGACGCCCTGCGCGGCCTGTCCTTCACGGTCAGCCCCGGCGAGCTCGTGATCGTCACCGGCCCGAGCGGCGCGGGCAAGTCCACCGTGTCCAAGCTCCTCCTGCGCTTCTACGACCCGGACGCCGGCTCCGTGCTCCTCGACGGCGTCCCGGTGGGCGACTTCCCACTGGCCCGGCTGCGCGAGTACGTCACGCTGCTGCCGCAGGAGACCCTCGTCCTGCACGACACCGTCCGCGCCAACATCGGCTGCGGGCGCCCCGGCGCGAGCGACGAGGCGCTGGTGGAGGCCGCGCGCGCCGCCGACGCGCACGACTTCATCATGAAGCTGCCGGACGGATACGACACCAAGATCGACCCCAACTCGGCCCGACTCTCCGGCGGCCAGCTCCAGCGGCTCGCCATCGCCCGCGCCATCCTGCGCGACGCCCCCGTTCTCGTCCTCGACGAGCCGACCACCGGCCTGGACGCGATGGCCGCGCGCCGCGTGATCAAGCCGCTGCGGCGTCTGATGCAGGGCCGTACGACGATCATGATCACCCACGACCTCAACCTCGCGCCCGACGCCGACCGCATCCTTGTCGTCGACCGCGGCCGTGTGGTCGAAACCGGCCGCCACGACGAACTCCTGGCCCGCGGCGGCGCGTACGCCCGTCTGCACGGATCGCAGAACAACGCGCTGATGGACACCGGAGAGCTGCGGCTGCCGCTGTTCACGGAGGCGGAGGTTCCGGTGGGCGGCGCGGTGCCGGTGGGGATGCCGACGGGGACGCCGACGGGGGTGTCTGTGGGGGTGCCGGTGGGGGTGCCGGTGGATTACGCGGGGGGCTTCGCGGCGGAAGCGTCTCCGCAGTACGCGTACTACGGGACCGCCGGGCAGTACGGGGCCGAGGGAGCCTGGTACCCCGGCGCGTTTCCCGACCCCCTCCCCGATCCCGATCCACTGCGGGACCCCCTTGACGGCTATCTGCCGGACGGTCGGCCCCTCTTCCGCGACGAGACACCCTGGACAGGCGCATAAGGGGTTCACGTTCCTGACTTAGTCCACTACTGTGGACTGAGAAGTGCACCTTGATGCACGACTCCTGAGTCGAGCCCCTGGAAGGCCCCGTGAACAGCCCCAGCGCCGCCCCGTCCTCCCCGGCCTCGGTCGCCCCGGCGATGGCGCCCTCGCCCGGCCCGGGCGAGGGCGTCCCGAGCCGCTGGGGTGCCCTCGGCCCCGTGGGACTGGTCCTGGCCGGAGGCATCTCGGTGCAGTTCGGCGGCGCGCTGGCGGTCACCCTCATGCCGCGCACCGGCGCGCTCGGGGTCGTCACCCTGCGCCTGCTGGTGGCCGCGATCGTGCTGATGGCCGTCTGCCGGCCCAAGGTGCGCGGGCACTCGCGGGCGGACTGGGGCACGGTCGTGATCTTCGGTCTCACCATGGCCGCGATGAACGGCCTCTTCTACCAGTCGGTCGCCCGTATCCCGCTGGGGCCCGCCGTCACCCTCGAGGTCCTCGGCCCGCTCGTCCTCTCGGTCCTCACCTCCCGCCGCGCCCTGAACCTCCTCTGGGCGGGCCTGGCCCTCGGCGGCGTCTTCCTGCTCGGCGGCGGAGGCTTCAGCTCCCTCGACCCGGCCGGCGTCGCCTTCGCCGTGTCCGCGGGCGCGATGTGGGCGGCGTACATCGTCTTCAGCGCACGTACGGGCCGACGCTTCCCGCAGGCCGACGGGCTCGCGCTCGCCATGGTGGTCGCGGCGGTGGCGTTCCTGCCGCTGGGGATCGCCGAGGCCGGGACCCGGCTGGTCAACCCGACGACCGTGGCCCTGGGCGGTGCGGTCGCCATCATGTCCTCCGTGCTGCCGTACACCCTCGAACTGCTCGCGCTGCGCCGCCTGCCCGCCGCCACCTTCGCCATCCTGATGAGCCTGGAGCCGGCCGTCGCCGCGACCGCCGGCTTCCTCGTCCTGGACCAGGCCCTCTCCGCCACCGAGGCCCTCGCGATCGCCCTGGTCATCGCCGCGAGCATGGGGGCGGTACGGACACAGGTGGGGCGAGGCAGGGCGAAGAACGTCGGTGACTCGCGCTGAGCCGGGCCGCGGCCACGCACAGCGGCGACGCCTGTCCCCCTCCGCCGACTCGTACGCGCGGGGTTGTCGGTGCCCTCGTCCACTGTGCGTGCCGCGTGTGCAGGCGGTGATCCGAGCGGGGGAGCAGGGCTGCGTCATGAGTGAGCGCACCGGGCGATGGGCGGCAGGCCGCGACGAGTTCGCGGCGCTGCTCATCAGGACGGACTTCAGCGACGACGGGGCATGGGCGGCGCTGAAGCTCGCGCTGTCCCTGCCCTGGGGACCCGGGGACTTCGAGCCGTACGTCCATGTCGTGGACGACCCCTCCTGGGCGGGGCTCACGACGGCCGACGTACTCGCGGCGGTCTCCGCCGACGAAGAACTGGCCGTCGTCTTCCTTGCCGACGGCGCCGCCCTGCGCGCCGGTCATGGAGCCCTGCCGGCGGTGTCCACCCTGACCAGGGAAGAGTGCGAGAGCGACGAGGAGTTCGAGGCCGAAGGCGGCGAGTTCCGCACCGCCCCGGCCGGGATCCACGAGATTCACGCCAACCTGATGATCGCCAATCTCGACCTCTCCGATTTCGCCGAGGCGGCCGAGGCGGCACCGGACGGCGTCTTCCGCTCCCTGTAGTCCGCGCGGAACATCTCCCCGTGGCCCGCGCGGCACATCAATTAATGCAAGCATGCTTGCTTGTTTCTGTGCCCGCTGCCATGCTCCAGAGCGCACCGCGAAAGACTCCGCACGCCCGCCGCGCATCGCCGCACATCGCGGCGCGTCGCCGCGCGCCGCCGCACACCGTCGTGCCCCGAGGGGAGCTCCATCGTGTCCGACCCGTCGTCAGTGATCGACGATCTGTATCGGGAGAGCGAAGAACTCGACATGTTGGTAGGGGACTTGGCGGAGAGCCGCTGGGCACTCGCCACCCCTGCCGCCGGCTGGACCGTCGCTCACCAGATCGCCCACCTGGCCTGGACGGACCGTTCCGCCCTGCTCGCCGTGACGGACGCCGAGGCCTTCGCCAAGGAGGTCGAGAAGGCGATGGCCTCGCCCGGCGGATTCGTGGACGAGGGCGCGGAGGAGGGGGCCGGGCTGCCGCCCGCCACGTTGCTCGGCGACTGGCGGGCGGGGCGAAGGGCGCTGGAAGAGGCCCTCCGCGCGGCCCCCACAGGCACCCGCTTCCCCTGGTACGGCCCGCCCATGTCGGTCGCCTCCATGGCCACCGGCCGCCTGATGGAGACCTGGGCCCACGGCCAGGACGTGGCGGACGCGCTGGGCGTGGCGCGCACTCCCACCGACCGCCTCCGCCACGTCGCCCGCATCGGCGTACGGGCCCGGGACTTCGCCTTCCACGTACGGGGGCTCACTCCGCCCGCCACCGAGTTCCGCGTCGAACTGGTCGGCCCCGAGGGCGAGTTGTGGACGTACGGGCCTGAAGACGCACCCCAGCGCGTCACCGGCCCCGCCCTCGACTTCTGTCTCCTGGTCACCCAACGGGCCCACCGCGGCGACCTCGCCGTACGGGCGGACGGCCCCGACGCCGACCGCTGGCTGGACATCGCACAGGCCTTCGCGGGTCCACCCGGACAGGGCCGCGCGTCCAAGGGAGACGCCAGGTGACCGTCGCGCCCCTGCGGATAGGCAACGCCTCCGGCTTCTACGGCGACCGCTTCGACGCGATGCGCGAGATGCTCACCGGCGGCCCCCTGGACGTCCTCACCGGCGACTACCTCGCCGAACTCACCATGCTCATCCTCGGCCGCGACCGCCTCAAGAACCCCTCCGGCGGCTACGCCCGCACCTTCCTCGGCCAGCTGGAGGAGTGCCTCGGCCTCGCGCACGAGCGGGGCGTGCGGATCGTGGCGAACGCGGGCGGCCTGAACCCCGCCGGACTCGCCGTCGCCGTACGGCAGTTGGCCGACCGCCTCGGCATACCGGTGCGCGTCGCCCACGTCGAGGGCGACGACCTGACCGCCGGCCACCCCAGGAGCCTCGCCGCGCACGCCTACCTCGGCGGTGCCGGGATCGCCGCCTGTCTGCGCGAGGGCGCGGACATCGTGGTGACCGGGCGGGTCACGGACGCGGCGCTGGTCACCGGGCCCGCCGTCGCCCACTTCGGCTGGTCGCCGGACGCGTACGACCGTCTCGCCGGCGCCGTCGTCGCCGGTCACGTCCTGGAATGCGGCACCCAGGCCACCGGCGGCAACTACGCCTTCTTCACCGACCACGATCCGGCGCGCCTGCGCCACCCGGGATTCCCGCTCGCGGAACTCCATGAGGACGGCACCAGCGTCATCACCAAGCACGACGGCACCGGCGGCCTCGTGGACATCGGCACCGTCACCGCGCAACTCCTCTACGAGACCTCCGGCGCCCGGTACGCGGGCCCCGACGTCACCGCCCGCCTCGACTCGGTCCGCCTCACCCAGGAGGCCCCCGACCGCGTCCGCATCTCCGGTGTACGAGGCGAGGCCCCGCCCCCCACCCTCAAGGTCGGCCTCAACCGCCTCGGCGGCTACCGCAACGAAGTCGTCTTCGTCCTCACCGGCCTCGACATCGAGGCGAAGGCCGCCCTCGTCCGGGACCAGATGGAGACGGCCCTCGACGCGGCCAAGTCGCGCCCCACGGAGGTCCGCTGGGACCTCGCCCGCACCGACCACCCCGACGCCCCCATGCAGGAGACCGCGAGCGCCCTCCTGCGCCTCGTCGTTCGCGACCCCGGCCAGGACGCGGTCGGCCGCACCCTCAGCGGCGCCGCCATCGAACTGGCCCTGGCCAGCTACCCCGGCTTCCACGTGATCGCGCCCCCCGGAAAGGGCTCCCCGTACGGGGTCTTCGAGGACGTTTACGTCCCCCAGGACGCCGTGGAGCACGTGGCGGTCCTGCCTGACGGGCGACGGGTGCCGGTCGCCCCGGCCACCGACACCCTCGTACTCGAACCGGCGCCCGAGCCCGCTCTGCCCGAACCGCTCCCTCCGGGGCCGACGCGACGCGCTCCTCTGGGCGTGGTCGCGGGGGCGCGCAGTGGGGACAAGGGGGGGAACGCGAATGTCGGGGTGTGGGTGCGGTCGGATGACGCGTGGCGCTGGTTGGTTCATCAGCTGACAGCTGACAGATTTCAGAATCTGATAACTGAAAGCTGTCATCTGAAAGTTGTCCGTCACACTCTGCCGAACCTCCGCGCCCTCAACTTCGTCGTCGAAGGAATCCTCGGCGAAGGCGTCGCCTCCCAGCACCGCTTCGACCCCCAGGCCAAGGCCCTGGGCGAATGGCTCCGCTCCCGCCACCTCGACATCCCGGAGGCCCTCCTGTGACGGTTCTGGCGTCCGCCCTGGACACCGCCGCCCCCGACTACACCGCCCACCGCGAGACCATGCTCGCCAAGCTCGCCGAACTGGACGCCGAGCACGCCAAGGCGCTCGCGGGCGGCGGCGAGAAGTACGTGGCCCGGCACCAAAAGCGCGGCAAGCTGCTCGCCCGTGAACGCATCGAGCTGCTGCTCGACCCCGACACACCGTTCCTGGAGCTGTCGCCGCTCGCGGCCTGGGGGAGCGAGTACGCGGTCGGCGCGTCGCTGGTGACCGGGATCGGGGTCGTCGAGGGCGTGGAGTGCCTGATCACCGCGAACGACCCGACCGTGCGGGGCGGCGCCAGTAATCCCTGGAGCCTGAAGAAGGCCCTGCGGGCCAACGACATCGCCCTCGCCAACCGGCTGCCCTGCATCAGCCTGGTGGAGTCGGGCGGCGCCGATCTGCCGTCGCAGAAGGAGATCTTCATCCCCGGGGGAGCGATTTTCCGCGACCTCACCAGGTTGTCGGCGGCGGGGATCCCGACCGTCGCCGTAGTCTTCGGGAACTCCACCGCCGGAGGCGCGTACATCCCTGGCATGTCCGACCACGTGATCATGGTCAAGGAGCGGGCGAAGGTCTTCCTGGGCGGGCCGCCGCTGGTGAAGATGGCGACCGGCGAGGAGAGCGACGACGAGTCCCTGGGCGGCGCCGAGATGCACGCGCGTGTGTCGGGTCTCGCGGACTACTTCGCCGTCGACGAACAGGACGCCCTCCGCCAGGCCAGGCGCGTCGTCGCCCGGCTCAACCACCGCAAGGCGTTCGGCGATCCCGGTCCGGCCGAGCCCCCCAAGTACGACGAGGACGAGCTCCTGGGGATCGTCCCCGGCGACCTGCGACACCCCTTCGACCCGCGCGAGGTCATCGCCCGCGTGGTCGACGGCTCCGACTTCGACGAGTTCAAGCCCCTCTACGGGACGAGCCTCACGACCGGCTGGGCAACCCTCCACGGCTATCCCGTCGGCATCCTGGCCAACGCCCAGGGAGTGCTGTTCAGCGCCGAGTCCCAGAAGGCCGCCCAGTTCATCCAGCTCGCCAACCAGCGCGACATCCCCCTCCTCTTCCTGCACAACACCACCGGCTACATGGTCGGCAAGGAGTACGAGCAGGGCGGGATCATCAAGCACGGCGCGATGATGATCAACGCCGTCTCCAATTCGAAGGTCCCCCACCTGTCCGTCCTCATGGGGGCCTCCTACGGAGCCGGTCACTACGGCATGTGCGGGCGCGCCTACGACCCGCGCTTCCTGTTCGCCTGGCCCAGCGCCAAGTCCGCCGTCATGGGCCCCCAGCAGCTCGCGGGCGTCCTCTCGATCGTCGCCCGGCAGTCGGCCGCGGCCAAGGGCCAGCCCTACGACGACGACGCCGACGCGGCCCTGCGCGCCATGGTGGAGCAGCAGATCGAGTCGGAGTCGCTGCCGATGTTCCTGTCCGGGCGGCTGTACGACGACGGGGTCATCGACCCCCGCGACACCCGCACCGTCCTCGGCCTGTGCCTGTCCGCGATCCACACGGCCCCCTACGAGGGTGCGCGCGGTGGCTTCGGCGTCTTCCGGATGTGAGGTCCCAGTGATTACTTCTGTCCTCGTGGCCAATCGGGGCGAGATCGCCTGCCGGGTCTTCCGCACCTGCGGTGAGTTGGGGATCCGGACCGTCGCCGTGTACTCGGACGCCGACGAGAACGCCCTCCACACGCGTGTGGCCGACGAGGCGGTACGGCTGCCGGGGGCGGCGCCCTCGGACACGTATCTGCGCGGCGACCTGATCGTGAAAGCCGCCCTGAGCGCCGGCGCGGACGCCGTGCACCCCGGGTACGGCTTCCTCTCCGAGAACGCCGGCTTCGCGCGGGCCGTCCTCGACGCGGGCCTCGTCTGGATCGGGCCGCCGCCCGAGGCCATCGAGGCGATGGCCTCCAAGACGCGCGCCAAGAAACTGATGGGGCTCGAACCGCTGGAGACGGTCACCGCCGCCGATCTCCCGGTGCTGGTCAAGGCGGCCGCGGGCGGCGGCGGACGCGGTATGCGCGTCGTACGCGAACTCGACGCCCTCGACGCCGAGCTGACCGCCGCCCGCGCCGAGGCCCTCAGCGCCTTCGGCGACGGCGAGGTCTTCGTCGAGCCCTACGTAGAGGGCGGTCGGCATGTGGAAGTGCAGATCCTCGCCGACGCGCACGGCACGGTCTGGGCGCTCGGCACCCGCGACTGCTCCCTCCAGCGCCGCCATCAGAAGGTCGTCGAGGAGGCCCCGGCCCCCGGTCTCGGAGACCTGACGGAAACCCTCTACGACCTGTCCGTGCGGGCCGCCCGTGCCGTCGACTACGTGGGCGCGGGAACGGTCGAGTTCCTGGTCGCCGACGGCAAGCCCCACTTCCTGGAGATGAACACCCGCCTCCAGGTCGAACACCCGGTGACGGAGGCGGTCTTCGACGTCGATCTCGTCGCGCTCCAGATCCAGGTGGCGGAGGGCGGGGCGCTCGCGAACGACCCGCCACGCGCGCGTGGGCACGCGATCGAGGCCCGTCTGTACGCCGAGGACCCGGCGCGGTCCTGGGCCCCGCAGACCGGTACCCTGCACCGCCTCGCCGCCCCGGAGAGCGTCCGCCTGGACACCGGATACACCGACGGCGACCCGATCGGCGTCCACTACGACCCGATGCTGGCGAAGGTGATCGCGTACGCGCCCACACGCGTGGAGGCCCTGCGCAAGCTGTCGGGGGCCCTGGAACGTGCCGACATCCACGGCCCGGCGACCAACAGGGATCTACTCGTGCGCTCCTTGCGGCACCCGGAGTTCGCCGGGGCCCGCATGGACACCGGGTTCTACGAGCGCCACCTCGCCGCCCTCACGCCGCCGTCCCCGGACCCGTACGCGCCCCTGGCGGCGGCCCTGGCGGACGCGCGGGGCCACTCCCGCTCCCGGTTCGGCGGCTGGCGCAACCTCCCCTCGCAGCCCCAGACCAAGCGTTACGACCTGGCCGGCACCGAGCACGAGGTGCGCTACCAGCACACCCGCGCGGGCCTCACGGCCGACGGGGTGCGCGTGGTGCACGCCGACGCCCGCCTCGTCGTACTCGAAGTGGACGGCGTACGCAGGAAGTTCGAGGTGACGCGGTACGGCGACCAGGTGTTCGTGAACGCCACCGCCCTCACCGCCCTGCCCCGCTTCCCCGACCCCACCGCCCAGCAGGCCCCCGGCTCCCTCCTGGCCCCCATGCCCGGAACCGTCGTCCGCGTCGCCGAGGGACTGGCCGCGGGAGCCGCCGTACGGGCCGGAGAGCCCCTCCTGTGGCTGGAGGCGATGAAGATGGAACACAAGATCTCCGCGCCGACAGCAGGCACGCTCACGGCCCTCCACGCCACCCCCGGCCAACAGGTGGAGGTCGGGACCTTGTTGGCAGTAGTGGAGACAACACCGGTGAGTACAGCGCCCCATTAGGGGCGCGGGACCGTCACATCATGCGGCTCCGCCGCGTGGGCGCGACCAGCCACATACGACCCGCAGTGTTGAGAGGACCTCAGGAGCCCCATGAGCCCCGTCATCGAATCCCAAGAGCACAAAGCCCTGCGTTCCGCCGTGGCCGCCCTCGGCAAACGCCACGGCCGCGACTACGACATCAACACCCTCTGGTCCGAGGCCGCCAAGCTCGGCTACCTCGGCGTCAACCTGCCGGAGGCATACGGTGGCGGGGGCGGCGGCATAGCCGAACTCTCCATCGTCCTGGAGGAACTCGGCGCCGCGGGCTGCCCCCTCCTGATGATGGTCGTGTCGCCGGCGATCTGCGGCACGGTGATCGCCCGCTTCGGCACCGAGGCCCAGAAACAGGAGTGGCTCCCGGGCCTGGCCGACGGCACCCGCACCATGGCCTTCGGCATCACCGAACCCGACGCGGGTTCCAACTCGCACCGCATCACCACCACCGCGCGCCGGGACGGCGCCGACTGGCTCCTGAGCGGCCGCAAGGTGTTCATCTCCGGCGTCGACATCGCGGACGCCACCCTCATCGTGGGGCGCACGGAGGACGCGCGGACGGGTCGCCTCAAGCCCTGCCTGTTCATCGTCCCGCGCGACGCCGACGGCTTCGGGCGGCGGCGGATCGACATGGAACTCCACAGCGCGGAGAAGCAGTTCGAGCTGACCCTCGACGACGTGCGGCTGCCCGCCGACGCGCTCGTCGGCGACGAGGACGCGGGCCTGCTCCAGCTCTTCGCCGGGCTCAACCCCGAGCGGGTGATGACGGCCGCGTTCGCGATCGGCATGGGCCGATACGCGCTCTCCAGGGCCGTCGAGTACGCCCGCGAGCGCACCGTCTGGAAGCAGCCCATCGGCGCCCACCAGGCCGTCGCCCACCCCCTCGCGCAGGCTCACATCGACCTCGAACTCGCCCGCCTGATGATGCAGAAGGCGGCGTACCTGTACGACTCCGGGGACGACGTCGCCGCAGGTGAGGCCGCCAACATGGCCAAGTACGCGGCGGGCGAGGCCTGTGTGAGGGCCGTCGACCAGTCCGTGCACACCCTCGGCGGCAACGGCCTCACCCGCGAATTCGGCCTCGCCTCGTTGATAACGGCCTCGCGCGTGGCTCGTATTGCTCCGGTGAGCCGGGAGATGATTCTCAACTACGTCTCCCACCAGACCCTGGGCCTGCCCAAGTCGTACTAGCCCGCCGCTCCACGAGCCGCTCCAGGAGGAACCGTGTTCCGCAGCGAGTACGCCGAAGTCCCGGCCGTAGAGGAACCCATTCACGAGGCGGTCCTCGGCCGCGCCGCCGAGCGCGGCGACACGCCCGCGCTGATCGACGGAGTCGACGGCACCACGCTCACCTACGGGCAACTGGACCGGTTCCACCGGCGGCTGGCCGCCGCGTTCGCCGACGCGGGCGTCCGCAAGGGCGACGTCCTCGCCCTGCACAGCCCGAACACCATCGCCTTCCCGACGGCGTTCTACGCCGCCACGCGCGCGGGGGCGTCGGTCACGACCGTGCACCCGCTCGCCACGCCCGAGGAGTTCGCCAAGCAGCTGCGGGACAGCGCCGCGAACTGGATCGTGACCGTGTCCCCCATCCTGGAGGCGGCGCGGCAGGCCGCCGAACTCGCCGGCGGGGTGCGGGAGATCTTCGTCTGCGACAGCGCGCCGGGGCATCGCTCACTGATCGACCTGCTCGGTTCGACCGCGCCCGAACCGGAGATCGACATCGACCCGGTGACGGACGTCGCCGCTCTGCCGTACTCCTCCGGGACGACCGGCATACCCAAGGGGGTGATGCTCACCCACCGGTCCATCGCCACCAACCTGGCGCAGCTGGTGCCCTTCTTGCCGATGGGCGAGGGCGAGCGCATCCTCGCGGTGCTGCCCTTCTTCCACATCTACGGGCTGACGGCCCTCATGAACGCACCCCTCAGGCAGGGCGCCACCGTCGTCGTACTGCCCCGCTTCGACCTCGACACCTTCCTCGCGGCCATCGAGGAGCACCGCATCCGCGGCCTCTTCGTGGCGCCGCCGATCGTGCTGGCCCTGGCCAAGCACCCGGCCGTGGCGCGGTACGACCTGTCGTCCCTGAAGTACATCGTCTCCTCCGCAGCGCCCCTGGACGCCAAGCTCGCGCTGGCCTGCGCCGAGCGGCTGGGGCTGCCGCCCATCGGCCAGGGCTACGGGATGACGGAACTGTCTCCCTGCACGCACCTGGTCCCCGTGGACGCCGCCCAGGAGGCGCCCCCGGGAACGGTCGGCAGGCTCGTCCCGGGCACCGAGATGCGCATCGTCTCCCTCGACGACCCCGGCAAGGACCTCGGCGTCGGGGAGGCGGGCGAGATCGTCATCCGCGGTCCCCAGGTCATGAAGGGCTATCTGGGGCAGCCGGACGCCACCGCCGCGATGATCGACCCGGACGGCTGGCTGCACACCGGAGACGTCGGCCATGTGGACACCGGGGGCTGGCTGTTCGTCGTCGACCGCGTCAAGGAGCTCATCAAGTACAAGGGCTTCCAGGTCGCGCCCGCCGAACTGGAGGCACTGCTCCTCACCCACCCCGGTATCGCGGACGCCGCGGTCGTCGGGGTCTACAACGAGGACAACAACGAAGTCCCGCACGCCTTCGTGGTGCGCCAGCCCTCCGCGGCCGGTCCGGCGGCAGACCTCTCCGACGTCCCCACCCTCTCCGAAGGAGAGGTGATGATGTACGTCGCCGAGCGCGTCGCCCCGTACAAGAGGGTCCGCGGCGTCACCTTCATCGACGCCGTCCCACGGGCGGCCTCCGGAAAGATCCTGCGCCGTGAACTGCGGGGCCTGTCATGACCGTTGAACCGGTTGAATCGCTGGTCCGAGTGACGCACGACCGTGCCGTCACCACGCTCACCCTCGACGCGCCCGCCAACCGCAACGCCCTCTCCGCCGCCCTCGTGGGCGAGCTCGCGGACGGGCTCACCCGGTGCGGCAAGGACCGGGACGTCCGCGCGGTCGTCCTCGCCCACACGGGGAACACGTTCTGCGCGGGCGCCGACCTGCGCGACCCCCCGCACCCGGAGGCGCTCGTCGCCCTGCTGCGGCAGATCGTCGAGCTGCACAAGCCCGTGGTGGCCCGGGTGACGGGCCATGTGCGGGCGGGCGGACTGGGGCTCCTCGGAGCCTGCGATCTGGCGATCGCCTCCAAGGAGGCCACGTTCGCCTTCACGGAGGTACGCATCGGCGTCGCGCCCGCCGTGATCTCCCTTCCCCTGCTGCCCCGTACGGACCCCCGCGCCCTGGCCCGCTACTACCTCACGGGCGAACGTTTCGACGCGGCGGAGGCAGTGCGGACGGGACTCCTGACGGCGACCGGCGACGACGTCGACGTCACCCTGGACCCCGTCCTGGACGGCCTGCGCCGCGCCTCCCCCCAAGGCCTGGCCGCGACGAAACGGCTGCTCACGGCTAGGGTGCTGGAGGCCTTCGACCGGGACGCGGACGCCCTGACCGCGCTCTCGGCCGAACTGTTCTCCTCCGCGCAGGCCCGCGAGGGGATGACGGCCTTCCTCGAACGACGGGATCCCGCATGGGTGGTGTGAGCACGACGGAAGCCGCGGAGCGCGCGGAGCCCACGGACGCCACGGATGTGACTACGAATGCCACGGACGTGACCACGGACGCGACACAGTCGGCCGAAATCGCCCCCCGCAGTCCCCGGCTTCCGCACGTTCCCAAGCAGGACCGCAGCCGCGCCACCCGGCAGCGGCTGCTCGCGGCCGCCGTGGCCTGTCTCGCCGAGCACGGCTGGGCGGGCTCCACGGTCTCCGTCGTCGCCGAGCGCGCGGGAGTGTCCCGGGGGGCCGCCCAGCACCACTTCCGCACCCGCGAGGACCTGTTCACCGCCGCGGTGGAGTACGTCGCCGAGGAGCGCTCCACCGCACTGCGCGCCCTGTTCCCGGAGGGTGCCGCCGACCGCCGCGAGGTGGTCGTGGCCCTGGTCGACCTCTACACCGGCCCCCTCTTCCGCGCCGCCCTCCACCTCTGGGTCGCCGCTTCCAACGAGGAGCAGCTCCGCCCCAGGGTCACCGAGCTGGAGGCCCGTGTGGGCCGCGAGACCCACCGGATCGCCGTGGAACTCCTCGCCGCCGACGAATCCCGCCCGGGCGTTCGCGAAACGGTCCAGGGCCTGCTGGACATGTCCCGCGGCCTCGGCCTCGCCAACCTCCTCACGAACGACGGGGGGCGACGGGAACGGGTGGTGGCGCAGTGGGGCGTACTGCTGGACGAGGCGCTGGGCTGAGCCTCGCCGACGTCACGGGCTGAGCCCCGCGGCATCACGGACTGAGGCGCTCCGCCCGCCAGCCGCCGTCCGGCTCCACCACGTACCGCAGCCGGTCGTGGAGGCGGTTCTCGCGGCCCTGCCAGAACTCGACCGTCCGGGGGGCGATGCGGAAGCCGCCCCAGTGCGGGGGCACGGGCACCTGCTCACCCTCCGGGTAGCGGGCGCTCAACTCCTCGTAGGCGGCGTCGAGCTCGTCCCGGGAGGGGATGACCGAGGACTGGGCGCTTGCCCAGGCGCCGAGCTGGGAGCCGTGCGGGCGGGTACGGAAGTACGCGGCGGTCTCGTCGCGTCCGGTGCGTCGCGCCGTTCCGGTGACGATGACCTGGCGGGCCATCGGGTGCCAGGGGAAGAGCAGCGAGACGTACGGGTTCTCGGACAGCTCGCGGGCCTTGCGGGAGTCGTAGTTGGTGTAGAAGACGAAGCCCTGCTCGTCGTACTGCTTGAGCAGCACCGTGCGTGAGCTGGGCCGGCCCTCCGCGTCCGCAGTGGAGACGATCATCGCGTTCGGCTCGTACACCATGCCCTGCACGGAGGCCTGCGCGGCCTGCTTGAACCAGCGGCCGAACTGGTCCATGGGATGCGCGGCGAGATCGGCCTCGACGAGCCCCTCGGCGCGGTAGTGGGCGCGCATCGCGGCGGGGTCGGCGGCGAGTTCTTCGGCGTCGCCCGTGGCTTCTGCGGCGGCGGCTTCCGCAGCGCGCAGGACGAGGGGCTCGGCGGCGGATTCATCCGGGAAGCGGTCGCGGTCGGTCACGCGGTCATCTTGCCGTATCCCGGTACGGCATTGAGTGTCAGTGGGTGGCACTGAGTGCCGCAGGGCCTCCCCAAAGGTGGCACTCGGAGATATGGTGCTGGCACCGTTCCGGTGGGATGACCGCCGGTCGCACGGGGCATCACCGGGATGACGTACCGGACCGCGAGTCCACGAGCCGACCGTGGAGCCGGACGTCGACCACCCATCACCGACGCACGGTCTTCCCCTTCCAACCGCAAGACGCGCCCCCACCATCACGCCCCACCAGCCCCCCATAAACCCCCCGTCGTACACATCACGAGGAGCCGCCTGATGTCCGACTTCGTACCCGGACTCGAAGGAGTCGTCGCGTTCGAGACGGAGATCGCCGAACCGGACAAGGAGGGCGGCGCACTCCGGTACCGGGGCGTCGACATCGAGGATCTGGTCGGCCACGTGTCCTTCGGGAACGTGTGGGGCCTCCTCGTGGACGGCGCCTTCAACCCCGGTCTGCCGCCCGCCGAGCCGTTCCCGATCCCCGTCCACTCCGGCGACATCCGCGTCGACGTCCAGTCCGCGCTCGCGATGCTCGCCCCCGTCTGGGGCCTCAAGCCCCTCCTCGACATCGACGAGGCCCAGGCCCGCGAGGACCTCGCCCGCGCCGCCGTCATGGCCCTGTCGTACGTCGCCCAGTCCGCCCGCGGCCAGGGCCGGCCCATGGTTCCGCAGAGCGAGATCGACAAGGCGCACTCCGTCGTCGAACGCTTCATGATCCGCTGGCGCGGCGAGCCCGACCCCAAGCACGTCGCGGCCGTGGACGCCTACTGGACGTCCGCAGCCGAGCACGGCATGAACGCCTCCACCTTCACCGCCCGCGTCATCGCGTCGACGGGCGCGGATGTCGCCGCCGCCCTCTCCGGCGCCGTCGGGGCCATGTCCGGGCCGCTGCACGGCGGCGCGCCCTCCCGCGTCCTCGGCATGATCGAGGAGATCGAGCGCACGGGCGACGCGGAGGCCTACGTCAAGAAGGCCCTCGACAAGGGCGAACGCCTGATGGGCTTCGGCCACCGGGTCTATCGCGCCGAGGACCCGCGCGCCCGTGTCCTGCGCCGCACCGCCCGCGAGCTCGGCGCCCCCCGCTTCGAGATCGCCGAGGCGCTGGAGAAAGCGGCCCTCGAGGAGCTCCACGCCCGCCGTCCGGACCGCGTCCTGGCGACGAACGTCGAGTTCTGGGCCGCGATCATGCTCGACTTCGCCGAGGTCCCGGCGCACATGTTCACGTCGATGTTCACCTGCGCCCGTACGGCGGGGTGGTCGGCGCACATCCTGGAGCAGAAGCGCACGGGACGGCTCGTACGGCCGTCCGCGCACTACGTGGGCCCCGGTCCGCGCGGCCCCCAGGAGATCAAGGGCTACGAGGACATCGCGCACTGAGGGAGCAGCGGGCACTGAGCCTCTGAGCCCGCTCGCCGGGTCCGCCGGTCATCACGCGGGGGTGAGCAGCTCCGCGTGATGACGGGTGGCGACCAGCGGGTGGGCCCGCAGCTTGCCCTTCAGCTCGTTGAAGCCGTACTCCGCGAACAGCGGGTTCGCCGGGTCGTCGGTGACGCCGGGCGCGGCGGAGGCGTGCGGGAAGGGCAGCGGCTCCACGCGCGCGTCCAGGCGCGGGTTGTAGAAGAAGGGCACGGAGAACCGCTCGGTGGCCCCGGGCGGACTGACGACCCGGTGGTTGGTGGCGACGAGGTACCCGTTGGTGGCCACTTCCAGCAGCTCGCCCAGGTTGACCACGAACGCTCCCGGCAGCGGCGGCACCTCGTGGAAGAGGCCGTCCTCGCGCTGCACCTGAAGGCCGCCGACCTGGTCCTGGAGCAGCAGCGTCAGGAATCCGTAGTCCTTGTGCGCGCCCACGCCCTGGTCGGCGCCGTCGCCCGCGCTGCCCGGGTAGCGCACGAGCTTCAGATGCGGATGGGCCCGCTCGCCGAAGATCGGCTCGTAGAAGTCGGCGGGCGCCCCGATCGCGGTGAGCAGCTCGCGCAGCAGGCGGGCCGCGACCGAGCTGAGCCGGTCGATCCATGCCAGCGCGGCGGTCTGCAGCTCCGGCAGCGCGGCCGGCCACTGGTTGGGCCCTTCCAGCCACCAGTAGGCGGGCTCGCCGGGACCGGGCCTGCGCGCGGGGCGTTCGGCCCCTATGTCGAGCTGGTCCCGCCAGTCCCGGCTGCCGCCCGTGCGCTCGTCGCCGGTGCGCGTGTACCCGCGGAAGTGCGGCGAGTTGACGTTGTCGAGGGCGAGCCGTTCGGCCGCGGGCAGCGCGAAGAACCGGTGCATGGCGTCGAGCAGGGCGGCGGTCTCGCCCTCGGTCACCCCGTGCCCGACGAGCTGGAAGAAGCCGACGTCGTGGGCGGCGCTGTGCAACTGCGCGTGCAGCAGGGCGCGGGCCTGGGGGCCGCGGTCGGCCGCGGAGAGATCGATGATCGGAAGCTGCTGGGATGGCAGGTGCTGCAGGTTCTGCAGGCTCTGCAGGTACTGAGCAGAAGACGTGTTCGTCGTCATGAGGTGCGTCCGCAGGGTGTACGGGTGCCCAGGCGGCCGCCGGGGGTGGGGCGGGGGCCACGGGTGCCAAGGGGGAAGAAAGGGGGCCGAGGTCAGGAAGAAGCCCGACAGCCCATGCTCGTGACGCGCACGAAGTCCACGTGTCGGCGTCGAACGAGCATCGGAAGCATGGCCCAAGAGTACTGCGGACCCCGCGAAACGCATGTGCCTCACGTCACATGCCCTGCGAAACGCAGACGACCCGTGAGCTCGGGTCCCCCCGCCTCACGGCGGAGGAGCCGGCCGGACGTACCGGCGAGCTCGCGGGTCGGGTGACTGCTTGGGATTGGGGCCGGCTGCACGCTCATCTCACGTGCTGGTCCGGCACCGCACTCATGTGGTGACGGGCCGCTAGCCCGCAGCCACCTCGCTAGTCCGGGTTTCATACATGTACCCGATCACCTCCCTTCGGCGTGCGGCCCACCTTAGGAACCGATCGAACGCGGCTCAACCGGTTTTTTCGAACCTGGTGCCGTACGCGTATCCGTCAGCCCGCTGGAGCAGGCGCCACGGTGACGACTGGGGCTGGTCAACCATGGATGGGAGCGGCTGAAGGTGCGATTCCTGGGGCTGGCGGGGCGGAATCCCTGCGTACAACGATTTCGTCCAATCTTTGGGGAACACGATGTGGGCTGGGTCACGTTCGAGTTGAATGAAGGCGAGTGAGCGAACTGTCTCGCCGTACGTGCGGACGCAGCCTGCAGGGGGTCCAGGTGAGTGCTTCCCGGCGTAGTGGGACCACCGACGAGCTGGGGCCGGACGAGCCCGAGCCGGCCGGTTCCGATCTGCTTGCCGCGCTGCTGGACGGGATGGACGCGGCGCTGTGCGCGTTCGACGCCGACGGGGTCGTCACCCATTGGAACCGCGAGGCCGAGCGGATTCTCGGCTGGACCGCGGCCGAGGCCGTGGGGCGGCGCGGGTTCGCCGGGTGGGCCGTGCGGACCGCGGACGCCGAGGAGGTCGAGGCGCGGCTGCTGTCCGCCATGGAGGCCCCCGGGCGTCAGGTGCACGAGTTCGCGCTGCTGACCAAGGACGGCGGGCGCGTGCTGGTGCGGACCCAGTCCGCCGCCGTGCGCGGAGCCGACGGGAAGCCCGCCGGGGTGTACTGCGCCTTCAGCGAGGTGCACGCGCAGATCGATCTCGAGCGGTCCATCGCTCTGAGCGAGGCGTTGTTCGAGGACGCCAGCTGGGGTGTGGTCCTGGTCGACGCGGACCTGCGGCCCGCCGTCGTCAACGCGCATGCGGCCCGGGCCCTGGGGACCGGGCGTACGGCGGTGCTCGGACGGCCGCTGGGGGAGCTGCTCTCGCAAGGGGTCGAGGAGCTGGAGGGCGCGCTCACGCACGTGCTCGCCGAGGGCGCGCCGCCCGCGCCCGCCGAGATGTGGGTGAGCGTGCGGTCGGCCGAGGGCGAGAAGAGGCGGTGCTGGCGCAGCGGGTTCCTGCGGCTTGCCTCGCCGCTCGCGGAAGAACCGGTTCCGCTCGGGGTCGGGTGGCTCTTCCAGGACGTGACCGAGTCCAAGCACACCGAGCAGGAGGCGGCCCTGCTGCGGTTCAGGGCCAACCAGCTGCACCGGGCGGCACGGGCTGCGGCCGAGTGCGAGGACCCCGGGGAGGCCGCCACCGTCCACCTCGACTTCGCGCTCGCCGGGTTCGCCGACCACGCCCTGATCGACCGGGTCGCGACCGGGTGGTCGGCGGGGGACGACGAGGGGCCCGTACGGCTGGTACGCGCCGTCACCACGCCCGCCGGGGCGCCCGGACCGAGCCTGCTCACCGGGAAGGCCGGGCTGCCCGTGCGGTACGCCGAGGGGCATCCCGCGCTCCAGTGCGTGGAGCGGGCCGGGTCCGTGCGGGCCAGCTCCGGCGAGACCACCCCCGAGCGGAAGCGGGAGTGGGCCACGGCCCGCCAGTGGCCACCGGACGCGGTGCACGCCCTGTGCGCGGTCCTGCGCAGCCGGGGGCGCACGCTGGGCGTAGTGACGTTTCTACGGGGGGCGCAGCGCAGCCAGTTCGACCGCATGGACGCGACATACGCGGAGGACGTGGCGGTACGGATCGCCGCGGCGCTGGACCTGGACGCCCTGACGGCCCGCACGTAGCGCTGCCGCGCACACCCGCCACCCGATCGGCCCAACGCGGGTAAAGGATTCCGGGTCGGCTCAGCGGGGTGGAGGATCCCGGTCGGCTCATCGGCGTGGGGGATCCCGGTGGGCCAAGCCGCGGTGAAAGACCCCGGTCGGCCCAGTCACGGTGGAGGCCCTGGTCGGCTCGGCCGGGTTGAAAGATCCCGTTCGGCTCAGCCGGGCTGAAAGAACCTGGTCGGCCCAGTCATGGTGAAGGATCCCGGTCGGCCGAGCCGCGGTGAAGGATCCTGGCCGGCCCAGTCACGTGAAAGACCCCGGTCGACTTGGCCGGGCTGATTGATCCCAGTCGGTCCAGTCACGGCGAAGGATCCCGGTCGGCCAAGCCTGGCTTAATGACCCCGTCGGCCCAGCCGTGGTGAATGGCCCCGGTCGGCCCAGCCGTGGTGAATGGCCCCGTCGGCCCAACCGCGGTGAAAGATCCGCGTCGGCTCAGCCGTGGTGAATGACCCCGGTCGGCCTGGCTGAATGACCCCGGTCGGCCCAACCGCGGTGAATGACCCCGGTCGGCCCAGCCGCAGTGAAAGATCCGCGTCGGCTCAGCGGCGGTAGAAGATTCGGTCGGCGTACTCCGTCATCACTCGGCCGTTCCACTCGTGGCCGCCGTCGACGTTGCCCGAGCGGAGCAGGGGCGGCTCGATGCCGCGGTCGGCCAGCGCGCCCGCGGCCGTGGCCATGACGGCCTGGAGGAGGGCCGTCGTGACCACCGTGGAGGCGGGAGCGAAGGGCGCCTCGATCGTCTCCAGGGTCAGTTCCGCGTCGCCGACCGCGATCCTCGAGTCGAGGACGATGTCGCAGTGGTCCTTCAGATACGTCCCCGAGACGTGCCGGGACTTCGTCTCCGAGGCGTAGGCGACCGAGGTGACGCCGATGACCCTCACGCCCAGGGCCCGCGCGTTCATGGCCATCTCGACCGGGAGCGCGTTGCGGCCGGACAGGGAGATGATCACGAGTACGTCGCCGGCGCGCAGCGGGCTGGAGTCCAGGACCGCGCTCGCAAGGCCGTCGACCCGCTCCAGGGCCGAGCCCAGCGTCGCCGGCATGACGTCGACGCCGACCACGCCCGGCACGGCGAGCAAATTCATCAGGGCGAGGCCACCCGCGCGGTAGACGACGTCCTGCGCGGCGAGCGAGGAGTGCCCGGCGCCGAAGGCGAAGAGCCGGCCTCCGTCCGCGACGGTGTCGGCGATCAGGGCGCCGGCCGCCTCGATGGCGTCCTCGTCCTCGTCCCGCACCCGCTGGAGCAGGCCGATCGCCGCGTCGAAGAACTGCCCGGCCAGCTTGCGGTCGCTCATCGGCGAAGCCCCTTAGAAGTCTCGTCGGCGTCGGGTGGGCGCTGGGTCACGCCGCTGGGTCACGCTTTGTGCCGCGGATCACGTTGCGGTCTGGACCAGTGCGCTGTCAATACGGCCTGCGGAGGTGGCCGCGGAGGCACCCGGTGGGGCGTCCGCAGGGGCACTCGTAACCCTGCGGTTCCAACGGCGAGGCACGCTTGTCAGTGGTATGCGTCAGAATTGGGTTCAGGGCCAGCGCACACGCCGGTGAGCCACCGAGCCTTCGGCAGAGCTAATCAAGGGGCACGTATGTCCGGACTGATCGACACCACGGAGATGTATCTCCGCACCATCCTCGAGCTGGAGGAGGAAGGCGTGGTCCCCATGCGCGCCCGGATCGCGGAGCGGCTCGACCAGAGCGGGCCGACGGTCAGCCAGACGGTGGCGCGCATGGAGCGCGACGGCCTGGTGGCGGTCGCCACCGACCGGCACCTGGAGCTGACCGAGGAGGGCCGTCGTCTCGCCACCCGGGTGATGCGCAAGCACCGCCTCGCGGAGTGCCTGCTCGTCGACGTGATCGGTCTGGAGTGGGAGCAGGTGCACGCCGAGGCGTGTCGCTGGGAGCACGTGATGAGCGAGGCGGTGGAGCGGCGCGTGCTGGAGCTGCTGCGCCACCCGACCGAGTCGCCGTACGGCAACCCGATCCCCGGCCTGGAGGAGCTCGGCGAGAAGGACGGCGCCGACCCCTTCCTGGACGAGAGCATGGTGTCGCTGGCCGAGCTCGACCCCGGTCTGGACGGCAAGACCGTCGTCGTACGCCGGATCGGCGAGCCCATCCAGACGGACGCGCAGCTGATGTACACGCTGCGGCGCGCGGGTGTGCAGCCCGGCTCCGTGGTGAGCGTGACGGAGTCGGCGGGCGGCGTGCTCGTCGGCAGCGGTGGTGAGGCGGCGGAGCTGGAGTCGGACGTCGCGTCCCACGTGTTCGTCGCCAAGCGCTGACATCCGGTGATCCTGGGAGGCCGCACCCCGGTGCGGGCTTCCCGGCCCTGAGCCCGCGAGGGGCAGCTCCCGGGGGTGGGCCACGGGGTCCGGCAGCCGCCGAACCCCGGGTCGGCCTCCGGGCGCCCGCCGGCCGTCGTGGGCAGGCGTCGACCCGGCCCGCCCCCTGCGCGTCGGCGGCGATCGAGCCCGCGTACAGCGACACCGCTCGTCGGGGACGACCCGGCGCTCCGTTCAACGCGCCGGGCGCGGGCGTGGGCGCCATGGCGCAGGTCGCTCGCCGTGGAGCGTGTCGTCCGCCCGCGGTGACCCAACGCTCCACCCCCTTCCGGCACCTCCGCCGACTCACCTCGGTCATGTCAACTCCCGCGACCACAGGGGCAGTTGTGATGCTTTCGCTCCATGGCCGAAACCAAGATTCAGTGTGCGGAATCGCAGCGCCGCGACCATTTGCGTGCAAGGCTGGCCCGAGAGGCATATGACCTGAGGGCTCTTGACCGTGTCCAAGAGGGGTGTCGCACGGTTGGGGAGGGGGCGGGGAGGATGTGCCGTAGGTGTGGAGAGGGCCCCGGCGCCTTACGGCGCCGGGGCCTGTCCTCCCCTGTGCTGACCCGGAGCCCCGAGCTCCCAGGGTCATCCCCTTCGGACCGATTTCCCCGAGTGGTTCCGCCTCCCGCTGAAGATCTCCCCTCGGCGGCGGCGGTCAATCCCCGAGCGGGGTCACTCGAACGAGGGGTGTTGCCACCGAGAGGAGTATTTTCGAATGTTCATTCGATAGCCTGGCGGCGTATCACCGGCAAATCGGGTACACGTAGAGCAGCACATCAGCAGACTCACGGCACGAAAGCGGCACGAAAGCGGCACGACAGCAGCGGGAAGCGCGGCAGTAAGCGCGGTAGGAAGCGGTACGAGTGGACCGACCGACTCGAGCGGGAGCGAGCGGTCCGAGCGAGCTAGGGGGGTGCCAGACCTATGGTGCGGCGCATCGACGTGACGGGCGCGGGCGGCCTACGCCTCGCTGCCTGGGAGTTCGCCGATCCTCCCAAGAGCGACCCGCCCAGGACCCCGCCCGCCCCCGGCGTGCTGCTTCTGCACGGCCTCATGGGCCGCGCCTCCCACTGGGCGTCCACCGCCCGCTGGCTCTCCGAGCGGCACCGCGCGGTCGCCCTCGACCAGCGCGGCCACGGCCAGAGCGACAAGGCGCCCGAGGGGCAGTACACGCGGGAGGCGTACGTCGAGGACGTCGAGGCCGCTCTCGAGCAGCTGGGTCTCGCCCCGACCGTCCTCATCGGCCACGCGATGGGCGCGCTGACCGGCTGGCAGCTCGCCGCCAAGCGCCCCGACCTCGTCCGCGGGCTGATCATCTGCGACATGCGGGCCTCGGCGTTAGGGGCCGCGTCGCAGCGTGAGTGGGAGGACTGGTTCAAGGCCTGGCCCGTGCCCTTCGCCACGCTCGCCGACGTACGGAAGTGGTTCGGCGAGGACGACCCCTGGGTTGAGCGCCCGAACCCGTTCCGCGGCGAGTTCTACGCCGAGGTGATGCACGAGTCCGCCGACGGCTGGCGCCCGGTCTTCGAACCCGAGCAGATGCTCAAGTCCCGCCAGACCTGGGTGTACGACGCTCATTGGGAGGAGCTCGCCCAGGTCCAGTGCCCCGCACTGGTCGTACGGGGCCTGGACGGCGAGCTCGGCCGGGCCGAGGCCCAGGAGATGGTCCGCGTCCTGCCGCACGGCCAGTACGCGGAGGTGGCCGACGCCGGTCACCTCGTGCACTACGACCAGCCGGAGGCGTGGCGCGCCGCGATCGAGCCCTTCCTGGACGGCGTACTCACCGGCCAGGACCGGTAGCCGGCCTTCAAAGGCCCGGCCTTCCTCCCCAGCTCAGCCCTTGCTGACCGCCGCCAGGATCTCCGGCAGCCGCCGGGCCGTCCGCGGCGCTGCCATCCGCAGCCCGAACGCCGTGATCAGCGCCCCGTATCCGGCCCCCAGCGGCAACAGCAGCCAGCTCCACCGGTCCCCGTCCGCCGTCACGTTCAGCCAGATCGTGAGGGCGATGACGGGAGCGGTCAGCAGCGCCGCCGAGACC
Source organism: Streptomyces sp. NPDC107454 (assembly GCF_055582885.1). NCBI lineage: Bacteria > Bacillati > Actinomycetota > Actinomycetes > Kitasatosporales > Streptomycetaceae > Streptomyces > Streptomyces sp. NPDC107454. The sequence continues at coordinate 136,394 of NZ_JBVJPA010000013.1, read as the reverse complement.
ATCCCGCCGAAGATGGCGATCCAGGCGAGGCCCGCCTGCCCGGGGGCCACGTTCTTGTAGCCCTCCTGCGGGATCGAGTACGGGAAGCGGGCCGAGGACCAGGCGCCGGTCGCCAGCATCGCGCCGAGCAGCGCGAAGGACAGGCCGAGCACCTCGGGCAGCTTGGACCAGTCGTCGAGAATCGCCGTCGTCAGCACGGTCACGAGGGTCGCGTACGGCAGGGTGATCACCAGCAGCGCCAGCGCACGCCCGCGCAGTTCGACGTACGCGTCGTGCGGGGAGGCGATGGTCATCGCGACCATCCAGAACGCGGAGGTGTCCTGGCCGAACTGGTTGTACATCTGGATGCCGAGCATCCCGGCCGCGAAGCACGCGAAGTAGATCGAGCCGGTGCCCTGCAAGGCGTTGAACACGGGCACGATCAGCCCGATCGCCAGCGAGGTCACCCACGCGGCCTTCGTCTTCGGGTCGCGCCACACGTACCGCAGGCTGCGCTCCATCACGGTCCCGGTGCGCCCCGAGGGCAGCAGCCGGCGCAGCCCGCCCGTCGGAACCCGCTCCCGCGCCGCACTTTCGCCCGCCTGCAACGTCGACCCGTCCGGGGAGGTCATCAGCCGGGTCAGGTGCCTCGACCAGAGCACGAGCAGCCCCACCAGCGCCGCCCCGCTCAGGACGAGTTGGGCGACCCCCACTCCGTACGAGCCCCTGCTCATCGAGTCCACCGCGCCGATCGCCGACCCGGGCGGCACCCAGCGCAGCACGTCCGCCGCCGGGTCGAGCCGGGACAGTCCGCCCGCCGAACCGAGCCGCTGCGCGCCGAAGTTGACGAGCTGCGCGCCGATCGCGATGACGAGGCCGCTCAGTACGGCCAGGTCGCGGCCCTTGCGGCTGGACAGCAGCCGGATGTTGGCGGCGGCGACGGCCCGCGCGAGGGCCACACAGACGAGCAGCCCCAACGGCACGGCCACGACACCGGTGACGTACGCCGCCGTGCCGTGCGCCACGGAGATCACGGAACCGACCAGCAGGCACAGGGTGAACAGCGGTCCGATGCCGACCAGTGAGGCCACGAGCAGCGCCCGGACCAGCGGGTCCGGTCGCAACGGCAGCATGACGAGCCGGGTCGGGTCGAGGGTCTCGTCGCCGCTGGGGAAGAACAGCGGCATCACGGCCCAGCCGAGCGCCATGACCGCGATCAGCAGGACGGTGACGGACGCGGCGTGCGCGTTGCCGCGCAGGGCGATGAGGCCGAGCAGTTGGAGGGCGGCGAAGAGCAGGACGACGACGACCGAGGTGATGTACGCGGCCCGCCGCCCGGCCGACTGCCGCAGCCCGTTACGCAGCAGCGACAGCTTCAGCCGTACGACGACGGGGGTGATCGAGGCCTCGGAGGGGACTCCGGAGGTGCTCGTGCTCATCGCGTCGCCCCGCCGCCCAGCCAGTCCAGGTCGGCCCCGTGGTCGCGGCCCTGTGCGCCGACGAGTTCCAGGAACGCCTGCTGGAGGGAGGGCGCGTCGCCGCGGACCTCCGCGAGCGGGCCGTGCGCGCGGATGCGCCCCGCGACCATGACGGCCACCCAGTCGCACAGCGATTCGACGAGTTCCATGACGTGGGAGGAGAAGACGACCGTGGCGCCCGAAGCGGTGTAGCGCTCCAGGACGCCGCGGATGGTCTGCGCGGAGACGGGGTCGACGCCCTCGAACGGCTCGTCGAGGAAGAGGACCTCGGGGTTGTGGAGGAGAGCGGCGGCGAGACCGATCTTCTTGCGCATGCCCGTCGAGTAGTCGACGACGAGTTTGTGCTGGGCGCCCGCGAGGTCGAGGACGTCGAGGAGCTGGGTGGTGCGCTTGTCGACCTCGGCGCCGGGCAGGCCGCGCAGCCGACCCGTGTAGGCGAGGAGCTCACGCCCGGAGAGCCGTTCGAAGAGCCGCAGGCCCTCGGGGAGTATGCCGATCCGGGCCTTCACCGCCGCCGGGTCGCGCCAGACGTCATGGCCGACGACCTCGACGCCGCCCTGGTCGGGCCTGAGCAGCCCGGTCACCATCGACAGGGTGGTGGTCTTGCCCGCGCCGTTGGGCCCTACGAGCCCGATGAACCGCCCCGCGGGCAACTCCAGATCGATCCCGGCGACGGCGACCTGCTCCCCGAACCGCTTCCAGAGCCCCTGCACGCGTACGGCTACTCCCTGGGTCATGTAAGCACCCTAAGGGGGAGCGCCCTGGTTTTTGGGGGCGCGGGGAACTGCGCGACCTGCCACGACGAACCCACGGCTCAGGAACGGCGCCGCACCACGGTCATCGGTCCCTGCCGCACGCATAGGCAAGCGGCGAGATCAGTTCCTCCGCGTCCGGCAGCCACCGATTCGCCGGCGTCGGCCGGCAGGCCCACTGCACCGCACCCCGCGAACCGAACCGGGTGGGCGGAGCCGCCACGTAAGAGCCTTCGCCCAGCGTGATCAGGTCGAGGGAGGCGGGCGGCCAGCCCAGTCGGCGTACCAGGTCGGGGACCTTCACCGCGGCGCCGGGAAGGACGAAGAAGTGCATGCGCCGGTCCGGGGTGCACGTCACCGGTCCCAGCGTCAGCTCCATCCGCTCCATCCGGGCGAGCGCGAGGAACCCGGCCGTCTCCGGCACATCGATCGCGTCGAACGTACGCCCGGTGGGCAGCAGGATCGACGCGTTCGGCTGCTTCGACCACATCCGGCGTGCGACGGTCGCACTCCCCGTCGCCTGTGTCGCCCAGTCCTCGCGCGCCGCGTGTGCGCCCGGCGTGGGGCAGGTGGCCTCGCCACAGGAGCAGCGTTGCATCCCGTCGACGGCCTCGAGCCACGTGCCCGGGAACACGTCCCAATGGCGTTCTTCGGCATATCGCACGGCGGTGTCAAGTAGTGATTCGCCACGCTGCTTCGGGATTTGGACGGCCTCGGGCCCCGCGATGGTCTCTTCCACGATGAACACAACTCTAGCTGCCACAGGGGGTTACGGGGGTCCTGTGCGCGGGGGAGGGGCATCGTTCCCGCGTGCGGGGCGCATGGATGCACAGGTGGGGGCGCGCAGGGGGAACGACAGCGGGTCGTGGGTAACCAGGGGTGGGGTCGGGCAACCGCCTGTACCCCGGCAATCCTCACATGTCTCGCATCTTCGGTATGTCGGCGGGGCATTGATCTTCATGGCCGACTTCCTTCGCTGGGTTGGCCGATGAGGACACGTCAACTCGGTGCGTGGGCAGGCACCGCAGCCACAGGGGGTACGCCATGGCCGCAAGGCCTCTCGTCGCCAGGCAGCCGAACGAACGGCTGCAGGCGCTCATCCAGGAAGCGGGCTGTTCCAACGCCGGCCTGGCCCGCCGGGTCAACATGTGCGGCGCCGAGCACGGCCTCGATCTGCGCTACGACAAGACCTCGGTGGCGCGCTGGCTGCGCGGTCAGCAGCCGAGGGGGCGCGCTCCCGCGATCATCGCCGAGGCGCTCGGCCGCAAGCTGGGCCGTACGGTCACGATCGACGAGATCGGCATGGCCAACGGCAAGAACCTCGCGTCGGGCGTCGGGTTGCAGTTCTCGCCGACCGTCCTCGGCGCCATCGAGCAGGTGTGTGAGCTGTGGCGCAGTGACGTCGGGCGCAGGGACTTCCTGTCCGGCTCGTCCGTCGCCGCCTCCGCGCTCGTCGAGCCGAGCCGCGACTGGCTGATCTCCGCGCCGGACTCGCAGGTGGCGCGTGCGGCGGGTCCACGGGTCGGGCTCTCGGACGTGGCGGCGGTCCGCGCGATGACCCAGGCGCTCACCGATCTGGACCACCAGTACGGCAGCGGGCATGTGCGCCCGGTCGTCGTGCACTACCTCAACAGCGTGGTCTCCGGGCTGCTCGCGGGTTCGTACCGGGAGGGCGTCGGACGTGAACTCTTCTCGGCGGTCTCGCGGTTGACGGAACTCGCGGGCTATATGGCCATCGACACCGGTCAACCGGGCCTCGCCCAGCGCTACTACATCCAGGCGCTGCGGCTCGCCCAGGCGGCCGGGGACCGGGGATACGGCGGGTACGTGCTGGCCGCGTCCATGAGCCACCTCGCGGCGCAGCTCGGCAACCCGCGCGAGATCGCGCAGTTGGCGCGCGCGGCGCAGGAGGGGGCGCGGGGGCGGGTGACACCGCGCGCGGAGTCGATGTTCCACGCCGCGGAGGCGCGCGGGCACGCCCTGATGGGCGACGCGCGCGCCGCGCAGGTGGCGTCCGGGCGTGCGATCACCGCGCTCGAGGGCGCCGACGCGGCCTCGGGGGACGACCCGACGTGGATCGCGCACTTCGACGAGGCCTATCTTGCCGACGAGTTGGCGCACTGCCACCGTGACCTGGGTCAGGCGGAGGCCGCCGCGCGCTGCGCCGAGGAGTCCCTCGCCGGGCATCCGGAGTCGCGGGCCCGCCGCCGGGCCATCGGTTACGTCCTGCTGGCCACCGCGCAGGTCCAGCAGCGCGAGGTGGAACAGGCGTGCCACACAGGTCTGCGCGCGGTCGAACTCCTCGGCACGCTCCGCTCCAACCGCGGCGCCGAGTACCTGGAGGACTTCCAGCAGCGCTTGGAGCCGTACCGGGACGAGGCGGTGGTGCGGGAGTTCGGGGCGCGGATGGAGTTGCAGGCGGCGGCGTGAGTGGATCGTGTGTGCGCCGGTGAACACGCGGTGTGCACGGGCGTGAACGCCGGGCTAACGAAGGCGCTTGGAGTGGGAGGTGTCAGAAACAGCGCACGATGGGGCGTATTCGTTACCCCGGTCACAGGAGACGGGGGTAACGCCCTGTGCTGCGTGGCACGGGCGCGTGGGGACCCGGTAGCGTGAGCCGACGATTCCGAAGGTCCCCCATTAGTAGGAGTCCCGGTGACGCAGAGTGGACAGGGCGAGCAGCCCTCGGCGCGCGCGGCGCGCGAAGGCATCGTGCTGCCCTCCGACGGCGGCGAACCGCTGTTGCCGGGCATGACGGGCGACCGGGCCGTTCCGGCGGCCCCGGCGATCCCGGCGAGCGGCCAGACCTGGGACCAGCCGTGGGGACCGGACCCGTCGGCGGCACCGGCCCCGCAGCCGGCCGAGGGCTGGGGGGCGCCCGTGAACGGCACCCAGACGTGGAGTGGCTCCGAGCCGTCCCCGTCCAGCGCCCCCACCCCGGACTGGGGCGGTCACGACCCGTCCACCCAGACCTGGGCCGCGCCCGAGCAGCCGGCGCAGGGCTGGGGCGCCGCCCCGGCCCAGCAGCAGGGCTTCCCGGCCCAGCAGGCCCCCGGCGGCCCGCTGCCGGCCGAGGGCGCCCAGCCGCCGTCGTACGGGGAGCAGCAGCCGTACGGGGAGCAGCAGCCGCCGTCGTACGGCGGTCAGGAGACTTCCTCCTACGGCGGCCGACAGGATTCGTCGTACGGCGGCCACCAGGGCGGTGCCGTACCCCAGCAGCAGGGCGGGCATGCGCACGCCGCCGCGCTGCCGCCCGCGGTACCCGGGGCGCTGCCGACTGCCGTCGACGAGGGCGCCACGCAGTACATTCCGCCGGTTCCGGCCGCGGCCGAGGGCGCGACCCAGTTCCTGCCGCCCGTCCCCGCCACGCCCGCCGAGGGGGCCACGCAGTACATCCCGCCGGTGGGACCGGGTGCGCTGCCGCCCGAGGTGTCCTCGGGGCCGCTGCCCCCGGCCGCGCACCCCGACGCCGAGGCCACGCAGTACATCGCCCCCGTGCCCGCCGAGCCTGGCGCGGCGCCGTACGGCATACGTCCGGGCGGGCCGGAGGACCGGCAGCCGCCCGCGGAGTTCGACAACCTGTTCCGCAGTGCGCCCGGCGCGCCGAGCGCGTCGGAGGGGCCCGCGTCCACGCAGCAGCTGCCGCGGTTCGAGGCCCCTGCCCCGCACGCCCCCCACACTCCGCACGCCCCGTATGCCGCGCAGGCCCCGGGGATGCCCGGAGCGCCGGGCGGGCGGGCCGCCACCCGGCGCGGCGCGGCCGACGACGGCAGCGGCGGTGGCCGTGGTGGACGGAGCCGCTCGCGCGTCCCGCTGATCGCGGGCGTCGGTATCGGCATCATCGTGCTCGGTATCGGGGCCGGCGCCATGCTCAGCGGCGGCGGAGGCGGCGACAGCGGCAAGAACGACAGCAGCAAGAACGTGTCGGCGACGGCCGCGCCCACGGACGGCTCGTCGTCGGGGGCCGACCCGGCCAAGGCGCAGGCCGTCGCGCTGGACAAGCTCCTCGCGGACAGCAACAGCAGCCGCGACTCGGTGATCAACGCCGTGGAGAACGTGAAGGCGTGCAACAACCTGGACCAGGCGGCCAGTGACCTGCGCGACGCGGCCAAGCAGCGGTCCGGACTGGTGACCAGGCTCGGCGCTCTCTCGGTCGACAAGCTTCCGGACAACGCCCAGCTGACCGCCGCGCTGAACAGTGCCTGGCAGGCCTCCGCGTCGGCCGACAACCACTACGCGGCGTGGGCCGACCAGGTCAAGGGCAAGAAGGGCTGCAAGAAGGGCCACGCCCGCACCACCGGTCAGACCGCGGCGGCCAACCAGGCCAGCGGCACCGCGAGCGCGCAGAAGGCGAAGGCCGCCAGGCTGTGGAACTCGATCGCCTCGACCTACGGACTGACGCGGCGCACGACGACCCAGCTGTGACCGCCCGGTCCGAGACCGGGTGTCAGCCCGGTCCGAGACCGGGTGTCAGTTCGAGTCCGCGTTCTCCAGCGTCTTCGACACGTCGATGAACCCGTTGCGCTCCGACGCCAGCTGACCCTTGCGTACGACCTGGAAGGTGACGTGGGCGTTGACCAGGCGCGGGAAGTCGACGGCCGCGATCAGGTCCTCGTAGCGCCAGCTGAGGGTCGGGGTGAGCCGGCCGGTGGTCACCTTGAGGCCGTTGTCGAGGGCGTGCCGGATCGCGAGCGAGGTGATCTGGTTGTCGCCCAGTGACTCGATGACCGACTTGAGCACGTTGTACGCGATCCAGGTGGTCTGCACACCGGCGTCGGCGGGGTCGATCCGGTTGTCGCCGAAGGCCTGCTCCTTGATCACCTCGCGCATCGGGTCCCAGCGCTTGTCGCTCGCCACCGGGTACCAGCCGGTGACGTGCGCGCCCTCGTACGGGCTGGACTGGCCGCCGGTGGAGTCGATCAGGGACTGGTTGAGGCTGCCCAGCACCGTGCCCGTGCCGACCTTCGGATAGTCCTGGCGGTCGCGCCGGAAGGAGTCCATGAAAGTCTGCGTGCGGTCCCCGAGCGCGGACACCACACAGCCCCGCTTGAGCGGGTCCGAGCTCGCGCGGCTGAGCGCGAGCTGGGTCTGCTGCGAGTACTCGGTCGCGTCCTCGGCGGCCCGCTGGTCGGTGCCGGCCGCGTGGCCCTCCGCCTTCAGGCCGGCGTTGAGCAGCACCGGGAGCTGGTCGCCGGCGACGGTGTCGGGGCGGACGAGCGCCACCGGGCCGCATGTCTTGCCGAGCTGCTCCCCGAGACCGGCCAGCAGGGCCGGCTCGCCGCCGTTGATCGGGTAGGAGAGCGGGCTCGAGAACTCGTCGTCGGTGACGCCGTAGCCGCCGATGTACGGGATGCCGGCGGCCTCCAGCGGGGCCAGGAAGGAACGGCCGTGCTGGCTGTAGGAGCCGACGACCGCGACCACGTTCTCGTCGGCCGCGCGCCGGGCGCACTTCGCCGCGTACACGGTGTCGTTGTGGTCGTTGCAGGTCAGGACCTTGAGCTTGTGGCCGTTGATGCCACCGTTCGCGTTGACCCAGCGTGCGTAGGCCTCGGCCATGGCGGGCATGCCGGGCTTGTTGGTCGCGGGGGTGTCCTGCGGCGCCCAGGTCATGACGGTGATGGGGTCGTCCCCGGAGCCCCCCGTGATACCGGGGACGACCCCGCACCCGACAGCGATCGACGCGCACGCCACCACCGCGCCCGCGAAAAGGGCTCTGGCCTTGACCTTCGTCGAGACTTTGGCCCCGGTCCGCTGGGGGCGGTCGGGTGGTGTGGTGCTGGTGCGTCGCCTACCGGTCATGGACACGCACGATTCCGCCACATCACTAACCTGCGTGTGACCCGTGGTCAACGTGAGGTGACGTAGAGGTGAATTACGGGGGGCGATGATCGCATTTTCGCGGAGAACGTACGATCGTCGACTGTGCAAGGTTCGGAGAACTCTTCCCGTCGCGGCCGTCGCTCCTCCACCATGGGCGGCATGCCACTGAACGACATGCCCTGGTGGCGCTGGCGCAGCAATGTGCGTTCCGCGCTGCACATGCTCTCCGACCCCACCTTCCAACGTGACGTCTGGCTCGCCGGGATCGACGGGTACGGGGACGTCACCGACGCCGTGTACCGCCTGGTCGAGGACACCTGGCTGGACAACTGGTCCGCCGAGAAGTACGTCGGCACGATCTTCCGGGACTCCCAGGAGGCGGCCCTCGTCGACACCGCCGTGCTCCGCGTACTGCGGATCATGCACCAGGTCGGGCCCGACGCCCCCGTCTCCGCCTACCTCGACCACCAGGCGTGGCCGGAGGCACTGCGGGCGGCGCGCGACGCGCACGTACGTCTCGCGGTGAGCGACGGCGAGGATCCGGACACTCCGCCGCGGACGCTGGAGGTCCTGCGGATCCTGACGCGCTCGGCGTAGGGTCCGCCCGGCGGGACGCTCGGCGCGGCGTCCGCGTGGCGGGACGGTCCGTCCGGCGCGGTGCCTCGTATGGGACCCTGTCCTGCATGAACGATCAGTCCACCGGCGCCGCCGCGCCCGCCGAACAGTACGTCCTGACCCTCTCCTGCCCGGACAAGCAGGGAATCGTGCACGCCGTGTCGAGCTACCTCTTCATGACCGGCTGCAACATCGAGGACAGCCAGCAGTTCGGCGACCACGACACGGGACTGTTCTTCATGCGCGTCCACTTCTCGGCGGAGGCGCCGGTGACCGTGGACAAGCTGCGCGCGAGCTTCGCGGCGATCGGTGACTCCTTCCACATGGACTGGCAGCTCAACCGGGCCGAGGACAAGATGCGGGTCGTGCTGATGGTCAGCAAGTTCGGCCACTGTCTGAACGACCTGCTCTTCCGCGCGCGGACCGGCGCGCTGCGCGTCGACATCGCGGCCGTGGTCTCCAACCACACGGACTTCGCCGAGCTCGTGGCCTCGTACGACGTCCCCTTCCACCACATTCCGGTGACGAGGGACACGAAGGCGCAGGCCGAGGCGCAGCTGCTCGAACTGGTCCGCTCCGAAGGGGTCGAGCTGGTCGTGCTGGCCCGCTACATGCAGGTGCTCTCGGACGACCTGTGCAAGCAGCTCAGCGGCCGGATCATCAACATCCACCACTCCTTCCTGCCGAGCTTCAAGGGCGCGAAGCCCTACCACCAGGCGCATGCGCGCGGTGTGAAGCTGATCGGCGCGACGGCGCACTACGTCACCGCCGACCTCGACGAGGGGCCGATCATCGAGCAGGAGGTCGAGCGCGTCGGCCACGACGTGACGCCCGACGGGCTGGTCGCCATCGGACGGGACGTGGAATGCCAGGCGCTGGCGCGCGCGGTGAAGTGGCACGCCGAGCGCCGGATCCTCCTGAACGGCCGCCGCACGGTGGTGTTCGCGTAGGACACGCGGAGGCTCGCCCCCGGCCCCGGGGATCGTTTCGGCCGCGGGTGGACGAGGGCGGACGGGGGCGGCCTACATCCGGCTCAGGGACGCGGCGGCGAAGAGTACGTCTCTGATGGCCTCGCGGTCGCCCACCTGACCCGCCGCCGCTTCCTCCGGCGACACATGCCCCGCCGCCAGCCGGCAGAACTCCACCCCGTCCAGGGCGACATGCGCGACCTCGTGCTCGGCGGAGGCGACGCTCGCCGGGGAGTCGAGCGGGATCAGCCACTCGCCCCCGCCGGAGCCCTCGATCTCCAGACGCAGACTGCGCCCGGGCGCCCCGGCGGCGACGAGCCGGCGGGGCGCCGGAGCCGACAGCCCCGCCCGCCGCCGCTCGGCGAGCGACACGGGCAGCATCCGCGCCGCCAGGTCGATCATCCTGTGCAGATGACGGGGCGCGGGCGGCTCGTACGGATAGTCCACGGCGTCCGCGATGTCCCCCGCGTGCACCCAGCACTCGAAGGCGCGATCCAGCATCGAGTCGCTGAGCGGCAGCGCGAAACCGCCGTACGACACGGCGAGTCGCCCGGAGCCTCCGCCCGCGAACGACACCGTGCGCACGATGTGGTGGCTCTGCTCCCGCCAGGGCGCGCGCACGGCCCGGGTGGGCGGGAAGTGCGAGGCGCGCCAGTACGCCTCGGTGCGCTGCGAAGGGGTCGGGGCGCCCGCGGCCGCCCCCTCCGCCTCGGTCTTCTCGGCCGTCGCGCCGCCGAGTGGGTCCTCCAGACCCAGCGCGATCCCCACCAGCCCGTCCACGGAGAGCAGATGCGCGATGACCCCGGCCACCGTCGTACGCCGGCTCACGGGCCCGTCGCCCTCGAACCAGCGCAATCGCACCGGCGCGTGCCACTCCGCGTCTCCTATGTCCTGCAACAGCGCGTCGAGCCGCGCGGCCTCCGCATCGTAGGGCGCCGCCCACTCGGGCACCGGGATACGTGCCGGACGCCGGTCCAGGCAGCCCTCCAGGACCCGGGTGCGCAGCGTCGGGTCGAGATCGAGGCTCTCCGGCCGGTGCAGCAGCCCGACCGCCCCGCGCAGCCGCAGCGCCTCGTCCGCGCACGAACCGCACTCCCCGAGGTGCTCCTCGACCGCCGCCGTCTCCTGCGCCGAGCAGGCGGCCAGCGCCCACGCGCCGAGCAGCGACTTCAGCACCCGGTGTTCCAGGACGAGCGGCGCGGGTTCCGGCAGCGGCAGTCCGGTGTCCTCGACGGAGGAACGCGGCGTGGGGATGCGCGCCGGCTGCCCCGGCCCTGCGGGCCCGGCGGGACCGGTGGACCCGCCGCCGTCCCCGTCACCCCCGCCGCCGTCCTCGCCGTCCCCCTCACCGTGCTGCTCGTTCGCCCCGTGCTGCTCGTGCTCCTCGTGTTTTTCGTGTTTGTCGAGAGGCCTGTCGAAAGGCTCGTCGACGGGCCCGAACCGGTCCGCTCCTCCGCTCACCGCGCACCTCCGAATTCGGGCGGCGTGCCGGAGAGCCCGGCGTCGTGGGCGGTGGACAGCAGTTGCAGGCCGAGGCGGAGCCGGCGGCGGGCCTCGTCCTCGGTGACGCCGAGGTCGGCGGCGGCCTGGCGGTAGTCGCGACGCTGGAAGTACGCCAGCTCCAGGGCGGCCCGCAGTGGGGTCGGCATGGACGTGACGATGTAGTCCGCGCGGGCTGCGACGGAGGCGCTGCGCACCTTGCGTTCCAACTCCTCGGTGGTGCCGCCGCCGTCCAGGGCGAGCGCGGCGGTCTCGGTGGCGCGCAGCCGCTGCACGGCGAGCCGGTGGGTCAGCGTGGCGATCCAGGAACGCAGGGGCCCCTGCTTGGGGTCGTACGACTCGGGACTCTGCCAGACGTGGGCGAAGACCTCGCGGGTGATGTTGTCCGCGGCCCGTTCGTCGCCGAGTACGCGGTGCGCGAGGCCGTGCACCAGCGAGGCGAACCGGTCGTAGAGCTCACCGAGCGCGGCCGCCTCCCCGCGTGCGAGCCGCTGCTGCATCTTGCGGTCCCAGCGGGGCGGTGCGTCCTTCGTCGCCATGCGGCCCCCTCACTCTGCTCCTGCCCGGCGCCTGTCCCTGCCGTCCCTGTCCGTACCTGTCGGCGGCCGGCGTCCCCGTCCAGCCTGTGTGCATCGCTGTCTCGAATGTAGTCGGCACGTCCGACAGCGCACGCCCCTTTACGTCAATGTGCGCCCCTGGACGGGGTCCGGATGGTAGAAGCCCATCGCTTCCCCCCTTGGATCCGATCGAGTTAGACCGTACGTGACCACTGGACGACCGAAACAGCTCGGTCGTCCAGCATTTTCGACCGTAGACCGACGTTTCATCGATCGCGTCCCGGTGTTTCATGGAACGACGGTGGGGCAGCCGCGCTGACAGGAAGCGTAAGAAGTGCTTCCGTTTTCGGCGGGCGAGGCGAGCGGGAGGCGTTGTGGTGACGCTCAAGGTGACCGACGACGAGTGGGGCGAGTGGGGTGAGTGGGCCGTGCTCCGGGTGTCGGGCGAGATGGATCTCGTCACGTCTCCGGTGCTGCGCCGACGGGTGCACGAGGCGGTCGCGGAGGGCCGCCACAGTCTGGTCCTCGACCTCTCCGAGGTCCTCTTCTGCGACTCCAGCGGCGTCGGCGTCCTCATCGCGACCCGCCGCCTGGTCCGCTCCTGCCAGGGGCGCCTGCGGCTGATCCTGCCGGCCCAGGGCGCGTCCGACGTGTCGCACGTCAACCGCGTTCTCGGGGCCCTCGGCGTGCGCCGCCTCTTCGACGTCTATCCGGACGTCGTCTCGGCCGTCGACGAGGAGTCGAGCCCGCTGTCGGCGTGAACCCGCGCCACACAGTTGTCCGGGAATTCCCTCGGTCTTGGCACAACCGTCGTTTTCCCGCACCCCCGGTTGCCCGGGCGTCGTACGCTCCGTGCCAGATGAAACCGCAGTCCGGCTGAGAGTCCGGCTGAGTTGTAAGGCGGTCCGAGAAGACCATGGTCAGTACCGAGTACGAGCGCAGGATTGCCGCCCGCTTCGCCGGCTTCGACCAGGACGGCAACGGCTACATCGACCGGGAGGACTTCAACGCCGCGACGAAGGCGGTTCTCACCGAGTTCGATACGGCGGCACGGTCGGACAAGGGCCAGGCCCTGTACGTCGGCGCGGAGGCGTTCTGGCAGGGCATGGCGGGGATAGCGGATCGGGACGGCGATCAGCGCATCACCCGGGAAGAGTTCGTGAACGGCGCCGTGAAGCGGCTGCGCGACAATCCCGACCGCTTCGGGGAGATCGCCCGTCCCTTCCTGCACGCGGCCCTCGCCGTCGCGGACACGGACGGGGACGGCGCGGCCACGGTCGAGGAGGCCGTCCGCGTACTCAGGGCCCTGGGTGTGCCCGACGGCGTCGCAGCCTTGGCCGCCGCCGCGCTCGACACGGACGCCGACGGCCGGATCGGCGAAACGGAGGTCGTCACCTCGTTCGCCCGCTACTTCACCGTGCCGGAGTAGCCCCCTACGGGACCCACGACTTCCCGAACCGCCCGGGCCCCGTGGACCCGGGCGGCTCCTGAAGTCCGTGCCCCCTCATCCCACCCCCGAAAACCGCTCCCGGAGCTTGTACTTGAGTACTTTCCGGAGCGTTTCGTTGCGGGGGAGGGCGTCCACCACCTCCAGCTGCTCGGGGAGTTTGTGGACGGAGAGTCCTTCCTCGCGCAGGTACGAGACCACGACGGCGAGCGTCAGTTCGTCGGCGCCCGGGGGCTGTTCGACCACGGCGCAGACCCGCTCGCCGCGGTCGGCGTCCGGGAGGCCGATCACCGCGACGTCGCCGACCGCCGGGTGCCGGTGCAGCAGGTCCTCGATCTCCTTCGCCGAGATGTTCTCGCCCTTGCGGATGATGACGTCCTTCAGGCGCCCGGTGAGGACGAGGTGCCCGCTCTCCGTCAGATGACCGACGTCGCCGGTGATCAGGAACCCGTCCTCGTCGAAGGCCTCGGCGGTCTGCGCCGGGTCCAGATACCCCTGGCAGACCGCCTCCCCGCGCAGCCGTACCTCGCCGTCCACGATCCGTATCTCCATGCCCGCCGGCGGCCTGCCCTCCGTCGTCGCGAGGTTCTCGGCCGTGTCGTCCGGAGCCCCCATCGTGATCATCGGGACCTCGGTCATCCCGTACCCGTGGGTGAGCTGCACGCCCATCTCCCGGACGACGGAGTGGTACACCTCGGGCGGCTTCGGCGCGCCCCCGCCCGCCAGCAGCCGCAGCGTGGGGACGACCGGCTCGGACGGCCGCTTGCGCTGCTCGGCGAGGAACATCGAGTAGAACGCCGTCGAACCGCCCGCCACCGTCACCCCGTGCCGCCGGTACTCCGCCAGTGCCTCCGGCAGCGCGAAGTGCTCGAACATCACCGCGGGGAAGCCGTACAGCAGCAGCATCACCGTGTAGTCGGGCCCGGCGATGTGCGCGTACGGGAAGGCCATCGAGCCCACGTCGTCGGCCGACAGGTGCAGCGCATGGGCGAGACACGACCCGCCCGCGATCAGTGAACGGTCCGTGTGGAGGACGCCCTTGGGGTCGGACGTCGTCCCCGAGGTCCAGTAGATCCAGCGGACCGAGGTGCCCTCGGCGGGCGGAGCGGGCAGCACGGCGGGATCGCCGTCCGGCAGCACGTCGTACGCCTCGAAGACACCCTTCGCACCGAGCCGCCGAGCCATCGCCGTGTGGTCGAACCCGCGCCACTCGCCCGGCACGGCGAAGTACTCGGCCTTGGACTCCCTGAGCGCGAAGCCGACCTCGCGGTCGCGGTAGAAGGGGATCACCGGGGACTGCACGGCGCCGAGGCGGGCCAGGGCGAAGGACAGCAGGGCGGTCTCGATACGGGTGGGCAGTTGCCAGGCGACCACCGTGCCGGGGCGTACGCCCATGTCGTACAGGCCCGCCGCCACCCGCTCGGCGCCCTCGCGCAACGCGCCGAAGCTCAGGGTGCGCTCGCCCTGGAGGAGGACCGGGCGGTCGGGGGTGAGGTCGGCCCGGCGGGCGACCAGTTCCCAGAGGGTGCGGGATGCGCTCAGTGCGTGGGCGGTGTCGTTCACGGCGGCGGCCCCCTGTGACCGTGATGAAACTGACGGACAGTCAGATCGTGCGCAGAGCGTAGGGCTCGGCGCCTTGTCGGTCCAGGGGTGCGGGACTAGCCTGCTGAGGAAGTGAGAATCTGACGACCCATCAGATATGTACGCCAGGCGGAGGGGAACCATGACCGAACTGCCCCGCATCATCAGCGTCGACGACCATGTGATCGAGCCCGCGCACCTCTTCGAGACCTGGCTGCCGAAGAAGTACCAGGACCGGGGACCCAAGCCCCTCACGGCCGGCATCGGTGAACTCGCCTACGTCGGCGGCAAGTACCAGATCACCATGGACCCGGACGGCCCGCCCACCGACTGGTGGATCTACGAGGACCTCAAGTTCCCGTACAAGCGCAACATCGCCGCCGTCGGCTTCGACCGCGACGAGATGACCCTGGAGGGCATCACGCGCGCGGAGATGCGGCGCGGCTGCTGGGATCCCGTCGAGCGGCTCAAGGACATGGACCTCAACCACGTCGAGGGAAGCCTCTGCTTCCCGACCTTCCCCCGCTTCTGCGGGCAGACGTTCGCCGAGGCGCACGACAAGGAAGTGGCCCTGGCCTGCGTGCGCGCGTACAACGACTGGATGGTCGAGGAGTGGTGCGGTGACAGCGGCGGCCGGCTGATCCCGCTGTGCCTCATCCCGCTGTGGGACATCGAACTGGCGGTCGCGGAGATCCGGCGCAACGCCGCGCGCGGAGTGAAGGCGGTGACCTTCTCCGAGATCCCCACCCACCTCGGCCTGCCCTCCATCCACTCCGGCTACTGGGACCCGTTCTTCGCGGTCTGCCAGGAGACGGGGACGGTCGTGAACATGCACATCGGTTCCTCGTCGCAGATGCCTGCCGCGTCCCCGGACGCGCCGCCCGCCGTACAGGCCTCGCTGTCCTTCAACAACGCGATGGCCTCGATGATGGACTTCCTCTTCAGCGGGGTGCTGGTGAAGTTCCCACGCCTCAAACTCGCCTATTCCGAAGGGCAGATGGGCTGGATCCCGTACGCCCTGGAGCGCGCCGACGACGTCTGGCAGGAGCACCGCGCCTGGGGCGGCGTCCGGGACCTCATCCCGGAGCCGCCCTCGACGTACTACTACCGGCAGATCTTCTGCTGCTTCTTCCGCGACAAGCACGGCGTCGCCTCGCTGGACGTCGTGGGACGGGACAACGCGACCTTCGAGACGGACTACCCGCACGTCGACTCGACCTTCCCGCACACCAAGGAGGTCGCGCTCGACCATGTGAAGGGCCTCGACGACGAGACCGTCCACAAGCTGATGCGCGGCAACGCCATCCGCATGCTCGACCTGGACCTCGACAAGTAGCGGCCCCATGGACCTCACGTACACCCCCGAGGAGGAGGAGTTCCGCGCCCGGCTGCGGGAGTGGCTCGCCGAGGTGCTCCCGTCACTGCCCCCGAAACCGTCCCCGGGCGACTGGCCCGGCCGGCGGGCGTACGACCTCGGGTGGCAGCGGATGCTGTACGACGCCGGGTACGCGGGGCTGCACTGGCCGGTCGACGCCGGGGGCCGGGGCGCCACGCCGACCCAGCACCTGATCTACCTGGAGGAGACGGAAAAGGCGGGCGCCCCCTACGTAGGGGCCAATTTCGTCGGACTGCTGCACGCCGGGCCGACCATCGCCTCCGAAGGGACCCCCGCACAGCGGGCGCGCTGGCTGCCGCCGGTGCTGCGCGGCGAGGAGGTCTGGTGCCAGGGGTTCAGCGAACCGGACGCCGGCTCGGACCTCGCGGCGCTGCGCACCCGCGCGTGGCGGGACGGCGACGACTACGTAGTGAGCGGGTCCAAGATCTGGACCTCCCACGCCGAGGTCGCCGACTGGTGCGAGCTGCTGGTCAGGACCGACCCGGCGGCCCCGAAGCACCGCGGCATCTCGTGGCTCGCGATGCCGATGGACGCGCCCGGGATCACCGTCCGGCCACTGCGCACCCTCGCGGGCTCGACCGAGTTCGCGGAGGTCTTCCTCGACGAGGTGCGGGTGCCCGTGACGCACCGGGTCGGCGCCGAGAACGACGGCTGGCGCGTGACCATGGTGACCCTGTCGTACGAGCGCGGTACCGCCTTCGTGGGGGAGGTCGTGGCCTGCCGACGGGTGCTCGGGGAGGTCGCGCGCGAGGCCCGGAAGAGCGGCCGCTGGGACGATCCGGCACTCCGGCGGCGGCTGGGCGGGCTCAACGCCGAGTTCCGCGCGCTGTGGCGGCTCACCCAGTGGAACGTGAGCGAGGCACAGCGCAACGGGGGAGTGCCGGGGGTCGGCGGTTCGGTTTTCAAACTGAGGTACTCACACGCGCGGCAGGAGCTGTACGACGCCGCCGCCGAGGTTCTCGGGCCCGAGGCGCTGGACCTGGGCAGGGAGTGGACCCTCGACCGGCTCAGCTCCCTGTCGTACACCATCGCGGCCGGCACCTCGCAGATCCAGCACAACATCGTGGCCGAGCGGATCCTGGGCCTGCCGAAGGGACGGTGAGCACTTCCCCGTGGACTTCCAACTCACGGACGACCAGCGAGCCTTGAAGGCGGGAGTGCGCGAGCTGCTCGCGGCGCGGTTCGGCAGGGAGCGGCTGCGTGCCGCCGTGGACGAGGGGCCGAGGCTCGACCGGGCCCTGTGGCGCGAGCTCGGCGAGGCCGGGTTCTTCGCACTGCGCCTGCCCGAGGCGGACGGCGGCGTCGGACTCGGCCTCCCGGAGACGGTGCTCGCCTTCGAGGAGGCCGGGCGGGTCCTGCTGCCCGGCCCGCTGATCGCCACGCACCTCGCGGCGGGCGTGGTGGACGGGGCCGCCACCGGAGAGACCGTGGTGACGGCCGTCGACGGCGGCGGCCTGGTGGAGTGGCTGGCCGAGGCGGACGTCGTACGCGGGGACGCGACCGGCGCCGAGCCGCTGCGGCCGGTGGACCCGCTGACACCGCTGCACCGGGTACCCGTATCCGGTGGGACCGGTCTCACCGGCGTACGCCCCGTGGGTTCCACCGGCGCACTCCCCACGACTGCCCTCATTTCGCTCCTCACGGCGGCCGAACAGCTCGGCACCGCCGCCCGCGCCTGCGAGACGGCCGTGCAACACGCCCGGACCCGCGAGCAGTTCGGGCAGCCGATCGGGGCCTTCCAGGCGGTCAAGCACCTGTGCGCGCAGATGCTGGTGCGGATGGAACTGGCGCGCGCCGCGGTCTACGCCGCCGCCGTCACGGCCGACCCCGTGGACATCGCGGCGGCCCGGCTGCTCGCCGACGAGGCCGCCGTGCGTGGCGCCCGCGACTGCCTCCAGGTGCACGGCGGCATGGGCTTCACCTGGGAGTCCGACGTCCACCTGTATCTGAAGCGGGCTTGGACGCGGACTCAACGCACGGGAATGGCTACGGAGAGTGAGGAGTTGTTGGCGGCCGACCTGGTGTCCGGAGTGGGCCGATAGGGCTCTGTGCAGGCACGGTCCGGAAAGGGGCGCAATGAATGTCGCGGATCGTGGCATACCGGAATTACAGAGCGTTGATATCGGGTTGTGTCCTATGCGTGACTTGTCACGGCCTGGAGTCGGCGGCGGGCTCGGGTACCTTGTGTGGGATGCGAGTGGTTCCGAGATCGAGTGATCCCGGTGTTGCCTCTGAGGCCGCGCCGGATGCGGCGATGCTCGCCGCTCGCAAGGCAGTGCGGACCCCCGTGACTGCCTGTTCGACTCCCCGTGGCGAGCGTCGCACAGTATGCCGCACGCGTACTCCTTCGCGCTGGAATATGCCCGAAGCGCTTGTTGGGGTGACTGTACGTCAACCATGCTGTCTCTCAAGGGAATCACGTTCCGTGATCCTGGTTCTGGTCATGCAGGTCATGGCCACGATCGTGGCCCTCGTGAGGCGCGAGGCGATGTGTCCGCCGGTTCGGATGGTGTGAGCGGTGCAGGTGCTTCAAGTGCAGCTGGAGATCCGGCCCGACCCCGCGGAGGTGGGGCGAGCTCGGAGGTGGGCCCGTTCGCGGCTCGCCGGGTCCGGGATAGGGGTCGATGAACCGCTCGCCGAGACGCTGATCCTGCTCGTCTCCGAACTCGTCACCAACGCCGTGGTGCACACCGGCTGTCCGGCCGTGCTGCGGCTGTCCCTGCCGGGCGTCCTCGGTGAGTCCATCGGCACCGTCCGCCTGGAGGTGGCCGACTCCAGTGCCCGCCCCCCGGTACCCCGGCATGCCGAGGGCGACGAGACCAACGGCCGCGGCCTGGAGTTGGTCGACGGCCTGGCGGACCGCTGGGGCTGGAACCCCGAGGGTGCGGGCAAGAGCATCTGGTGCGAGGTCGACCGCTGTACGCAGGGAACCCGGGCGGGGGTCGCGTACGCGGCCTCCTCCTATGAGGACTTCGCGTACGAGGCGTACGAGGCGGTCTAGCCCGCGGCCGTACCCGCACCCGTACCTCTGGTGGCTCCGGTGCGGGAGCACGGTTCGTGCATCTGTGCACGCGTTCCGTTTCCGCGGCCCGGGTGGGGGCCGAGTGCGCCGGGATGTGCTTCCGTGCGCGCCTTCGCAAAGGGCGCGTAAGTGATAATTCCCCGAACGGGTGTTGACGTGACGTGTCCGTTTGATCACGCTTGTGTTCAGCGATTCGCCGCGAGGGGACGACGAGGGCTTCGGTGACGGGAGCCCTCGGCGAGTGCGAGTCGTGATTCGGCGTCGGCTCCTACAGGGCCACAGGGAGCAGGGCGGGTACGCCGGAACCGGATGGCGGCGCGCGATGCCGTGCTCGGGGCGCGCAGTGGCGCGCCGCCAGCCGACCCTTTTCCCCGGGAGTCCCAGGGGATCCAGGCGCTCACCTCAGAGGATGGCGACCGGTGCCACCGGGGTCCCCGTGCCGCCCACGAAGGGTTCCGGCATCGCGGACAGCAGGAAGGTGTAGCGATTCTCTTGTCCACAGGCTGTGGACAACTCTTCGAGATTCCAGTTCTGGCCCTGCAGCATCCCCATCTCGACCAGGTCGAGCGCGTGCACGGGCAGCCACAGGTCCTCGATCTCGGGAGGGAAGATCTCAAAAGTGAGAGTGTCGTTCGCGACGGCCGCGACATCGCGCGCGTGGAACCACTCGGGCGTACGGATCGACAGCCCGGGTGACGGATACCCGTACGCGTGCTTGTCGCCGGCCAGACAGACCTGGATCTGCCCGGTCCGTACGAGCACGATGTCCCCGGACCGCACCCGGGTGCCCGCCAACTCCTCCGCCGAGTCGAGGTCTTCGGGGGTCACGGGGTGCCCGCCGTCGAGGCGGTCGACGCCCCGCGCGCGCGGGATGTCGAGCAGGACGCCCCGCGAGACGATGTGCCGGGGCTTGTCGATGCCGCTGAACTCGGCGCCGCCGTGCGGGGTGATCGTGCCGGCCGGGCGGCCGTTGTAGAGCTTTCCGGAGTGCGAGACATGGGTGAGCGCGTCCCAGTGGGTCGCTGCCTGGAGTCCCAGGGTCACGGCGTCGTCGCTGCACGCGACCGTTCCCGGACCGAAGATCTCCTGGTTGATCTGCACCATGACGTGCAGCGGATTGATCCGCCCGGGGATCATCCCGGTCTGCACCCCGTCCTGCTGGAGCGGGAGCGCGAGCGGAACGCGCCGCCCCGTGCGGACGCAGGCGACGGCCTCTCGTACCACCTCGTCGGTGATGAGGTTCAGGGTCCCGATCTCGTCGTCGGCGCCCCAACGCCCCCAGTTGTTCACGCGCTTGGCGATGTCGTGGAACTCGACCGGAAGTGACATGAGTCCTCCGCGGGGCTTGTCTCCGGGTATCTGACGGGTCGTAGAATCCGAGGAGACCGAATCTAACGGACCGTCAGAAACTGCGGGAAGGGGCCGGACGTGGGGAACTTCTTGGCAGGAAAGGTCGTCGCCGTGACGGGGGCGGGCCGCGGGATCGGCCGCGCCGTCGCGCTCGCCGCGGCGGCGGAGGGCGCACGGGTCGTCGTCAACGACTACGGGGTGTCCATCGAAGGCGCCGAGCCGACGAGTTCGATCGCCGACACCGTGGTCAAGGAGATCGAGGCGGCGGGCGGGGAAGCGGTCGCGGTGGCCGACGACATCTCCACGATGGCCGGCGGCCAACGGGTCGTCGACGCGGCACTGACCTCGTACGGACGTATCGACGGAGTGGTGTGCGTGGCCGGCATCCTGCGTGAACGGATGCTCTTCAACATGTCCGAGGAGGAGTGGGACCCCGTCGTCGCCACCCATCTGAAGGGCACGTTCACGGTCTTCCGGGCGGCTTCGGCGGTCATGCGCAAACAGGGCGCGGGCACCCTGGTCGGCTTCACCAGCGGCAACCACCAGGGTTCGGTCGCGCAGGCCAACTACAGCGCGGCGAAGGGCGGGATCATCTCGCTGGTCCGCAGCGCCGCACTGGGCCTGCACAAGTACGGGGTGACGGCGAACGCGGTGGCACCGGTCGCCCGTACCCGCATGTCGGCCAATGTCCCCATGGAGCTGAAGGAGATCGGCGAACCGGAGGACGTGGCCGCGCTGGTGGTCTACCTCCTCTCCGACCGTGCCCGCGAGGAACGCATCACCGGGCAGGTCTACACGATCGCCGGCCCGAAGATCGCGGTGTGGGCACAGCCGCGGGAGCTGCGCGCCGGGTACGCGGAGGGCGGCCCCTGGACTCCCGAGCGGATCGCGGACTTCCTGCCGGGGACCGTGGGCGTGGACCCCATGCCCCTGCTGGAACAGGTGGAGGCGATGGCGCGGGCGGCGGCGCGCAAGGCGCGGCCGAACGCGTGAAGTGCCGTTGTTCTGTTGGGCCCGTGGGCGAGGGGGACACATGGAGTTCGGATTCGACGCCGAGGACGAGGCCTTCCGGCGCACGGCACGGGACTGGCTGAGCGCTCACCCGGTCGGTGAGCCGGTCGTCCGCCAGGACTGGGAGCGGGAACTGGGCCGGGGCGGCTGGATCGGCCTCGGCTGGGCGGAGGACGGCTACGGCAACCGGCGGGCGAGCCTGACCCAACAAGTCGTCTGGGCCGAGGAGTACGCCCGCTCCAAGGCCCCGGCCCGCTCGGGCCACATCGGCGAGAAGCTCCTCGCCCCCACCCTCATCGCCCACGGGACCCCCGAACAGAAGGCCCGCTTCCTGCCGCCGGTCGCCCGCGGCGAGGAACTCTGGTGTCAGGGATACAGCGAACCCGGCGCGGGCTCGGACCTGGCGGGGATCCGTACGGCCGCGGTACGGGACGGCGACACGTACCGCGTCAGCGGCCAGAAGATCTGGACCTCGCTCGCCCACGAGGCGCACTGGTGCTTCGTCCTCGCCCGTACGGAACCGGGGTCGGCCCGCCACCACGGCCTGTCCTTCCTTCTCGTCCCGATGGACCAGCCCGGCCGCGTCGAGGTCCGCCCGATCCGCCAGCTCACCGGCACGAGCGAGTTCAACGAGGTCTTCTTCGACGGGGCGGTGGCGCGTGCCGAGCACGTGGTCGGCGGTGCGGGCAACGGCTGGCAGGTCGCCATGAGCCTCCTCGGTTTCGAACGAGGGGTCTCGACCCTGGCCCAGCAGATCGGTTTCGCGCAGGAGCTGGGCCGGGTGATCGAGACGGCCGTCGCCACGGGCGCCGCGGCCGACCCGGTCGTCCGCGACCACCTCGTACGCCAGTGGGCGGAGCTGCGCACGATGCGCTGGAACGCCCTTCGGACGCTGGGCGGTTCGGGCGACGCGGGCGCGCCCAGCGTCGCCAAGCTGCTGTGGGGCCGCTGGCACCAGCGGCTCGGTGAACTGGCGGTACGGGTGCGGGGCGCGGAGGCCGCGACCGGCCCCGGGGACTGGTCGGCCGCGGCACCGTACGAACTCGACTCCTCCCAGCACCTGTTCCTGTTCAGCCGGGCCGACACCATCTACGGCGGCTCGGACGAGATCCAGCGCACGATCATCGCCGAGCGCGTGCTCGGCCTGCCGAGGGAACCCAAGGGCTGAGGGAGTCGCGATGCGAGGCGTGGTCTTCGACGGTAAATGGACCGAGGTCGTGGACGACCTGGAGATACGGGATCCGGGGCCCGGCGAGGTGCAGGTCGCGATCTCCGCGGCCGGACTCTGTCACAGCGACCTGTCGGTCGTGGACGGGACGATCCCCTTTCCCGTCCCCGTGGTCCTGGGGCACGAGGGCGCGGGGGTCGTCGAGGCGGTGGGCGCGGGCGTCGGCCATGTCCGCCCCGGCGACCATGTCGCGCTCTCCACCCTCGCCAACTGCGGGGCGTGCGCGGAGTGCGACCGGGGGCGGCCGACGATGTGCCGCAAGGCGATCGGGATGCCGCGGCAGCCGTTCGCGCGGGGCGGGCGGCCGCTGTACCAGTTCGCGTCCAACTCCGCGTTCGCGGAACGGACGGTGGTGAAGGCCGTCCAGGTCGTCCGTATCCCCAAGGACATCCCCCTCCCGTCCGCCGCGCTGATCGGATGCGGCGTCCTGACGGGGGTGGGCGCGGTCCTGAACCGTGCGAGGGTGGACCGGGGGGACACCGTCCTCGTCATCGGCACCGGGGGGATCGGGCTCAACGTTCTTCAGGGCGCGCGGATCGCGGGCGCCCTGAAGATCGTCGCGGTCGACGCCAACCCGGCGAAGGAGGCCGTGGCGCGGCGCTTCGGCGCGACGCACTTCCTGACGTCGACGGAGGCCGTGAAGGACATCCTTCCCACGGGGGCGGATCACGCCTTCGAGTGCGTCGGCCGCGTCGAACTCATCCGCCAGGCGATCGACCTGCTGGACCGCCACGGTCAGGCGGTCCTCCTGGGCGTACCCCCGGCCACGGCCGAGGCGTCCTTCCTCGTCTCCTCCATGTACCTCGACAAGTCCATCCTGGGCTGCCGCTACGGCTCCTCCCGCCCCCAGCGGGACATCGCCCTGTACGCCGACCTCTACCGGGAAGGCCGCCTCCTCCTGGACGAACTGGTCACCCGGACCTATCCGGTGGAGGACTTCGACAAGGCGGCGCAGGATGCGGAGGGGGGGAGGGTGGCGCGGGCGGTGCTGACGTTCTAGGGGGGCGGTTCGATTGGCTGCGGGCCCGGTGGGGGCTGGTCGCGCAGTTCCCCGCGCCCCTCAGGCGGGGGCTTCGCCCCGCATTCCCCGTCCGAGACGGGCGACGTCACCCTCAACCGATCTCCCGGCCAATCCCTCACCCGGGCCCCCGCCGGGGCCCTCGACCGTGGAGGCCCCGGAGGTCCGGAAGGTGCGCCGATACGCGGTGGGGGTGACCCCGAGCACCGCCTGTAGGTGCTGCCGCATCGACTGGGCCGTGCCGAAGCCGGCGTCCCGCGCGACCTGGTCGATGGACAGGTCGCTGGTCTCCAGCAGGTGCCGGGCCCGTTCGATGCGCTGCTGGGTCAGCCAATGCCCGGGGCTGACCCCGACCTCCTCGCGGAAGCGGCGCGTGAAGGTGCGTACGGACATGGCTTCCTGTTCGGCCATGTCGCGCAGCTGGATCGGCTCATGGAGTCGGGCCAGCGCCCAGGCGCGGGCGGCGGTCGTGGTGGCCGCCTGCGGCTCCGGCACCGGCCGCTGGATGTACTGCGCCTGCCCGCCGTCGCGGTGCGGGGGTACGACGGTACGGCGGGCCACGTCGTTGGCGACGGCGGTGCCGTGGTCACGGCGTACGAGATGGAGGCACAGGTCGATTCCCGCGGCGACACCGGCGGAGGTGAGGACGTCGCCGTCGTCGACGAAGAGCACTTCGGCGTCGACCTTGATCTTCGGGAAGAGCAGCTGGAAGTGCTCGGCGTGCATCCAGTGGGTGGTGGCCGGGCGGCCGTCGAGGTAGCCCGCGGCGGCGAGGACGTAGCCGCCGGTGCAGATGGAGACGAGGCGGGTGCCGGGGCGGATGTGGGCGAGGGCGGCGGCCAGTTCGGGGGTGAGGACGCCTTCCTCGTGGACGGGGCCGAGTTCGTAGGAGGCGGGGACGACGACGGTGTCGGCGGTGGCGAGGGCCTCGGGGCCGTTCGCGACGAGGACGGCGAAGTCGGCGTCCGTCTCGACGGGGCCGGGCGGCCGGACCGAGCAGGTGACGATCTCGTACAGCGGCCGCCCGTCGGCGTCGCGTGCCTTGCCGAAGATGCGCTGCGGGATGCCGAGTTCGAAGGGCAGCAGCCCGTCGAGGGCGAGGACGACGACGCGGTGGCGAGGATGCGTACCGTGAGAGTCCATGGCCCGATCCTAGCGAATGCTGTCCTTCGGGCCACTCGTTCGCGGGAACGGCAGGCCCGAAGCTCTATGTCGTGACCCAGACAACCGATGCCGCCTCCCCGGGGGGCGCCGCAGCAGCGGAGGACCCCCGCCCCACCGAGTCGACCGACTCCACCGACGCGATCGAGCCGACCGACTCCACCGAGCCGACCGACTCCATCGAGCCGGCCCGCGCCTCCGCTCCCCGCGTCCGCATCCACCGTGCCTGGTTCGTCGCCGCCGTCACCTTCGTGACGATCATCGGCGCGGCGGCCTTCCGTTCGCTGCCGGGTCTGCTGATCGACCCGCTGCACCAGGAATTCCACTGGTCGCGCGGCACGATCGGCGCGGCGGTGTCCATCAACCTCGCGCTGTACGGGCTGACGGCGCCGTTCGCGGCGGCACTGATGGACCGCTTCGGCATCCGGCGGGTGGTGGCGGTCGCCCTGATGGTGATCGCGCTCGGTTCCGGTCTGACCGTGTGGATGACGGCGGCCTGGCAGCTGCTGCTCTGCTGGGGCCTGTTGGTCGGCCTGGGATCCGGCTCCATGGCGCTGGCCTTCGCGGCGACGGTCACCAACCGCTGGTTCACGGCGCGCAAGGGCCTGGTCACGGGCATCCTGACGGCTGCCTCGGCGTCCGGCCAGCTGATCTTCCTGCCGCTCCTCTCCTGGATCGTCACCCGGCACGACTGGCGCCCGGCCGCGGTGACGGTGGCCCTCGCGGCGCTCGCGGTCGTCCCCTTCGTATGGCTGCTGCTGCGGGACCACCCGGCGGACGTGGGCGTGAAGCCGTACGGGTCGGCGGAGTTCGTACCGAAGCCCGCGCCCGTGCAGGGCGCCGCCCGGCGCGCGGTGACGGTCCTGCTCTCCGCCGTCCGCACCGGCCCGTTCTGGCTGCTGGCCGGCACCTTCGCGATCTGCGGCGCCTCGACGAACGGCCTGGTCCAGACGCACTTCGTGCCCGCGGCCCACGACCACGGGATGCCCATCACGGCGGCGGCCTCGCTGCTCGCGGTCATCGGGGTCTTCGACGTGGTCGGAACGGTCGCCTCCGGCTGGTTCACCGACCGCTTCGAACCGCGCCGGCTGCTCGCCGTCTACTACGCGCTGCGCGGCCTCTCCCTTCTCTTCCTCCCCATGCTCCTCGCCCCCACCGTCCATCCCCCGATGATCTTCTTCATCGTCTTCTACGGCCTCGACTGGGTCGCCACCGTCCCGCCCACCCTGGCCCTGTGCCGCGAGCAGTACGGCGAGGACAGCGCCATCGTCTTCGGCTGGGTCCTCGCCTCCCACCAGGTCGGCGCCGCCCTCGTCGCCTTCCTCGGCGGTGTGGCGCGGGACGCGTTCGGCTCGTACGACGTGGTCTGGTACGCCTCGGGCGCGCTGTGCGCGGCGGCGGCCCTGATGGCACTGGTGATCCGACGACGCCCCGCGACGGGCGCACCCGCGATACCGGCGGTCGCCTGACGATTCCGGCCCCCCCCGACCGGGCGGCCTGCCGACGAGCTAGAGGAACCGCCCCTTGTGGAACAGCAGCGGCGCGACGTCGTCACCGTCGCTCGCGCCGAGCGCGTCCACCCGTCCCACCACGATCAGATGGTCCCCACCGGTGTGCACCGCGTGGATCGTGCAGTCGACCCAGGCCGCGGCGCCCGCGAGACGCGGCGAACCGGAAACGGGCGCCGCGTCGTACACGACCCCGGCGAACTTGTCCGCCCCGCTCACCGCGAACCCGCGGCACAACTCGCCCTGGTGTGCCTCCAGCACGTTCACACAGAACACGCCCGCGCGGGCGATCCGCGGCCAGGTCGTGGACGTACGCCCCACCATGAAGCAGACCAGGGGCGGGTCGAGCGAGAGCGACGCGAACGACTGACAGGCGAACCCGGCCGGCCCCCCGCCGCCGGTCTCGCCCTGGACGCCCGGCGCGGTGATGACGGTGACGCCCGTCGCGAAGTTCCCCAACACCCGCCGGAACGCCGCCTGATCGACCGGCGCCCGCTCATCGTCCCCCACCGCGCGCAACTCCGGCCGCGGCAGTGCCTCCACACGTCCCGCGACGGTGGAAGCCCCGGCCGACCTGAGATAACGGACGGCGGCGGCCGCCATCCCTGCGTGTCCCATCACACCACCCATTGAAGCTGACGGAGTGTCAGATAGGAAGGGGTGGGAAGGAGTGGGAAGGGTTGGGACTGGCTCAGCGGCCCTGGTAGCGGGGGGTTCGGCGTTCCACGAAGGCGGCCACGCCCTCGGTCGCGTCCGCCGTGGTCATGTTGATCTCCTGGGCGGCGGCTTCGGCGGCGAAGGCGGTGGTGCGGTCGGTGTCGAGGGAGGCGTTGACCAGCTGTTTGGTGAGGGCGAGAGCACGGGTCGGGCCGGTGGCCAGGCGCTCGGCCCAGTCGCGGGCGGTCTTCTCCAGATCGTCCGGTGGGACGACCCTGTTGACGAGCCCGAGCCGTGCCGCGTCCGCCGCCGTCAGCGCGTCGCCGAAGAACATCAGTTCCTTGGCGCGCTGGGGGCCGATGAGCCGGGGCAGCAGATACGCGCCGCCGCCGTCGGGGACCAGGCCGCGGCGTACGAACACCTCGATGAACTTGGCGGAATCGGCGGCGAGTACGAGGTCGCAGGCGAGGGCGAGGTGGGCGCCGAGGCCGGCCGCGGTGCCGTTGACCGCCGCGATCACGGGCTTCTCGCAGTCGAGGACCGCGCCGATCAGGCGCTGGGCGCCGAGCCGGATCATGCGGGCCACGTCCCCGGCCACCCGCTCCCCGGCCACAGGTCCCCCGGCCACAGGTTCCCCGGCCCCCGGCCCCCCGGCCGACGGTCCTCCGCGCAGGTCCGCGCCCGCGCAGAAGCCACGTCCGGTCGCCGTGATCACGACGGCGCGTACGTCCGGGTCACAGGAGGCGTGGGAGAGGTGCTGGATGAGGCGTTCGCGCTGGTCAGGAGTGATGGCGTTGAGGGCTTCGGGGCGGTTGAGGGTGATCCACGAGACGTGATTGTCAGTGGCGTGCAGTACCAATGAGTCGAGGGGATCCGCAGATTTCTCGGCAGAATTCTCGGGGGAGGACGTCATGGGGATGCTCCGGTTTTTACGGGGGGCGATGCGGCGGGTGCTGCCGCTGGGGCCGGGGC
This sequence comes from Streptomyces sp. NPDC107454, assembly GCF_055582885.1. Lineage (NCBI taxonomy): Bacteria > Bacillati > Actinomycetota > Actinomycetes > Kitasatosporales > Streptomycetaceae > Streptomyces > Streptomyces sp. NPDC107454. The sequence continues at coordinate 108,374 of NZ_JBVJPA010000013.1, read as the reverse complement.
TGGGGCGTGGGCGCTCAGCGGCAGACGACCAGCGCGTCCAGCGCCACCGCTCCCTGGCCCCTGGGCAGCACCATCAGCGGGTTGATGTCGAGCTCGGCGATGTCGTCCCCGAGTTCCAGCGCCATCCGCTGTACGCGCATGACGACCTCGATCAGCGCGTCCACATCCACCGGCGGCCCCCCGCGCACGCCCTCCAGAAGGGCCCGCCCGCGCAGTTCGCCGAGCATGCCCCGAGCCTGGTCCTCGCCGAACGGCGGCACGCGGACGGCCGCGTCCCGCAGCACCTCGACGAGCACGCCGCCAAGACCGACGGTCACGGTCGGCCCGAAGAGCTGGTCGTGCGTGACGCCCACGACCATTTCCACCCCCCGCTCGACCATCTGGCACACCAGCACCCCGTCGAGCGAGATCCCCTCGTAGCGCGCGATGTCGGTGAGCTCGCGGTAGGCATCCCTGACCTGGCTGGCGGAGGTCAGTCCGATCTTCACCAGACCCAGTTCGGTCTTGTGGGCGATCTGGGCGCCGGACGCCTTCATGACCACGGGGTAGCCGACGAGACTCGCCGCGCGCACGGCCGCCGCCGCGCTGGTCACCAACTGCTCGCGCGGCACCCGGATCCCATAGGCGCGCAGCAGCTGCTTCGCCGCGTGCTCGCTCAGCTGCTGCCCCGGCCGTATCAGCGCCTGCGTCTTGCGGAAGGACGGCGAGGGCGTGCGGGGAGCCTCGTCGAAGGGGGAGCGGTAGGCGGCGACGAACCTATGGTGGTCCAGGTAGGCGCGCACGGCCGTGATGCAGTTGGCGAAGGTCCGGAAGGTGGCGACCTTCGACGAGCCGAGCAGCGTCTCGCGGTAGGCGGCCTCGGTGCCGACCGGCGAGCCCCACACCACGCACACCAGCTTGTCCGTCTGTTCCGCCGCGTCCACCAGGTCCTGCGCGAGCTTGTCGCTCATGGGAGGGAAGGGCCCGGTGATGGGACAGATCAGTACGCCGACCTCCGGGTCGGCGAGGATCGCGTCGATGATCTTCCGCCCGCGCCAGTCGCCGACCGGGTGCCCGCCGTTGTCGACGGGATTGGTCACGCTCAGGTACTCGGGTATCCACTGGTGCAGTTCGGCCTGCTTGGGGGCGGAAAGACTGGGCAGCGGAAGCCCCGCCGCCGTCGCCAGGTCGGCGAAGTGCGCCCCCGTGCCGCCCGAGATCGAATAGACGACGACACCCTCGGCCCGCGGGGCGCGGGCACGGGCCAACAGGGCGGCGGTGTCCTGGAGTTCGTCGAGCCCGTCGACGCGGATCACGCCGTACTGCCGCATCGCCGCGTCCACCACCGTGTCGGCGCCGGTCAGCTTGCCGGTGTGTGAGGCGGCGGTGCGGGCGCCGGTCTCGGTGCGGCCGACCTTGACGGCGACGACGGGCACTTTGCGGCGGGCGGCGCGGTCGGCGGCGAGCAGAAAGGAGCGGCCGTCCTTCAGCCCCTCGACATAGCAGGCGATCGCGCCGATCTCCGGCTGCTCGGAGAAGTAGGAGATGAAGTCGGCGGTCTCGAGGTCGGCCTCGTTGCCGGTGGGCGCCCAGTGGGAGAGCCGTACGCCCAGCTCCTGCATCGCGAACACCGGACGGCCCTGGTGTCCGGACTGGGTGATGAGGGCGATCGCGGGACCGTCGAGATCGTCGCGGAACTTCTCGAAGGCGTTGAGGTTGGTGTTGGGCCCGAGGAGCCGCAGGCCGGCGCGGCGGACGGCGGCGGCGAGGTGGGCCTGCGCGGTGGCGCCATCGGCCCCGGTCTCGGCGAACCCGGAGGCGAAGGCGACGGCGAACTTCACCTTGGCCTCGGCCAGTTCCCCGATCACGGGGAGCGGGTCGCCGACGAGGAGCACGGCCAGATCGATCTGCTCGGGCAGGTCGGCGAGGGAAGGGGAGCAGGGGATGCCGAAGACGGACTGACGGGTGGGGTGCACCGGGTGCAGCCGGGCGCCGACCCGCTCGGCCCAGGCGATCAGCTGCCGGGTGATGCCGGTGTTGGGCCGGCCCTCGGCGTCCGAGGCGCCGACGACGGCCACGGACTCGGGACGGAAGAAGCGGTCCAGATCGGGTACGTCGGCGTACAGCGGACGGCCGCTGACGTCCAGGTCGTCGACGTCGGCCGGGCGGCCGTGCACGACGGGTGAGGGCTGCTCGCCGCAGGCGATGACGCGGGCCCGGCGGGAGTCGGTGGTGAGGGTGCCGTGGGTTGATCCAAGCATCGGTCCGCCCGCTCCTGTGTGACAGCCAATTAACTGACGCTCTGTCAGATTACTTAACTGACGCCGCGTCAGGAACCGTTGTGCAAGCAAAAGGCTGGGCGGCGGGGATCTGGTTCGTACCCGTCGCGCGAAGAACTGGAACCCGTCGGAGTGCGAGTGCCTGCGTGTTTCTCCCGGCCCGTGTGCAACCTTCAAGTGGCCTTAATCATCTATGACCTGTCCTGTCCTGTCCTGGCGGCGGGAGGGGGTGCCCTTGTGGGAGTTGACGAGCTTGGTGACGGCGATCTTGGGCGGATAGTTCATCAGGAGGTGGACGTGGTTGTCCTTGCCGCCCAACTCCACCGGCTCGCACTCGAAGTCCGCGCACACCGACCGCATGATCTCTTCCATCCGCGTCGGGTGACCATCTGTGAGCACCTTGTGCCAGAACTTGGTCACGAAGACCAAGTGGACATACACCACGAAAGCGCAGTGCCGGCCAGTTCTGATCTTCTGCATCTCGCCGATAACCCGGGTATCTATCGTGGCCGCCATGCAGCTTCGGTACAGCTTCCGCCTGTACCCGGACACGGCCCAGTGCACCGCCCTGGCCCAGGCGTTCGGGTGCGCCCGCGTCGTGTTCAACGACACGGTGCGCGCCCGTGAGGATGCCCGGAAGGCGGGCGCAGCCTTCCCGACGGCCGGTGAGCTGTCCAAGAAGCTGATCACCGAGGCGAAGCAGACCGTGGAGCGGCGCTGGCTGGGAGAAGTCTCCGTCGTGGTGCTCCAGCAGGCTCTGCGCGACGCCGAGGCTGCCTACAGGAACTTCTTCGCCTCCCTCAAGGGGGCCCGTAAGGGCACGCGGGTGGGTGCGCCCCGGTTCAAGTCCCGCAAGGACAACCGTCAGTCGATCCGCTTCACGACCAATGCCCGCTGGTCGATCACCGGTAGCGGGCGGCTGAACCTGCCGAAGATCGGTGCGGTGAAGGTGAAGTGGTCGCGGAACCTGCCCACTGCCCCCTCCTCCGTCACCGTGATCAAGGATGCGGCCGGACGGTACTTCGCGTCCTTCGTCATCGACACCGACCCGGCCGCCGACGCTGCCCGGATGCCCGACAGTGGCCAGAGCGTCGGCATCGACCTGGGCCTGACCCACTTCGCCGTTCTCTCCGACGGCACGAAGATCGGCTCCCCACGGTTCCTGCGCCGCGCGGAGAAGAAGCTGAAGAAGACCCAGCGGGACGTGTCCCGCAAACAGAAAGACAGCAAGAACCAGGGGAAGGCCCGCCTGAAGGTTGCCCGCGCCCACGCAAAGGTGACCGACGCGCGCCGCGAGTTCCATCACCAGCTCTCCACGCAGCTGATCCGCGAGAACCAAGCGATCGGTGTGGAGGACCTGGCGGTCAAGGGGCTGGCGCGCACCAGGCTGGCCAAGAGCGTGCATGACGCGGGCTGGGCACAGTTCGTGGCCATGCTGGAGTACAAGGCGGTCAGGTACGGGCGCACCCTGGTGAAGATCGGCAGATTCGAGCCGACCTCCCAGACCTGCTCGGCCTGCGGCATCAAGGACGGTCCCAAACCCCTGAGCATCAGGGAGTGGACCTGCCCCGCATGCGGCACGGTCCATGACCGGGACCACAATGCGGCGAAGAACGTGAAAACGGCCGCCGGACTGGCGGTGACAGCCTGTGGAGCGCAGGTAAGACCAGGACTCGTCCCGGCACAGCGCGACGAAGCAGGAAGCCACGGATTCCCGCCCGAACCCCGTGCCGCGTAATGGCACAGCAACGGACGAGAAGGCCGGAATCCTCGGGCCAGCCCGAGGAGCAAGTCAAGACTGTGCTCTCCCGTACTGGGGGTGTCCGGGAGCACCGAGCGCACCTACGCCTTCCAGCTGCGGATCGACACGGTGGTGCCCGGCACGACCGGTGAGGTCAGCATCCATCCCGAGTTCGGAGACTTCGCCTTCGACCCGGACACCACGAACAACACGGCGGTGCTCGCCGTCAACTGACGGTGATTCAGTGCGCGGCGCGGGTGTCCCCCGTGTCGCGCGCCTCCGTCTTCGCCTCTGTCTTCGCCCCTGCCGTCGCCCGCGTCTTCGCCGCCGCCTTCGACGTTGCCTTCTGCGCCGCCCTCTCCGCCTTCTCCGCGGTCCTCGCGACCGCCTTCGCGATCTTCTCCGCGTCGAGGGCGAGTTCGCGGATCATGCCGCTGATGGGGTTGGTGAAGCCGGTGAAGTAGAGGCCGGGTGCCTTCTTCGGGGTGCGGGCGCCGTGCACGACCGGGTGGCCACGCCCGTCGAGGACGTCGAGGTGGCCGACGATGCCCTCCAGTGCGCGTACGTAGCCCGTCGCGGCGATCACGGCGTCCGGGCCGATGCGCTTCCCGTCGGCGAGGACGACCTTGTCCTCCTCGAAGCCCTCCACCGCGGCCACGACCTCGACCCGTCCCTTGCGGACGGCGTTGATGAGGCCGACGTCCTGGACGGGGATGGAGCCTTCGTTGACGCGGGAGTAGAGGCCGGTGTCGGGGCGGGGCAGCCCCTGTGCCGCCAGGTCCGGCACGCTGACCTTGGCCATCGGCCCGGCGAGTGCGTCGACAAGGCGCACCGGCAGCCGTCGTACGAGGATCCCGGTGAACTGGGCGGCCCAGCCGGCCGTGGAGCGGCGCACGATGTGCGGCGCGGTGCGCACGGCGAGCCGTACCCGGGAGGCGCCGCCCTCGACCAGGTCCACGGCGATCTCGGCGCCGGTGTTGCCGACGCCGACGACGAGGACGTCACGGCCGGCGTAGGGAGCGGGGTTGCGGTAGTCGCCTGCGTGCAGGAGTTCGCCGGTGTACGTGTCGCGGCCGGGCCAGTCGGGCAGGCGCGGGGTGTGGTTGTGGCCGGTGGCGACGACCACGGCGCTGCCGGTCAGCTCGCGGCCGCCGGTGGCGTGCAGCAGCCAGCCGTCGCCACCCGGGGCGGGCTCGACGCGCGAGACCTCGACGCCCGTGACGATCTCCAGCTGGTGGTGCTCGACGTACTTCTCCAGGTAGCGCACCACGTTGTCGCGCGAGACCCACCGCCCGAAGGAGCGCGGCATCGCGAGGCCGGGCAGGCCGGACAGGCGTCGGGTCGTGTGCAGGTGCAGCCGGTCGTAGTGGCGCCGCCAGGACGCTCCGACCTGGTCGGACTTCTCCAGTACGACGGCCCGTACGCCCTGGGCGCGCAGCGCGTACGCCGTCGCGAGCCCCCCGGGGCCGCCGCCGATGACGTACACGGGGCGGTCTTCGTGGGACGGCACCGGGCGGGGTGTGGAGGAAGTAGTCGAGTCGGCCATGTGCGCGAGCGTAATCACGTCGTCACTTGATAGGTCTCGGTCAAGCCCGGAATCGGTTGCGAACTGATCACGGCTGTAGGAGGAGTGGGTGGGGCTGGTGGCGTAGGTCACTCGGTTGTGTTCGAAGCGGGGGGATGAGTGAAGGGGAGGGTGGCGTACGCCTCTTGCGCGGGCGTCCTCCGTGCGCTGAACTGACGTACCGTCAGAAACCGAAGGGGGCGTGGACTGCCATGGACACGATCTGGCTCGGCGGAGCGGAGTGGCTGGCCGTGCTGCGGATCGGGCTCGGGCTGTGGTGGCTGGAGAGCTGGCGGCACAAGGACAAGAAGGGCTGGTTCGAGCGGGGGACCGGGATCGCGTGGGCGGCGGACGTCGCGGGCAAGCACCGGTGGAACGCGGTGCGCTCCGGCTTCGACGTCGTGGTCGCGCCCCGGCCGCGGACGATGGCGTACGTCGTCGTGTACGCGGAGTTGGCCCTCGGGCTGGGACTGGTGGCCGGGTTCCTGACGCCGATCGCGCTGGTCGGCGGACTGCTCCTCAACGTCCTGTACTTCACGCTCATGATCCACGACTGGGCCGAGCAGGGGCAGAACGCGATGATGGCGCTGATCTCGGTCGTCGCCTTCTTCGGGATGGGATGGCAGACGTGGTCGCTGGACAGTGCGATCGGCCTGTTCTCGTGAGGCGCGGGTCGATCGGGGTCGGGGTGCGCTCGTGAGCGGGGAGCGCGCGTCGGGCGAAGTGAGTGCCGCGGACAGGTCGCGGGCGCCAGGTGGGGCGCGATTCGATCTGCCCGAAGTCGATGCCTTCACCCGGCCGTACTGGGACGCGGCGGCGGAGGGCCGGCTGCTGATCCGCCACTGCGCGGGCTGCGACCGGGCCCACCACTACCCCCGGGAGTTCTGCCCGCACTGCTGGAGCGAAGACGTGCGCTGGCGGCCCGCGAGCGGGCACGCCACGCTCTACACCTGGTCCGTCGTGCACCGCAACGACCTCCCGCCGTTCGGCGAGCGAGTGCCGTACGTCGCCGCGGTCGTCGACCTCGCGGAGGGGCCGCGCATGATGACCGAGGTGGTGGAGTGCGAGAACGAGGCGCTGCGGATCGGGATGGGGCTGGAGGTCACGTTCAGGGCGGGGGTGCCCGTGTTCCGGCCACGGTCCGACGCCGTCCCGCCTCCTTCTTCCGCCGCCCCCTCTCCTTGAGCCGTGTCGAAAACCACTTCCTGAACCCCTGTGGGCCCCGTGAATAATGGCCGGATGCCCGACGTTCACGAGAAGCCCCTCGCCCAGCCCTTCCCCGTGCTCGACGGCCATGGTCTGCGGCTGCGCCCCTGGGACCCGGAATCCGAGGCCGATGTCGCGACCTGGCTGCGCGGGCTGTCCGACCCGGAGTTCCAGCGCTGGAACACCCCGGTCAAGATCGTCCGGGACCTGGACAGCGCCCGTGACTCGCTCCGCTCGCGCGCCGAGAGCGTCGCCGAGGGCACCGCCGTCTCCTTCTGCATCACCGACGCGGCCACCGGCACGATCCTGGGTCACATAGGCGTCAACGACATCAACCACGTCATACGCGTCGGCATCGTCGGCTACTGGGTCCTTCCGGAGGCCCGCGGCCACCAGGTCGCCACCCGTGCCCTCGCCCTGGCCGCCCGCTACGTCTTCGGCGCCGTCCGTCTGCACCGCATCGAACTGGGTCACGCCCTCGGCCACGACGCGTCCTGCCGGATCGCCGAGCGGTGCGGGTTCCCCTACGAGGGGACCCTGCGGGAGGCGATGTTCGAGTCGGGGCGGCACGACGCGTTCCGGGACGTCCACCTGCACGCACGGATCGCGACGGACCCGGAGCCGACGCTGCCGCCGACGGGCTCCGGGCCCCGGTGGGACCCGGTCCCGACTCCTTGACCTGCCGGTTCGACCTGCCGGTCCGCCTAATGGCAGGCGAACGACTTGTTGGTCTTGCTCGCGCTCAGCGCACAGGTCTTGCCCCGTACGGCACCGGACGGGTCATGGAAGGTGAGGTTCCAGGCCCCGCCGTTGTCGTTGAGGAGCGCGTAGCCGAAGACCCCCACGCCTCCCGGAGGGTTCTGTTCCTGGGTGATCGACTGTGTGACGGCCTGCAAGGGCGTGCCGATCTTCTGGCCGACGACCTTGGCGTCGTCCGGGCCGTTGTCCAGTGGTCCGCCCGAGGAGCCCACGGTCAGCTGGGGCGGGCGGGAGGTGTTGAAATCGAGCATCTGGTAGAGATGGACGTGCCCCGACAGCACCAGTCGCACGTTGTTTGCCAGCCGGTGCAGTGAGGTGCCGGAGACGGCCGCGTCGAGGACATGAGTCAGCCATTCCGCCGAGTTGGGCGGGGTGCCGGCCGCCTTCACCATCCACAGCGGCTTGTGCGTGACCACGAAGTAGTCGTTGTTGGGGTTCTGGACCGCGGCCTGGTTCACGGTTTGGAACTGCCTGGCGTAGATGTTTTTCTGCGCTGTGCTTCCGGTGTCGTCGGCGAACGAGGAGTCCACGGACGCCAGGGTCAGGGTGCCGGCGCCGATCAGCGAGGGCGCCGGGTAGATGCTGCACGTTCCGTTGGAGCGGAGATTGTCGGCGAGGTAGCGGAACCACGCGCCGCCCGCGCCGCCCTGCTGTGCCGCGTTGCAGTCTTCGTGGTTGCCCCGGGTCAGCGCGATCGGCGCCGCGGCCAGCAGTTTTTCGGCGGGCCTGAAGAAGTCGGCGACGACACAGTCCCAGCTGGCTCTGTCGGCGAGCGTCGTACAGCCCGGATTCGCCGTCTTGTCGTTCGCCCTGGAGGGGTCGTCCCGATAGAGGTAGTCACCGGTGTGGATCACGAGATCCGGCTTCGTCACGGTGGCTGCGCCGTCCGCGATCCGCTGGAAGGGCCAGCCGGTTTGATGGTCCGCGCAGTTCTGCACGGGACCGGTCGCCGGGACCTCGCAGCCCGCGTCGCCGATGACGGCGATCTTGCTGGGACGTGTTGTCGAGGTCCATTTCGGCAAGGGGAGCTGACGGTTCGCGGGATGCACCGTGGCTGCCTGGATCGACGTCTGCTCGAGCACCGCGTTGAAGGCCGTGAGGGGCACCCCCAGCTCACAGACGGTGGTCGGGAACTGTGAGGTCGGCCCGGGAAAGCTCACAGGGTGCAGGGAGTGCGGACTCCGGATACCTCCCAGGGTGTAGCGCACGACGGGACACTTCTGGCTGGTGTCCGTGGACACGTACCGGATCTGGGTGCCGCGGCTGGTCAGTTGGGTCCATGCCCAGGCCTCGCCGTTCGGCGCCCCGGGCGGAGGTGTCGTTCCAGGTGGTGGCGTCGGCTTAGGGGGTTTCGGCCCCGCGCTGTCGGGCGCGACCCGTGGGGGAGTCGCGCCTGCCGGGACCGCCATGGCCGGGACCGCCGTGGCCAGTGCGCTCGCCATGACGAGGGCGGCGATTCGATACCGCATGTCCAGTTTCTCCGTTCGAGTGCCCCGGACATACCGATGTATTTCACCGCCTGGGGGCACACCTGGATGGTCACCGACGGTGCCCCTTCGTGCACCGTCACGGGGGCGAACGGCCTACACGGTCACGTCGGGCCCGGAAAACCGGAGGCGTCGGGCGCGCCGTGAGCGGGATCATGCCTGGCATGACTCGTGACGCGCGCGGCTGGGTGTTCACCCACGATCTGGACGAATTCCTCACGAGCGCGGGGGACTTCCTGCGCTCGCGGCCCGCGGCGCACACCGTGGCGCTGTCCGTGACCGATGCGCTGCGCAGACGAGGGCCGGACGTGTACGGGGAGGAGGCACCGTTCTTCGGCCGGTTCGCCGACGCCGACGCCGACGGGGAGGCTGAAGGGACGGGCGACGGGGTCGGTGGGGTGTCGGCGGTGCTGTTCCACACCCCGCCGTACCAGCTCAATCTCACCGGCCTCCCGGCGGAAGGCGTCGACGCGCTGGCCGCGCGGCTCGCGGACGAGGGGTACTCGTTCCCGGGCGTCGGCGGTCCGGTCGACACGGCCGCGGAGTTCGCCGCCGCCTGGGAGCGCCACGCGGGTGCGCGGGCCCGGCTCAGGAGAAGCGAACGGCTGTACCGGCTCGGTACGCTCATGCCGCCGACGCCCGTTCCACCGGGCCGCGCCCGGGTGGCCGACGAGAGCGACCACGCGCTCGTCGCGCGCTGGTACGCCGAGTTCGCCGGGATCTTCGAGCGCAACGAGAGGCAGGACCCGGACCGCTGGGCCGAGAGCCGACTCGCCTACGGCGGTGTCACGCTCTGGGAGACGCCGGACGGTACGCCGGTGGCCATGGCCGGAGCGACCCCCCTGATCGCCGGGCAGATCCGGGTCGCCCCCGTCTACACCCCGGCGTCCCTGCGCGGACGCGGCTACGCGGGGGCCGCCACCGCCGAGGTCAGCAGGGCCGCGCTGGCCGCCGGGGCGGACGAGGTGCTCCTCTTCACCGACCTCGCCAACCCGACCAGTAACGGCCTCTACCAGCGCATCGGCTACCGCCCCGTCGCCGATTTCGCCGTCTACGACTTCGTCACCTTCTCGGCCGTGAACGGCTGAGCGTGTACGGCTCAGCGTTGTTCGCGCCTTGTCGCGCTCCCGACTGTCCCCCACGGCAGGACGGTCACGGGTCGCATCTCCCGCCTTCCGGCTACCCGGTGGCGGGACGGGCTTGGTGACGAACACCCACGCCGAGCGTGCGCGGTCGCGCACGTTCAGGCCCACCTGACCGGTCCCGCGTCTCAGGGCCAGAGCAGCTCCTTGCGCCAGCCACCGCCCTCCGGGGAAGGTTCCGTACGGCGGTAGACGAGTCGTACGTGCCGACGCCTCGCGTCTCCCTGGAAGAACTCCACCTCTTGGGGCCGGAGGCGGTAGAGGGTCCACGTCGGGGCCGCGGCGTCGGGCTGGCGCTGAGCGCGGTCCCAGGCCTCGTCCGAGGCCCGCCCCAACTCCGCCACCGAACCGAGCACTTCGCTCTGCCTGCCCACGAGCGCGGCGGCCAGCGCCCCCGTCGAGCGGGCGTGCAGATCCGCCTGCCCCTCCTCGGCCGGCGCGACCTCGACCGGCCCCCGCAGCCGGATCTGACGGCCCTGAGCGGGCCAGTAGAACCCGAGGGCCGCGTACGGGCGCGCGGCCAGCTGACGGCCCTTGCGGCTGGTGACATGGCTCGCGAAGGCCCAGCCGTCCGCGTCCGCGCCGTGCAGCATCACGGTCCGGACGTCGGGCAGCCCGTCCTCGTCGGTCGTCGCCAGCGACATCGTGTGCGGTTCGCTCTGCCCCGCCGCGACCGCCTCCGCGAACCACTCCGTGAACAGGGGGAGTGGTTCGGCGGGTGCGGATGCCAGGTCGAAGGAGGGCAGCTCTACGTCCCACACCCGCAGTGACCTGAGCAGCTCGTGAAGATCCGTTCCCATCCTCCGAGTATCACTCGGGGGACCGGCAGAGCTGCGCCATGAGCACTCCGTGCAGCAGCTCCGCGTCCACGAACGCACCCAGCTTCGGTGCGCCGTGTCCCCAGCTCAGGGGTACGTGTTCCCCTCCGGCGCGGGTACGCCCACGTACTCGTCGTGCGTCGAGCGGGTGAACCGGCGGGCGCCGGACGGCCAGTCGCGCTCCGCGCCCTCGCCGGGTGCCAGCAGGAAGTACGTCCAGCGGCAGCCGTGGACCCCCTGACTACAGCAACAACGAAGGCGAGGCCTGCCTCGAAATGGCAACCCGCCCCGAATCGGTCCACATCCGCGACTCAAAGAACCTCACCGCCGACGCCCCCACCCTCACCCCCACCACCTGGACGGCCTTCCTCCGTACCGTCCGTTGAAGCGGTCGGCTCACCCGCGTCCCAGCACCACCGTCCCCGACGAGCAGAACCACCCGCCCGTCCCGGAGGCCACCGCCAGTTCGGGAAGGCGTCCGCCCGTCTTCCTGACCTGGCGTTCCCCGGCCTCCCCGCGCAGTTGCCGTACGGCCTCCACCAGGAGGAACAGGCCCCGCATCCCCGGATGCTGGGCCGAGAGCCCGCCGCCGTCCGTGTTCACCGGCAGCTCCCCGCCCACCGTCAGGCGCCCCTTCTCCACGAACCGACCGCCCTCGCCCTTCGCACAGAAGCCCAGGTCCTCCAGGGTCACGAGGGTCATGTACGTGAAGGCGTCGTAGAGCTCGGCCACGTCGATCTCGTCGGGCCGCACCCCCGCCCGCTCGAAGGCGAGGCGTCCGCTCACCGCCGCGGGGGAGACGGTGAAGTCCGGCCACTCGGACATCGTCGTGTGCGAGACGTGCTCGCCGGTGCCGAGGACCCACACCGGGGCCGTACGGCAGTCCCGTACGTACTCCTCGGCCGCCAGCAGCACCGCCGCGCCGCCGTCGGAGCGCAGACAGCAGTGCAGCTTGGTGAAGGGGTCGGCGATCATCGGGCCGGACAGGACGTCGTCGGTGGTGATCGGGGTGCGGAACATCGCCTCCGGGTTCAGCGCCGCGTTCGCCCGCGCCTGGACGGCCACCGAGGCGAGCTGTTCGAGTGTCGTGCCGTACGCGTGCATGTGGCGGCGCGCGGCCATCGCGTACTTGGCGATGAGCGTGTGGCCGTAGGGGACCTCGAACTGGAGAGGACCCCGGGCGCCGAAGGAGAGGTTGCCGGTGCGGCGGCCCGCCTTGATGTCGGCGCGGGCGGTCGAGCCGTAGACGAGGAGGACGGCCTCGGCGTGGCCCGCCGCGATCGCGTCCGCCGCGTGCGCCGCCATGACCTCCCAGGTGGAGCCGCCGACGGCGGTGGAGTCGACCCAGGTGGGGCGCAGGCCCAGGTACTCGGCCACCTCGACCGGCGGCAGGGTGCCGAGGCCGGCCGACGCGAAGCCGTCGACCAGCGAGCGGTCCATCCCCGCGTCCGCCAGCGCGCGCCTGGCGGCCTGGGCGTGCAGGGCGTAGGGCGTCGCGTCGTCCACGCGACCGCAGTCCGAGAGGGAGACACCCACCACGGCGACCTTGCGCTTCCCCGGAGTCATGAATCTGACGGTACATCAGATGCGGCGGCGCGCGGGAGGTCGTCGTGGCTCTGGGCATCCGTACCGCACGGCGCTAATGTGACGGACCGTCAGATCGGGAGAAAGGGCCTGGCCATGGACGCCCGTTTCACCGCCGAACAGGACGAGATCCGCCGCACCCTGCGGGAACTCCTGCTCAAGCGCTGCGGTCCGGAGGAGGTGCGGTCGGCCGTGCGCACCGGGGCCGGATACGACGCCGGGCTCTGGGAGACCCTCGCGCAGCAGCTCGGGCTGCCGGGGCTCGCCCTGCCCACGGCGTACGGCGGGGTCGGCTGCTCGTTCGCCGATCTCGCCCTCGCCTGCGAGGAGTCGGGGCGGGTCCTCGCGCCCTCGCCGCTGCTCGCCACGGCCGCCCTCGCGGCACCGCTGATCCTCGCCCTCGGCACCGACGCCCAGCGCGCCGGGCTGCTGCCCAGGATCGCGGCCGGCGAGCTGACCGCCGCCCTCGCGGTACCGGGCGCCGGGCTGCCCACCGCGCTCGGCCTGGTCGGCGACAACGGCGGGGACTGGGCGGGCGGCGGCCGGGCCGGGGGTGTACAGGCCCGGCCGGACGAGGAGGGCGGCTGGCGCCTCTACGGGGAGGTGGAACGCGTCCTCGACGGGCACAGCGCCGGGCTCCTGCTGGTCGCCGCGCACACCGGGGGGTTCGCCCGGGCCCGGACGCGGATCTTCCTGGTGACGGAGGGCGCCCAGGGGCTCGTACGGATGCGGCAGACGTCGATGGACGAGACGCGGGCGCAGGGGCGGGTGCAACTGCGCCAGGTGCGGGCCGAGTTGCTCGGTGAGGAGGACGCCGACGTGCTCGGCGCGCTCGCCTCCGTCGGGGACGGCGCCGCCGCCGTGCTCGCCGTCGAAGCCGTCGGCGGCGCCGACCGGGCGCTGGAGCGGACCGTCGCCCATGTGCGGCAGCGGGAGCAGTTCGGGCGGGCGATCGGGTCCTTCCAGGCGGTGAAGCACCGGCTCGCGGACGTGTACGTGCGGGTGCAGGCGGCGAGGTCCGCCGCGTACTACGCCGCCTGGGCCGCGGGGGCCGGGGGCGAGCGGGTCGGCGGCCTCGCGCTCGCCCAGGGCCTGGAGGCGCTGCGCACGGCCGCCGCCGAGGCGATCCAGCTGCACGGCGGCATCGGCTTCACCTGGGAGCACGAGGCCCAGCTGTACTTCAAGCGCGCGGCCGGCGACGAACTGCTCTTCGGGCCCGTGCACCGGCTGCGGGCGTACGCCGCCGACGCGGCGCGGCTCTTCGACGGGGCGGAGGTGGCGGTCTGATGGCGCCGGGAATCCGGTCGCGAGCCGTCGTGCGGAGTGTGCAGAAGGTGTCCTCGACGCGGGCCTTCGCCCGGGTCGCCCCGCACCTCGTCCCTGCCATGGACCGCGTGGTGCACCGGCTGACGCGCGGCAAGGTGCTGCTCAGCGCGCAGCTTCTGCCGGGGGTCGTGCTGACCGTGCGGGGCGCCCGCAGCGGGCTGGAGCGGCGTACGCCGCTGGCCTGTATGCCGGAGGGGGAGGGCAGCTGGATTCTCGTCGGGTCCAACTTCGGGCGCACCGATCATCCGGCCTGGACCGCCAACCTTCTCGCCCATCCGGACGCCGTCATCAGCTGGCAGGGCGACGACGTCCCCGTGCGGGCCCGTCTGCTGGCGGGGGAGGAGCGGGACGCGGCCTGGAAGGCGGTGCTGGCCTTCTGGCCCCCGTACGCCACGTACCAGGCGCGGATCGATCGGGAGATCCGGCTGTTTCGCATCGTGCGCCGCCGCGCATAGCGCAGCAGGCGGCAGTCCACGAAGTGAACTGCCGCCTGCATGACAGGATGTGGGCCGAACAGGAGCCCCAGAAGATACGGTCGCGCTACTTGGTCGGCTTCTTCCCGGTCACCCCGAGGTGCACCAACAGCGCCAGGTTCGGCTTGAGTTCGGCCTGTTTGACGCCCCAGGTCTGGAAGCCCTTCTGGTGCGAGGCCACCGCGGCGAGCATCGCGACGAGGGAACCGGCGATCGCCGCGGGGTTCACGTCCTTGTCGACCTTGCCCTTGGACTGGAGCTCGGAGACGGAGTCCGCGAGGGAGTTGTTCACCGAGTTCAGGATCTTCATGCGGATCTTGTAGAAGCGTTTGTCGCCCTCGGCGGCGCCCAGGTCGACCACGCGCAGGATCGCCTCGTTCTTCCGCCAGAACTCCAGGAAACCGTCCACGAGTTCCTGCGCGCTCGCCCAGCCGGCCTTGCCGACCCAGGATCGCCCTTCGAGGAGCTGGGTCAACCCGGCGCCCTCCGTGGCCATTTGCTCGGCGATCTCCAGGACGGCGCCTTCGACGTCCGGAAAGTACTGGTAGAAAGTCGCCGGCGACGTGCCCGCCTTCCGGGCGACATCGATGACTTTGACGTCCCGATACGGCGACGAGCTGAGCATTTCACTGAGGCAGTCGAGCAGTTTCTGCCTGGTCGCCTGCCCTCGCCGTCCGGCCACGCGGCCGTCGACGGTACGCACTTGTCCTGTCATGCCGTCAGCTTACCGAGGGGTGATCGGAGCGCGATTCGGCCGACTGCAAATGGGGTGCGTGGGGCAGTGAGGGCGGCGAGTGGGGGCCCCGGGAGATGTCCGAGGGTGTCCGGGCCGTCGCGCGGAGTGGATGAAAGGCCGTTAACTTGACCGCATGGCCGTATCCCGGGCGTCCGACGCAACGCACGCCTACCCGGAGGGCGTCCCCTGTTGGGTCGACGCACAGCTTCCCGATGTGGAGGCGGGCAGGCGTTTCTACGGTGAACTGTTCGGCTGGACCTTCGGAGAGGGGTTCGAGCCGCACATGGGGGGCGTGTGGGCACGCCATCACGGGGAGCCCGTCGCCGCCCTCACGCCCAAGCGGGACGGGCGGATGCCCACCGTGTGGACGGTGTCCTTCGCGACCCCGGACGCCGCCGCGCTCGCGGCCCGGATCCAGGCGGCGGGCGGGCAGGTGATCGTCGCGCCCACTCGGCTGGGCCCCTACGGTACGACCGCCCTCGCGACCGATCCCGAGGGCGGGGTCTTCGGCCTGTGGCAGGCGGGCACCCACGCCGGTTTCGGCAAGCGGCACGAGCCGGGCTCCTTCTGCTGGGCCGAGCTGTACGCGCGGGACCCGAACACCGTCGACCGTTTCTACGGCACCCTGTTCCACGACGCCCTGTTCGGCCCCGACGCCACGCCCGACTTCGGCCGCGCCCCGGTCTCCGGAGTCTTCTCGGCCGAGATGCCGCCGCACTTCCTCGTCCACTTCGGAGTGGAGGACGTCGAGGCGGCTCTCGGTACGGTGAACCGGCTCGGCGGACGTGTCCAGGCGCCCCCTTTCGACACCTCGTACGGAAGAGCGGCCGTCGTCACGGACAATCAAGGGGCGTCGTTCGCCGTACTCCAGGTACGGGGCCGGTGATTTTGTCCCGAGACACCCCGTTCCGCCCCCGGGTTCGCAACCTGTGGCCCGGACAGGAAGAATCGGGGTGCGTGCCGCCATGGCGGTGCGGTGGTGAGACGCTGCACGGGGCTGCGTTCATACGTGGATGACGTGGCTCGTACGGGGAGGTGGCAGGCAAGTGGTGGATCAGCTGACACAGCACGATCCGCGGCGGATCGGGCCGTTCGAGGTGCTGGGACGGCTGGGTGCCGGCGGCATGGGGCTGGTCTATCTCGCGCGCTCGGCTTCGGGCCGGCGCGTGGCGATCAAGACGGTCAGGACCGAGCTCGCCGAGGACCAGCTGTTCCGGGTCCGCTTCACTCGTGAGGTGGAGGCCGCGCGAGCGGTCTCCGGCTTCTACACGGCGGCCGTGGTCGACGCCGACCCGCGCGCGGCCGTGCCGTGGCTGGCCACCGCGTACGTTCCGGCGCCCTCCCTCGAGGAAATAGTGAACGAGTGCGGGCCGATGCCGGCCCAGGCGGTGCGCTGGCTGGCGGCGGGCGTCGCGGAGGCGCTCCAGTCGATCCACGGCGCCGGGCTCGTCCACCGTGACCTGAAGCCCTCGAACGTGCTGGTGGTGGAGGACGGGCCGCGGGTCATCGACTTCGGTATCGCCTCCGGTGTCTCGAACACCCGTTTGACGATGACGAACGTCGCCGTCGGCACCCCGGCCTACATGTCCCCCGAACAGGCGAAGGACTCGCGCAGTGTCACGGGCGCGAGCGATGTCTTCTCGCTCGGCTCGATGCTGGTGTTCGCCGCCACCGGGCACGCGCCCTTCCACGGCGCCAACCCCGTCGAGACGGTCTTCATGCTGCTGCGGGAGGGCCCCGACCTGGAGGGTCTCCCGGACGAGCTGCGCCCCCTCATCGAGTCCTGCATGCAGATGGAGGCGACCGGCCGCCCCAACCCCGCCGACCTCCAGGCCCAGTTGGCACCCCACCTCTTCGGCTCCGGCTCCGACGACAGCGGTACGGCGTCGGCGTGGCTGCCCGAGCGGGCGGTGGGCCTGATCGAGGCGCGCCGCGGGGGCCGTCCGGCGCTGAAGCCGCAGTCCTCCGGCGGTCGCAGCGGTGGCGGACGCCCCGCCCTGCCCCCTCCGCCCTCGCACGCTCCCGTGCCCGTCGGGGCGCCCGACACCGGTCCCGTGCGGCTCGCGGGCGGCCAGGTGCCCATCGGCCCCGGGCCGCGTGTCGCCGACGCCCGTGCCGCCGCTGTGAAGGCACCTCCTCCGGAGGCGGGACTCGCCGCCTCCTGGTCCCGCCCGCGCGTCGGCGTCAACGGCGCCGACCCCGTGCCGACGGTCGCTCCGCCGCCCGCCCCGGACTCCCCGTCCGGCTGGCGGCCCTGGCGCTTCCGTATGTCGAACGACGTATGGGGTACGCCCTCCGTCGCGGGTGACCTCGTCTACGTCACCTCCTTCGAAGTCCACGCCCTGGACGTCGCGACCGGCCGCCGCCGCTTCAAGACGCGGGACGTGGCCTGGTCCATGGCGGTCGCGGACGGTCGCATCCACGCCTCCGACGGCCCCACCCTCTTCGCACTGAACGCGCGGGAGGGCGCGGACCTGTGGCGTCTGTCCACGGACGCCTGGGTGTACTCCCTGAAGGCCGACCGCGGAACCGTCATCACCGGTACGCGCGGGGGCGGCGTCCAGGCCTGGGAGGCCTCCAACGGCCAGAAACTCTGGGAGATCACCGGCGCCCAGACCGACTTCGAGTCCCCGGAGGCCGGGCCCGCCGTCCACGACGGCACGGTGTACGTCTGGAAGGACGCCCGGCTGCGTGCCCTGGAGGCCCGTACGGGTGAGGAGCGGTGGTCGTACCCGATCGGCGACGCGGCGTCCTGCGGGGGCGTACCCGTACGGATCACCTCCGCCCCCGACGGCTACGTCTACATCTCCGCGGGCACCCGCGTCCTCGCCGTCGACGTCGCCGGCGGGCACGTGCGCTGGCACTTCGAGGCCCCCGCGGTCTTCCTCTCCGCGCCGACCTTCGTACCGGGCCCCGCGGTCACGGGAGGCGGCGTGTACCTCGCCGACTACCTCGGCACGGTGTACGCCCTCGACGCGACGGACGGGCGCGACCGCTGGCGCATCGCGACCGAGGCCCGCTCCTCGATCGATCCCGTCCTGGTCGCGGCCGGCCACGTCCACGTCGGCAGCGGCAAGGGGCTGTACACCCTCGACGCGGTCACCGGCACCCCGAAGTGGCGCTTCCAGGCCGGGGGCGACCTCGTGGGCGCGCCCGCGGTCGCCGAGGGCCGCATCCACTTCGGCTCCACGGACCATCTCCTCTACACCCTGAAGGCGGACGACGGACGGCTTCGCTGGAAGCTGGCGACGGGTGGGGAGATCACCGGTGCGCCGGTGGTCAAGGACGGGGTGGTGTACGCGTGCAGCAAGGACCGGTGCGTGTACGCGCTGGACGCGGAAAAGGGCACGGGCACGGCCCGCACGACGTAGGGGTGACCGGGCCCCCCGGGCGCGGTGATTCGGCTGCGGGACGGTGGGAACTGCGCGACCAGCCCCCACTCGGCCGCGGACGCGTCACCGCACCCGGAACCCGTTCGGTCGGCGTGCGGAGAACAACTCCTCCTGCCGGGTCGGGGGCAGGTTGCCCAGGGAGATGAGGTGGGGGGCCTGGGCGAAGGCGTGGGTGCGGGCCGCCTCGTGGGCCGTCCACAGGGCGCGAACGGTGCCCTGGACTCCTTCGGAGGGGTAGGAGGCGATCACCGTGGCGCAGCGGACGGCGGCCTCCAACGCGCCTCCGGGCGCGGTGAGTTCGGACACCCATCCGATGTCGTACGCCCGCCGCGCGGACATCCGTTCGGCGTTCCCCATGAGTGCCATCCGCGCCGCCTCCCCGTACGGCATCCGGTGTGCCGCGTACACGGACTCGTACGCGCTGACCATGCCGTACGTCGTGTGCGGGTCGAAGAAGGTGGCGGTCTCGTCGGCGACGACGAACTCCGCCTCCCCGAGGAGGTAGAAGGCCCCTCCGCAGGCCATCCCCCGCACGGCCGCGACGACCGGTTTCCACAGGTCGTTGGCCTTCGGGCCGATACGCAGGAGCGGGTCGTCGACCATGAAGGGCGAGGCGGGCTGGGGGGTCCGGGTCGCGCGGTCGAGGCCGGTGGAGAAGGCCCGTTCGCCCGCGCCCGTGAGGACGACGGCCCGTACCGAGTCGTCGAAGCGGAACGCCCGCCAGGCGGCGGCGAGTTCGGACGCCAGGGCCTCGTCGATGGCGTTCAGTTTCTCCGGGCGGTCCAGGGTCAGGACCGCGACGCCCGTGTCCTTGTCGGTCGCGATCCGCAGCGCGCCGCCGTTCACGACCGGCCGTCCAGAACCCACTGCGGCAGCCCCTCCCCGCCGAACACCACCCGTACCCGCGCTCCGATCCGGATCCGGTCCGGGGGGAAGGAGCCGAGCGGGGCGCCCGGCGCCGTGACCAGGTTGCCGACCAGGCGGATGTGCGGGGCCTCGGCGAGTTCGACGACGATCGCGTTGTACGGGACCAGGGCCGCGTACGCCGGGAGCAGCGGCGGGTGCGGGACGACGTACGACCAGACGCGGCCCAGTCCGCTCATCCGCCGCCACTCGCTGCCGAAGGACCGGCAGTGGGGACAGCAGGGGCGGGGCGGGAAGCGCAGCTCGCCGCAGTCGGCGCACGCCTGGATCCGTAGCTCGCCCTGGGCGGCGTACCCCCAGAAGGGCGCGCCGTCGTCGTCGAGGACGGGGGTGAGAAGGGGCTCGGTCATCTCGGCTCCTCAGTTCCTCAGCAGGATCGCGGAGGTGGGGACGCCCTCCCCCGCCGTGACCAGGCAGGTGGCGGCGCCGGGGACCTGGGCGGTGCTCGTGCCCCGCAACTGCTTCACGCCCTCGTTGATGAGGTTGAAGCCGTGGACGTACGCCTCGCTGAGTCCGCCCCCGCCGGTGTTGAGGGGCAGCCGGCCCCCGATCTCCAGGGCGCCGCCCTCCGTGTAGGCCGCGCCCTCGCCGCGTCCGCAGAAGCCGTAGCCCTCCAGGGAGAGCGGGATCAGGGGGGTGAAGGCGTCGTAGATCTGGGCCACGTCGACATCGTCCGGGGTGAAGTCGGCGTGTTTCCACAGGTGCCGGGCGGCGGTCCAGGCGGGGCCTGTGAGCGGGTCGTCGTTCCAGTAGTTGACCATGCCGTGGTGCTGAGCGGGCAGCCCCTGGGCGGCGGAGTGGACGTACACGGGCCGCTGCCGGCAGTCCCGCGCGCGCTCGGCGGACACGATCACGCAGGCCAGCGCGCCGTCCGTCTCCAGGCAGTTGTCGAAGAGGCAGAGGGGTTCGCTGATCCAGCGGGAGGTCATGTACATCTCGCGGGTCAGCGGGCGCTCGTACATCATCGCGGCGGGGTTCTGGTTGGCGCGGTTGCGGCAGGCGAGGGCGACGTTGAACAGGTGGTCGCGGGTGGCGCCGTACTCGTGCATGTAGCGACGGGCCAGCATGGCTATCTCGTCGGCCGGTCTGAGCAGCCCGAAGGGGCGGGTCCACTGGGCGGGCGTGGGGAGTTGGACGGCGGTGTTCTTCCACGGCCTGGGCCCGCTGCCCCGCTTCCGCGACCGCCAGGCCACGCCCACCGTCGCCTGGCCGGTGGCGACGGCGGCGGCGAGGTGCGCGACGGTGGCGCAGGAGCCGCCGCCGCCGTAGCCCACCTTGCTGAAGAAGGTGAGATCGCCGAGGCCGACCGCCTTCGCGACCTCCACCTCGTCGGTCTCCTCCATGGTGTAGGAGGCGAGCCCGTCGACCTCGGAGGGCGCGATTCCGGCGTCGTCGAGGGCGGCGAGGATCGCGCGGCAGGCCAAGGTCTTCTCGGGCTCGGGGAGTTGCTTGGCGAAGGGGGTCTGACCGATGCCGACGACGGCGGTGGCGTCCTTGATCCCCGGCATGGGTGCACCTCCACGGAAGGGCCCGACTGCTGACAGGCCGTCAGGCTACAGCTAATCTGACGGGTAGTCAGCTAGTGGGTTCGCGGCTACGGGAGGCGTGAGATGCGCGGAGACCTGGAATGGGGCAGCATCCCGGGGCTGATGCGGTCGGCGACGACACGCTTCGCGGACCGCGAGGCCGTCGTCGAGGGCCGTACGCGGATCTCCTACGCCGAGCTGGGCGCCCGCGTCGAACGTGCGGCGGCCGCCTGCCTCGCGAACGGCGTACGGCTCGGCGACCGGGTCGCCATCTGGGCGCCGAACACCCTGGACTGGATCGTCTCCGCCCTCGGCGCGGTGTCGGCGGGCGCGGTGCTCGTCCCGCTCAACACCCGCTTCAAGGGCACCGAGGCGGCGTACGTGCTCTCCCGGAGCCGCGCCCGGCTGCTGTTCGTGACGGGGACGTTCCTGGGGACGTCGTACGTGGCGTCGCTGCGGCGGGCGGCGGGGGAGAGGGCGGAGGCGGGGGAAGGCGCCGGGGACGGCCCCCTCCCCGGACTCCCGCACCTGGAGCAGGTCGTGGTGCTCGCCGACGACGCCCCCGCCGACTTCCGCACCTGGAAGGACTTCCTCGCGGACGGGGAGGGTGTCGGGGCGGCGGAGGTGCGGGAACGGGCGGCGGCCGTGCCGGGATCGGCGCCGTCGGACATCGTCTTCACCTCGGGCACGACGGGCCGGCCCAAGGGCGCCGTGATCACACACGAGCAGAGCCTGCGGGCGTACGAGGTGTGGTGCGAGCTGGCCGGTCTGCGCCGGGAGGACCGCTATCTGATCGTGAACCCCTTCTTCCACACCTTCGGCTACAAGGCCGGGGTGCTCGCCTGTCTGATGCGGGGCGCGACGATGATCCCGCAGCCGGTGTTCGACGTGGACACGGTGCTGGCGAACATCGCCTCCGAGCGCGTCACGGTCCTGCCGGGCCCGCCGACCCTCCACCAGTCCCTCCTCGACCACCCGGCACGGACGTCGTACGACCTGTCGACGCTGCGTCTGGTGGTCACGGGAGCGGCCGTGGTCCCCCTCCGCCTGGTGGAACGCCTGCGCACCGAACTGGGTGTGGAGACGGTCCTGACCGCGTACGGCCTCTCGGAGGCCAGCGGATTCGTGACGATGTGCCGCCGGGGCGACCCGTCGTCGGTGATCGCGTCGACCTCGGGCCGGGCCATCCCGGGCGTGGAGGTACGCGTGGAAGCGCCCACGGGTTCCCCGGGTGAGGTGCTGGTCCGCGGCTTCAACGTGATGCGGGGCTACTTCGAGGACGCCGAGGAGACCGCCCGCGTCCTGACCCCCGACGGCTGGCTGCGCACCGGCGACGTGGGCCTCCTGGACCCGGCGGGCAACCTCCGCATCACCGACCGCATCAAGGACATGTTCATCGTCGGCGGCTTCAACGCCTACCCCGCCGAGATAGAGCAACTCCTCGGCCTCCACCCGGAGGTGGCGGACGTCGCGGTGATCGGCGTCCCGGACGGCCGCCTGGGCGAGGTCGGCAAGGCGTACGTCGTCCGACGCCCGGACTCCGTCCTCACCTCCGACGACCTGATCGCCTGGTCCCGCCGCGAGATGGCGAACTACAAGGTCCCGCGAGCGGTGGAATTCGTACGGGAACTCCCGCGGAACGCGAGCGGGAAGGTGGTGAAGGGGGAGCTGCGGTCCGGGACCTTCTGAAGTTACGGGGCGGGGGTTCCTGAGTCGCGCTCGCGGTCACGGTTACGCTCGCGCTCGCGGAGCCGGGTGAGGGCGGCGTGAATCTCCTCGATCATCGTCGCGGGACGGTGGAAGACGTCCACGGCGGTGTAGCGGAGGAGAAGAAGCACCTCCGGGCACTGGAGTACCTGGTTGAAGCGGGCGACATCCCGGCGGTGCGACTCGCGTGTGCCGTGGTAGGCGTACCCCTCGATCTCGACGGCCAGCCCCTCGGCTCGGAACAGGAAGTCCAGGTAGCGGCGGCGGCCGTCGGGCGTACGGAGTTCGACCTGGCTCTCGGGGTGAAGGCCGCCGTCGTGCATGCGCAGCCGCGCGACGGTCTCGGCGGGGGAACCGGAGTTCGGATCGGCGAGCTTCAGCCGACGGCGGCCGGCTTCCGCTCCGCATATGGGCGCTTCGAGCGCGAGGGAGACCAGGGCGGCGGTCGTGACGGGCGCGCGGCGGACGCCTCCGGCCCGCCGCCAGGTCAGAGCCGATTCGACGGCGACGAGAGCCTCGTCGCGGGGGCCGGCCCGGAGGAGGTCGGCGAGCGTACGGTCGGCGCTCGTGACACGCAGGTCCTCACGCAGGACCACGTCTCCCTCGTCGAGAGGCATGCGGTGTACGAGCACGCCCTTCCCGCCGCTGCGGAGAGTGAGGCCGGGATCGATGAACTCCAGGGCCCCTTCGCCCCTCGGGGTGAGGGTCTCGATCCGCCAGAGAGCGGCCGCCGAACGGTGACTCACGACGAGCCGCGGCTTGAGGAGCTGCACGGCCCGCAACCGAGTGGCGAAGTCCGCGTCCCGGCCCGGCTCGATCCAGGCCCCGGCCTGAACCCGGGTCCACCCCTCTCTCCCGAGCACCCGAAGAAGCGACCTCCGCGCCCACCCGGCCTCCCGGGCACGCGAGGTGAGCAACACGCCCCCTGCGACCAGCTCCCTCTTGAAGCGCAGCTCGGCGCCGTAGAAGGAGGGGACGTTCGCCGACGCGTGAGGTTCGAACGGTTCCCGCCACGGAATGACCTGAACCACGCACCGGACACACGTCGGCCGCGGCGGCTCCCCCTCCGCGCCGCCGCGGCCGATCCCCGTGTGGTGTAAGTCCCCCCCGGTGGGTCTTAGACCGGCTCGCCCGTGGCGTGGACGTTGTCCGTGGTGGCGTCGCCGGTCTCGGCCGGGGCGATCGGGTTCTTGCCGGTGAGAGGCTCGGTGGTCGCGTGGACGTTGTCCGGGCTGACCGTGGGCTCGTCGGTGGCGTGGACGTTGTCGGTGCTGTTGGTGTCGGTCATGACTGGCTCCCCTGCAGTTCTTCGATGCGGTAGGGCGGTAAGGCGGAGAGCGCCCGCCCGGCAACTCCCCCGAGGACCGCCGGGCGGGCACTTCTGGGCCGGTTCACCTTAAAGGTGTGGCCGACTGTCATCCCGTCTGCCCCCCGACGCGACGGATCGACTCGTTGAGAGTGCCGGGCGGCGATAAACGAATGATGAACGCGCAGGCGCACGCTCTCAGGCCACGGCGAGGGGGTTCAGGAGAAGGCGTACGGCATCGGCTTCCGGGGAGCCCAGTGCCTCGAAGATGTCCAGGGATTCACGCCAGCAGACCTGGGCGCGGCCGCTCTGGCCGATGCCGTTCAAGGCGCGCCCCAGCACGGTGAGGACGTTTCCGCGACGCCAGTCGCCGCCGATACCGCGCAGCACGGTCAGCGCCATCTCGGCGTTCGAGGCCGCCTGCGCCGGCCGTCGGGCGGCGAGGTCGACCTCGGCGAGACGGAAGAGCGTCATGCCTTCCCACAGGCGCTGGCGGCTGTCTCTGAACACCTCCAAGGCTTCCTGGAGGCGCTCGGTGGCCTGGAGGTGCTGCCCGCTCTGGGTGAGCGCGAGCCCGAGGGCGTAGCGGCCGTTGGCGCCCTTCAGGGCGTGCCCCATGTCGTCGTACATGTCCGTGCCCTGCTGGGCCAGGGCGACCGCGCTCGCGGTGCGCTCGGTGGCCAGGTGGATGCGCGAGAGGTTGCACAGGGCGCTCGCCTCGCCGGGGCGGTCCTCGCAGGTGCGGAAGTTCTCGATGGCGCGCGTCAGGTGCGCCTCTCCGTCCTCGTGCCGGTTCTGGTAGAGCGCGATCACGCCGAGGATGTTGGACGACCAGCAGCTCGTCAGCGGGTCGGCGGAGGCCAGGGCCAGCTCCAGGGCGCGGGTCGCGGCCTGGTCGGCCGGATCGAAGCGGCCGGTGATGTGGTGAACGAAGGCGAGGGTCGTCAGCGCTCGTGCCTCCGCCCGGGTGGCGCCGATCTGCCGCGCGGCGGCGCCCGCGGCTTGGGCGATGTCCTCGTACTCCTTGGAGTTCGCGCCCGATTCGGCCAGGTCGCAGGCGGCCCACAGCAGGTCGACGGCCCGTGCCAGCGTCTCTGCGCCGAACGACTGCCGTACGCAGGCCAGCGTGCAGACCGCTTCCGCGTACAGCCAGTCTTGGGCCTGGTGGCGGTCTTCGAACACCAGGCCCGGGTACGCCGTGGCCTCAAGGTGTTCCACCAACCGGTCGCCGGGCCGGTCGAGCGCGTACACCCCCGCCGCCGTGGCCAAGTAGAAGTCCAGCAACCGCGACATCGCCGCGTCCCGCTCGCTCGGAGGCTGTTCGTCGCGTTCTGCGCAGGCTCGGGCGTAGAGGCGTACGAGGTCGTGGTAGCGGTAGCGGCCGGGGGCGGCGGATTCCAGGAGGGAGGTGTCGACGAGGGATTCGAGGAGGTCCTCGGTGTCGTCGATCGGGAGGTCGAGGACGGCGGCCGCGGCGGCCAGGGAGATGTCGGGGCCGTCGGCCAGGCCCAGCAGGCGGAAGGCGCGGGCCTGGGCCGGCTCCAGCTGGCCGTAGCCGAGTTCGAAGGTGGCCTTGACCGCGAGGTCGCCGGCCTGGAGCTCGTCGAGGCGGCGGCGCTCGTCGCCGAGCTTCGCCGCCAGGACCGAGACGGTCCAGGTGCGGCGGGCGGCCAGCCGGGAGGCCGCGATGCGGATGGCGAGCGGGAGGAAGCCGCAGGCCGCGACGACATCGAGGGCCGCCTCGCGCTCCGACGCCACCCGCTCCTCGCCCACGATCTTCGTGAAGAGCTGGAGGGCCTCCTCCGGGGACATCACGTCGAGGTCGACCAGGTGGGCGCCCGCCAGGTCCACCATCCGTACCCGGGACGTGACCAGGGCCGCGCAGCCCTCCGTGCCGGGCAGGAGCGGGCGGACCTGGGCCGCGTCGCGGGCGTTGTCCAGGAGGACCAGGACCCGGCGGCCGTCCAGGACCGAGCGGTAGAGCGCCGAGCGTTCCTCCAGGGAGTCCGGGATGGAGGAGTCCGCCGTGCCCAGGGCACGCAGGAACGCGCCGAGGACCGTCTCCGGCTCCGCCGCCCGCTGGCCCGCACCTTGCAGGTCGACGTACAGCTGCCCGTCGGGGAACGACGCGCGCGCCTGGTGGGCCACGTGCACGGCGAGGGTCGTCTTGCCGACGCCGCCGATGCCCGCGAGCGCCGAGACGGCCATGACCTGGCCCTCGCCCTCGGCGGAGGAGGCGGAGGCCAGGACGTCGCTCAGTTCCTGGACGAAGGAGGCACGTCCGGTGAAGTCCGTGACCGTGGCGGGGAGTTGGGCCGGGCGGACCGGTGTCGCGGTGGGCTCGGCCGCCGGGGCCGAGGGTTCCGCGAGGCCCGGGTCGGCCTGGAGGATGCGCTGCTGGAGCTCTTTGAGGCCCGGGCGCGGGTCCACGCCGAGCTCGTCGGCGAGGAGGCGGCGCGTGTCGGCGTACACGGCGAGCGCCTCGGCCTGCCGCCCGCTGCGGTACAGGGCGAGCATCAGCAGTTCACGCAGCCGCTCGCGCAGGGGGTGCGCCGCGGTCAGGGCGGTGAGTTCGGAGACGGCCTCCGCATGGCAGCCCTGTTCCAGGTCCATGTCGAGGCGGGATTCGAGGAGTTGGAGACGCCACTCCTCCAGACGGGCCCGCTGGTTCTCCGCGTACGGCCCGGGCACGCTCGCCAGCGGCTCCCCGTCCCACAGGCCCAGCGCCCGGTTCAGCAGGTCGCGGGCGGAGCACAGGTCGCCGGCGTGCTTGGCCTTCTCGGCGTCGGCGGCGAGTTCCTGGGCCTCGGCGAGGTCGAGGGAGCTGTCGCTCGCCGCCAGCCGGATCGCGTAGCCGCCGGACTCGCTGATCAGGACGCCGGGGTCCAGGGCCTTGCGGAGCCGGGAGGCGTACGTCCGCACCGCGGCCAGCGCCTGGGGCGGGGACTCCTCGCCCCACAGGGCGTCGATCAGCTCGCCGGACGTGGCCGTCCGGCCCTCCCGCAGCAGCAGCGCGGCCAGCAGGGCGCGTTGCTGCGGGGACCCCGTCGGCAAGGAATCCTCGCCGCGCCAGGCGCGCACCGGTCCGAGCACGCTGAAGCGCAACGCCGCCGATTCCCCGGCACGTCGCTGCTCCGGCACCCGCGGTACACCGTCCATCGCCGTCCCCCTGCCGAACCGTCAGTTCTACGAGGCCAGTTTGCCTTGTTCATGGCGGATGCGTCAGCCGTGCGAGACAGCGATCACAGGCCCGCACACCGTACAGGCACGGGGAATCACAGGGCTCTCACAACCTCTGCGCACATCTCCGCACAGAGTCGCCCATTCCAGAGGCGTATGGGGGTGTATGGCGGCGGAGCGGACGGCCGGGGGGCTGTCGACGGGTGGCCCACAGGTAGCTGACGGGTCGTCAGATCGGCGCTACCGTGAGCCGTATGGAGACCACGAGGACCACTGAGGCCGCCCAGGCGTCCACGACCCCGTTCCCGAAGATCATCTCCGTGGACGACCACACCGTGGAGCCCCCCGGCGTCTGGCGCGACCGCCTCCCCGCGAAGTACCAGGACACCGGACCCCGCATCGTCCGCGCGCCGCTGAAGGAGATGACCTTCCTCGGCGGCAGGTTCGCCCCGGTGATGGGCGGGCCCGGCGACGACGGCCCCATCGGCGACTGGTGGGTCTACGAGGACCTGCACCGGCCCCTGACCCGCCTCGACACCGCCGTCGGCTACGACAGGGACGAGATACGGCTGGAGATCATCACGTACGAGCAGATGCGGCCCGGCTCGTACGACGTTCCCCAGCGTCTCGCCGACATGGACGTCAACCACGTCCAGTCCGCGCTCTGCTTCCCCACCTTCCCGCGCTTCTGCGGCCAGACCTTCACCGAGGCCAAGGACCGTGAGCTGGGCCTGCTCGGAGTGCAGGCCTACAACGACTGGATGGTGGAGGAGTGGTGCGGCCCGGCGGCCCACGGCCGGCTCGTCCCGCTCACCCTCGTACCCCTCTGGGACCCGGAACTCGCCGCCGCGGAAGTGCGCCGCAACGCCGCCCGTGGCGTCCGCGCGGTCGCCTTCTCCGAGATCCCGCCCCACCTCGGACTCCCCTCGGTCCACACCGACGACTGGGACCCCCTCCTCGCCGCCTGCGACGAGACCGGCACGGTCATCGCCATGCACATCGGCTCCAGCAGCAGGATGCCGTCGACCTCGGCCGACGCGCCGCCCGCCGTCGGCTCCACCATCACCTTCGCCAACTGCTGCTTCTCGATGGTCGACTGGCTGATGAGCGGCAAGTTCGAACGCTTCCCGAACCTCAGGGTCATGTACGCGGAGGGCCAGATCGGCTGGATCCCCTACATCCTGGAGCGCGCCGACGTGGTCTGGGAGGAGAACCGCGGCTGGGGCGGCGTCGCCGACAAGGTCCACCGCCCGCCGTCCGAACTCTTCGCCGACCACGTCTACGGCTGCTTCTTCGACGACGCGTTCGGACTGAGGAACCTCGACGCCATCGGGGTCCCGAACGTCCTCTACGAGACCGACTACCCCCACTCCGACTCCACCTGGCCCAAGTCCCGCGAGGTCGGCGAGGCCCAGATGGGGCACCTGGACCCGGACGTGGTGGAACGGATCGTCCGGGGCAACGCCATCGAGCTGCTGGGGCTGACGGAGGACGGGCTGTGGCCCGGACCGGGAGGTCCCCGTTGAACCAGTCCCCGCCCAACCAGGCGGCGTCGAACCAGTTCCCGTCGAATCCGGCGCCGACGGATCCCGGACCCCTGCTCTACGGGATGCAGCTCCCCATCCAGTCCCAGAGCACCCTCTACGCCGAGCCCTGGGAGGCGGACGCCGGTCCCGGCGAGCTCGTCGCGGTCGCCCGTGCCGCCGACCGTGCCGGCTTCGCCTACGTGGCGAGCTGCGACCACGTGGCCGTCCCGCGCCGTCTCGCGGACGCGATGAGCACGATCTGGTACGACCCCGTCGCCACCCTCGCCCATCTCGCGGGCGTGACCGAGCGCGTACGGCTGCTCAGTCATGTCGCGGTCGTCGGGCTGCGGCATCCGCTGGTCACGGCCAAGCAGTACGCGACCCTCGACCACCTCTCCGGCGGGCGGCTGATCCTCGGGGTCGGCGCCGGGCATGTGGAGGAGGAGTTCGCGGCGGTGGGCGCCGACTTCGCGCGGCGGGGGGCGGTGCTCGACGAGTCCATCGACGCGCTGCGCGCCGCTCTGGGGGCGGACGAGTTCCCCGTGCACCACGGGAAGCTGTACGACTTCGAGGGGCTCGGGCAGCGGCCCCGGCCCGCGCAGGAGCGCGTACCCGTGTGGGTGGGCGGTTCCTCGCCCGCCGCCGTGCGCCGGGCCGCGCTGCGGGGTGACGGCTGGCTGCCGCAGGGCGATCCGCGCGAGCGGCTGCCGGAGCAGATCGCCCGCCTGTACCGGATCAGGGAGGAGGCGGGGATCTCCGCGCCGCTCGTCGTCGGGGCCATTACCGAGCCCCTGTACGTCGGCACGCCGGACTGGCATGTCGGGCGGCGCACGGTGACCGGGGCCCCGGAGGCGGTCGCCGAGTCGTTGCGGGCGTACCGGGCGATGGGGGTGCACCAGATCCAGGTGCGGTTCCGGGCGCGAGGGCTGAGCGAGCTCGTCGACCAGATCACGGCGTTCGGCGCCGACGTCGCGCCTCACCTCGGCTAGACGGGGCCCCATCTCAACCCGATCGTGCCTCACCTCGAGCAGATCGCGTCTCACCTCAATCAGGGAGTCAGGGCATGGGCAAGCTGGACGGACGCGTCGTCATCGTCACCGGGGCGGCGCGCGGGCAGGGCGAGCAGGAGGCGCGGCTGTTCGCCGCGGAGGGTGCCAGGGTCGTCGTCGCGGACGTGCTCGACGACCGGGGCGAGGACGTGGCCAAGGAGCTGGACGCGCTCTACGTCCACCTCGACGTGGGCCGGGAGGACGACTGGGCGGCCGCCGTCGCCGCCGTGAAGGGCGCGTACGGGCGGATCGACGGGCTGGTCAACAACGCGGGCATCCTGCGCTTCAACGCCCTCGTCGACACCCCGTTGGACGAGTTCCTCCAGGTCGTGCAGGTCAACCAGGTCGGCTGCTTCCTCGGGATCAAGACGGTGGCGGGGGAGATCGCCGCGGCCGGCGGGGGCACGATCGTCAACACCGCCTCGTACACCGCGATGACCGGGATGGCGGCCGTGGGCACGTACACGGCGACCAAGCACGCCATCCTCGGTCTCACCCGGGTCGCCGCGCTGGAGCTGGCGCACCAGCGGATACGGGTCAACGCCATCTGTCCGGGCGCCGTCGACACCCCCATGTCGAACCCGGCCCAGCTCGACCCGACGGCCGACCCCGAGGAGATGACCAGGGCCCTGGACGAGCTGTACAGCAAGCTCGTGCCGCTCGGGCGGGTGGGCAGGCCCGAGGAGGTCGCCCGGCTCGCCCTGTTCCTGACCTCCGAGGACTCCTCGTACATCACCGGGCAGCCGTTCGTGATCGACGGGGGGTGGCTGGCGGGGGTCAGCGTGATCTGACGGCCAGTCAGCTATTGACGGTGCAGGCCCGTGGTGCAACAGTCGGCGGCAAGCCAATCTGACGGATAGTCAGAAACTTACTGGGGACGGTGAACCTCCTTGGAATTCGGGCTCTTTGTACAGGGATACGTGGGCAAGCGCGCCGAGACCGACCCGCTCGCGGAGCACAAGGCGCTGATGGAGGAGACCGAGTACGTCATCCAGGCGGACAAGTCCGGCTTCAAGTACGCCTGGGCGTCCGAGCACCACTTCCTGGAGGAGTACTCGCACCTCTCGGCGAACGACGTCTACCTCGGCTACCTCGCCCACGCCACGGACCGCATCCACCTCGGCTCGGGCATCTTCAACCCGCTCGCCCAGGTCAACCACCCGGTGAAGGTCGCCGAGAAGGTCGCCATGCTCGACCACCTCAGCGAGAACCGCTTCGAGTTCGGCAGCGGTCGCGGCGCGGGCAGCCACGAGATCCTCGGCTTCCTCCCCGGCATCACCGACATGAACTACACCAAGGAGATCTGGGAAGAGACCATCGCCGAGTTCCCGAAGATGTGGCTCCAGGACGAGTACGTCGGGTTCCAGGGCAAGCACTGGCAGCTCCCGCCCCGCAAGGTGCTCCCCAAGCCGTACGGGAAGGCGCACCCCGCGATGTGGTACGCCGCCGGGTCGCCGCCCTCGTACGCCATGGCCGCCCGCAAGGGCCTGGGCGTGCTCGGCTTCAGCGTGCAGAAGGTCTCCGACATGGAGTGGGTCCTCCAGCAGTACAAGACCGCCATCGTCGACGCCGAGCCCGTCGGCGCCTTCGTCAACGACAACGTGATGGTGACGACCACCGCCATCTGCGCGCCGACGCACGAGGAGGCGATACGGATCGCGGTCGGCGGCGGACTGCACTACCTCCCCTCCCTCGTCTTCCGCTACCACGACACCTTCCCGCGCCCCGAGGGCTTCCCCGTCTGGCCGGAGACGCTCCCCGAGTACAACGCCGAGTTCGTCGAACTCCTCATCGAGGAGGAGCTGTTGATCTGCGGCGACCCGGACGAGGTGCTCACCCAGTGCAAGCGCTGGGAGCAGGCGGGCGCCGACCAGCTCTCCTTCGGGCTGCCGGTCGGGGTCCCGAAGGAGGAGACCCTGCAGACGATCCGGCTGATCGGGGAGCACGTGATCCCGAAGATCGACACGGATCCGGTGCACCGGACGACCCGTTTCCGCCAAGCGGTCTGAGGAGGGTGCGGCCATGCTCGACCACGTCATCAAGGGCGCGACCGTCGTGGACGGCACGGGCGCGCCCGGCTACACCGCGGACGTCGGCATCCGCGACGGCCGTATCGCCGCGATCGGCACGGTCACGGAGGCGTCCCGCACCAGCGAGGACGCCTCCGGTCTCGTCCTCGCGCCCGGGTTCGTCGACCCGCACACGCACTACGACGCCCAGCTCTTCTGGGACCCGTACGCCACCCCGTCCCTGAACCACGGGGTGACGACGGTCGCGGGCGGCAACTGCGGCTTCACCCTCGCCCCGCTGAACCCGGCACGGCCCGAGGACGCCGACTACACCCGCCGCATGATGTCCAAGGTCGAGGGGATGTCGCTGGTCGCCCTGGAGGAAGGGGCGCCCTGGAGCTGGCACGGCTTCGGCGACTACCTCGACGCCCTGGAGGGGCGGATCGCCGTCAACGCGGGCTTCATGGTGGGGCACTGCGCGCTGCGGCGGTACGTGATGGGCGCGGACGCGGTGGGCGGCCAGCCGACCGGGGAGCAGCTGGAGCAGATGCTCGCCCTCTTCCACGAGGCGATGGACGCTGGCGCCTGGGGCCTGTCCACCACCCAGTCCTCCACCCACTCCGACGGCGACGGGAAACCGGTCGCCTCCCGGCACGCGAAGCCCGCGGAGCTGCTGGCTCTGAGCAGGGCCGTCGGCGAGCACGAGGGCACCCAGATCGAGGCGATCGTCGCCGGCTGCCTCGACCAGTTCAGCGACGACGAGATCGACCTGTTCGTCGAGATGAGCGCGGCGGCGGGCCGCCCGCTCAACTGGAACGTGCTGACCATCGACGCCGCCGTCCCCGAGCGCGTACCGAGGCAACTGGTGGCGAGCGAACGGGCGCGGAAGGCGGGCGGCCGGGTGGTGGCCCTCACCATGCCGATCCTCACCCCCATGAACATGTCCCTGGGCACGTTCTGCGCGCTGAACCTGATTCCCGGGTGGGGCCCGATCCTCGCCCTGCCCGTCCCGGAGCGCATCGCACGGCTCAGGGACTCCTCCGTACGCGCCGAGATGCTGGCCCGCGCGAACAGCAAGGAGGCGGGCGTCTTCCGCCGTCTCGCCGACTTCGGCCGGTACGTCATCGGGGACACCTACAGCCCGGCGAACGACGGCCTCACCGGGCAGGTCGTGAAGGACATCGCGGCCCGGCGCCACCAGGAGCCCTTCGAGTGCCTGGTCGAGATCTGCGCGCACGACGACCTGCGGACGGTGCTGTGGCCCATGCCCACCGACAACGACACCGACTCCTGGACGCTGCGCGCCGAGACCTGGCAGCACCCGGACGTCATGCTCGGCGGCTCGGACGCGGGCGCGCATCTCGACCGCATGTGCGGGGCCCCGTACACGACCCGCTTCCTCGGGGACTGTCTGCGCGGGCGGAAGCTGACCACGCTGGAGGCGGCCGTGAAGATGCTCACGGACGACCCGGCGCGCCTCTTCGGACTGAGGGAACGCGGGCGGATCGCGGAGGGCTTCCATGCGGACCTCGTGCTGTTCGACCCGGAGCGCGTCGACGCCGGCAAGGCCACCCTGGTGCACGACCTGCCGGGAGAAAGCCCCCGGCTCGACTCCAAGGCGATCGGCATCACGGCGGTCTGGGTCAACGGGGTCGAGTCGATCAGGGAGGACGTGGTGACGGGCGCCGTACCGGGGAAGGTGCTGCGCTCCGGCCGGGACACGGAGACGGTGAGTACGAGGTGACCGGCGTGCGGGGGGCGGGCGACGAGCAGCGGCTGTTCATCGGCGGCTCGTGGGTGGAGCCCGACGACGGGCACTACGAGGTGATCGACCCGGCGACGGAGGGTGTCGTCGGGAGGGCGCCGGAGGCCTCGCGGAAGCAGGCGCACGCGGCCGCCGCCGCGGCCCGGGAGGCCTTCGGACCGTGGTCGCGGACGCCTCCCGAGGAACGCGCGGCGCTCCTCGGCCGGGCGGCGGACATCATCCGGCGCAACTTCCTCTCCTACGCCGACCTCGCCCAGGCCGAGAGCGGTGCCACGACCGGGACCGCGCGCGGGATGCAGGTGGGGGTGGGCGCGGCCCGCTTCCGGCGCTACGCGCGCGTGGAGCCCGTCGAGCAGCCGCTGCCGCCGCAGATCAACGAGGCCGGGCCGTTCGGGAAGGCGGCGGTCATGGGCGCCCTCGCCGTCCGTCAGCCGGTCGGCGTCGTCACCTGCGTCACGTCCTACAACAACCCCTGGGCCAATCCGGCAGGCAAGATCGCCCCCGCCCTGGCCATGGGCAACACGGTGGTCGTGAAGCCCGCCCCGCAGGACCCGCTGTCCGTGTACCGGATGGCGGAGGCCCTGGAAGCGGCGGGCGTACCGCCGGGTGTCGTGAACGTGGTGAGCGGTTCGCGTCCTGAGGTCGGCGAGGCGGCCGTGGACTGCGAGGACGTGGACATGGTCAGCTTCACCGGCTCGACGGCGGTGGGGCAGCGGATCGCCGAGGTGTGCGGGCGCGGGATGAAACGCCAGCTGATGGAGCTGGGCGGGAAGGGCGCGGCGGTCGTCTTCGACGACGCGGACGTCGAGTCGGCGGTGCTCGGCATCGGCACGACGTTCTCCTTCTACAGCGGCCAGATCTGCACGGCGCCGACGCGGGTGATCGCGCAGAGGGGGATCCACGACCGCCTGGTCGAGCAACTGGCCGCGTATGCGGGACGGTTGACGGTCGGGGACCCGCGGGAGCCCGGTACGGTCGTCGGGCCGGTCATCTCGGCGGCCCACCGGGACCGGGTCGAGGCCTACGTCGAACTCGGCCGCAAGGAGGGCGCGCGGATCGTCACGGGCGGCACGCGCCCTCCGTACGACCGCGGCTTCTACGTCGCCCCGACCCTCCTCGCGGACTGCACCCCCGACATGCGGGTGGTCCGCGAGGAGATCTTCGGGCCCGTCGTCGTGGTCGTCCCCTTCGACGACGAGGAGGAGGGCGTCGCCCTCGCCAACGACAGCGACTACGGGTTGATCGACTACGTCTGGTCCGGCGACGTCGCACGCGCCTTCCGCGTCGCCCGCGCGCTGCGTGCGGGCGGGGTGGGCGTCAACACCGTCGGCCGCAACATGGAGGCACCGTTCGGCGGCTTCAAGAAGAGCGGGGTGGGGCGGGACGTGGGGTCGTACGCACTGCACGCGTACAGCGAGGTGCAGGCGATCGTGTGGCCGTCGGGTGGCTAGGGCCTGTCCGGCGGATCATGCCGCAGACGCGGGGCTTGGCACGCCCATCTGCGGCGTTGTCGTCGGTTGCCGACGCTCCGCGTCGTCGCCCTCCTCCGCCTTGCAGCTGGACGCACCAAGCCCCGCTCACCAGCGTCGATGAAGCACCGCCGGTTTCCTGCGACTTGATCCGCCGGACAGGCCCTAGGGCCTGATTCGGCCGGGCGGGCCCTGGGCCCGCCCGGAGCGGCAGGGTGTGTCATCCGGGCGGGGGTGTCGAGAGCGTCCGGCATGGCGCCGGGGACCGCGGCGCCACACGGCGGATGCTGATGGCTCCCGCCCGCAGGAGAGGCCCGTGAACGACCTCAGCCCTCAAGCAACCCGAAGGCCCGCATCCACCGGAGCCGGATCCGACTCCGCCGGCCAGGCCGGGGTCATCGGTATCGGACTCGCCGCCGTGCTGACGTTCGCACTCGCGCAGGGTTCCTGGCAGTGGTTCTCCACGTACATCGGGGTGACGCTTCTTGCCGTGATCTTCGCCTTCCAGCGACGGCCGCCATGGACGCCCGGCGTCCGATCGGCGTACATGCGCGGCCTGGTGGCGTATTCGCTGGTCGTCGGCCTGTGCGTGGCGATCGCACTGGCCCCCATGATGCAGCGCTGGGCCTGGCTGTTTCCGATGCCGGGCACGCGGAGCGGGTGCGAGGGGACGGGCAGGTACGAGGCCATCCGGTCGAGGGCCGCGCTGGCGAACCTGGCCGACAGCGACGTCGCCGCCCTGGCGTACGCACAAGTGACCCAGAGCGGCAAGGCCGTTGCCGACTGCCTGGCAGCCACGACGACCCTGTGGCTGCCCGTGTACGGAGCCGGGGCCGCCGTGCTCGTAGGCGCGTGCGCGTGGACCCGCGACCGGGCTCGGGCGACGAAGGGGACCTAGGGACTGTCCGGCCTCGGCCCGGTCACCCCGAGGCCGGCTTCCAAGCTCTTCCTCGGCTACGACCGGCCGTGGTGGGCCGTAGACCGCCGGGGGGACCTGTCGGCCGGCCGGGGTCTACAGGTCGAACACGGCCCGGAGGCCGATCTCGACGGCCTCCATGACCCGTTCGTCGACAGGGCCCAGCTCTTTGGTGAAGCGTGGGGCCGACAGGGTCCGGAACTCGCCGAGCACGACGGTGCCCGAGGAGGGGGCGTCGACCGGGATGTCGACGAGGGTCGCTTCGCGCACCTGCTGCGGGTAGACGAGTACGCAAGTGGCCGTCTTGTTTTGCGTGTTGAGGGCGTCGGAGGAGATCACCAGGGCGTGCGCGGGGCCTCCGGCGAACGACAGCTCGTAGACGTGGCCGCGCTTCACCTGCCCGCCACCCGCGCCCAGCGCTCCAGGGTGGCGTCCTCGCTTTCGGCGGGCTCCGCAGCGGTGATCACTATGCCTGCCTCGGCCCGCATCCGCGCGGACTTCTCCAACTCTTCGGCGAGCATTTGTCGGCGCAGTATCCGCGCGGTGTACGCAGAGGCATTCCCCTTGGCCTTCACGAAGGCAGCCACTTCGTCGGGGAGGCTCATCGTCATGTTGACCGTCATGTGGACATCGTACGGTGAATGTGATGGCGGGTATGGCGAATGTGGAAACACCGGCCCCGATGGGGCGCTCAGGCCTCGTCCCTGAGGCCGGTGCGCTGGATCTGGCGGGCCAGGGTGCGGCGTGCGGAGGGGGATCCGGTGGGGGTGGCCGTCGAGGAGGCGGGGGTGTCGAGGGCGCGGCTGATCTCGTCGTAGGCGTGCCGGTGGCCGTCGGGCAGCGCGGTCCGGTGCAGCCGCAGGTCCGCCTCGACCAGGCGCCGGAGCTCGTCGACGTTCTGGGGCGTGAAGTGTTTCCGGC
The DNA here is from genome assembly GCF_055582885.1 of Streptomyces sp. NPDC107454. Classification (NCBI taxonomy): domain Bacteria; kingdom Bacillati; phylum Actinomycetota; class Actinomycetes; order Kitasatosporales; family Streptomycetaceae; genus Streptomyces; species Streptomyces sp. NPDC107454. The sequence goes on along the minus strand of NZ_JBVJPA010000013.1, from coordinate 71,590 downwards.
CCCGGGCGACGGCGTTGACGTGGCGCGTGCAGTGGGCGGTGTCCTGGAGGGTCTCGGAGATCTCCTCGGCGAGGCCCCAGAGGCGCCCCTCCAGCCAGGGGGTGTCGTGCTGGTCGAGGGAGAGGCGCGGCGTGGGCGACGGGTCGTCCCCCTTGTGCTTGGCGACCTGCTTGGACACGGCGGGCTGACTCATGCCGGTGAGGCGGGCGATCCTGTCCTGGGTCCAGCCGAGCTCGGCGAGGAGCCTGATCATCTCGGCGCGCAGCCGGCGCATCTCCTCGCCCGCGCGGATGACGTCGTTCATGTCGGCGAACATCCGCTCGGCCTGCGCCTCGGTCAGGGGCTCGGCCGGGGGCTCGGGAGTGCGACGCGTGTCCTCTTCCACTGCCATAGCTCGGTTATATACCCAGGTCGAGTGTTTCCAGGCAGCCATAACCCGGTTGTATAACCCGGTTATGGCTGTCAGGATCCGCGTCATGCCCACCTTCACCGCACCTGACGGAACCCGCCTCGCCTACCGCCTGACGGGAGGCGGGAGCGGAGACGGCGGCGGCGATCCGGTCCTCTGTGTCCCCGGCGGCCCCACGGACTCCCGCTACCTCGGCGACCTCGGCGGCCTCTCCCTGCACCGCCGGCTGGCCGTCCTGGATCTGCGCGGTACCGGCCGGTCCGCGCTCCCGCGCGACACCGCCGGCTACCGCTGCGACCGCCTGGTCGACGACGTCGAGGCGCTGCGCGCGCACCTCGGCCTGGCCCGGCTCGACCTGCTCGGCCACTCCGCCGGAGCGAACGTCGCGACGCAGTACGCGGCCCGGTATCCGGAGCGCGTCGGCAGGCTCGCCCTGATCGGCCCCGGCACCCGAGCCGTCGGCATCGAGGTCACGGGGGAGGCGCGGCGCGCACTCGCGCGGCTCAGGGAGGGTGAGCCGTGGTTCCCGGCGGCGTTCGCCGCGCTGGAGGCGATCGGTGCCGGGGCGGGCGGCGACTGGGAGGCCGTCGCCCCCTTCTTCTGGGGCCGTTGGGACGCCGAGGCGCGCCGGCATCATGAGGCCGCCCGGCCGGGCAACGAGGAGGCCGTGGCCTTCTTCGGGGCCGAGGGCGCCTTCGACCCGCCCGCCACCCGCGCGGCGCTCGCCGCCTGCCGAACCCCCGTCCTGCTGCTCACCGGGGAGTTCGACCTGAACAGTCCGCCCGGGGCGACGGCCGAGTTCGCGGGCCTGTTCCCCGACGCGCGGCTCGTGGTGCAGCCGGGCGCCGGCCATTACCCGTGGCTCGATGACGCCGGGCGGTTCGTGGCGACCGTAGCGGCGTTTCTGGGCTGAGCGCGGTTGCCGGTAGCGCTGCTACCGCAATGGTGTTAGCGTTGCTCTCATCGGGTGGTGAACGCCGCTACCGCGCCCTATCGAGGAGCATCGTCATGACCGAGCACTCCAGCACGTCGGAAACGTCCCGCCGGGCGGCCGTCGTCACCGGCGGATCCCGCGGAATCGGCCGGGAGACCGCCGAGCGCCTCGCGGCCGACGGTTACGCCGTCGTCGTGAACTACGCGGGCAACGAGGCCGAGGCCGACAAGACCGTCGCCGCGATCACCGAGGCGGGCGGCGAGGCGATCGCCGTCCGCGCCGACGTGGCCGACGAGACCGAGGTGGCCGCCCTCTTCGACGCCACCGAATCCACCTACGGCGGGGTGGACGTCGTCGTCCACGCGGCCGGTGTCATGACACTCGCGCCCCTGGTCGACCTCGACCTCGACGCGCTGGACCGCATGCACCGCACCAATATCCGCGGCACGTTCGTCGTCGACCAGCAGGCGGCACGACGGCTGCGCGCGGGCGGCGCGCTCATCAACTTCTCCAGCTCCGTGCTCGCGCTCGCGATCCCCGGGTACAGCGCGTACGCCGCCACCAAGGGCGCCGTCGAGGCCATGACCCTGATCGTGGCGCGCGAGCTGCGCGGCCGGGACGTCACCGTCAACGCCGTGGCCCCCGGCCCGACCGCCACCGCCCTCTTCCTGGACGGCAAGGACGAGGAGACCATCGCGCGGATGGCGGCCCAGCCGCCGCTGGAGCGCCTCGGCACCCCCCGGGACATCGCCGAGGTGGTGTCCTTCCTCGCCGGCCCCGCAGGCCGCTGGGTCAACGGCCAGGTGCTGCGGGCCAACGGCGGCATCGCGTAACTCGTCACGGCTCAAGAGGAGTTCAGCCATGGACGCAGCCACGAATTCGGTTTCGGAGTCAGTCATGGAATCAGCCGCGGATTCGGCCAGGGACGCCGCCGCGCGCAAGACGATCGTCATCACGGGGGCCGGATCCGGCTTCGGCGCGCTGTCCGCCCGTGCCCTCGCCCGCGCCGGGCACACGGTGTACGCCGCGATGCGGGACACCGGCGGGCGCAACGCGGCCCGGGTCGCGGAGGTCGAGGCCTACTCCGCCGAGCACGCGGTGGACCTCCGCACGGTCGAACTCGACGTCCTGTCCCAGGAGTCGGCGGACGCGGCGATCACCACGGTGCTGGCGGAGGCCGGCAGGTTGGACGTGCTCGTCCACAACGCCGGGCACATGGTGACCGGCCCGACGGAGGCCTTCACGCCCGCCGAACTGGCCGCGGTGTACGACACGAACGTGCTGGGCACCCAGCGGGTCAACCGGGCCGCGCTGCCGCACCTGCGGGCCCAGGGACACGGTCTGCTGCTGTGGGTCGGCTCCACCTCCACGCGCGGCGGCACCCCGCCGTACCTGGCGCCGTACTTCGCCGCCAAGGCCGCGATGGACGCGCTCGCCGTGTCGTACGCCGCCGAACTCGCCCGCTTCGGCATCGAGACGACGATCGTGGTGCCCGGCGCGTTCACCTCGGGCACCAACCACTTCGCGAGCGGCGGCCACCCCTTCGAACAGGCCGTGCTCCCCGCCTACGAGGAGCACTACGCGGGCCTGATGGACCAGGTCGCGGGACGCCTGGCGGCCCTCACCCCGCCCGACGCGGACGTGTCGCTCGTCGCCGACGCGATCGTCGACGTGGTGGGCACCCCGTACGGGAAGCGCCCCTTCCGGGTGCACATCGACCCGGCGGACGACGGATCGCAGGAGGTCAGCCTGGTCGCGGACCGTGTCCGCGCCGAGTTCCTGACCCGGATCGGCCTGGCGGACCTGTTGTCCCCCGTGGCGCGGAAGGGGACGGCGTGACCTCGGGCGACTCGGATAACGTCGCTGCCGTGAGCACGTCCGTGAGCAGTACGAAAGCGCGCATCCTCGAAGTGGCGGCCGAGCTGGTGGCGAACTCCCCCGACGGGGACGTCTCCACCCGGGCGGTCTGCGAGGCGGCGGGGGTCGGCGCCCCGGCCCTCTACCGCCACTTCGGGGACAAGGAGGGCCTGCTGTCGGCGGTGGTCGACCACGGATACGAGAAGTACCTCACGACCAAGCGCAGCCGCAGGCCCGGCACGGACCCCATCCAGGACCTGCGCGACGGCTGGGACACCCACACCGACTTCGCCCTGCGCAACCCCAACCTCTACCGCCTCATGAACTCCCCGGCGATGCGTACGCCACCGGCCGCCGCCCTGGAGTCCCACCGCATCCTCACCGCGGACCTGCGGCGCGCGGCCGAACAGGGCAAGCTGCGCCTGGCCCCCGAACTCGCCGCCCAGATGATCATGTCCGCCAACGTCGGCGTGTCCCTGATGCTGGTCTCCCGCCCGACGACCTTCACGGACGAGACCCTGTCGCGCCGCATCCGGGACGCGGTGCACGCGGTGGTCTTCACCCCGGAGGCGACGGGGCCGCAGACCACGTCCGCCGGCGACGAGGAAGCGCGAGCGGAAGCGGAAGAGGCCGAAGAGGCGGCAGCGGAAGAAGTACTTCCCGCCACCGCCACCCACCTCGCCGCCCTCCTCCGCCGGACCCCGAGGCCGGACTTCACCCCGGGCGAGTCCGCCCTCCTGGGCGAGTGGCTGGACCGCCTCTCCCACACGACACCGGAGTAGCCGTACTCAGGCCACGGCCTCACGGTGACCTGAGTACGACATCGGATGCCGACCGGTCGGCACTCTTCGTACCGTCGGCCGCATGGCGAACACCCACACCACCCAGTCCCGGCGCACTCCCCTCCACTGGGCCGGCCTGACCGCCCTCGCGATGCTGGTGCTCGTCACCGGAGGCCTGATCGCCACCTTCGGCCCGCTCCTCGCCATCGCCTGCGACACCTGCCAGGACGGCGTCCGCACACCCGAGTTCGCGAACGCGCTCGTCCTGGTCGCCCGGCTCGGCGTACCGCTCACCACGCTGCTGACGGTCGCCGGGATCTTCCTCCCCCGGGGTGGCGCGAAGGCGGGCGGAATCGGCCTGGGCGCACTGACGGTCCTCATGGTGACGCTACTGGTGCTCGGCCAGTGAGCCGCTCGCCGGAAGGTGGTCCTCCGCCCACACGAGCAAGGCGGCCAGTGGGATGAGGAAGGCGTTGCCGTGCGGGGAGAGTACGTAATGGGTCCGCGAGGACGGGCCGGGCCGGCCGTTTCGGGCGACGAGGCCGACCGCGGTCAGTTCCTGGAGGCGCTGGGCGAGCATGCGGTCGCTGATGCCGGGGACGCGCTCGCGAACCTGCGTGAAGTGGGCCGGGCCTTTGGCCAGGGCCACGAGGATCAGGCCGTTCCAGCGTCTGCCCAGCAGGGCGAAGGCCCGAGTGGCCGCCGGAGGGGGTCCGGCCGGCTGCGGGGGGTCGCACTGGAGTGCCGACTGAGCGTGGCGTGGGGTGGTCATCGTGTGTCCGCTCCGGTCTGGCGCGAGGCGTCACGGTGCCATGCCGCGCGCCGTACGTCGTAGTCGTGGCTGCTTCGGGAGTCGGCCTGTGGGGCGCGCGGGCCGCACCCCCCAGGTGAGGGTGCGGCCCGCGTGGAAGGGGCCGCACCCTTCGTGAGGCCGGCTCATGTGGACGGCCGCGGCCTCGGTGTGCTGCTGCTCAGCCGGCACCGTCGTTGCGGCGTGCGTGCGCGTGTGCGTGCGCGGGACGCCGGTCCAGCGAAGTGATGCCGGACCCCGGCAGGGCCGGGAGCAACTCTCCGGAAGCCGTCGCACCGGTCTTCGCGTTGCGGGCCCCCCGGGATTCCCGCATGACCCAGTGGCCGAACATGACTGCGGTGATCCCGATGACGCTCCACAGAACGAGGACGGCAAGGTGGCCGCCTCCGCTGTTGCCGTCGAAGTACGCGGTGTCGCGAAGCAGGCTGGCTCCGGCGCCGGGCGGCAGCCACTGGCCGATGTCGTTCACTCCCTTGGGGAGCATGTCCGGAGCGGAGGTGGCGCCGGAGAAGGCGTTCCCGACGAAGACCATGAGCGCGGCGCTGAGTCCGAGGCCCGCCGGCCCGAAGAGCCGGATCACCCCGGCAGCGGTGGCGCTGATGGAGAGCAGGTCGAGCGACAGGATCGCCCACGTGGCCACGTGATTGTGGGGCAGCGCCCCGAGGAAACCCTGGGCCACGACGTAGATACCGAGGGCCGCGACGGCGCACGCCACGAGAAGTGTCAGCACCCGGTGCCGCGGGCGTGCCAGGCCGCGAGCCATCGTGACAAACGCTCCGATCATGATGCCGCAGATCGTGAGCGGGAAGACCGATGAGCTGAACACCACGCCCCGGGGGTCGTCCGTGGCGACGGGCACCACGTCGACCGCCTTCACAAGGATCTTCACCGGGGAATCGGCACCGACGACTCCCTGCGGGGCGGCTGCCTGCGGCGCTGCTCCCTGCGGGGCGGCGGCTGCCTTCTTGTGGGCCTTCGCCGAGGAATGAGTACCGGCGGCCTTCTGCTGGTCGGCCTTCTGGATGGCCTTCTGCTCGATGGCCTTCTGTTGGACGGCCTTCTGCTGGGCGATCTGCTGGGTGGCCTTGTCGGCAAGCTGCTGCCCGACCTGAGTCAGAAGCTGGGCCACGGAGGGGCTGGCGGCGGAGGCGCTCAGCACGGTGATGCTGTCGCCGGAGATGGCGAAGGCGCCGTAGACATCCCGGTTCTTGATCGCCGCACGTGCGGCCTGCTGGTCGGGATAGAGGTGGAAGTCGAACGCGCCGGGCCTGGCATGCGCCAGTCCCTCCACCGCGTTCTGGCTGGCGGGCCCGGTGCCCACGATCCCGACCGGGACGTCGCGTGGCGCGATCCGCCCCGCCGGCCAGGCGAACGCCATCACCGCCAGGGTGATCACTATGGGCAGCGCCACGGCGGCAATGGCCACTTCCCGCCATGCCGAGCGTCCTGACAACGGGCTCACGGTCAGCCCTCCCTAAAAAAAGAAATGATCGTTCTATTAGTTCCCCAGTCTGGCCCCCTGCGCGAGCAAACGTCAACACGAATGTTCGTTTTTCTTGATAGAGTGAGGTCATGCCCAAGGTCACCCAGCAGTACATGGACGCCCGCCGCGAGCAGATCCTGGACGCGGCGCGCCGCTGTTTCCTCCGTGACGGTTTCCACTCCGCGTCCATGCAGGACCTGTTCACGGAGGCGGGGCTGTCTGCGGGAGCGGTGTACCGGCACTTCACCAGCAAGGACGAGATGATCCTCGCGATCGCCGAGGAGAACATGCGCGAGGTCCTCGGCGTCACGCTCACGGTCGCCACGAACCGGCAGGACCGATCCATGGGGGCGGTCATGGCGGAACTTCTCGACGTGATTCGGGTCAAGTCCGCTGACGGGAACCTGGCCGGGCTCGCTGTTCTGGTCTGGGGAGAGGCCATGCGCAACCGCTCGGTGGCGCAGAAGCTCGACCAGCTCATGGGCCGCATGCGCGCCGACCTGGTCATCATGGTCCGCGACCACCAGGATCACGGCGACTTGCCCACCAGTGTGACGGCGGAGGCGATCGCTTCGGCGATGCTCTCCGTCCTCCCGGGCTACATCCTCCAACTGGCCCTGCTCGACCCGGCTGTTGTTGCCGGGGTGCCGGAAGCGGTGCGGGCGTTGTGGCCGGAGCCGGCCGGCGAACGCTGAGCGCTCCCGCCCCTTCCCGGTCAGCAGCACCAGTCGGCCGACGGCCCCATCGGGACGTCATGGATCCCGCCCGAAACCCGTGCCGCGTGCGGGCACGGCAACGGACGGGAAGGCCACAAGCCCCGGGCTTCGGCAGCCCGACGAGCACGTCACACCAGCCGACTCACGTCCCGAGGAAAATCGGGTTGGTGAACGCCGCCAACGCCCCCGGTACCGGGCCCACCGCCGTCTCGTGGCGCAACTCCGCGCGCACGTAGGCCGCGTACTGCGCCGTCGTGTTCCACTCCACCGTGCCCGAGCCCGAGACCGGCAACGGGTCGCTCGTGAAGAGGACGCCCTGGTCGGTGACGAGGCGGGCCGTGCAGCGCGGGGCGCCGGTGACCTCCAGGCGGACGGTGACCGGGGTGCCGGGGGCGACCCGCAGGCGTTCGCCGATGCCCGCGTGCTCGCCCTTCGCACCGGCCGCCGAGAACGTCAGGGACACCAGCTTCGACTCCGCCACGTAGGAGCGGCCCGCGCGCAGGCCCTCCTGGATGGCCTCGCGGGTCAGGTCGTCGGCGAGGACGACCGTCTGCGGGGTGCCGACCGGGTCGGGGTCGCGGTGGGCGTCGCTGTTGCCCATCGCCGGGAGCCAGGAGCGGTCGGCGGTGCCCGAACGGACGGCCGCCACCAGCGTGTTGTCCCAGTCCGCGAGGGTCACCTCGTCGTCGGGGGTGTACGGGCCGTTCCACACCTCCACCGCGTCCGCCTCCCCGAAGCCGAACTTCCAGCCGCAGCCGACGCAGGTGGCGTGCGGGTGGGCGGGGACGACGAGGCCGCCCGCGCGGCGGATCTGGCGGGCGAAACGGCTGAAACGGTTGTCGCGGGCCCGGTAGCGCCAGTCGACGAACGTGCCGGGGTCCGCACCGAGGGCCAGCACGTGACCGTTGCGGGTCGTGACCTCCTCGCCCAGCATGATCAGCAGGTCGTCACCGGCCTGGTCCGCCCAGTGGGCGTGCGAGCTGTGCGTGTTGTGGTCCGAGGTGTTGATGAAGTCCAGGCCCGCGGCGCGCGCCAGCGCGGCGATCTCCGCGGGGGTGCGGCGGCCGTCCGAGTACCAGGAGTGCAGATGGCAGTCGCCGCGGTACCAGGCGCGGCCCCGGCCCTTCGCACGGGACGGCGGGTACGTCGGGGCCGGGGTGGCGGCCTGCTCCCCGTACGTCAGCGTGATCGTGACCTCGTACGGCAGGCCCTGCGGCGCCACCGTGTAGGGGCCGAGCGCGATGTGCCAGGTGCCGGCGTGGATCCGGCCGGGGATGTAGCCCGGTGTCGCGTCGTCCGCGCGGACGAAGAACTCGGTGCGCGCGCCGCCCGACCAGCCGCGGAAGCCCTCGCCGCCCAGTGCCGTGCCGCGCTCGTCGAAGAGGCCGATGTCGAGCGCGTTGCCCGCGGTGCCGGCCGGGACGGACGGCTTCTCGTAGGTGTACGCGACGTGGATCTCCCGCACCCCGCGCGGGACCTCCACCGGGAGGTACACGAAGTCCGGTGAACCGGTGGGCAGGGTGCCGGACACCGTACGGGTCTGGGTACGGTCGGCCGCGTCGGAGCCGCTCGCGAAGGTCACGCTTCCCAACGTAAGGGCGGCCGCCGCCCCCGTCACGAACAGCGCGCGTCTGCCGATGCCGTCGAAGCTTTCGATGCCGTGCTCGTCCTCGCACATGCTGCTGCTCCCAGGGTGTCGTGAGAGTGACATGGGTGGTGCACGTTGGCACGTACAACCCTGGTAGTCGGCTGTGAACTGCGGGGCAAGGGAAGGAAATCGACAGCTTTCGGGGAGGCGGCGCGCCTGCCGGGGCCCGACCCGCGCGGGGCGCCAGTGGCACCCTGTAACGATCTGTGGCCCCGGAGGAATACGGCCACGCCCTGTAGCGCCTGATCACCGCGATCGTATGCTCGAACGATGACGACCACCGCGACCTCCGGAACCGGCCCGACCGAGAACTCCATGCGTCGCGCCCTCAAACGCGCCCGTGACGGCGTCGCCCTCGACGTGACCGAGGCAGCGGTGCTGCTCCAGGCACGCGGCGAGGCCCTCGAGGACCTCGCCGCGTCCGCCGCCCGGGTGCGGGACACGGGCCTGGAAGCGGCCGGCCGGCCCGGCATCATCACGTACTCCAAGAGCGTCTTCATCCCGCTGACCCGGCTGTGCCGTGACAAGTGCCACTACTGCACCTTCGTCACCGTGCCGGGCAAGCTGCGCCGCGCCGGGCACGGGATGTTCATGTCGCCCGACGAGGTCCTCGACGTCGCCCGGCGCGGCGCGGAACTCGGCTGCAAGGAAGCCCTCATCACGCTCGGCGACAAGCCCGAGGACCGCTGGCCCGAGGCCCGGGAGTGGCTGGACGCGCACGGGTACGACGACACGATCGCGTACGTCCGGGCCATCTCCATCCGGATCCTGGAGGAGACGGGACTGCTGCCCCACCTCAACCCGGGGGTGATGTCCTGGACCGACTTCCAGCGGCTCAAGCCCGTCGCGCCGAGCATGGGCATGATGCTGGAGACGACGGCGACGCGGCTGTGGAGCGAGCCCGGCGGCCCGCACCACGGTTCTCCGGACAAGGAGCCCGCCGTACGGCTGCGGGTGCTGGAAGACGCGGGGCGGTCGTCCGTTCCCTTCACCAGCGGGCTGCTGATCGGGATCGGGGAGACGTACGAGGAGCGCGCCGAGTCGCTGTTCGCGCTGCGGCGCGTGTCCCGGTCGTACCACGGCATCCAGGAACTGATCATCCAGAACTTCCGCGCCAAGCCGGACACGGCGATGCGCGGGATGCCGGACGCCGAACTGGACGAACTGGTCGCCACGGTGGCCGTCGCCCGGCACATCATGGGACCGGCCGCCTGCCTCCAGGCCCCGCCGAACCTCGTCGACTCCGAGTACGGGCGGCTGATCGGCGCGGGGATCGACGACTGGGGCGGGGTCTCGCCGCTCACCATCGACCACGTCAACCCCGAGCGGCCCTGGCCGCAGATCGAGCAGCTGGCCGAGCAGTCGCGCGCCGTCGGCTTCGAACTGCGCGAGCGGCTGTGTGTGTACCCCGAGTTCGTGCAGCGCGGGGAGCCCTGGCTCGACCCGCGGCTGCTGCCGCACGTACGGGCGCTGGCCGACCCGGAGACGGGGCTCGCCCGCGAGGACGCCGTCGTCGAGGGACACCCCTGGCAGGAGCCGGAGGAGGCCTTCACCGCGTCGGGGCGCACCGATCTGCACCACACCATCGACACGCAGGGGCGCACCGGCGACCGCCGGGACGACTTCGACCTCGTGTACGGCGACTGGGAGGCGCTGCGGGAGGCGGCGGCGCCCGGGATGCTGCCCTCCCGCATCGACACCGACGTCAGGGCGGCCCTGGCGACCGCCGCCGACGACCCGACGAAGCTCACCGACGACGAGGCCCTCGCGCTGCTGCACGCGGACGGCCCGGCGCTCGACGCCCTCTGCCGGATCGCGGACGACGTGCGCAGGTCCGCGGTCGGCGACGACGTCACGTACATCGTCACCCGGAACATCAACTTCACCAACGTCTGCTACACCGGCTGCCGTTTCTGCGCCTTCGCCCAGCGCCGCACGGACGCCGACGCGTACACGCTGTCGCTGGACCAGGTGGCCGACCGCGCCCAGCAGGCCTGGGAGCTCGGGGCCGTCGAGGTCTGCATGCAGGGCGGCATCCACCCGGACCTCCCGGGTACCGCCTACTTCGACATCGCGAAGGCGGTGAAGGAGCGCGTCCCCGGCATGCACGTGCACGCCTTCTCCCCGATGGAGGTCGTCAACGGCGCGACGCGTACGGGGATGTCCATCCGTGAGTGGCTGACCGCCGCGAAGGAGGCGGGCCTCGACACGATCCCCGGCACGGCGGCGGAGATCCTCGACGACGAGGTCCGCTGGGTCCTGACGAAGGGCAAGCTGCCCACGGCGACCTGGATCGACGTCGTCACGACCGCGCACGAACTCGGCATCCGCTCCTCGTCCACGATGATGTACGGGCATGTGGACCAGCCCCGCCACTGGCTCGGCCACTTCCGCACGCTCTCCCGCATCCAGCAGCAGACCGGCGGCTTCACCGAGTTCGTGACGCTCCCGTTCATCCACACCAACGCGCCGGTGTACCTGGCGGGCATCTCCCGTCCGGGCCCGACCACCCGCGACAACCGCGCCGTGGTGGCCATGGCCCGCCTCCTGCTCCACCCGCACATCCCCAACATCCAGACCAGCTGGGTGAAGCTGGGCACCGAGGGCGCCGCGGAGATGCTCCGCTCCGGCGCCAACGACCTCGGCGGCACGCTGATGGAGGAGACGATCTCCCGGATGGCGGGCTCCTCGTACGGCTCGTACAAGTCGGTCAAGGACCTCATCGCCGTCGCGGAGGCGGCCGGGCGTCCGGCGAGGCCGCGGACGACCCTGTACGGGGAGGTCTCCGAGGAGCGGCAGCGGGCGGCGGAGGTGTCGGACGGGCACCTGCCGGAGCTGCTGCCGGTACTGGATTGACTGCCCCCCTCCCTGAAGGGAGGGGATTCCTGGCTCAGGCCGCCCCCTGGAGCAGCACTCCAGGAGGTCTTACGCCCTCGGCGCCAGCCGGGGCCAGACCAGCCCGGACGAGCATCACGCGGGCGGAGTTCTTGTCCCTGGCGGAGACGGCTCCGCACGCGGTGCAGGTGTAGGTACGTTCGGACAGCGGGAGTGCGTGCTTGGTTCTCGCTCCGCACGATGCGCAGTCCATGGTGGTGTGCGCGGGGTGCACGAGGCGGACGTCCCGCCCGTGCTTGCGGCCCATCTCAAGCAAGGCTGCCTTGGCGGCACCGATGGCGGCGTCGGCGGCCTTGCGGGCCATAGTGGTCCTGGCGAGGAACTTCGGCCGGAAGTCCTCCACGGCGAGGGAATCATGGTCGATCACGACCTTCTTTGCCCACTTGCGGCTGGTGTCCTGCCGCTGTCGGGCGATCTTCCGGTAGGTCTTCGCGCGCAGCTTCTGCGCCTCGCGGTAACCCTTCGACGCCGCTTGCCCCGCGTCGGGTTTGCGGCGGGCCATCATCCGGTCGTAGCGGGTCAGCTTCGCCTTGGCCTTCCTGCCGTGTTCGGCGTGGGGGAGGTCGTGGGCGTCCGATGTGGTGGTGGCGGTCTCCTTCACACCCCAGTCGATACTGATCACACGGCCGGTCTCAGGCAGCGGCCGGACTTCGGCGGGGACGACGAACGAGGCGTACCAGTGGCCGAGGCTGTCGCGGTACACGCGCACGCTGGACGGCTCGGCGGGCAGTTCCCGCGACCACACCACGGTCAGGACGATGTTCCCGGCCAGGTGCAGACGCCCGTCCTTGAGCCGGAAACCGCGCCGGGTGTAGTTCAGCGTGGGGCTGGCTACGCGCTTCTTCTTGTGCCTGGGCATCCGGGCCCGCTGCCTGACGGGCAGGCGGTCCCTGATGTCCTTCAGCACTTTCGCGCGGGACTTGCCGAAGTCCCGGATGAGCTGCTGTTGCGGCACCGACGAGCCCGCGGCAAGCCACGGTGTCATGGCACGGGCCCTGGTCAGCATCCTGTCCAACAAGGCAGGGCCACACTTCTCCCCCTCGCGGTGGGCCTTCGTGGAACGCGCAACGCACTCGTTCCAGATCCACCGGCACCGGTCCCACTCCGCCAGCAGCGCCGTACGGGCCGTCGACGACACGCGGAGCCGATACGTGTACCGGATATGCCCGCCTTCTTCAGCCTCCTTCACCCCCGCCACGACACCCCCCTCCCTCTCACCCCGGCTTCCACAATGAGACCGTATGAACGGCCTGCGTACACCCGTACCCTCATCACGTCACAGCCACCACAACCAGCGAACGTAGGCACGCATGTTCGCCTGTCGTTGCGGGATGCGTTCCCCTCCGGTGCGAACGCCGAGGCATCGTTGCAAGAGTCAGGTGACGGCCGAAGCGCGCGGTGCCCCACAGCGCGTCGGAGTACGATGATCCGACCCTCGGTGGAGGGCTCAGAAGCCCGGTGAATCCTAGGAGTTGCGTGTCCGTGCCTGCCCGACGGCTTCCCTCCTGGATCTGGGTCACCGGACTGACCACGGCGGCGATCGTGGGCGTCACCGCCCTCGCCGCGCGGGCCGACCAAGGGGCGCACCCGACCGCTGCCCACGCCACCGGGGCGAAGACGTCCGCGTCGGCGAGCCCGCACCCCTCCGCCTCGCCCAAGAAGTCCGAGCCGGTCGCCGTGCCCGACGGCTCGGGCACGGGACGGCGGATCGTCTACTCGCTCGCCCAGCGGCGCGTGTGGCTCGTCGACACCGGCGAGGCCGTCCGCCGCACCTTCGCGGTGTGGCCGGGCACGGTGAGCCCGGCGCCGGGCCGGTACGCGGTGTCGAACACCGTCCCCTCCACCACCGGAACGGACGGCACGAAGGTCGAGAACATCGTCTACTTCGCCGCCGCGTCCGGCGTGTACATCGCGTTCTCCAACGCCCAGGACGGCTCCTCGCCGCAGCCCGCGGCGGGCGTGAAGACCGGCGGGATCCGTATGCACAGCGCGGACGGGGACGCGGTCTGGGCGTTCGGCACCAAGGGTACGAAGGTCTCCGTGGTGAAGTAGATCAAAACTCGCTACGGCGTTGTCAGTTGCCCCTGTTAGCCTCCAGCGGCTCGTGTGATCCACGGGCTCGGGGACCACAGGGGAGGAACAAATGGCTTACGACAGATGGTTAGTTGGAGGAAGACGGCTGGCGGTGGGGTGTTGCGTCGCGGCCGTCGTGGCGGGTGCGTCCGGCACGGCGCACGCCGCGGGCAACCTGCCGCCGAGGCAGCCGCTCGTCCAGGATCTGCAGACCGGGACCAAGCCGTGTGCGACGGGTGACGACACGGCGTACGTCGCGCAGTCGCCGAAGCTGAGCGCGGTGCTGTCCGACCCTGACGGCACCCAGGTCAGCGGTGAGTTCGAGGCCGGATGGACGGACACCGCGGGCGCCGAGCAGCGCAGGACGTACACGACCACCGCGAAGGCGTCGGGCAGCCCATTCAGTGTGCAACTGCCCTCGGACATCCCGTCGGACACCGTCGTCTCGTGGCGGGTTCGTGCCAACGACGGCAAGGCCACCTCTCCTTGGAGCTCCGAGGGCGACAGCGGCTCGCTCTGCGCGTTCGTGTACGACGACGTGAACCCGGAGAAGGCGACGATCACCTCCCCCGAATACCCGCGGCCGGAGGACGTGTTCTGGGTGGACGGGGTGGGCTTGTACGGCCACTTCACCATGGACTCGCCCTCCGACGACGTCGTGGCCTACACCTACGGCTTCATCGGCGGCCCCTACGGAACTGTCCGGCCGGAACGGCCCGGCGGTGCCGTGACGATCCCCTACCTGCCGCTCGGCTCCGGACCCCAGGTGCTGACGGTCCGTGCCATCGACCGCGCCGGACGCAGCAGCGGCCAGTCGACGTACGACTTCAACGTGAAGGCGGGTCACGCCCCTGTCGCCCAGTGGAAGCTCGCCGACGCGGCCGGCGCCACGAGTGCGGCCGCCGAGACGGGAACCGACGCTCGCGCCGGCTCCGGAGTGACCTTCGCGGGAGCCGCGCCGGAGGGCACCGGCCTCACCACCACGGCCCACCTCGACGGCGGTGACCAGGCGTTCCTGACCCCCGACGCACCGGCCGTCAACACGGGCGGGACCTTCGCGGTCGGCGCCTGGGTGCGCCCCGAGCGCACCGACCGCGACATGGCGGTCGCGAGCCAGGGCGCGAACGGCTCCAGGGGCCTCGCACTCGGACTGCGCGCCGGGGACGCGCACCCCGTCTGGTCGTTCACGGTCGGCGGCCAGGAGATCTCGGGCGGCGTACCGGAAACCGGCGAGTGGGCCCATGTCCTGGGCCTGTACGACGCCGAGACCGGCCTGGCGCAGCTGTACGTCAACGGCTACGAGACCGGTACGAAGACACGGGCCACGCCTGCGGCGACCACCGACGCCTTCCGCATCGGCCAGGGCCCCGGGGTGTCGGCCTGGCAGGGCGAAATCGGCGACGTCCGCGCCTACGACCGGGTCGTGGTGCCCGGTGAGGTCACCGAACTCGCTCGTCGCACACCGCGGTTGCTCGGACACTGGTCCCTGGAGACGGCGTCGGACGGTGTCAGCCCCGAACAGGGCGGCGGCGCGCCGCTGAAGCTCGGCTCGGGCGCGACGATCCACCGCGGCCCCGACGGCTCCTGCATCCCGGACCCCGACCCGGACTGCCCCGACGTGCCCTACGCCCTCGTCGGTGACGGTCACCTCCAGCTGGACGGTGAGACGGCCTACGCGGCCACGGAGCAGCCGGTCGTGGACACCGGGGGCAGCTTCACCATCGGCGCCGTCGTACGGCTGGCGGACTCCGAGCCCGCCCACCCGATGACCGTGCTGTCGCAGGCCGGTGAGCACACGGACGCCTTCAAGGTGCGCTACGAGCCGTCGCAGCACGCGTGGCAGCTGGTCATGCCGGTCGTGGACGAGGAAGGTGCGGCCGAGACCGTGGTCTCGCAGATCGAGGCGGCGGACGGCGGCGAGGGCCAGGGCCACCGGCTCGCGGTCGTCTACGACGACGCCACCGACACGATCAAGCTCTACTTGGACGGTTACACCAACGCGGCGGCCACCGCGGCCTTCCCGAACGGCCTGCACAGCTCCGGCCCGTTGCAGGTGGGCCGGGGGCACACGGCGGACGGCTGGGGCGAGTACCTGCACGGCGACGTCGACGAGGTGCAGGCGTACGCGGGAGCGCTGAGGGACGAGGACATCCGCGGTCTGGGCCACGGCACCGACCCTTGCCTGTGCTGAGCCCGACCGCGCGCCGCACCTGACTGATCGTCCCCGCCGTCGTGCACGACGGCGGGGACAACCGGGGTCGACTCCCTGATTGTTCAAGGCAAGTTGGGCCAGACTGGGAGCCGGACCCGGTCGGGAGCGGCGAGGAGGTGGGCGGATGGCGCGCACGCGGCCGTCCATGCAGGACCTAATCAGGGACCGCAGACGGCACGGTTTCGTCGGCCGCGGTGCCGAACGCGCCGCGTTCCGGCAGAACCTCGACCTCCCGCCGGAGGACGAGCGACACCGTTTCCTCTTTCACGTCCACGGTAACGCGGGCGTCGGAAAGACCTTCCTCGTGCGGGAGTTGGAGCAGCTCGCCCGGGCCCGCGGGGCACTGACGGCGTACGTCGACGACGGCGTCGGCAGCCTGCCCGAGGCGATGGCGGCGATCAGCGCGCGGTTCGCCCGGCAGGGGCACCGGTTCAAGGACCTCGACCGCCTGCTGGCCACCCACCGGGAGCGGAGCCACGAGGCCGAGTCGGGGGCAGCGACGGCGCAGACGCCCGAACTCCAGCCCGCGGCACCGTCGGCCGCCAGTCTGGCCGCCGCCCGGGCGAGTCTGGTCGGGCTCGGTCTCGTACCCGGTGTCGGCGCCTTCGCCGGTGCCGTCGACCCGGCCCAACTTGCTCATGGAGCAGACCGGTTGAGGGCCGGTATCGGGGCCCGCCTGCGCAGCCAGGAGGACGCGCAGCTCGTCCTGTCGCCCGAGCGGGTGCTCACTCCCGTGCTGCTCGACGAGCTGGCCGGGGTCGCCACCGAAGCCCCCTGGCTCGTACTGATCTTCGACACGTACGAGCGGACCGCGCCCTTCCTCGACGGCTGGCTGCACGACGTGATGACGACCGACCGGCACGGCGCCCTGCCCGCGAACGTCGTGGTCGTGACGGCGGGGCAGCGCCCCTTCGACACCGCCCGCTGGGGCGGCCTCGCCGACTTCGTGGCGGACGTACCGCTGGCGCCCTTCACGGCGGCCGAGGCACGCGGTCTGCTCGCCGACAAGGGAGTCGTGGCCGAACCCGTCGTCGAGGAGGTGCTGCGGCTGACCGGCGGACTGCCCGTCCTCGTCTCCACCCTCGCCGAGTCCCGGCCCGGTGACCCGGACGACATCGGCGACCCGAGCGCCACGGCCGTCGAACGCTTCCTCAAATGGGAACAGGATCCCGTCCGGCGCGCCGCCGCCCTGGCCTGCGCCCTGCCCCGCCGCCTCGACGCGGACGTCTTCCGCGCGGCCGTGGACTGCCCGGAGACCGAGGCCGACGCCCTCTTCGGCTGGCTCCGCGGGCTCCCCTTCGTCACCGACCGCGGAAACCGGATCCAATACCACGACGTCGTACGGGCCCCGATGCTGCGCCTGCAGCGGCTGCGCTCCCCGCGCGGCTGGGCGGGGCGGCACACCCGGCTCGCGGAGACGTTCGGGCGCTGGCGGACGGAGGCCGAGACCGGCCTGGACGCGGCCGAGGTGTGGGCGGACGGCGGCTGGCGGGAACTGCGGCTCGCGGAGTCGTACCACTGGCTGTGCGCGAACGCCCGCACCGCGCTGCCACTCGTGCTGCGGGACTTCGTGGACGCCTGTGACAGCGTCGACGGCGGTGTCTTCGCCGAGCGCTGGGCACGGGTCCTGGCGGAGGCGGGCGAGGACACGGACACGGAGCTCGTACGGGCATGGGGGCGCGACCTGCTGGCGGCGCTCGCGGACGGCGGAGTGGCCGCCGCGCTCGAGCTGCTGCTGAACCGCACCGGGTTCGAGGAGCGGTGGCAGGCCCGGGCCCGGGCGGCCCGGGGACGGGCCCTGCGGCACGCCGGCGCCTACGCGCCCGCACTCGCGGAGTTCGACCGGGCCATCGCGCTCGATCCGGAACTGGCGCGGGCGCACCGCGGCAGGGGCTTCAGCCACGGCGGCCTCGGCGACCACGAGGCGGGCCTCGCCGATCTGGACCGGGCCGACGCGCTCGCGCCGGACCACGCCCCGACCGTCTCCGTACGCGGCGAGTACCACCGCATTCTCGGCCGCTACGACACGGCGCTCGAAGACCTGGACCGCGGGATCGCGCTCGACCCCTCCCACCACTTCGCCTGGGCCTCCCGGGGAGCCGTACGCCAGTTGCTGGGGCAGCCCGACGAAGCCCTCGCGGACCTGAACCGCGCGCTGGAACTCAAACCGGAGTACCCCTGGGCGCTGATCCGCCGGGCCCGCGTGTGGCGGACCCTCGGCGAGCACGGGCGCCAACTGGCCGACCTCGACGAGGCGGTCCGCCTGTACCCCGACGGGATCTGGGGCCTGTGCGAACGCGGGGACGCCCTGCGCGTCGCGGGCCGCCCGGCGCAGGCCCTCGCCGACTACGACCGGGCTCTCGCCCTCGACGACGCCTACGCCTCGGCGTACGCGAGCCGAGGCGTCTGCCATGGCGCGCTGGGCCGCCCCGAGGAGGCGCTCGCCGACCTCGACCGGGCCCTCGCCCTCCAGCCGGACTACCCCTGGGCGCTGCGCCGGCGTGCCGAGCTCCACCTCGAACGCGGGGCCCACGACCGCGCCCTGGCCGACCTCGACCGGGCGCGCGCCCTGCGCCCCGACGAGGCACCGATCCTCGTCTGCCGCGTGCGGGCCCTGCTCGGGCTCGGGCGGTTCGAGGAGGCGCATACGGACCTGGACCGAGCCCTCGAACTGAGTTCCGACACCGAGCGGGCTCGTCTTGCCCCGCTCGGAGAGCGGATCGCCGCGGAAAACACGGCTGAACGCCGTTCATAAGCGAGCACTTGGTTCACTCGGGTCACAGTTCGCATACCGATCCGGGCCCTGAACCGACCGTTCCCGGTCGATTACAGTGCTGCACTGTCGGACGTACGGACTGTGCCTGGGGAGGTCTCGGTGGGTGCGACAGCCGGTGCCGTCTGGGGCCGTGCGGAGCAGCAGGACTTTCGTAGCCGGGTACGGGGGACCCTGCTGGGCGCGGCCGTCGGGGACGCCCTGGGGGCGCCGGTCGACGGGTTCACCCTGGAGCGGATCCGGGAGGCCCACGGTGCGGAGGGGCTGGTCGACCTCGCCTTCGGGTACGGCCGGCGCGGCTCCGTCACCCACCTCACCCAGCTGACCCTCTTCTCCCTCGACGGTCTGATACGCGCTCAGGTACGCCGTGACACCGGCGCCTGGCATCCGCCCACCGACCTCCACCGGGCGTACCGCCGCTGGGCGGCCACCCAGAGCGACTGGGGCCCCGACGAGCGCCGCAAGGACGACGGCTGGCTGGCCCGCGAGGAGTGGCTGTACGCCCGCCGGGACCCGGCCCGCTCCTGCCTGATCGGCTTCGGCGACGACATCATGGGCACGCTGGACGCGCCCAAGAGCCCCGGCGAGCTCGGGCCCGAGGCCGCGGCCCGCTCGGCGCCGTTCGGGCTGCTCGTCGGCTGGGAGCCGCAGCTGGTGATGCAGCTCGCCGTCGAGTGCGCCGCGCAGACGCACGGGCACCCCACGGCGTACCTCGCGGCGGGCGCGTACGCCGTCATCGTGCACGCGTTGGCCCGCGGCGAGAGTCTCGACGGGGCCGTGCAGCGGGCGCTCGCGATCCTCGCGGCGCGGCCGGGGCAGCAGCCCGTCGCGGACGCGCTCCAGCATGCGCTGGGGGCCGTGCGGCAGGGGATGCCCACGCCGGGGCGGGTGGAGGAACTCGCCGGGGACGGTACGGCGGAGGGGTTGCTCGCGGTCGCGGTGTACTGCGCGTTGGTGGGGGACGACATCCGGCACGGTCTGTGCCTCGCGGTGAACCAGGGCGGGCCCTCCGGTGTCGCCGGTGCGCTCACCGGGGGACTGCTCGGCGCCCTGCACGGCGAGACGGCCCTCCCGCCTGCCTGGCTGGCCGAGCTGGAGGGCCGTCCCACGATGCTGGCCCTGGCGGACGACTTCGCGATGGAGATGACCCAGGGCCCGGCCCTGCACGGCCCGGGCGGCTCCGCACCGGGCTGGCTGGCCCGTTACCCCCGGGCGTGAGGCGTCCTTCGCCCCCGCCGCCCCTACCCATTCCCATCCCCTGGGAGCTGCGCCCCCAGCCCCCGCCAAAAGACCGCGCAGTTCCCCGCGCCCCTGAGGGGCACGGCCATACGCGTTGGGCGGGCGGGGCATGCGGGGCGAAGCCCCGCCCCAGAGGCGCGGGGAACTGCGCGCCCAGCCCCGCGGGCCCGCGGCCGAATGACTGCGGGTGGGTGGGAATCTGGGGCGGAGCCCCACCCGAGGGGCGCGGGGACTGCGCGATCAGCCCCCGCCGGCCCGCAGGCGAACGACGCCCCCGCCTGAGGCCCCCGCCGGGCGGCAGTCGGACGACTGCCGCCCGGCGCGGGGGTCAGACGCCGGACGGGCTGGCGGTGCCGGCCCCGTCCGCGGCTTCCGCCGGGGCGGGAACCGCCGCCGCCCCGGCCCCGCCCTCGTCGTCATCCGTGTTGATCTTCTCGATGATCGCGTCCCGCTCCGGCGTGTCCTCGGGCTTCAGGAAGCCGATGAGGATGTACAGGACGAGGGAGATGACCATCGGGACGGCGACCTGGTACTCCAGCTTCACATCGGTGCGCTGGGAGAAGTCCAGGTTGTAGTTGACGAAGAAGAACGCGAGCAGACCACAGGCCCAACTGACGAGCGCCGCCGTCGGACCGGACTTACGGAACGGTCGCAGCAGCCCCAGGATGAACGGGATCGCGATCGGCCCCATGAGCCCCGCCACCCACTTGATGACGACCGTGATGATGTCCTTGAACGTGGGGGAGTTGACCTGCGTCGCCACCGCCATCGAGAACCCGAGGAAGGCGACGGTCGTGATCCGCCCCGCGATGAGACCGGTCCGGGTGTCCCACGTACGCGCGGCCTTGGAGAGCACCGGCACCACGTCCCGGGTGAACACCGCGGCGATCGCGTTCGCGTCCGACGAGCACATGGCCATCGTGTGCGAGAAGAAGCCGACCACGACCAGACCCAGCAGCCCGTGGGGGAGGAGCTGTTCGGTCATCAGACCGTACGCGTCCGAGCCGTCCGGCTTCTTCGCCGTGACGAGGAGCGGCGACAGCCACATCGGGATGAACAGGATCACCGGCCACACGAACCAGAGCCCGGCGGACAGGAAGGCCGACTTCGTGGCCTGCTTGGCGCTGCCCGTCGCCATGTAGCGCTGGGCCTGGTTCCACATGCCGCCGTTGTACTCGAACAGCTTGATGAACAGGTACGCGATGAAGAACACCGTCAGATACGGCCCCGCGAATCCGTTCGCGTGACCGTGCAGCTTTGGCGAATCGAGGGCCTTGGACAGGCCACCCTGGTCGGAGATCTTGTTCAGCACGATGATCAGCATCGAGAGCCCCGCCAGCAACTGGATCACGAACTGACCCAGTTCCGTCAGCGCGTCCGCCCACAGACCGCCGATCGTGCAGTACACGGCCGTGATGCCACCGGTGATGAGGATGCCCTGGGTGATCGTGACCCCGGTGAAGACGCTCAGCAGGGTCGCGATCGCCGCCCACTTCGCACCGACGTCCACGATCTTCAGCAGGATGCCCGACCAGGCGAGCGCCTGCTGCGTGGGCACGTTGTAGCGGTCCTTGAGGTATTCGAGCGGTGAGGCCACGTGCAGCCGGGAGCGGAGCCGGTTGAGCCGGGGCGCGAACAGCTTCGCGCCGAGCAGCACGCCGATGGCGATGGGCAGCGCCCAGGTGACGTACGAGGTGATGCCGTACGTGTACGCGATACCGGCGTACCCGGTGAACATCACCGCGCTGTAGCCCGACATGTGGTGCGAGATGCCGGACAGCCACCAGGGCATCTTGCCGCCCGCGGTGAAGAAGTCGCTGACGTCGTCCACACGCTTGTGGGACCAGACACCGATCGCGGTCATGACGCCGAAGTACGCGACCAGGACGGCCCAGTCGAAGCCGTTCATGTGCCCCCTCCAGGGGTCCGCCTTGTGAACCTGCAGATACCGGACGGCACTTCGCCAGTACGCACATGGGCGGCGCCCCCGTGCGGGAGCGGGGACTTTGGGGATTGAACCGCCGTTCGGAGGGGGCGGTCAAGACCTTTCTCAGTCACAGATATGAACGCAGATCAGAAAGCAGAACGATTTTGCCTCCACTTTACCCGTACGGCTGTTGTCGTGCTCGTGACGTGGACCACACCATGAGCGGGCACTTCGTCAGACCACGCGGGCAGGTTCACACCGACAAGTCGATCAGGCGTACGGGATGCGGGTCCCGCGCGGCTGGGAGGGGACGGCCGACTGGGATCCACCATCGGTTCCGCTAGCGCATGAGTTCGCCGGCGTTCACGAGCAGCGACTGCCCCGTGATCGCCCGCGCCCGGTCGGACGCCAGGAACACCGCGGCGTCCGCCACGTCCCCGTCCGTGGCCAGTTCGGGCAGCGCCATCCGTTCGGTGAGCCGCTGCAGGACGTCCGCCTCCGGTACGCCCTCGGTGTGCGCCGTGAACTGGACGTACGCCTCGACGGGCGGCCCCCACATCCACCCCGGCAGCACGGTGTTCACACGGACGCGATGCGGGCCCAGCTCCCTCGCCAGCGAGTACATCGCGCTCGTCAGCGCGCCCTTGGACGCCGCGTACGCCGCCTGCCGCACCTGGCTCGGCGCGGCCACCGACGACTGCGTCCCGATGATGACGACCGAGCCGCCGCACACCTTCAGCGCGGGCAGACAGGCCCGGGTCATCCGCAGGGTGCCCAGCAGATTCACGTCGATGACCGACTGCCAGGTGGTGAAATCCGCGTCCTCCAGGCCGCCGAAGTAGCTGTCCCAGGCCGCCACGTGCACCACCGCGTCGATCCGCCCGAACCGCTCCGTCGCGAGCTCCGCGAGCGCCTCGCACTGCTTCTCGTCCGTGATGTCCGTGGCCCGGTACGCCGTGTGCGCGCCGTCCGGGTCGAGCTCGGCCGCGGACGAGGCGAGACTGGCCTCCGTGCGCGCCCCCAGCACCGCGTTGCCCCCGTCCCGCACGACGGCCGCCGCGACCTGATGGCCGAGCCCGGCCCCGACCCCCGAGACGACGACCGTCTTCCCCGCGAGCAGTGACATCGAAAGCCTCCCCGACCCTGGCGCATTATCTGATGGGGCGTCAGAGTATGGGCGTGCGGCGGAGGAAGGAAGAGCGAGGAAGGGGATCGTCATGTCGGAGGAGACCCGTAGCGACGTGTACGCGGAACTGGCCGCCCTCGGCCCGTACGGCGTCCACCCGGGCCACGCCCTGATCACCATGGTCGAGCCGCACCCGGGCCACGAGTACGCGTACAACCGCTGGTACGAGGACGACCACTACTACGCCGGCGCGATGGCCATGCCCTGGATGTACGCGGGCCGCCGCTGGGTCGCCACCCGCGATCTCCAACTCCTGCGGTACCCCGAGAAGTCGGCGGTCGCCCAGCCGGTCACCGCCGGCTGCTATCTCTCGACGTACTGGGTCACCGAGGGCCGCTACGACGACCACATGAGGTGGACCGTCGGCATCAACAAACGGCTGAATCGTGACGGCCGCGTGTACCAGGACCGGACACATGTCTTCACGGCCTTCCAGGACCACGCGGCCACGGTGTACCGCGACGGCGCCGCCGGTCCCCGCGACTTCCACGCCCTGGACCACCCCTACGCGGGCCTCGTCCTCCAGGTCGTCGACGCCGACTCCGCCGACCGGCGCGCCGAACTGCTGGAGTGGCTGCGCGCCCGCCACCTCCCCCGGCGCCTGGCGGGCTCCCCGGCCGCGATGGTGACCGTCTTCCGCCCCACCCCCCTCCCCGGCGACCGTATGACGTACGTGAAGCAGGTCGAGGGCGTCGACACCCGGCTGACCCTCCTGTGGTTCCTTCAGGCGGACCCGAGGGAGTGCTGGGAGGACCACTTCGGCGGCCTGGAGGAAGCGGTGGCGGAAGGGGGGCTGGGGAAGGTGGAGCTGGTGGCCCCGTTCATCCCGACGGTGCCGGGGACGGACAGGTACGTGGATCGCCTGAGGTGAACGGGCGGCGCCCTACGGCGAGTGAGCCGAAGGGGCGCGCCTGTGTCGAGACGGCGAACGCGCGGAGGCCCGACGAAGGAGGGCCGAGCACGATCGCCGTCTCGACACAGGCTTTTGCGCCCCGGAGGCGAACCGAGCCTCAAAAAAAGGGGATAGCCCCCTCGGCCAGGACGGCGGGCCAGTCGAGAGGGCTATTTCGGTGGTGCGTATGCGGTTGGTCGGTGCAGTTGTGGTGGTGGATGCAAGTGTCGACGCATCAGGCGAGGTCGAAAGCCCCCCGGCTGACCTCGGCCACGAAGGCGTTCCACGAGTCCGCGGGGAACGCCAGCGTGGGGCCCGCGGAGACCTTGGAGTCCCGTACGGCCATCGCCGCGAGAACCGGGGACTTGACCTCGACACATGCGCCGTTGCCGGTGGAGTAGGAGGACTTGGTCCACGTGTCCGTGGCGCCTTGCTGGATTGCCATGTTCGCTCCGGATAGCCAGTTGTTGAGAGTTGCTGTCACCGCACTGCGGGTTCGCTACGGAACTCGCCGTGCGGTTTGCGCCAACGTTGTTGCTCGATGGCGTGATCGACGCTACTCGCCAACATCGGTGGGCGAAGTGGCCGTTCACTCGACCGGGTGGCATATACCAGTGGAGTCTTCCGTCCGGACGTGGTGAGGGTGTACTCTGCGGCACTTTCCCGCCGGGAGCCCGTTCTCCGGGGTGCGCGTCAGCGTGCGTACTCCTTGGCGATGTCCGCGATGAACTGCCGCGACTGCTCCACGTTCAGAGCCTGTGCCCGCAGATGCTCGTACATCACGCTGTATTTCTGGACGTCGTTCGCCTTCTCCAGATACAGGTCGCTGGTGACACCCTCGATGTAGACCACGCTGGAGTCGGCCGCGTCGGGGAACTCCAGGATCGCGTACTGCCCGTTGAGCCCCGGATGCGCGCCCATCTCGAAGGGGATCACCTGCACGGTGACGTGCGGGAGCTGGGACTGTTCGACAAGGTGTTCCAGCTGGTCGCGCATGAGGGAGCGGTTCCCGACGACGCGGCGCAGGGCGGCCTCGTCGAGGACGGTCCACAGCCGGAGCGGGTTCTCAGGGGCGGAGATACGTTCCTGTCGGCGCAGCCGCACCTGGACGCGCTTGTCGATGTCGGCGGAAGCGGTCTCCGGCAGCGCGCCCGCGATCAACGCCTCGGCGTACGGCCGGGTCTGCAGGAGGCCGGGGACGACCTGGGGATCGTAGACACGAAGTGACGCGGCGTCGGTTTCCAGTCCGATGTAGACGCTGTACGGGATGTCGCCGAAGGAGTGCCACCAGCCCTGCTGGCGCGAGTCCTTGGCCATCTGCATCAGGGAGTCGACGATCCGGTGGTCCTCGACCTCGTAGACCCCGCACAGATCGCGGACGTCGCGCTGGCTGATACTGCGCCGTCCGTTCTCCAGCCGGCTGATCTTCGACTGCGAGACCAGCAGCCGCTCGGCGACCTCTTCGGCCGTCATGCCCTTGAGCTCGCGGAGCCGGCGCAGCTCCTGGCCCAGCCGGCGCCGCCGGACGGTGGGATTGACATTGGACGCCACGGGACGTGCACCTCCGGCTGCGGGCCTCTACTTTGCGTATCTGCTGTTGAGCAGACTGCCACCAAGGTGCGTTCTACCGCTGGAAAACACCGGATATGCACTGGCTACACGCCAGTTCGGAGATCTGGCGCGGATATCACGCGGATCGCGTACGCGTACGTCGCCTTCACTCGTACCGTCCGCATATGCGCGACACCCGCGAAATGCGGCCGCGCGGGGTGGTGGGGCCGTGTCGTCGTCCGGACGTACGGGCCCACCGCCCCGCGCGAGCCAGCGGCTCCCGGACCGGGTCTTGGGGACTGCGGTGCGGCGCTGAGGTCGTGCTTGCGGTGCGTGGCGGTGCTCTTTGTGGTGCATGGCGGTGCTGTTGTGCGTGGTGGTGCGTACGGTGCCTGGTGGCACCGTGGTACTGCGGCTCAGTGGACCACGGCGCGCGCCATGGAACCGTGGCGCGGTTGCATCGGAACACCGCGGGCGGGTTCCGGTGCGGACCTGACGCCGGCGGTGGCCGGACGGCCTGCCGGTGCCGGGTTGCGGCGTGGCTGTGCACCCACACCGTTCTGAACGTCCATGACCGCGTGGGCCACGAGGCCGCCCATGGGGTCATGCCTGATCAGGTCCCGTAGCCGGGAGCGGGACGAGCGTCCCTCGTTGCCCGGATACAGGTGCTTGCCGAGTCCGACCGCATGGGCCAGCGCGGCGAGCGCCGCGGTCCGCGGGTCCGGCGGTACGCCGGTGCGGATCGCGCTGTCCAGCCGGGACCTGATCTCCCGGCTGATCTCCGTGTCCGTCGCTTGGTAGCGAGTCGTCGGAAGCACCCCGCACATCTGGCCGGCCACGGCATGGACCATGCCGCACCTCTCCAGATGCGAGAGGTAGGTCTGGCGCAGCCCCAGTCGGGGTCCGCCAATCCAGTTGACCGCGCGTACGGGTGCTCCGCGTCGGCGAAGCAGTTCCAACGCACAGTCCAGTGTTGGATCTCCAGTCGGCCGTGGCTGCACCACGGCGATACGATCCCCGTCTGGGGCTATCCGTCCGGCCAGCGCCAGCTCTACTAGCTGTGCTCCGGCCAGACCGAGGTCGAGCGACTGCGGCTGTGCAGTGGTACCCGTGGTCGGGTCCAACGCCAGCAGCAGAAGCTCTTCCGGAAGAGTTCTGCGGCTCCTGCCCATCCATGCCTCCCCGCGTGGATGAATGACAGGGTGACCCCTCTCACATTGGTCTGTCGAGAGTGCCTGACCGGTTCGTGATGGAACCAGCAGGTATGTCGTTCTCGTCTACCGCAGGAGTTAAGGCCCGCACACAGGACACTGGTACATGGTTCGGACAGCGATGTCCGGGCGACGGGTCAAGGGTTCACGGTTCGTTGGGCGCCCGGTGGGTGGCGCACGGAGGAGGCATCGGTGGCGGGCGAGTCCCCCGACAGGTCGAAGCAGCACGAGTCGTCGGCATCGTCGGCAGAAGCGACGCCGGGGACCCCGGCCGCGGTTCCGGGCCCGAACCGGGCCGCCGCCGCGGCGGCGGCCGACCCCCGTCTGGCGGTGGCCCGCGAACGGGCCGCCACGGTGAGGGTGGATCAGGCGACGGCGGTGTTCTCGACGCGGGCGTTGGCGGAAGGTTCCGCCGGGTCCGGAGGGAAGGGCCCCGTGGAGGACGCGCGACTGCGCGAGGCCGTGGCCGCCTGGGTCGCTGGGGCCGACGAGGAGGCCCCTGAGGGGGAGTCCGAGGTTCCGGAAGCCTCCAAGGGTCCCGAGGACCCCGACAACGCCTCCAAGGGCGCGGAGAAGGCCGGTACGGCGGCGGAGGCCGGGACCGGGACCGGGGCTGACGCCGAGACCGAGGCTGGGGCCGAGGCTGATACGGAGGCTGGGGCCGAGGTTGAGGCTGCGGCCGGGTTTGGGGGCGAGGCTGGCGGGGAGTCGGCTTCGGGGCCCGACGCCGGTGCTGACATCGATGCCGCCGACTCCGACGCCGACTCCGACTCCGACGTGGACTCTGACGCCAAGTCCGAGTCCGAGTCGGAGGGTGAAGTCGAGGCCGGGGGCGCGGCGGCGGATGACGCCGATGCCGACGCCGAGCCGACGACGGATGCGAAGTCCACGGCGGACGCCGAGTCCGAGACGGTGTCCGAGCCCGGGACCGAGACCGGGAACGCGAAGCCGGCGGAGGCGAAGGACTTTCCGGAGGACGCGTCCGGGACGTCGGAGTCCTCGGAGAAGACCTCCGAGGACTCAGAGACTTCCGAGGGCGCCGAGACCTCCGAGGACTCCGAAGGTCCCGATGTTTCCGCGAGCTCCGAGGCCCCTTCGGACGTCGAGGGCTCCAAGGACTCCAAGGAATCAGAGGACTCCCAGGACGCGGCGGCGCAGAAGGACTCCAAGGACACGTCGCCCGCCGACGGTTCGGCGTCCGCCGATGACTCGCCGTCCGCGAAGGACGCCCCGGACACCGACGACGCGCCCGAGCCTCCCGTCGACCAGCCCACCGCCATCTTCAAGGCGCCGAAGCGCCCGGCGGTGGACCAGCCCACCACCATGCTCAAGCTGGGCGGTGCCAAGCCGGCCACCGACAAGCCCGCGGACCAGGCGAAGGCCGACCAGCCCAAGGCCGACCAGCCCAAGGCGGACCGGCCGAAGCCCGAGTCCCCGTCCGAGCGCACCAGCAAATTCGTAGCCCTCAAGCCCCTCGACGAACCCGTGTCGAGGGTGAAGCCGAAGACCACCGCGACCCCGTTCGTTCCGTCCGCCTCCTCCTCCTCGCCCACCAGGGTGGCTCCCGCCGACGCCACCGCCGCCCTCCCGCAGGTCGGCCCCGAGCGCACCACGCAGCAGCCGCTGCCGCCGAAGCCGCCGCTGGACCTGCTGGCCGAGCTGACGAACACGCCGCCGCCCGCGCAGACCCCCGTGCGGACGCTCGCGCGCCGGGTGAAGATCTGGACGCCGCTGGTCCTGCTGCTCGCGGTCGTCTTTGCGGTCGCACAGTCGCTCCGGCCGCTGCCGACCCCCACGCTGGACCTCACCGCCGAGTCCAGCTACACCTTCGGCGGCGGCGACGCCTCCATCCCGTGGCCGTCCTCCGGGCAGGGCGCGCTCGACGTCCAGGGCATCGGTTCGTTCGGCACGTCCGGCGCGCAGAAGGCGGCGCCCATCGCGAGCGTCGCCAAGGTGATGACGGCGTACCTGATCCTGCGCGACCACCCGATCAAGTCCGGCGACGGCGCGAAGATCAAGGTGGACCAGAAGGCCGAGGACCAGTCGGACGCCGGCGATGAGTCGACGGTCAACGTGCACGCGGGCGACACCATCACGCAGAAGGAGGCCCTGGAGGGCGTCCTGATCGCCTCGGCGAACAACGTGGCCCGGCTGCTGGCCCGCTGGGACGCCGGTTCCGAGACGGCCTTCGTCGCCAAGATGAACGCCGCCGCCAAGGAACTCGGGATGACGAACACGACGTACACCGACCCGTCCGGCCTGACTAAGACGACCGTGAGCACGGCCGCGGACCAGGTGAAGCTGGCCAAGGCCGCGATGAAGGACGCCTCCTTCCGCGAGGTCGCCCGGATGATGGAGTACACCGACTACAAGGGCACCAAGCACAGCAACTGGAACCACCTCGTCGGCTCGAACAACGTCATCGGCATCAAGACCGGCACCACCACCGCGGCCGGCGGCAACCTCGTCTTCGCGGCGACCAAGGAGATCGGCGGTGAGGTGCGGACCATCGTCGGCGCGGTGATCAGCCAGGGCCCCGGCGGCAACGACAACACCATCCTCGGCGGCGCCCTGGCCGCGGGCGACAAGCTGATCCGCGCCGCGCAGGCCTCGCTCAAGTCCGCGACGATCCTGAAGAAGGGCGATGTCGTCGGTTACGTCGACGACGGGCTCGGTGGCCGTACGCCGGTCGTGATCACCAAGGACGTCACGGCGGTCGGCTGGGCCGGACTCAAGGTCAAGCTGTCCTTCGTCTCCTCGGAGCTGCCGCACTCCGCGAAGGCCGGTACCAAGGTGGGCTCGCTCACCGTGGGTGACGGCGGGAGCAGCAGTGCCGTGCAGGTTCCCGTCGAGCTCCAGAAGGACCTCGCCGAGCCGGGCTTCGGCGCGAAGCTGACCCGCGTGAGCTGAGCGGCCGTACACAGCGAGCCGAGCGGACGTACGCAGGAGGATGCGGGCGTACGGGTACGGGTACGGGCGTACGAGTGGGGCGCGCTTCCGGCAGGGGGCGTATCCCCCGTACGCCGGAAGCGCCCCGAACACCATGTGAACGCGCCGTGAGCCCGCCGTGAGCGCGGCACGAACGCACCGCACCCCGTCGGGGCGCCCCACCCGGGAGCTCCCCGGCGGGGTGCGTGCTAGCGTCGCGAGATCGGGGCAGGTCGCGGGCCACGGGTCCCGGGCCGAACACGAGGAAACGGGACACGGGAGCCTTGCAGTGGCGACAGCGGAGCCGACACACGCCGACGACGCCGATCCTGGACCAGGTCCTGGACCGGATCGCGGACCGGGCTCGCGAATACGGCTGCCCGCACACGCCCCCGACGGCCCCGCCGGCGACGGCCTCACGGACGACGAGCCGCGGGAGCCGGTGACGCGGAAGCCCGTGACACCTGAGTTCAAGACGTCGGAGTCCAAGACGTCGGAGTCCGATACGTCGGAGTCCGAGACACAGGGCCGACGTAACCGCCTCAAGGCCTTCGCCCTGCGCCACCCCGTCGCCTTCGTCACCATCGTGGCGGGCCTCCTGCACGTCGTCTGGTTCTTCACCTTCGCGAACAGTGGCGGAGATCTCGCGGCGCAGGACGCGTGGGCGGAGTTCGTCGGACGGCACCCGGACTCGGCGTACAACCTCGCCTGGTACGGCGGCATGCACCCCGTGTCGTACAGCGTGGTGTCGCCGTATCTGATGTCGGTCCTCGGCGTCCGTACGACGATGATGATCGCCGGCACGATCTCGGCGGGCCTGCTGACGATGATCCTCATCCGCAGCCGTGCCATACGGCAGCCGCTGGCGCCGGCCTTCGCGGGTGTCTTCGCACTCATCTGCAACGCGATTTCGGGGCGCGTCACGTACGGCCTCGGCATGGTCTTCGGGCTCGCCGCGGCGGCCGTGGTCTTCTGCTGGCCGTACCGCTGGCGCTACAAGCGCTGGGCGAAGGCCCTGTGCGCGGCGCCGCTCGCCGCGCTGGCGACCGCCGCCTCGCCGGTGGCCGGACTGTTCGTGGGCCTGGTCGCGGTCGCCCTCTTCCTCCAGAAACGCCGTCCCGGCGCGTACGCGCTCGGCATCGCGCCGGCCGTCGTCGTCGCGCTCTCGGCCTGGCTGTTCCCCTTCTCCGGCACCCAGCCGATGTCCTTCGGCTCGGCCTCGCTGCCGCTGATCTCCGCCGGGCTGGTCTTCGCGCTCGTTCCCAAGGAGTGGAAGACGGTCCGGATCACGGCGGCGGTGTACGGACTCGCCGTGCTCCTCGTGTGGCTGATCAGCTCGCAGATCGGCTCGAACATCACCCGCCTCGCGATGCTCCTCGAGGGCGTCGTGCTGCTCGCCGCGCTCCCCTTCACCGTGCCGAAGTCACGCAAGTGGTACGTGACCGTCCTCGCCTTCACCGGATTCGTCGGGTGGATCGGCTTCAAGTCGGTCGACGACATCATCCATACGACACCGGCGGCGTCCTGGGCCCGCGAGCTCGCTCCGCTGGTGAACCAGCTCCAGGTCGTCGGTGCCGAGAAGGGCCGCGTGGAGGTGGTCCCCGCCCGCTCCCACCGCGAGGCGTCCGCGCTCGCGCCGTACGTGAACCTCGCCCGCGGCTGGAACCGCCAGGCCGACATGGAGCGCAACCCGCTCTTCTACGACGACACCCTCAACTCCGCGAACTACCACGAGTGGCTGCAGCGCTGGGCCGTCCACTACGTGGTGCTGCCCAAGGGCGAACCGGACGGGGACGGCGGCGAACGCGAGCGCAAGCTGGTCCAGCGCGGCATGCCCTACCTCCGCCAGATCTGGGGCGACGCGAACTGGCAGCTCTTCTCGGTCACGGATCCCACGCCGCTGGCCGATCCGCCGGCCGTCGTCGACCGGGCGGAGCAGGGCGAACTGACCATCGAGGTGAAGAAGGCGGGCCGGGTTCTCATCCGCATCCCGTACTCCCCGTGGCTCGGGCTCGTCGACGCCAAGGGCAAGAGCGTGAAGGCTCCGCAGGAGACGCAGAAGTCCAAGCATCGTGCGGAGGGCACGCCGAAGACGTACGACAACCTCAACGGCTGCCTCATGGAGACCGCGGAGAACGCCTCCGGCGACAAGTGGACCGAACTCCTGGCCCCCGCCCCCGGCACCTACCGCCTCGCGGCCCCCTACCAACTCCCCCGAGGAACCCCATGCCCCGAGGAACTGCGCTGACCCGAACCGGACGCTGCGTGGCTGTGGCTGTTCCGCGGGTGGGTGGGGGCTGGTCGCGCAGTTCCCCGCGCCCCTGAAGGGGCGCTGCGCGCATCTTCAGCCCGTCCGGCGTATGAGGACGAGGCCGTTCAGGCCGATGCGGGGGTCTGGGGGCGGCAGCCCCCAGGGATGGGACGGGCAGGGGCGGCGGGGGCGAGGAACCCCCGGTGCTCGCCCCGCCGCTCACTTCACCGGAAACGCCACGTCACACACCGCGTCCTGCGGCCCCGCCGCATCCCAGTCCGCGAAGTACACCTCCCGGCAGGGACCGTCGTACGACAGCCCCCGCTCCCCGACCCACGCCTCGACCGCCTCGAACGCGGCGATGATCTGCGGATGAGCCACCTGCGCCTTGGTGATCCGCGCGTACGCGAGCCGTCGCGCCGGCTCCACCCGCACCCCGATCCCCGACGCCCGCCCCCGCTTCTCGGCCCACGCCCGCGCAGCCTCCTCGTCGGCGACCGGCACACACGACTCGGCGGGCCCGTCACTCTCCATGCTGACCTCGGCGTAATAGACGACGAAGGGCGAGCCGGTCGTCCCGCCGCACTCCCGCGCCCCGTCCTCCAGCCGCGTCAGCGAGGCCGGAATCCAGACCGGCAGCTCATCCGCCAGCGTGTGCCGCTTCTCCGTCAGCACCACCCGCTCCGGCACATCCACCGTCTCGACCACGAACTTCCCGTACATGTCGGTACTCCTCCCGGACAGCCTTCCACGGAGGTACTCGGCAAGCGTCCGCTGCGAAGCGAACCGGGCCTCGGCATCCGCCCAGTACGTGGCGAGGAGCACGGCGCCCTGCGCCGCCCCGGCCTCCACCACCTCGGCGATCCGCGCGAGCGGCATGTCGAGCTGCCGCAGCAGCGCGACCAGCCGGGCGCGCTCGACCTGGTCGGCGCGGTAGTAGCGGTATCCGCTGACCTCGTCGACATGGGCCGGCGCGAGTAGTCCGAGCCGGTCGTACAGCCGAAGCGCCTTCGGCGAGAGCCGCGCGCGGGCGGCGAACGCGCCGATCGTGAGCAGTTCCTGTCGCACGAGCCCATCCTCCGTCACCGGGCGCCTTCCGCCCGGTGACAAAGGACGCTGCTCCCTGCCCCAGGGGCAAGGTCAACCAACGGCTTCCACAAGGTCGGCCGACCGCTTTCAAGGGCGGCAAGGGCGGAACCCGGAGTTACGCGAGCGCCTTCTCCACCGCCGCCACGACCTCCGCCGACTCCGGCTCGGTCTGCGGCGAGAACCGCGCCACCACGTCTCCACCCGGCCCGATCAGGAACTTCTCGAAGTTCCAGCGGATGTCGCCGGTGTGGCCCTCGCTGTCGGCGGTGTTCACCAGCCGCTGGTAGAGCTCGTGCCGCGCGTCCCCGTTGACCTCGACCTTCTCGGTCATCGGGAAGGTGACGCCGTAGGTCGCGGAGCAGAACTCGGCGATCTCCTCGGAGGTGCCGGGCTCCTGCCCCATGAACTGGTTGCAGGGCACACCGAGCACGGTGAAGCCCTGTCCCGCGTACTGCTCGTGCAGCCGCTCCAGCCCCGCGTACTGCGGGGTCAGCCCGCACTTGGAGGCCACGTTCACGATGAGCACGGTCTTGCCGCGGTACTGCCCGAGGTCAGCGGTGCCGCCCTGGAGGGAGTCGATCTGGACGTCGAGCACGGTACTGCTTGAACTGTCAGTAGTCATAAACGGATGCTAACTCCGCTTGATGTCGCCTCCGTCGCCGCCCGGCCACGTCCCCGTCCGCTCGGTAAGGTCGCGAGCGTGACCACAGCGAATACGATCAAGGGCATCTACGAGGTACTCGACGACCGCTTCGTCACCGGCCGCTGCACGAACGGCGACGGCAGGCTCGAGGTCCTCCACGACGGCTCCCGCTGGGCCGAGGGCCCGCTGTACGTGCCCGCCTGGCGCCAGCTGATCTGGAGCGACATCCCCAACGACCGCATCCTGCGCTGGGACGAGCCCACCGGCACGGTCGGCGTCCTGCGCACCCCCGCGGGCAACAGCAACGGCAACACCCTGGACCGCGAAGGCCGCCTGATCAGCTGCGAGCAGGGCAACCGCCGGGTGACCCGGACGGAGCACGACGGATCGGTCACCGTCCTCGCCGACCGCTACGACGGCAAGCGGCTCAACAGCCCGAACGACGCGGTCGTACGGT
Source organism: Streptomyces sp. NPDC107454 (assembly GCF_055582885.1). Taxonomy (NCBI): domain Bacteria; kingdom Bacillati; phylum Actinomycetota; class Actinomycetes; order Kitasatosporales; family Streptomycetaceae; genus Streptomyces; species Streptomyces sp. NPDC107454. Next base: position 37,623 of record NZ_JBVJPA010000013.1, on the reverse strand, counting down.
CGGACGGTTCGGTCTGGTTCTCGGACCCGGACTTCGGGATCCTGAGCGACTACGAGGGCCACCGGGCCGAGTCGGAGATCGGCGCGTGCCACGTCTACCGCCTCGACCCGGGGACCGGCGAGGTACGGCTCGCCGCGGACGGCTTCGACGGGCCGAACGGCGTCGTCTTCTCGCCCGACGAACGGCAGCTGTACGTCTCCGACTCCCGCGCCGCCCGCATCCGCGTCTTCGACGTCCGCGACGACGGCACTCTCACGGACGGGAAAACGTTCGCTGAAGCAAAGAATGATGTCCATTTCGACAACATCCGTTTCGACGACGAGGGCAGGCTGTGGGCGGCCGCCCTGGACGACGGGGTGCACTGCTACGACCCCGACGGCACCCTCATCGGCCGGCTCCTGGTCCCCGAGAGGGTCTCCAACCTCACCTTCGGCGGCCCCAGGAACAACCGCCTCTTCATCACGGCGTCCACGTCCTTGTACTCGCTGATGATGTCGGTGACCGGCGCCCCGCGCATCCAGCGGCACCGGTAGACCGGCACACCGGCGACCCGGGACACCCGCTCCTGGCGGCCTACTCCCGCTGGGCCTTCACGAGTACCTCCCCGGCGGCTGTCCGGGAGTAGAGCACCGACCGCCCGGCCCGCCCCCTCCGTACCAGCCGGGCGTCCAGCAGCACCTTCAGATGGCGTCCGACCGAGCCGAGACCCTGCCCGGTCAGGGCCACCAACTGGGTCGTGCTCATGGGGGAGTCGAGGAGGACGAGGACCCCGGCGCGGGCAGGTCCGAGCAGCGCGCCCAGGCTCTCCGGCACGGCCTCGGGACCGGTGTCGGCGAGCACGCCCGAGCAGGGGTAGACGACGGCGTACCGGTCCGGCTCCTCCCACGCCACCCAGCCGTGCCGCTGCGGTGTGATCGGTACGAACACCAGCTCGGCGCCGGAGATTTCGCGCGGCGGGTACTCCTGGAGATTGATCTGCAGCCGGTTGTCGCCGAGCCAGCGCGTGCCCGGCCGCAGCGTGTCGAGGGCCGCCGCCCAGCCTCCCTGGCTCACCTGCGCGGTCCGGGCGACGACATCGGCCTCCAGGACGCGCCGCCGCCGGTCCCAGTAGGGGCGTACGGCCTCGGTCCAGACGTGGGTGAGCAGGTCGGCGGCGCGCTCCGGGAGGTCGTCGCGGTGCAGGGCGGCGGGCAGCGGCCTTGCGAGGGAGACGGTGAGGTGGGCCCGCGCGTCCACGGCCGACGCCTCCCGCACCCGGGCGACCTCCTCCTCGAAGTCGGCCTCGCCGCGCGGCGTCGGCGTCAGGAAGTCGGCGATCCAGTTCCGACCGAGCCCGGACCGTATGAGCAGCGCGGTGACGGGGTCACGGGCCAGCCGCCTCTTGTACGCGGGCAGGTGGGCGTCGAGCCAGGCCCGCTCCCCGGGGTGCGCGGCGGTCCCCGCGTGCAACAGCTTGACGGCGGCGAAGGTCTCGGCGAGCGGGGAGAGCACGAAACGGGTGCGGGCGAGGGTGTCGGCGTTGATCTGCCACCAGCCCATCCGCACCTCCCGCCGCTTGTCTCCCGCTGTCCATGGCCCCGCGTGGTTTCGCTTCTCCGCGAAACAATAACGACCGCGCCGGGCGCCACCCGAGACTCCGCGCATGCGCAGCTACTCCGACCTTTTCCGCACCCGGGAGTTCACCCCTCTCTTCTTGTCCTCCGCGCTCAACTCGGCGGCCTCGACGATCGCCGGTCTGGCCGTCGGGACGCTGGTGTACAGGGCGACGGAGTCGCCGCTGCTGTCGGCGGTGAGCATGTTCGGGCCGCAGCTCGCCCAGGTGGTCGGCGCGACCACCTTGCTGTCGGCGGCGGACCGGCTGGCGCCGCGCGCCACGATGACGGGCATCGCCCTGTCCTTCGCCGTCGGTACGGCGGTCATGGCGACGCCGGGCCTTCCGGTCTGGGCGCTGTTCCTCCTGATCTTCGTCCTCGGTCTTGTCTCGTCCCTCGGCGGCGGTGTCCGCTGGGGTCTGCTGAACGAGATCCTGTCCAAGGACGGCTACCTGCTGGGCCGTTCGGTCTTCAACATGGCGAACGGCCTCACGCAGATCACGGGCTACGCGACGGGCGGCGTCCTGGTGGCGGTGCTCTCGCCGAGGATCACGCTGGCGGGCGCGGCGGCCCTGTATCTCGCGGCGGCCCTGATCACCCGCTTCGGCATGACCCGCCGGGCGCCGAGGGCCACCGGCCGCCCCTCGATCGCGCAGACCTGGCGCACCAACGCGCTGCTGTGGTCCTCGCGCCCGCGCCGGACGACGTACCTGCTCCTGTGGATCCCGAACGGTCTGATCGTCGGCTGCGAGTCCCTGTACGTGTCCTACGCCCCGGACCGGGCGGGTCTGCTCTTCGCCTTCGCGGCGTTCGGCATGTTCGTGGGCGATGTGACGACGGGCCGTTTCCTGCCGCCCGCGGTCCGCGGGCGCCTGGGCATCCCGTTCCTGCTGCTCCTGGCGACGCCCTATCTGCTGTTCGCGCTGCGGCCGGGGACGGCGGTGGCGGCGGTCGCGGTCGCGCTGGCCTCGGTCGGCTTCGGGGCGAGTCTGATCCAGCAGGAACGCCTGATGGCCCTGACCCCGGACGAGCTGAGCGGGCACGCCCTGGGTCTGCACTCCTCGGGCATGCTCACGATGCAGGGGGTGAGCGCGGCGCTGGCGGGATCGGTCGCCCAACTCACCTCACCCGGCACGGCGATGACGGTGATGGCGATCACATCGGTCGCCGCGACGCTGCTGATTTCGAGCTCCCGCCAACGCCCGGAAGTGTCCACCCCACAACAGGAGCAACCGGAAGTGAACGCCCTCTGAACGCCGAAAAGTTGTACGACCGGAGCCACAACTCCCCTGCGGAGGACGCCGTCGAACGGGATGACCACACGCGCACAGACTCACGCGCGGACCTCATCGGCCCCCAGGGCCCCGTTGGGCCCATCGGGCCCCGTGGAGGAGAACCGACCATGTTCAGTCGCCGCACCACCGCTCTGCCGAAGGCGCTGGCGCTCGCCACCGCCGCCGTGGCCGTCACCCTCGCCGCCCCCGCGGCACAGGCCGCGCCCGCCAGGAGCGCGACCGCGGTCGTCGTCGGCCAGAAGCTGTTCTACACGGCGGCCGCCGGTCAGACGAACCACCTGTCCATCTCCTGGGCGCTCGGCGCGACCGACCCGGATTCCCAGCTGAGCGACTTCATCTACACCTTCGACGACACCGTCAGGATCTCCCTCGGCGCGGGCTGTGTCCGCCCGGCCGGCGGCGACGACACCAAGGCCGTGTGCACGGTGACCGAGCCCAACACCTCGGCGTCCGATCTCGACTCCCTGATCGTCGACCTCGGCGACGGCAACGACACCGCGACGACCAGCAACACCAGCGGCGGGTACACGAGGATCTACGGCGGGCCGGGCAACGACACCCTGACCGGCCACGGCGTCGACGTCCTCTACGGCCAGGGCGGCAACGACCGTCTCTCCGGCGGTGGCGGGGTCTACGACGAGGGTGCGAACGGCGGCGCGGGCAACGACACCCTCGTCAACTGCAGCGCCGAGTGCCACGGTGGCGCGGGCGACGACAGCCTGTCGGGCACGAGCGGCGACAACGCGCTGTTCGGCGACGACGGCAACGACAAGCTGTACGGCAACGCGGGCCGCGACCTGCTCCAGGGCGGTCGTGGCAACGACACCCTGTACGGCGGCGCGGGCGACGACAAGCTGTACGGCAACAGCGGCAACGACGTCCTGCACGGAGGCGCCGGCAAGGACTTCCTGTCCGGCGGCCCCGGCCGCAACAAGACGTACCAGAACTGACCCGTTCGCGGGGTGGTCGGGCGGGCGTGAGGAACGCCGGCCCGACAGGCTCTCGGTCTCCCCCGGGGCCGAGAGCCTGATCGTCCCGCTGAGGTCAGGCCCTGCCCGTTCCGGACCCCTCGACGGTGCGCAGGGCCTCGATGACGCTGGCCACATGAGCGCGGGCGGCCGTCTCGGCGCGTTGCGGATCACGCGCGGCGATGGCCTCGACGAGGGCGAGGTGTTCGCCCAGGGAGACCTGGGGGCGCCCGGACTGCAGGGCCAGCCGGAACTGGTGGCGGACGATCTGCGCGTTCAGGCGGGTGAGGAGTTCGGCGGCGGTGTCCTGGCCGGAGATGTCCCGGACGAAGTCGTGCAGCCGGCGGTTGAGCTCGGAGTACTTCAGGGGCTCGGCGGCCTGGACGGCGGCGCCCAACTGCTCGCCGAGTGCGAGGAGTTGGGTGATCTGCGCATCGGTGACCCGTTCGGCGGCCTTGGCCGCGCACAGCCCCTCGAGCACCATGCGGCACTCGTAGATCTCCACCGCCTCGCTCACGGACACGGTCCGGACCCGGGCCCCGCGGTTGCGGATCCGCTCCACGAGGCCGTCGGCGGCGAGATCGACCAGCGCGGCCCGCACGCTGGCCCGTGTGACGTCGAACTGCTCGGCCAGCTCGGCCTCGACCAGTCGCTGCCCTGGCGCCATGTCACCGGCGAGGATGGCCCCGCGCAGCGCGACGAGGGCCTGCTCCTTGGCCGCGGCGCCGCTGCCTTTGGCACTGCCGGTAGCTGGGGACACGTACGTACTCCTTCGGTCTCGAACTCCTGGAGTGCCGCGGGCTTCCTCGGGCTTCCTCGAGCTCTGCGCTCTCCTGGGAGATGGTTACCGACCGTAGGATGGGTACACAAAATCGTCAACAATCTGGGTCCCGACCGTGGGGATCCGGGCCCGGCGGCTGCTGGCATTCTGAGGGTGTGGTCGTGGAGCGGATGCGGATCCGCCGGGGAGGGGAGTGCGCCATGGACGGGGCGGAACGGGAACGGGTCGGTACGGGGCCGATGGGTCCCGAGCAGATGATCGCGGAGGCGCGGAAGGCGTTCTTCGTGATGTTCGGGTTCCTCGCGCTGGTCTGGCTGGCGCAGCTCGCGAACTTCGCCGACCACTACGCACTCTCGCGGGACTACGGAGTGGTGTCCGGCGACATCGGCACGCTGCCCAACATCCTCACCGCACCCTTCCTGCACTGGAACTGGGCACACATCGAGAGCAACTCGGGACCGCTGTTCGTCTTCGGATTCCTCGCCGCCTACCGAGGGGTGGTCCGTTTCCTCGGGCTGAGCCTGCTCATCGTGGTGACCAGCGGCCTCACGGTCTGGTTCCTCGAGCGGGGCGATGTCGACACGGTCGGCGCCAGCGGCCTGATCTTCGGGTATTTCGGCTATGTCGTGGTGCGCGGGCTCTTCGACCGGCATCTGATCGACACGCTGATCGGCGTCGTCATGGCGGCCTCCTTCGCCTACATGCTCACCGTGGCGGTGCCCGGGACGCCGGGGGTGAGCTGGCTGGGACACCTCGGCGGCCTGATCGGCGGCCTGGTCGGGGCCTGGCTCTTCCGGGACCGACGCCCCCGGCCCGCCAAGGACACCCACTCCGGCGGCGGCACCGGCCCGACCACCCGCGGCGCCCTTCGGCCCCGCGCCGACAACCCGCGCGCCGACCTCCACAAGGAACTCGGCGACCTGGGCCTGCTCTAGAAGGCCCGCTCCAGCACCCGCTCCGCGCATCATCAGAAATTCATCCGCGTTGCAGCGTGTACCGCCAAGGTGTGCGCGTGCCCATCGAAGCCCCGCGGTTCAGCCGCGGGGAAGCGTCTCAGGGCACGTCGCCGCCTGAGGAAGGAACACGGACTTGCCCGTCATCGACGGCTCTCTCGCGCGAGTGCTGAAGCAGCGAAGGCTCTTCCTCGGCCTGGAGCGGAACGAAGCCGTGGAGATCGTGTACGTATGCGTGGACGACGGTCTCCCCGGCGGATTCCCGGTCGGCCACGTCATCCGGGCCGGCTCGTCCGGCGCGGGGACCTGGTCCGCGTACGCCCGGGTTCGACCCGGCCGCGTCTTCGCCAACGACCAGGTCGCCACGGGTCTGTCGACCGCCGGGGAAGGCGTGAGCGCCGTACTCGACCACGCCCGCTACGGGGATGTCATGTTCGCCCTGGAACAGCAGTCCGGCCCCGTCGTCACGTACATCGCCGAAGTCCACCGGGACCACGCCACGCGTCTCGCCGCGCTCGACGAGCCCGAAGGCATCACTCACCTCGGCAACGGCACGGTCCGCTTCACCAGCCTCGCCGTCGCCTATCTGCGCAGCCTTCCGGAACGCCTCGACTGCCGCGTCGACGGCGAGAACCGGATCCGGCTCGCGGGCGCGTCGTACCCGCTGACCCGCGAGATTCCGCAGGTCACCGCCCCGGCCTCCCGCCGGGTGCGGCCCGGCTCACACCGTTAGGCCCGTATCGCACGGTGGGCAATGGGTACGCGCCATCCGTGGGCCTCGGCGCCGTCATCCACCCTGAAGGGGGCAAATCCGGCAACCTTGTCATTTGACCGTCGGGCATGTGATCGGTGGCTTCCGCGGCCTGTCCGAAAGAGAAGGACGACCCTGGAACGGGGGACGCATGACCCAGGCGGACGATCGCAGGGGACTGGCCGGCGTGGCGACGAGACAGGGGCTCGAGGGGACGGTCGCGGAGGAGGCGCCGTTGCCGCAGCCGGCCCCCGCGCCACGGGTGATCCCGGCCCGGCGGGGCGCCCGCGCGAACCGGCTCGCCGCGTTGGACGGGCTGCGATTCCTGGCGGCGCTGTCGGTGGTCCTCTTCCACTTCGTCGGCCAGACCCCCGGGGCGATGGTCGTCGTCTGGGGGCGCCCGTACCGGACCACCTTCCCGGAGGCGCACGCCTACTTCGCCTTCGGACGGCTCGGTGTCGACCTGTTCTTCCTGATCAGCGGCTTTGTCATCTGCATGAGCGCATGGGGGCGCACCCCGCGTGACTTCTTCATCTCACGCGTCACCCGCCTGTACCCGATGTACTGGATCGCGATCGTGGTGTCGGCCTGCGTCATCTACTGCGCCGACACCCCGTTCGGGCACCCCAACCCGCGGGTGCTCTTCGCGAACTTCACGATGTTGCAGACCCCGCTCGGTGTGTCCAACCTGGACCCGGTCTACTGGACGCTCTGGCCGGAACTCTGCTTCTACCTCACGTTCGCGGTCGTGGTGTGGAAGGGCCTCACCCACCAGCGGGTGGTGATCTTCTGCGGGTTGTGGACGGTCGCCGCGGTGCTGGCACCCAGCGCCAACATCCCGCTGCTCACGCTGATCGTGAACCCGACGTCCGCCCCGTACTTCATCGCGGGCATGGCCTTCTACCTCATGCACCGCTACCGGCCGACGCCGCTGCTGTGGGGGATCGTCGCCATGTCGTGGCTGCTGGCGCTGCACTTCCTGCTGGCACCCCACGGAGGTCGCGTCAACTGGGCCACGTGGGCGCCGTGGCGCGGCTGGCTGATCCTCGTGACCACGCTGTTCTTCCTGGCGATGGGCGCCATCGCGCTCGGCGGGACCCGTCGGATCCGCTGGCGCGGGCTGACCGTCGCGGGTGCGATGACCTTCCCGCTGTACCTGTTGCACGACACGATCGGAATGACCGTCGCCCACCACTACGGCGACCGGATCGACCCCGCGGCCCTGGTCGTGGCCACGGTGACCGCTTTGATCGTCCTGTCGTACCTCGTGCACCGCTTCGTCGAGCGGCCCCTCGCGCTGGCCATGCGGCGCTCGCTGAACACCGCCGCGTTCGACCGGCAGCCGCCGACGTCACGCTCTTGACGGGCGGTGGTACGACGGCGCCCCGGACGACCGCCGCCCGGCCGCCCACCTGGTGAGTCCGCGCGCCGTGAAATGCGCTGGCCAGGCGGGCCGTTCGCGCCGCAGGTGCTGTTTGGGTAAAGGGTTCGGCATCGACAGTTCAATGGTCTTGTCCTGTGCATGTCTCACTCGATGAGATGCACGGAGACCACTTCGTGCATCTCAGGACCACCCAGGGGGATTCATGCACATATCCCGTACCGGGCGCGGCGTCGCGGCCTCCACGGCCGCCACCGCCGCCCTCGCCGTCGCCGCGCTGGCGACCGCTCCGCTGGCCGGCGTCACCACCGCCGCGCCTGCCGCCGTACCGCACACCAAGGCCGTCCCGGCCATCGCCGGGCACACCCTGGTCCGCGACGTGGCCAGCCCGCTCTCCAGCGAGCAGTGCCAGGCCAAGTGGCACATCGCCTGTTACAACCCGCTCCAGTACCGCACCGCGTACGACCTCAACGCGCTGTACCGGAAGGGCATCACGGGCAAGGGGCGCACCATCGTCATCGTCGACTCGTACGGTTCCCCGACCGTCCAGCACGATCTCGACGTCTACAGCAAGCAGTTCGGCCTGCGCAGCACCAAGGTCAACGTGGTCAAGTGGGGCAAGGTTCCCGTCTTCGATCCCAAGAACGCCGACATGACCGGCTGGGCGGGGGAGACCACCCTGGACGTCGAGATGGCGCACGCCGTGGCGCCCGACGCCAAGATCGTCCTGGTGGAGACGGCGGTCGCGGAGACCGAGGGCACCACCGGTCTGCCGGAGATGATGGACGCCGAGAAGCACCTGATCGACCGTGGCGTCGGCGATGTCATCAGCCAGAGCTTCGGTGCCACCGAGGACACCTTCCCCGGTTTCGACAAGGGCGACTTCTCCAGCATCAAGAAGCTGCGCTACGCCTTCGAGGACGCGAACCGCAAGCACGTGACCGTCCTCGCCTCCTCGGGTGACGGCGGCGCCACGGACCTGAAGGCGGACGGCAAGACCTACTACGACAAGCGTGTCAACTCCTGGCCCTCCTCGGATCCGTTGGTCACCTCCATCGGTGGCACCCAGCTCCACCTGAACGACAAGGGTCAGCGCGTTAAGCCCGACAGCGTCTACAACGACTACGGCTCGGGCGGCGGCGGCCAGTCCCACGTCTTCTCCCGCCCGGCCTTCCAGAACGGCGTGAAGAACGTCGTCGGCGCCCGCCGCGGCACCCCGGACGTGTCGCTGGCCGCCGCGGTCAACGGCGGTGCCTGGATCTACTCCAGCTACGACCCGACCGCCACCGGCTGGGACGTCACCGGCGGTACCAGTGAGGCCAGCCCGCTCTTCTCGGGCATCGTCGCCCTCGCCGACCAGGCGGCCGGCCACCGGGTGGGCAACATCAACGAGGCGCTGTACGCCCTGTCCAAGCGTTCCGCCCACCACGACAAGAGCGCCGGCGTCGTCGACGTCAACGACGGCACGAACAACAGCTACGAAGGCGTCACCGGCTACAAGGCCGTCAACGGCTACGACATGGCCACCGGCGTGGGCACCGTCGACGCCCTCCGCTTCGTGCCCGCCCTCGCCCGAGCGAGCCACCGCGGCTGAGTCGCCCCTGCGAGTCGGCCACTGAGAATTACCCCTGAGAATCACCCATGAGACGGCCCGGGTTCCACACCCGGGCCGTCCGTCTGTTTATCTGCAGAAATCAAGTCGGTGAATTCGGGCTGAGCGGACAGAAATACTCGAATAGCGTGTCGGACATAAAGGCCACGACACCCTTGTTACTGTGCGGTCCTCAAGGGCTGTCCATGCAAGGGCCGTTCATGTAGGGGCTGTCCACAAAAGATGTCACGCGCCGACCTGCGGACAGTATTCGCCTTGGTTGAATACTGGCGCAGTTCGGTCGAGAGGAAACGGACCATGCACGACTATTCTCGTCGCGGCCTGCTCAAGGCGACGGCGGCGGCCGGCGCCGGCGCGGTGGTTCTCCCGGGTGTCGCGGCAGCGGAAGCCCCGGGAGCGAGCGCCGCGATCGAAGGCGGCGAGGACGCGAAATGCAGGCCGGCGAAGCTGACCGGCCGCATCGTCCGTCCCGAGGACTCCGGGTACGCGAGTGCGAGCCTGGGCTGGGACGAGCTCTTCACGCACTATCCCCTGGTCATCGTCTTCGCCCAGAACACCCAGGACGTGGTCAACGCCCTGACGTGGGCGCGTCAGCACGACGTCGCGTTGCGGGTGCGCAGCGGCCGCCACAGCCTCGAGGGCTGGTCGAACGTGGACAACGGCCTCGTGATCGACGTCAGCGAGTTGAAGTCGGTCCACATCGACACCGCCTCCCGTATCGCGACGGTCGGCTCCGGGCTCAGCCAGTTGGAGGCCGTGACCACGCTCGCGAAGAAGAACCTCGCGGTGACGACCGGGACGGAGGGCACCGTGGGTCTGTCCGGTGCGACGCTCGGCGGCGGGTTCGGCTTCCTCACCCGCTACCTCGGCATGGCCTGCGACAGCCTTGTGGGGGCCGAGGTCGTCGTCGCGTCGGGTACCGAGTGCGCCAAGGTGGTCAGGGCGGACCTGAACAACAACTCGGACCTGCTCTGGGCGCTGCGCGGGGCGGGGAACGGCAACTTCGGGATCGTCACGTCACTCACCTACCAAACGGCTCCGCTGAAGAGCGTCACTTATGTGCAGGCCACGTGGGAGGGAATCGAGGACCTGCACGGGGTCTTCGACGCATGGCAGAGTACGGCGCCGACCGCCGACAACCGCCTCGGAACCCAGGTCGAGATCCACAGAAACCAGATCCTGCTGTTCGCGGTCCTCGCCGAAGGAACGCCGGAAGAGGCGAAGGCGTTGCTGGCCCCGATTCTGTCGGTCGGCGACCCCAAGGTCACGGTACAGGTGGGTAACTGGGGCGACGTGTACGCGGGATTCCAGATTCCGACCGCGGACGAGCCGGCGAACTGGAAGTTCTTTTCGCAGTTCACCAGAAAGCCGTTCCCGAAGAAAGCGATCAGCGTGATCGCCTCATTCATGCGGGACGCCCCCACGGACGACAGCAATTTCTTCACCCAGGCCTTCGGCGGTGCGGTCAGGAAGAGCCCCCGCGGCGGCACGGCGTTCCCGCACCGCGACGCGCTTTTCTACTCCGAACCCGGCGCCGGCTGGGGGACGCGTACAGGACAGCCGGGCGTCTGCGACCCTCTCACCCCGCAGGCCCAGGCCTGGATCGCCGAGTTCAGCCAGGCACTGCGGCCGTACGTGAACGGCGCCTACGTCAACGTGCCGAACATCGGAATGCAGGACTGGGAGACCGCCTACTGGGGATCCAACTTCGACCGGCTGCGCAAGATCAAGGCGAAGTACGACCCCCGCAACGTCTTCCAGTACGAGCAGAGCGTCCCGCCCGCGCTCTGCTGACCGAACCGACATGAAGGACCGGCCCGGGAGGAAACCCCTCCCGGGCCGGCCTCGCTCTCCTCGACAGCGGCGTGTTCACCGAGGAGAAGACCGAAGCGGTCCGCACGGAGGCCGGCGTCCCGGGCCTGGCCGGGCAGGCATTTTGAATCCTCGGACCGGGACGCCTGTCATGCCGGGCCGTCGAGCGCGCCGAGGATCAGGGCTTCCAGTTGCCGTGCGACCTGGTCCAGGGGCTCCATGGTGCGCTTGGCGCGGCACATGGCGATGGCGCCCTCGACGGATGCCACGACGAGGGTCGCGAGCCCGGGAGCCTGGTCGGGGGCGGCGCCGTGCGCGCGCAGCGCCTCGGAGAGCAACTGCTCCCAGCGGTCGAACGCCTCGGTGGCGGCGACGAGGGCGGGCGGGATCTCGTCGGCCGGCGGCTCCTCGACGGCGACGGCCAGTACGGGGCAGCCCGCGCGGAATTCGCTCGCGAGGACGATGCCGCGCCACAGTGCGAGGAAGGCGTGCAGCCCGGCGACCGGGCCCGCGTCCAGTTCCCTGCGCAGGACGCGGGTGACGGCCGCATCCGCGTACCGCACAGCCTCGGTGGCCAGTTGCTGCTTGCCCTCGGGGAAGTAGTGGTACGTCGAGCCGAGCGGCGCTTCGGCGTGTTTGGCCAGGTCGCGAATGCTGGTGCCGTTCAGGCCGCGCCTGCTGATCATGTCGGCCGCACCGGCCACGATGCGCTCGCGCGACGGCGTGCTGGGTTTGGCCAAGACCGTGCTCCCTCGGGGCTCCCTCTGGTTATAACGCTCGTCTTAGTCTAGCGTGACCTCCGGTTATAACGACTGTTATAGACGCTGCGCGGTCCGCTCAGGGACCGTGCGCAGAGCCCGAGGGAGACTTCGTCATGCCGCTGATCCGGCTCACCGTTCCGGCCGGTGCGCTCACCGAGGAGGGGCGCGCGAGCGTCCGGAGCGACCTTGCCGCCGTACTGCTGCGCTGGGAGGGAGCGCCCGACACGGCGTTCTTCCGGGCCCAGGCGTGGAGCTACCTGGTCGAGCTGCCCGAAGGGGCGCAGACCACCGCCGAGGACGACGAACCCCGCTTCCTCGTGGACGTCACGGTTCCGCAGGGTGCCCTGTCCGAACGACGCAAGTCCGGACTGGTCCAAGACGCCACCAGGACCGTGCTCGGGGCCGCCGGGCTCTCCCAGGCCGAAGCGCTGCGGGTGTGGGTGCTGGTGCACGAGCAGCCGGACGGCACCTGGGGCGCCGGCGGCTCGGTCATCCGGTACGCCGACCTGGTGGCACTGGCTCAGGAGCACCGGGGGCAGCGCGCCGATGCGTGAACTGACCTACGTCGCCCGCCACACCGTCGAATGGCGCGAGGCGCCCGACCCCGGGCTCCGGTCCGACCAGGAGGCCATCGTCGCTCCGGTGGCCGCCACCTCCTGCGACGTGGACTCGGCGATCCTGGCCGGACACGGTTTTCTTGACCCGCCGTTCGCCCTGGGCCACGAATGCGTGGCCCGGGTCGTCGAGACCGGCGACGACGTGACCGCCGTAGCCCCCGGAGATCTGGTGGTCGTCCCCTGGTCCATCAACTGCGGCAGCTGCGACAACTGCCGCTCCGGACTGACCGCGCACTGCACGGCCGTACCGCACACGGCCATGTACGGTGCACCGATCGGCGGCAGGTGGGGCGGTCTCTTCTCCGACCTGGTCCGCGTGCCCTTCGCGGACGCCATGCTCGTACCCCTGCCCGCGGGCCTCGACCCGGTCGCCATGGCCTCGGCCAGTGACAACTGGTCCCTGTCCTGGCGCCTGGTCGCACCCCACCTGAGGAACAGGCCCGGGTCCCGGGTCCTGGTCGTCGCTCGCGGCAGCATCGGTCTGTACGTGTGCGACATCGCCCGCGCACTCGGCGCCTCCGACGTCCTGTACGTCGACCCGGACCCCGAACACCGCCGGATCGCCGAGAGCTTCGGTGCCCGTACGGCCGCGGCGACCGAGCCCGTACGGCATGGCTTCGACCTCGCCGTCGAGGCCACCGGCCGCGTCGACCAGCTCGCCCTCGCCGTCAAGTCCCTGACACCGGAAGGCATCTGCGAGTCCGCGGGCAACCATTTCCGGCCCGGTGAGCTGCCCCTCCTGGACATGTACCTCACGGGCGTGACCCTGCGCATCGCCCGTGACAACGTCCGCGCGCACATCCCCGACGCCCTCGAACTCGCCCGCTCCGGCCGGGTCGACCCCGCCCGGGTCGTCTCCCACGTCCTCGACTGGGAGCAACTCCCCGACGCACTGACCGAGAAGCACCTCAAGCCCGTCTTCGTCCGCGCCGACGACTGACGACACCCCGATCGCGGGCGGCGTCGTAGTGGCCGAGCGTGCCGTCCTCGTCGATTCGGCCGCTGCGGGAACTTTTCGCCGCCCGTGCGGGCCTGCTCCCCGCCGCTGCGGGTCAGGACACCGTGGACGGCCGCCCGACCCCGAGGACGTCGAGCATCGCTCGGGTCGCCGGGCTGGGGTTGAAACGGCTCCACGCCGGACACCCGATCAGCGGGGTGATCACCGGGGCCGGCGCACGCCGATGCCGACTGGGTCCACCTGAGCCCGCCGGCCCTGTGCCCAGGAGCGGTACGAGGGGGGCTGTCCGGGGGCTCCGTAAGCCCGTGATCCGGCCCCTGAGCGCGCAGTCCAGGAATGGCGGGCTCCCCGGGCATGAAGTATGGGCGCCTGCGGGAAGCCGTCGTCGGGCGTGACCGGCCCCGCGACGGGGCACGACAGCGGCAGCCGGTCCTTGCCCAAAGACGCGGGCCCGCTGGACGCACGGGCCACGGCCGAGCAGGCCGTGCGCGCCGCAGGAGGGATGGCGACCCCGCATCGCCGGGTCGAAGCGGCACGGCATCCGCCGTAGCAGTCCGACGCGCGACCACTCGGCGACGGTCGGCGGATCGCAGACACCGACGGCGTCACTGCGTCGCGTGTCATCCGTATGCCGCAACGGAAACAGACTCACCCATCCGGCCGACCTGGCGTGCCGTCGGCTGACGTGCCCGGAAGCCTAGGATCCGCCACTAGAGAGAGGGCGTCGCACCCCTGTCTGGCACCGGCGAGCCCACGTCATGACCGGAAGGAGACGGGATGCTGCACCGCGCAGGCAGGACCTCCTGGAAGCGCTTCGCCACCGTTCTCGCCCCGAGTGTCATGGCCGCCGCCGCCCTCGGCGTCGGCATGGCCCAAGGAGCGCTGGCCGCGTCGTTCCTCATCTCCGGCCAGAAGTTCCAGGTGGCCCTGGACACCCTGGACGTCCGTGGTCTGAGCATCTACAGCATGGTGGACGTGACCAGGAAGGGCACCCTGGTGCCGGTCGTGGTCACCGGGGCCAGCCGCGCGGAGATCAGCGGGCTGTGCCAGTCCGTGGTGGTTTCCATCCCGGTTCTGGGCCCGTACACGCTGAGGATCACCGGCGGTGACCGCAGGCGGGTCGAGGCGAAGAACTTGTTCCTCGACGCGACATCCCTGTCGAGCACGCAGGCGAACTTCGACGACCTCGACATCGGTGTGGCGGCGGGAGCGGTCAGCAAGGGCCCGATCAACCGGGGGGACAGGAACTCCCGGTTCTTCGATCCCAACGGCATTGCTCAACAGGCGGATTCGGCCTTCCTGACCAACGTGCACTTCACCACCGTCGCAGTCTCGGCTGCCACGTTCAACGTCCCGGACCTCGATGTGCGGCTCAGACAGGGCCACCACGAGTGCTTCTGACCCGGCGTCACGAATCACGCACCCTTCACGCCCACTCGCCGCGTACTCCCGCCCGCCGAACACCACGGAAGCCCACGTGTTCTTCGAACGATTCGGCAGGCGCCCGAACTTGCGCGTCGCCGCCATCAGCGCCACCGCCGCCCGACGAGGATTCAGGGCCTGGCGGCACGAACGTCCCTTCTGGGCAGGCCTGTTCACCTTCGCGGCGGGCGTGCCCATCGTCTACTTCCCGTACGCGCACCTGAAGTTCGGCGCCATCCCACTGGCACTGTCGACCTCGGCCGGCGCGGGGTCGCTGATCATCGGAGTTCTCCTCGTGGCCCTGGCCATCTCCCTCTGGTTCCACCAGCAGGCGCGCGTGTTCGCAGGGATCGCGGTCATTCTGCTCGCCCTCGTCTCGTTTCCCGTCGCCAATTTCGGGGGCCTCCTCATCGGGCTGATTTCCGGCCTGATCGGCGGCTCCCTGGCCTGTGCCTGGATCCCTCCGACGGGCGCCGCCGAGTCGCAGCCCGCAGCGAACCCTGCGTCAACGACCGTCCCCGCCGGTGAGGACCACGGTGGCAAGTGATGAGCTGACCGGCTGTGCGGCAAGCGGGCCGGAGTCCGGTCCCTGCCGTCCGGGCCGTGCGGTGAACAACCGCCTGGCCGGTCAGCTGCTGTGGCCCCTCGCCTGCGTGCTGGCCGTCGCCGGCCTGCCCCTGGTCCTGCATCTCGCCACACCGGCGGTCTCGAAGGCGTTGCTCGCCCCCGGCGGCATCCGCACGTCCAAGGCACCAGCAGATGCCGGTACGCCGGCCGCCCGACTGCCGGGCCGTCCGGCGAACGCCCCCTGGGTTCTGCGCGCCGACCGACTCGTACTCCACGGCAGCGCCTTCCGCGGCGTGGTCACCGTCCGGACCGCGGCCGGGTCCCAGCGGGTGCTGAAGTTCACCGCACGGTCGCTGGACTTCGGCGACCTCGACCTGACGGCGGGCCGTGGCCGCGCGGCGGTGCGTCTGCGGACCAAGCCCGCGACCACATCCACGCTCAAGGGCAAGGACGTGGTGACTCTGTACACCCAGAAGCTGTCCGGCACGCTCGTCGGACTGGGTGGCGCTCCGCTCCCGGCGGACCGCAGCGTCACCGTCACCCCCGACGCGCTGCCCCCGTGGCTTGCCCACCCCGCTGTTCCCACCCGCACCATCACCTTCGAGAAGGTGACCGTTTCACAGGTGGCCCAGCTCAGCGGCGACATGTCCCTCGCCGGGCCGGCCCTCAGCGCGAGGCCATGAGTCCGGGCCGTACCCCCTGTCCGGCGATCCCCCGAATTTCCTGTGGCACGGTCCTGAGTCTCACGCGATCCTGCGGAATTCCATATCCAGGAAAACCGGCCGGAGAGCCTCACGTCATGCCACGGAACCTCGTGGCTTGACAGCTCGGCATCGGTGATTGGCCTGGTCAAGCGCGCATACGGGCGGGTGACCGCCGACGTCCTACGCCGCCGCCACGCCTATCGGGTCCGCCGCGATCCGTCAAGTCACGTGTTCCCCTGACACGAAATCCAGGGGCATGACGCAATTCTATTGCCGGGGCCTAATGGAGACACGGCTCACAGAGAGCAAGTGGCCCGCTCGCATCGTCGAAAAAATCCGGGGATGCGATTTACGGGCCGCATTTCCTCCTATTCGCACAAGAAAGGATGTGGCAGTAATGTTTCCCACTTCCGCTCATCCCCTATGCGTCGAAGCGACCCTGGATCCCCGCCTGGCCCGATGGAAGTGGCTGGTGAAGTGGATCCTCGCCTTCCCGCACTACATCGTCCTTCTCGTCCTGTGGATCGTGTTCCTGCTGCTGAGCATCGTCGCGTTCTTCAGCATCCTCATCACCGGCAGATACCCCCGACCGCTCTTCGATTTCAATGTCGGCGTCCTGCGCTGGAACACGCGAGTCAATTACTACGCCTACACAGTGCTCGGCACCGACAAGTATCCGCCGTTCACCCTCAAAGACGTGCCCGACTATCCGATCCGCGTCGATGTCACCTATCCCAAGCGACTGTCCCGCGGCCTGGTTCTGGTCAAGTGGCTGCTGGTCATACCGCAGTTGCTGGTGATCGCGGTATTGACGAGCGGCGGCTCGAGCGCGTACCGGCACCTCGAACACTACAGTCCGCTCGGCTCCGGGCTCATGGGCCTGCTGTCTCTGGTCGCGGCGGTGATCCTGATGTTCACCGGGAGCTACCCGCGTGGCCTGTTCGACCTCCTCATGGGCCTGCTGCGCTGGACGCTGAGGGTGTTCGTCTACGCGTACCTCATGACCGACAAGTACCCGCCGTTCCGGCTGGACATGGGAGGCAGCGAACCCATGGCAGCAGCGACACAGCCGGCGGGCGGCGGGTAGGGACCCCCGCCGCCGGCCGAGTGCGGGACGGTCCGGACGGACCGTCCCGCAAGCGTGTGGAACCTCGTCGGCATCGTGGTGGTCAATGCGGTGGTGACAAGGAGATGGAGTCGCCACAGGCATCGATCTGGGCCGCTGCACGATGGGTGTCCAGGACGGGGACGTTCGTGCGCTCACGGTCGGGGTTGTGCGGTGCCGACACCAGCGCTTCGCCCTCGTTGACGCAATAGTCGCCGGCGCCTTTCGCACCGCGGGGCGTGTATTGCACGTCGACCTTTACTCTTGCCCCCTTCTGCAGAATGACTGGCTTGAGGTGTCCGTGGCCGACGCCCTCAATGCTGTTCGCCTTCCCGTTGTGGACGCTGAAACCCGGGTAACCGGCGAACACGCATGTCCGGGGCCCATGGTTGGCGGCGGTCAATAGGGCGTCGCGCCGATCACTGCTTTTCGTGGGGAGCAGGACCAGCGTCCACGTCAAGGAACCGGTTCGGCACCCGGTGGGTTCCGGCGCCTGGGAGGAAGCGGCGGATGAAGTGACGGACGGAACGGACGGACTCGCCACGCCACTCGCGGGAGGGGCGGTCCCGTCCTCTCCGGTTTTGTGGCCACAGGCCGTTGCGGCCAAGCCCACCATCAGCACTCCCAACCCGGCGGTGAGACGTGTGGTCGCTCGCATCGTTCCCCCTGAACGCATGGTCTGTCCGTTCGGCGAACGGTTGGGCGCCGCGGTCGCAGGCAGCGGACGGAAAATTGTTTGTATCGCCAGGTGGAGTGGGGCGCCTGCCGCGAGCTCGATGGCGGTCGGTCGCGCGCTGGAGGCCGTGTTGGACTCCGGTCCCTGTCCGCCGTACGCGTCACACCCGAAGGGCCCGGCGGGCGAGAGCCGCTCGGGTCGTGTCTCTGTTTGACATCGCTGCCACGCCTCCACCATGCTTGTATTAATTCATTAGTGGAAGTGTACTGAGCACACTGTGGTCATGGAAGGTGACGTGGTCGAGTACCGGATCGACCGGGGCAGCGGCGTACCGGCCTACGTGCAGATCGTCGAGCAGACCGAACGGGCGCTCCGGATGGGCACGTTGAAGGTCGGGGACAAGCTGCCCACGGCCAAGGAGGTGGTGGCGGTGACCGCCATCAACCCCAACACCGTGCTGCGGGCCTACCGCGACATGGAGCAGGCCGGCCTGGTCGAACTGCGCCGCGGGCTGGGGACCTTCGTGACGCGGTCGCTCGCCCGTCCCGGCGCGGAGGACGACTCGCCGCTGCGCGCGGAACTCACCGACTGGACGGCACGCGCACGGGCGGCGGGACTGGAACGGGCCGACATCCTCGCCCTGGTCACCGCCACCCTGGACGCCTACGACAACGAGCAACACAGCCGCACCCCGGGCGACCGGGAACGGAAAGAGGAGAACGCATGACCGGGCCTGACGCGCCGGCCGCGCTGTGCGCCACGGGACTCGGATTCCGGTACCGGGCGCGGGGCGGCTGGGCCCTGCGGGACTGCGAGTTCACGGTGCCCGGGGGCCGTGTCACCGCCCTCGTCGGACGCAACGGCGCCGGCAAGAGCACCCTGCTGCACCTGGCCGCCGGCCTGCTGCGGCCCCGCGCCGGGGAGATACGGGTACTGGACGCCGCCGTACCGGGTACGCCCGAGACCCGCGCCCGGGTCGCGCTGCTCACCCAGGACAAACCGCTCTACCCCCGCTTCACCGTGGCGGACACCCTGCTGATGGGCGAGAAACTGAACTCCTCGTGGGACCAGGCCGTCGCCGAGGGGACCGTCCGCGAGGGCGGTATCGCACTCTCCGCCCGCGTCGGCGAGCTGTCCCCCGGACACCGCACCCGTGTCGCGCTCGCCCTGGCGCTCGGCAAACGGCCCGACCTGCTGCTGCTCGACGAGCCGATGGCCGACCTCGACCCCGTGGCGCGCGGTGAGATCATGGCCGCGCTGATGGCCGAGGCCGCCGAGCACGGGACGAGCATCGTGCTGTCCTCGCACGTCCTGCCCGAACTGGAGCAGACCTGCGACTGGGTACTGCTGCTGAGGGACGGCCGCGTCGAGCTGAGCGAGGACGCCGAGGCGTTGCGTGACAGCCACGCCGTACTGACCGGGCACGCCGACCAGGCCGACACTCTGGCCGCACGGCACACCGTCGTACACCGCCGGGCCGGTGGCAGACAGATGACCGCCCTGGTACGGCAGCAAGGACCACTGGTCGGCGACTGGCACGCGGACCGGCCCAGCCTGGAGGACATCCTGATCGGCTACCTGCACGCCGGGGACACGGTGCGCCCGGCCGGCGCGGAGCGGACGGAGGCGGCGGCATGAAGAGCTCCCTCCGCACCGGTCCCCTCCGTACGGCTCCCCTCCGCACCGGTCCCGTCCGTACTGCTCCCCGCCTTACCGGTCACGTCCGTGTCGGTTCGCTGCGGAGCGGTGCCCTCTGGCTCGCGTGGCGTCAGCAGCGCGTGCTGGTCGGCATCGGCGCAGCCGTCCTGGCCGCCGCCGTGGCGATCGCCGCGTACTACCGCTCCGACATGCTGGACGCCCTGCACAGCGGACTGTTCGACCACTGCGGCACCGGACCGTTGTACTGCTTGCGCACCGACACCGGCCAGCCGCTGGTACTGGATATCGCCCCGCTGCAGTACCTGGGGATGGTGAACCTCGCCCTGCCCGTCCTGATCGGGGTCTTCTGGGGCGCCCCGCTGCTGGGCCGCGACCGGGAACTGGGCACGCACCGCATGGTCCTCGCCCAGGGCATAAGCCGCGGCCAGTGGTTCGCCTCCCGGTTCGCCCTCGCCGCGGCGACCACGGTGGTCCTCTCCGGCCTGCTGGCGGGCGTGTTCACCTGGTGGTGGCGGCCCGCCGCCGACCGCAGCTACGGCCTGTTCTGGTACGACAGCACAGCCCTGAGCGGCTCGGGCCCGCGCGTCGTCGCAGCCGCCCTCTTCGGGCTCGCGGCCGGCACGCTGCTGGGTCTGCTGGCCCGCCGGGTCCTGGCCGCGATGGGCCTGGCCCTCCTGGTGACCGGGGTGATGACCCTTGTGCTGGAGTGGACGCACAGGACGCGCCTGCTGGTGTCGCCGCATACGTACGTGAGCGCCGGCATCGTCCCCAAGGCGCCCATGGGGGACAAGTGGTCGACCGGCCACTACGGCCTGATCACCGCCTCCGGCCGTCACGACGACGTGTTGAAGTGCCCCTTCCCCTCGGGCGCCGACCTCAGGGAGTGCATGGCCCAGCACGGATACGTGGCCCGCTTCTACGAGGCCAACCCGGCCGGTGACTACTGGACCTTCCAGTGGACCGACACCGCCGTCCTCGGCGGCCTCGCCCTCCTGTTCACGGCCGCCACCATGCTGCTCCTGCGCCGCCGCGTCTGACGGCGGCACGCCACCGCACGGTCTTTCGCCCGTCAGGGGCCCTTCTCAGCGATCCCCTCAGCACGGAGGTCACTTCGCCATGCCCGCCGACGCCAATGAGTTGCCTGCCGAAATGTGGACACGTCCTCGTCGTACGCGACGTCCGATCCCGGGACACGGTGAGCCGAGCGGGTCCGTCGACTCGCGTGGACCGCAGAGCGGGCAGGCGCGACTGGCCGCGATAGACGGGCTCCGCCTGGTAGCAGCGGTGATGGTGGCCGCCTATCACTTTCTGGGGACACCCACCCCGCACTTCTGGGGAAAGACCGAGATCAGGGATTTCGCGCCGTTCCTGCACGAGATCAGCCGCTACGGCTGGCTCGGCGTGGAGTTCTTCTTCATCATCAGCGGATTCGTCATCTGCATGAGCTGCTGGGGGCGGACTCCCGCACAGTTCGCCGTCTCCCGGATATCACGGCTCTTCCCTGCGTACTGGTGCGCGGTGCTCCTGGTCGTCCTGGTCGTCCTGGTCGCACGGATGGGCCACTGGCCTGCCGCCGCGCACATCGACCCTCGTACGGTCCTGGGAAACCTGACGATGGTTCCGGGGCCACTGGGACTCAACCTGGTCAGCGGAGTCAGCTGGACACTCTGGGTGGAGGCTCGCTTCTACCTGCTGATGGCCGTACTGCTCATCTCCGGACTGTCCTATCGGCGGATGGTGGCTTTCTGCGGAGCCTGGCTCCTGGCCGGTGTCATCGCCCTTGAACTTCACTCGCCACCGCTCAACGAATTCGTGCTGACCCGGTACACCGGTCTCTTCGTCGCCGGAATCGTTCTCTACCTCATGCACAGGTTCGGACAGAACCTCCTGCTGTGGCTCCTGCTGGGCTTCGCCTGGTGCTACGAACTCACCGTGCTCGAATTCCGGGTGGCCGACCATGCCACCACGTCCCCCGGCGAGGGCCGGCCCTCCTGGGCCGTGTGCGCGGCCGTCATCACCGTCTGTCTCGGGCTGCTGGCACTCGCAGGTGTCGGACGGCTGGCGGGACTGCAATGGCGTTGGCTGGTCACCGCAGGCGGGCTCACCTACCCCTTCTACCTCGTCCACCAAAGCATCGGAATTCCCTTGGCCAAGGGCTTGATCCAGGCAGTTCCGGGGCTGGGACCGTTGCCTTCGATGGCGGTGTCCGTCATCTGCATGCTGGGTCTGGCCGCGCTCATCCACACATGGGTGGAGCGCCGACTCGGACGCTTCCTGAGGCATCGCCTGACGCTCGACGTGCGCCTGCGAGACCTCGCGGCGAAGCCGGCTCTCGCCCGTACGCGATAACGCGAGACAAGAACTTCCCGCCGTTCAACCGGGTGCCCCTCTCCGGCGACACACGGGCCGAGAGCAACCCGATCGCCGTGAAGGCCATCCCCATCCATACGTGCCGCAGCAACAATCCGACTCGGAGAAATGTCTCGCATGCCCTTCAACATACGAATACGACGGCCTCGCCTGGTCATCGCTGTCGTCACAGCAGTGGCCGCCGCCGCGGCCGTCGCGCTGATCGTGGCTCTGACGGTCACGACCTACGATCACACCTCACCGCGCGCCGCCCGCGACAAGGCATCGGGAACGGTGGCCGGGAACGTCGACTGCCGCAAGGCGAAGTGCGTGGCCCTCACCTTCGACGGCGGCCCCAGCCTGACGACCCCCAAGCTGCTGGACATCCTGAAACAGGATGATTTGCACGCGACGTTCTTCGTGCAGGGCAAGGGCCACATCGAGAAGTACCCCAAGATCCTGCGTCGTATCTCGGACGAGGGGCACGAAATCGGCAATCACACGTGGTACCACGAGGTTCTGACGGATATCAGCGAGGCCGACGCCCGTCGGGAGCTGACCCGGACGCAGGACGCCATCGAGAAGGTCACCGGTACCAAGCCCATCCTGATGCGCCCGCCGGAGGGCCGCACCAACCGCAAGGTGGCCAAGATCTGCCAGGACCTGGGGCTGGCGCAGGTGTTGTGGAGCGTCACGGCCAAGGACTACGAGACGACCGACTCGGCCCTGATCACCAAGCGGGTGCTCGACCAGACTCACCGCGACGGCATCATCCTGCTGCACGACCTGCACAAAGGGACCGTGCCCGCCGTCCCGGGAATCATCAAGGCGCTCAAGCAGCGCGGCTACACCATCGTCACGGTGTCGCAGCTGCTCGCCCCTGCCAAGCTCCAGCCGGGGATGGTCTACCGGCCCTGAACAACCGCAGTCCTCGAGACCGGGCGGGGGGCCACCGGCCCTGGACGGCTACGGCCGGCAGGGTCGGGCAGGGCCCCCAGGCTATGGACAAGTTCCCGCTGACGGGTGCGTACACGACGTACGCGGTGCACGCGGACGGCACCCCGGACTGCGTGACCGACTCGGCGGCGAGCGGCACCGGCTGCGCGACCGGCGTCAAGACCGTCAACGGGCGGATCTCCAAGACGCCGGGTACCGACAACGCCGTACGGACGATCCTGGAGCCGGCGCAGAAGAGCGGCTACGCCACCGGCAACGTCACCACCGCCGAGCCGACCGACACGACCCCGGCGGTCCTCGACTCGCACGTCACCGACCGCTCCTGCCAGGGCCCGGCCGACGTGGGGCGGTTGTCCCGACCGCCCCACGGGCTGGCGGTGACCTACGGGGTGAACAGCCCTTGGCGTTCACCCGTACCCCTTGTCGTACGCCTGTCCGCCGCTGCGGGCAGCTCAACGCGGATACGCGGAGACGGAGAGGCACGTGCTTCAGCAGCAGCCACGCGGACGTGGCGGACGTACCGGACGCACTCTGACCACTTCCCGCCTGGTGCGCGGCGCCGCGCTGGTCGGTGGCCTGACCCTGCTCCCACTGGCCACGGCGTGCAGCGGAGGTGAGGACGACGCCGCTGCGGAGCGCAAGCAGGCGAAGGCGTCCGT
Organism: Streptomyces sp. NPDC107454; assembly: GCF_055582885.1. Classification (NCBI taxonomy): domain Bacteria; kingdom Bacillati; phylum Actinomycetota; class Actinomycetes; order Kitasatosporales; family Streptomycetaceae; genus Streptomyces; species Streptomyces sp. NPDC107454. Next base: position 14,044 of record NZ_JBVJPA010000013.1, on the reverse strand, counting down.
GACGGCCGCTCCCGCGGCCGGGGTCGTGGCACCCGCGAAGGTCGAGGTGATTGCCGGCCTGACCGGCTGCAAGCCCAAGATCCGCATCAACGCGGAGGAACTGCGCCAGGGCGTATGCCACACGAAGAAGGTCGACTACCTCATCACCACCTTCCCCGAGGATCGGTACAAGGAGCTCTGGCTGGACAGCGCCAGTGGATACGGGGGCACGTACCTCGTCGGCACCCGCTGGATCGTCAGTGCCCAGCCCGAACTGCTCGAGGGGTTCCGCTCCAGACTCGGGGGAACCATCCGGCAGTTGAGGGGCTACGGCCCCACCGCGGCCCCGAGCACGTCGTAGCGTCCGGCACCGCCTCCGCCCACGCCCATCTCACCGGGTCCGACCCGACCGACACCGCCGTCCTCGAGACGGCCCCGAAGCAGATCACGCTGGCCTTCACCGAATCCGTCAGTCTCTCCGACGGCTCCCTGCGGGTGCTGTCCCCGAAGAACCAGCGCGTCGACCGGGGCGCGGTCGCGCACGCCGACGGCAAGGCGAACACGGCACGGGTGATGCTGGGCGGCAAGCCGGCCCAGGGCACCTACACGGTGTCCTGGCGTGTCGTCTCCGCCGACATGTCCCGGTGCTCGTTGAACCCCGTCTCGCAGGCGGCCACGCCGACCTGTCTCGTGACGTGGTCCGGCCGGTGAAGCCTGCGGACCGGTGCCGTCGGGTGCCCGGAGCAGCGCTGGTCCGGGGTGGGTTCGTAGGAGCTGACGGTGTACAGGGCTTCGTCGTCGATGGCGTTCTTGTCCCAGTCCAGTGAGATCCGCACCGGAACGTTCACAGCAGCGGCCGACCGTCGCCCCGGGGCAGTCGCACCCCAGGGCGACGGCGGTGGACGTCAGCTCTGGGACGAGGCAGTCCGCCGCTTGACCAGCCACCAGGCCCCGCCGCCGAGCACGAGCAGGACGACGACGATCACGCCGGCCAGGGCACCGGAGGACATGCCGTCGCCCTCATCAGCCGCCGTGTCACTGGCAGCCGCCGAGGCGTCGGACTCCGTCGCGGCGGCGGAGGGGGAGGAGGCCGCGCTCTCCGACTGCGCTGCCGTCGGGCTGGAGCTGGAGCTGGAGTCGGCGCTGGCGCTGGGGTTGACCGGCCTGGCGCCCGGGGCCGCCGCCTTCAGTGCGAGGACCGGGGCGGGCTGCTCGGGTTCCTCGCCACCCGTGGGGAGTTCGATCCAGCGGGAGACCTTCCCGTCGCTGTAGGTCTCGACGGTCTTGAACACCAGCTCCTTTGCGTCCGGCAGCTGCCGGACCTTGATCTTGTACTCGGCGTCGACCCCGGCCTTCAGCGCAGGGCCGCCGACCGTGTAACCGTCTTTGGCCGCCGTCAGCTGCCAGCCCTTGGGGGCCTCGTCGAGGGTGACGTCGGCAGGGGCGATGCCCTCGGGAAGCACGACCCGCATCGCGGTGAAGCCCGCGGAGGCGGACTCGGCCTCGGAGACGAAGCTCAGGGTGACGTTCTCCGCCAGGGCCTGTGGGCGGTCGGCTTCGACCTCCGCGTGGGCGGCGGCCGGTGCGGCCAGGGCGAGCGTGGCCGTCAGCGCGACAGCGCCGGCCAGTACGAAACGCCGGCCGGCACGTGCCAGGGGGCGGGTGGACATGAACACAGGGAGACTCCTTGCTGATACGGGAGAATCCGGCCCCGTGGCTGCCGGGACCGGTGAAGGACCGAAGGGTTCTCCCGCTGCGGTGGTCCCCTGCGCACCACCGCGTGCTCCAGTACTTCTTCCCATGCCTGGGCCGCCACCGCGAAGAAGGGGCCGGCCCGCCGAGTCGGCAGCCGGAGCATCACCCTCTCCGGATCGGTGATCGCTCGCGGCAGTACCTGGGCCAGGGCCGCCGCGGCCGCCCTGGTCAGCGTGCGCAGCGTGCCGAGCGCCGCGGTCATCCGTACGTCCGCCCGGTGCAGCAGCCACGCCACCGCCAGCGCGGCGAGCGTGTGCACGGCCGTCATCGCCGCTCCGGCGTGATGCCAGGAGTGACCGTCCCCGGAGGCGGAGGCCATGTGCCCGGCGTGCATCGCGTGCTGCGGCATCGCCGTCGAGGTGGCGCCGTCCATGGCGGACAGCGCGAGGTGCAGTACCCCCTGCATCGCCAGGGTGAAGGTGAGAGTCGCGACCAGCGCGTAGCGGCGCCGGGCGAGCGGCCAGACCGCCGCGAACTGCGCCACGACCAACAGGGCCACCAGCCGCCAGGGCACGGTGCCTTCGGCGACCGTGTGGTGCCCGAAGGTCGCGAGTACGGTGCCGAGCACGGCGAACAGGCCGGCCCGCGCGCACGCACCCGCGTGGCTGGCCCGGCCTGCTCGGGCATGTCTCTCGTGCCCGGTCACGTGATCAGGTGGCACGGCCGCCATCATGTCCTACCGGCCGGACGGAGCGGGCGACACCGTCGCAGGAGTCCTCGTCACTGCCCGGACCTGCGCGGCCAGGACCGCGCGCCGAACGCCTCGGCCGGCAGCTCGGGCCTGCGGGTGGAGAGGCAGAGGTAGGGCGTGGGGTCGTCGGGGTCGAGGACCTCGACGCGTATCGCGCCGGGTACGAAGCTGCGCGCCACCATGAAGGCCCGCGGATCGGCCTTGTACGTCCGCCAGGCGCGGGCTTCTTCGCCATGGAGGGACTCCGGCTGACAGAGTGCCGACAGCGGAATGCGGGCGTCGGCCACGAACAGCGTGTCGGCGGTGACCCGGAACCGCGTCGGCCCCTGTGAACTGACGTACATCCCGGCCAGACAGGTGCCGATGGTCAGGGCGATGAGTGCGGCGATGCCGCCGTAGGGGAGGAAGATCAGGGCCAGGGAGACGCCGAAGAGCACGGCGATGATCCACCAGGTTCTCGGGGCGGTCAGGCGTTCGTCGTAGACGAGCCGGCCGGTGGAGGTCACGGGCGTTCACCTTGTCGTATACGTCGGGGTGGGTGGGGCTGTTCACAGGGGCAGGAAGGAGGCGGCGCGCGGTCGGTGGTGGAGGGTGGTGCCGGTCTCGATCTCGTGGAACCAGGCGTGCAGGTGCAACGACCGGTCCGCGAGCCGGGGTGTGACACACGGGTGCTTACGCACCTTCCCCGTCGGCCGGCATCCCACCAGTGAGGCAGTGGCGGGAGCCCTCAGCTTGGGAAGCTGCGATCTGAACTCGTCCGGGAAATTCCCCCGTTTTGCCACCTTGGATCACTTCCTCGGATCACTTCCTCTGGATGACGAAACATCCCGCGTCCAGGTCGGAATCTCGGGGGGCACTCCAGTCTTCGGCTACCTCACACCAGCTGAGACCCGACAGCGACACCACGCCCTCGCCGCACAACGAACAAGCGTCCAACGTCATGGGGAGACTTCGGAACCTGCCGAGGACCTTCAATGGACGCCATTGATGTCGATCAGCCACCGGGCTCACGGCCGTCTGGATGAATCCGGCCTGTGGACTGTTGTTCGCGGCCTCGCATGGAGGTACGAGTCGTTCGGGCGCCGTGGTATGTGTGCGTGATGCCTGCGCTCCGTCCGGAGGGCGTCCAGAACGATGGGAGTGAGCAGGCATGGTCCTGGCAGCACGGCTGGTGTTGGCTGCGGTCTTCGGGGTCGCGGGGATCGCCAAACTCATGGACCGCGAGGGACTCCCTCGCGCAATCGCAAGCTTCGGCCTGCCGGCTCGAACGGGGATTCCGCTCGGATACTTTCTCATCTCCTACGAGTTCGTCACAGCCCTGGCCCTTATCGTCAACCCATGGGCAAGAATCGGTGCGCTGGGAGCGCTCGGACTGTTGCTGACGTTCTGTCTGGCCATCGTGGTGAGCATCGCACGCGGCCGGACCCCGGATTGCCACTGCTTCGGAGGGCTACGCGCCACGCCGGTCGGGTGGGCCACGCTCGCGCGCAACGGGCTTCTCGCAGCTATGGCGGGATTCGTCGCAACCGACGGGCGCACCCCATGGTTCTTCGCGGGCCTAGGGACCATCGCGGCGACGTGTTGGGTGGTGCTGGGACTCAAGCGATCCAGGAAAGTACGACCGGGCATGGTCACACCGGGCTTTTCACTGTCTGACGCAACGGGACAAGTATGGACTCTGGACAAACTGCTTGCCGCCGCACGTCAGCCACTCCTGCTTCTCTTCACTGATCACGCGTGCAGCGCGTGCGACGCACTGCTGCCACAGGTGGCCCGGTGGCAACAGGCCCATGCAGAACGGCTGACCATCGCAATCGTGAACGGCGGTACCCCCGCGGACAGCGTTGCCTTCTCACGTGAGCACGGGCTGCGGAACCTACTGGTGGACGAAGACCGAATGCTGCTCACCACTTACGGTCTGACCGCCACACCCAGCGCGATGCTGATCGACACCGACCGGATCCTCGCCGCCGCGCCGGCAGCCGGGTCAGCAGAGATCGCCGACCTGGTGACCAGGGCACTCGAACCGCGCGGTAGATCAACGATCGCACGACGCGTGCTGTTGTTCGCCTCGGCCATGATGGTGCCCGCCGTCATCTCCACCCGCGCGACGGCCCACGGCGCCACCGGGGCGAACTGGCGCCCAAAGCGAGTGAAGTTCGCTGGGGGATGGCTCTGCAAACAGCGCTACGCGCTGTGTACCAAAGCCGCCTGCAAACCCTCGCCGAGCGACCCGAACGTCGTCATCTGCCGCTGCGTGGTGGAATACGGCTACTCCTACGGCTATACCTCGTGTGCAAAACGCGCACCGGTCGGCAAAAGATTGGTATCGACGTTCTCGACACAAAACACCAACCACCATACCCGCACCATGACCTGCACCCCCCGAGCGCAATGGGCAAACTGTCTGGACGTGGAATGCGAAATCGACCCGCGCAACCCGAGACATGCTGTGTGCCGCTGCAAGTCCGTGGAGAGCGGCGACTTTTTCACATTCGGCGGAAACTGCGACACCAGCACCTGCACCTCTGTGATCTGGTCAGCGGCCACACCACCCGGAGTCCCCTTCCAAGCCGCGATGAAGAGCATCGGCCTATCAGTCACACTCCCCAAAGCATGCCCGACAGGCACGGACGGCGATGACCTTCCCGCCTAGGACCTCCTGCGCGAGCCACCGGCCCCGGCGATGCTGCAGCAGGAGCGCCAGGAGGCCGACCGTGTCCGCGCTGAAACCAAGCGCACCCTGGAAAGAGCCCGTGTCGCGGCTGCGAAAGCGGCCCCGGTGGAACTCGAACTCAGTCCGCAATACGAGCAGTTGTCGGCCCGTATGGAGGAGGGCGCGGCACTCGGCGACGAAGGGGCGCGGAGCGGCGGCAAGGCGCGACCGAGCGGCTTTCAGCGAGCGCAGGTCGAACTCGTTGAGCGCCTTCTTCCGGGCGGTGCTTTCGGCGCAATTCAGCTTCCTCGTCTCGCCGCCCCCGCCAGAATCCATGCTTCGACCGCCTCGTACTGCTGGCGCTGTTCCTCCGCCTTTTGCCGCCCGGAGATCTTTGTCCCTGTCCAGCCGAGAGCGAAGCCCAGGGGTATGGAGACAAGGCCAGTGGTGGTGAACGGGAACCAGTTGAAGTCGGAGTGCGGGAAGGCGGAGGAGGGGGAACCGGAGACGAGGTTGGTGCCGGTCATGAGGACGAGGGTGGCGAGTGTGCCGCCGATCAGGGTCCACAGCAGACCCGTGCGGGTGTAGCGGCGCCAGAAGAGGCTGTAGACCAGTGCCGGTGCGAGTGCGGATGCACCGATGGAGGCCGACAGCAGAGCCAGCGGCTGCAGATTGCGGTGCTGGACGAGGGCGGCCAGCAGGATGGTGGGGGCGCCCACCGCCAGGGCGGAGACCCGGGCGATGGTCATCTCACGGCCGGGAGTCGTCCCACGGTGTGCGAGCAGGTCGTGCGCGAGGGTGTTGGCACAGGCCAGGATCATGCTGGCGACCGATGCGAGCAGGGTGAGGAAAAGCGCCGTTGTGACCATGGTGAACAGGAACGTTTCGGACGTCGAAACGTCCGTTCCGAACGCGGCCCGTGAGCCCAGCAGATACGCGGTCCTGCCCGTCGGGTCGGCGCCGGCGATCGTCGTGCGCCCGATCAGTGCCGTTGCCCCGATGCTGACGACCGTGCAGATCAGCATGAAGAGTGCGACGCACGACACAGCCCAGGACATCGACCGGCGCACCTGACGGGCACTGGTCGCGGTGTACATGCGCATGGTGACGTGCGGCAGGCAGGCGCCGCCGAGGATCACGATGAGCTCCGAGCTGATCATGTCGAGCCGGGGGCTGGGGCCACCGGCGAACTGGAGACCGGAGTGCAGGAAGGCCGACCCCACGCCGCTGTGCGCTGCCGCGGCGGAGAACAGCTTGCCCAGGTCCCAGTCGAACTGCCGCAGAATCAGCGCGGCCACGACCGCGCCGGAGCCGAACAGCATCACAATCTTCAAGACCTGGATGAGGGCTGTGCCCTTCATCCCGCCGATCGCCGCGTAACTGATCATCAGTGCGCCGATCCCGACGATGCATCCAGTCTTCAGCGAGTCACTGGAAAAGCCAAGGATGAACGCCAGCAGATCACCGGTGCCGGCGAGCTGGATGAGCATCATCGGCAGCAGGGCCGCGATCGTCGCCACACACGCGGCGATGCGTACCTTGCGGCCGGGCATCCGCCGTGCAAGCACGTCGCCCATGGTGAACCGGCCCGCGTTGCGCAACGGTTCGGCCAGCAGGAACATCAGCAGCATGAGGGAGAGGGCTATGCTCAACGCCAGGACGACGCCGTCGTACCCGTCGAGCGCGATCACCCCGCCTGTGGACAGGACCGTCGCCGCGGAGATGTAATCCCCGGCGATGGCAAGGCCGTTGCGCATCGGCGACAGCGACCCGTACCCGGTGTAGAACTCGTCGAGGTCGTCACCATCAGGTCCTGTCATCACGCACAGCAGCAGGATGATCGTAGCGACCGTCGTGAATGCCACCAGAGACATCGCTTGCGTGGAACTGCTGAAACCGCTCACCATGCCACCCCCCGCTTCACGTCCAGGTCGGCCTGCTTGCGAATGCGGTCCGCAATCGGGTCGACCCTGCGACGCGCGGCGTGCTCGTACAGCCCGACCGCCAGACAGGTGACGGGTACCTGGAGCAGTCCGAGAAGCAGCCCCGTGGACAGGCCGCCTGAGACAATGCCCGTCATCAACGACGGTGCGAACGCGGACAGCACAAGAAAGAGCGTGAAGTATCCGAGCGCCGTGAACGTCGCCACGCGCCGCTGGGTGCGGTAGGCGCGGCGCAACACACGTAGGTCGCTGTGGTGACCGAGTCCCGTGTGAGGCGACGTCGTCCCGCTGTCGGACTCCTGCTGCTGCCACGCGTAGATGACATCGGAAGAGGAGAAACGAGGCGCGGGGCGGTACGGCGCTCCTGACCGGTGCGGCTGGTATTCGGGATAAGGGAACGGATCTGGCATCCCGTTTCTCCTCATGCGACTCATGGACCCATACGGGACCGAAGGGAAGCGGGGGGGTGCGCGCACGCTACCCAGCAGGTATGGACCTGCGCCAGACTCTTGCCAAACTGAACAGTTGGTATGCAGCAGATCGATGGCTGTATCAACTACTTCTGTTCGGCGCCGGGGAATCATGGGCCACTGGCCTCGATGTTTCGTGACGGCCCGTTGGTTCATCCAGTGGGCCGATTCGGCTGCTCAGGCGGGTGGCGGGCATGGTCGCGGCCCGGCTGTCGCGTCGCACCTGGGCGCGACGGACTGGGTTCCGGTCTCCCTCGATCTGGGAGACGCGGACGTCGCGAGTTGCGACACCCATGTTGCAGTCCGCGTGCGCCCTCAGACGGATCTCATCCGAGTGCGGGTCTTCCGGGAGGCCAACGGCCCCTCAGGTGCTAATCCGACGTTTGCGACTGTGTTTGACGGCCAACTCCTCCTGTCGGACGGTCGCCTGGCCGTGGGCGATGTTGAAGGACTCACCCGATTCGTGCGCCTGGTCGGGGACCGAGGAGCGTGGAACGTCCGTGTGGCGGTGGATAACCCGGGTTGGGACGCCCACGCCATCGATGTGACCATCGGATGGCCCGGTGCCTAGCTTGACCAGCTGCCAGCGGTTGAGGCCCTGAGCGGTGGCAGCAGTGCTGCGAGCTCAGCTTGGGAAGCTGAGGTGATCTAGGGCTCGCTGCGAGTCTGACCTGCAGCGAAACGGTGTCGGCTCTTGGTGGCCGTCGTCTTGGTTCCCTCTTGTTCCCCGTGGTTCCCCGCACGATCTGGCACGCGTCTGGCACGACCTCTTCGTCCCGAACTCTCGGCCGGCTGGGGGGGACTGAGGTCCGGTCGGCTGGTCAGTTGGCCTTTGGCGGCCGTTGGCGGTTGCCAACGGTCGTGGTGGTTGTTGTACTCCGCTGCTGTACAGCAACACCGGCGCGTGCCTTGGAGGAGATCAGGCGAAGGCGCTCATTGGCCCTCATGGTGCACGATGTGGCGTCGGTAGGTTCCGCGGGGAGGATGGGGAGCTATGTCGTCGCTCGATCGTCTCAGGGCGCTGCTAGGCGAACCGGTGACCTGGGGCTGGGCCAAGCCGCGTCTGTGGACGGCGTCCGAGCAGTATCTCGGTGTCGGGCTGCCTTCGGATTACAAGGCGTTCCTGGATCTGTACGGGCCGGGGAGCATCGACGGTTACCTATCGCTGAGCCGGCCTCTGGAAGCCGACGCCACCGAGTTGGACCGGTTGTGGTCGCTGGAGGACTGGCGCCGGGCGCGACTCAGTGCCCCGGACCTGTATCCGTACCCCTTCCACCCCGATCCTGGCGGCCTCATCTCCTGGGGTTCGGACGAGCACGGCAGCGAGTACTACTTCCTCGCAATCGAACCGAACCCTGATGAGTGGCGCATCGTCGTCAGCAGCGAGTGCAACAGTTGGTTCGAGACCGCGGGCACCTTCTGCGACTTCCTCGTGCGCTGCTTCGACCGCATCGACCGGCCACCTTTCATGGACCGCGCATGGCCCACCCTTGATGCCCGCTACCACTCCCATGCCTGATGCAGCGCTCGCATCGTCCAGGTCGGCATGTGGCTGACACCCGCTTTAGGAGTTCGATCCACACCTGCCCCTGGGGCCGTCGGCGGCTGGTTCGACGGTCGTGCGGGGGTGCTGGTGTGTGCCGCCGTCCGGCCTCGTTGATGTCAGCCGTGGATGTCAGATGTCGGCCTCTGACATTGGCTGACGGCTGATCGGGATCTCGTAGACGATCTCGCTGTGAGCGGCGGGCACGACGATGTCCGCCGTCTCCACGGCCGTCCGTCGTCGCTGTTGTACGTCCGCCGGATGTGCGTGACGAGCGCGGCCTTCTGGATGCCGAGTAGAGATGCCTCCTCGGCGGTCGCCTGCCGTGGCTCCGGTTGCTCCACGGCGTGGCTGACGGTGACCCCGATCGCGGCCGTGCGGTTCACGACTCCGGTGCCTGCGTGGGGCGCACCCTCCGGCAGGGCGACGAGAGTGCTCGCTCTGAGGGCGTACGGCAGCAGAGCGCTGGACTGGTTCATTTCTTGCGACGCCTGCTTGCCTGGTCAGACGGCCGTGAGCGGCTACAGCCGGTCGACTGCGGGCTTCACCAATGTGCGGCGCTCCTGGCCATGTGTGGACCTTTAGGTATGCCTGCCCTGATACCTGCCGCTGCCCGGCGAAGCCCCGGGTGCTTCTGGTGCGAGCTGCCCCGCCTGACCTCTGACGACACACACCATTACGTGTCCAGTCCGCAGAAGGCTAAGGAGGCAGCCGACGCTCAACCACCAATAGAGGGCCGGGAGTACATGGGCAGAGATTGCCGAGTCTATGAAAGTCGCAGCAAAAAGGGCGGAGATGGAAAAATTGAGTACGAGCAGTGGCCAACCGGAGTCCGTTTTGGCTCTATTGAGTTTCTGCCAAGTTGTTCGTGGTATTTGAGCGGGATGCGGGCTGAAGCGGTGCTTGAACCCGTCCACGAAAGATCGCTGCGTCATGGGGGCATGGAACAGTTGAAGACAACGACTGCGCAAGCCTATGAGGAGGTTGCCGGTGCGGCCGGTCGAGTCTCAACGCCCGAGTCAAGGCCGATCGGCGTACCGCCACAGCGACCGGCAGGTCCGGCGGCCGTCGTTGTCCCGCCCGGAGAGCACGAGACCGCCCGACTTCAGGGGGCTGGCTGCACTCGGGACAGGAGGGGGCGGGTCGGCCATCCGGCGAACCCAATCCGTAGTTAAGGGCGTTCCGATGGAGCGGAAGCTTCTCGGGATGTTCGAGTAGGGGGCTGCGATGCCTGCGGCGAACCGGGTCTGCTGAGACCTCCGTATAGAGCGGCACGCGGTCCTGGTACGTGGTGGCAGTTGCGCGAGCGCCGGACGTATGCCTCGTTGCCTACAGGTCCCCGAGACCTTGGTAGAGAGCGGCATCGTCCGGCGCCTTCGAGTCCGTCAACACTGCAGTTCTGACCACTCGTTGGTGTTGGTGGTGCGAGCCCGCCACACGGTGACCCCTTGCAATGCCCGAGCCATTCGAGCTCCCGCAAAGACCGGGGCCCGTGGGACGAGCTGGTGCCACGAACGGCTACTGAGGTGGCGGACCGGCCACAGTGCTGAGTCCTGGGATTAGGTCGCTGCGTGGCCCGTATGAGCTCGTGACCAGCACGAACAGCAAGCTGGAGGGGAAAGAATTGATCTATTGCGGCATCGACTGGGCGGAACGCACGCACGACGTCGCCCTGGTCGACGACAGTGGCCAGATACTGGCCAAGCGGCACATCACCGACGACACGGCCGGCTACAAGATCCTGCTGGACCTCCTTGCCGAATACGGCGACACCGAGGAGAACCCGATCCCAGTCGCGATCGAGACCTCCCGAGGACTGGTCGTCGCCGTGCTGCGGACAGGTAAGAGGCAGGTGTTCGCGATCAACCCGATGGCCGCTGCACGCTACCGCGATCGGCACTCCGTCTCCCGCAAGAAGTCCGATCCCGGAGACGCCCTCGTCCTGGCCAACATCCTGCGCACCGACATGCATGCCCATCGGCCGCTGTCTCAGGACAGCGACTTGGCCCGTGCCGTTGCGGTCCTTGCCAGGGCTCAGCAGGACGCGACGTGGAACCGGCAGCAGATCTCCAACCAGCTCCGGTCGCTGCTACGGGAGTACTACCCGTCCGCGCTGGCGGCCTTCGAGTCCTGGAAGAACGGTCTATGCCGCCGGGAGGCGCACGAACTCCTCAAGGCGGCTCCGACACCAACGCGGGCCTCGCGGCTAACGCGCACGCAGTTGCAGGCCGCGCTCAAGCGCGCCGGCCGACAACGGGGCATCGAGGCCGAGGCCGACCGGCTCCGGGAGATCTTCCGCGCCGACTGGGCGCACCAGCCTTCCCTAGTGGAGGACGCACTCGGCACACAGATGCTTGCGCTCGTGGTCCAGCTGGAGGCCGCCTGCACCGCCGCCGACAATCTGGCCAAGGCGGTGGAGGAGACTTTCCCTCAGCACCCGCACGCTGAGATCATCCTCAGCTTCCCCGGACTCGGCATACAGCTTGGTGCCCGGCTGTTCGCCGAGATCGGAGACGACCGCACCAGGTTCGCCGACGCCCGCGGCCTGAAGGCGTATGCCGGCGCCTCACCCATCACCCGGGCCTCCGGCAAGAAGTCGAGCATCACTCGCCGATGGGTGAAAAACGACCGTCTCAACCACGCCGGCTACCTCTGGGCCTTTTCCGCCATCACCGCCTCACCGGGCGCCAAAGCCCACTACCGCAGGCGCCGCGACGGCCACGGAGACTGGCATGCTGCCGCACAGAGGAACCTCTTCAACCGCATGCTTGGCCAGCTCTACCACTGCCTTCAGCACGGACAGCTTTTCGAGGAGGCCGTCGCCTTCCCCATCGCAACCGAGGCTCTCGCAGCATGAGATCCCTCAGCCACCGATTGCGAGGGACCAGCGCTCTTGGATGACGGCCTGCTTCCGCTCAAGCTCCGGATCCATCAAGCGATTGGTGAGGGTCCCCGGAATCGTGAGCGAGCGCCCATGGGCCCTGATGACACGAAGGTCCGACCAGGTTCCGCTCCGTGACACCCGCTGCCGCTCCTCGATGCGCGCGACCTCGCTCCAGGGAACCACCCGCCTGCTGACGAAGGTGCGGAATTCCAACCCCGTCGTGGTCAGGAGGACCTGGCCATAGATCGAGTTGATCGTGCTCAAGAGCACGACTACGGAGAAGGCCCCTACGCCACCGACCCACCACCATTTGCCCGGTTCATGCGTGGTCAAGCTCATCGCCACCATCACACCAGCGAGCGCCAGCGTCAGGATGCCGGTCCGCCACCAGTATCGCTGCCGATCACGAGAGTTGAAGCCGATCCACGCCTCGGGCATGTCCATAACACTACCGACGCACACTCGAACAACGACCACCCTGGCTTGACGAGTTACATGCCTGAGGTGTCTAAACGGGTCTATCGGTTGACCGGGATGTCATCGGACAGGCTGGGTCCCTCAGTTTGGGTCTCGGTGACAGTAACGGTCGGAGAAGGACCGGGGGCGTCGGGTGAGCCGATCAGGAGGTTGATGCCCCGAGGAACATGACGAGAGCGCATGCGGCAAGGAACAGCCACCAGAGGGCAACGAGCAAACTGGGTTCGGTTGGCGGTCGGCGACTCACCATGGTGCATGGTCCCGCGTAGTCGTGGCCTACGTCCCGGTTTGGCCGAAGCGCCAGGAGTCGCAGGGGTGGAAGCATCGCCCAACCCCTGCTCTCAGCTTGGGAGGCGCGGGTGCTTGTGCCTCGCTGACCTGCGGCGCAGTCGATCATGACGCTTGCGCGGTTGCCACTGCAGGCCCCTCGGTTCCTCGAGGTTCCCGCAGGATTTGGCACGCATCCGGCATGCATGAGGGCGCTGGTCGCACACGCCTGGGTTCGTTGTACCGCGTCCGCGCTGCCGTCTACCTCGGAAGATGAAGACCTGCACAAGTCGATCGCCTGGCTGACCAAGGAGCGCTGGCACTGAAGCAGAGTTTGAGATCTGGCCTCATCCTTATCAAGTTGATCACAGGGGTCCGCCAACGTCGACCAACCGCCCCTGCGCCTCGGCCGATCGTCCACTGAGGTCCGGCGTCGACCGCTGCTGTTCGCGCTTGTTGGTGTCAGCCGCTGATGTCAGCCGCCGCACGTCGTCTTGACAAGGCTGCCCCGTCTTTGCCGGACCGCTACCAAGCCGGGCCCGCCAGCATCGTGATGGGCAATGGAGGACACTTCTCCGGCTTCCGGGTGAGGCTGACCAGTTCCTCCGGAGGTTCGTTTCCGTCCCGGACGGCCATCACGTAGGCCTTCGCCTGCTGTGGTCCCAACCGGGGTGCCTGCTTCCGTAGGTGGCGTATCGCGGCCATCGTCCCGTCGGAGTGCACGAGTGCCTGGACGGCTGTGATCAGCGGATCGGGCAGTTAGACCCCCCTGACCTGCTGGAAATAGAGCTTCTCCCAGCCCTCGCGGACGTATGTGGTGACAGGGATGTGGTGGATGCTCCCATCCTGGCGGTCCACCAGGTAGGGCCCGCTGCCCACCAACATCTTTTTGATATCGCGGCTGCGGATGTACTCAACCGACTGCCAGGTGACCAGCCACCCGAGCGCGTGCTCCTTCACGTCGAGGACAGCGAGCTCGGGCAACCGTGCCATCCATGGCGACTCCTGCCGCTTTCTCGAAAGCAGGGCCTCGACCAGCTCCACGGCGCGTTCCTTGGTGACCACGCCCTTCATCTTTCACCACGGCGCAACCGATTTTCGATCCCGACCGGACCAGTCGCGCATGCCTGGACCGAGATCTCAAACGCGGTCTCAAAGAGCGTTTTGTCCTGGCGAGGTTGTTTCGCGTCGATTCGCAGACCGAGCCGGTATGGGGCTCTCGGGGCAGATGTGCCTGATGCGGGGCAAGGGATTCATGTCGTCGTTCGGCGACCCGTTTCGGCAGGGTCGCTCCTGTCTGATCCCAACGCGCCCCCGGTTGACCTCGTTTGCGCCCTGGGGAGGCGGCCTGCTCGACGGTACTACCGAAACATGACGCG
>NZ_JBVJPA010000012.1:0-397328 GCF_055582885.1 Streptomyces sp. NPDC107454 | reverse complement strand
GCGCTTCCCTTCGGTCTTGCTGTCTTGCTTTGTTCTTGCGTTTCCGACTCTATCAGACCGTTTCCCGATCCGATTTCCTCGGTGCTTTCCAGGTTTCCGCTTTCGCGTTTCCCTTTCCGGCGGTTCCGACTCTATCAGACTCTTTCGTGTCCGATTCCCTGTCGGAGAGGGATTCTGTCTACCGGCTTTGAATGCTTTCGCTTCGCGGCCTTTCGACATTCACTACGCTAGCCGATTCCCTCGGCAACTCATAATCGAGTTCCGCGGGCCGGAATTCAGGCATGCAGGCACGCCGAATTCTCCCCCGCTGAGGGGAAGTCGTAGGTAGTGGGTTGGCCACTTCCGGCTGCTGGCTGAACGCCGTACCCGGGTCAAGCGGCTCGGGCTACATTACGGACCCCCCAGGGGCGAGTCAAGTTGAGCGACGGCGTGGCGCATGGGCCCGATAAGGACTCACGGTGGGGTCGTTGGCAACCCAGAAGCGCCAGGGGTGGACGCCCCCGTCACCGGCCACTCCGGTACGCGGACCGTTGCGTACCTGGTCGGAGTGGACGGGGGTGCCCGTCAGGAGGGTCAGCGGGGAGCCCTCGGGGCCGCAGGCGTCGGCGCCGTCGAGGGCCCTGTCCACGCCGAGGGCCGTGGCCAGGCGCGCGGGCCCTTTGGCCAGTTCCCTGTCATTTCGGGCCGAGAGTCGACGTTTGCGAGCGAGCTCGGCGCCCTCGATGATCTCCCCGGCACGGAGGAGGACCCCGCTCGGGTTGCCCTCGGGACCACACACCAGGTTCATGCAGAACCACATGCCGTAGGTGAAGTAGACGTATACATGCCCCGGCGGACCGAACATCACGTCATTGCGGGCCGTGCGACCGCGATAGGCGTGGGAGCCGGGGTCGTTCGGGCCGTCGTAGGCCTCCACCTCCGTGAGACGGAGCTCGATCGGACCGTCCGGTGTCGTGCGCACGAGGATGCGCCCCAGCAGGTCGGGGGCGACCTCCAGCACGGGGCGGTCGAAGAAGTCGCGAGTGATGGGCGTACGGTCAGGGGCCGCGATCATGGCGTATGAGCGTAGTCCAGTGGCCCGGACGGATGCGGCCGGGTGGGGGACTGTGCCGTAGGGGTCCGCGCGAGTGCGTGTCCGTGCGGACAGGTGCGTTTCTACGGGTGGTCAGGGAGCGCCCTCCTTGTAAGGGTGAGGGCGCGGAACCGGCCGTGGTCGGATCGCGTTTGTAGGGATCAAGGATCCAGAAGGATGTACGACGGAGCACAGGCGTTGCCTGGGGAGGAAGAAACATGGGGTTCAAGCGGCTGCTTGCGAGCCTGGGAGCCGGTGGGGCTTCGGTCGAGACGGTGCTGACCGAGGTCAACGTCGTTCCGGGTGGTGTCGTGCAGGGTGAGGTGCGGATCCAGGGCGGGTCCGTGAACCAGGCCATCGAGGGGCTGTCGGTCGGGCTCCAGGCCAAGGTCGAGGTCGAGGGACACGACGACCAGGAGTACAAGCAGGACATCAAGTTCACGAAGCTGCGACTCGGCGGGGCCTTCGAACTGCAGGCCGGTGCCGTGCACGCCGTTCCCTTCGGGCTCGAGATCCCGTGGGAGACGCCGATCACCACGATCGACGGGCAGGCGTTGCGGGGCATGCACATCGGTGTGACCACCGAGCTGGAGATCGCGCGTGCCGTGGACTCCGGTGACCTGGACCCGATCAACGTGCACCCGCTGCCGGCGCAGCAGGCGATCCTGAACGCCTTCATCCAGCTTGGCTTCCGCTTCAAGAACGCGGACATGGAGCGCGGTCACATCCGGGGCACCCGGCAGAAGCTGCCGTTCTACCAGGAGATCGAGTTCTTCCCGCCGTCGCAGTACCGCGGGCTGAACCAGGTCGAGCTGAGCTTCGTCGCGGACGACCACGAGATGGACGTCATCCTGGAGATGGACAAGAAGCCGGGCCTCTTCACCGAGGGCAGCGACTCGTACCGCTCTTTCCGGGTGGGGCTGCACGACTACCAGGGCACGGACTGGGCCGCGTACCTGAACCAGTGGCTGTCCGAGGTCGGCAGCAAGCGCAGCTGGTTCTAGGCTCGGGTCGAGAGATTCCACCGTTCAGGAGGTTCTGCCGTGACCGAGCTCAAGAGGCCGCCGCTTCCCCATGACTTCCATCCGCCCGTTCCGGCCTTCACGGTCACCAGTGAGGACGTCGAGGCGGGCGGGGTGCTGAAGGACGCTCAGGTCTACGCGGCCGGGAACACCTCGCCGCAGCTGAGCTGGGACGGCTTCCCGCCGGAGACCAAGAGCTTCGCCGTGACCTGCTTCGATCCGGACGCCCCGACGGGGAGCGGGTTCTGGCACTGGGTGGTGTTCGACATTCCCGCTTCGGTGACGGAACTGCCGACGGGTGCGGGCAGCGGCAAGTTCGAGGGACTGCCGGAGGGCGCCGTTCAGGTGCGCAACGACTACGGGTCCAAGGACTTCGGTGGCGCGGCGCCGCCGGCCGGGGATCCCGCGCACCGGTATGTGTTCACGGTGTACGCCGTGGATCAGGAGAAGCTCGGTCCCGACGCGGAGGTGTCGCCGGCCGTCGTGGGATTCAATCTGCGGTTCCACACGCTGGCGCGCGCCCAGCTGATGGGAGAGTACGCGTCGCCCGCGTAAAGCGGTGAAGACTCACGTTCACTGAACGTTTGCCCGCCTCTGGTCTTGGAAGTGATCAGGGGCGGGCATTTTTATTGCGTTGTCCATCTCGGCGTGCCCGGCCAGAGTTGATCCAAGCCCGCCAGGGGGTGGGCCGGTGCGCACGGGAGGTGGGCTGGATGCGGGACACGCTGGTTCTGAACGCGAGCTTTGAGCCGCTGTCGACGGTGACGTTGAACCGAGCCGTCGTTCTGGTGCTGCAGGACAAGGCTGTCGTCGAGCAGGCCCACCCCGAACTCCGTATGCGCGGTGCAGCGCTGGACATACCCGTGCCCCGGGTCATAAGGCTGTGCAGGTATGTAAGGGTGCCTTTCCGAAGACAAGCGCCGTGGTCGAGGCGCGGTGTGCTGGTACGCGACCGGCACAGGTGCGCGTACTGCGGAAGGCGGGCGACGACGGTCGACCACGTGGTGCCGCGCGCGCAGGGCGGCCGGGACTCCTGGCTGAACACGGTCGCGTCCTGCGCGGAGGACAACCACCGCAAGGCGGACCGGACTCCGGAGCAGGCGGGTATGCCGCTGCTGCGGCAGCCGTTCGAGCCGACGCCCGCGGACGCGATGCTGCTGGCGCTGGGCCGTGACGACCTCGACGCCCTCCCGGAATGGCTGGCCCAGCCAGCGGCCTAGGACCGGCAGTTCCTACGACGATGGGGCCCGCCTCCGCCGAAAGGCAGGAGGCGGGCCCCATCGTCGTAGGGACCAGGGTGTCAGTCGGTGACGGACGGCTTCTCGCGGCGCTCGGTGCCCGCGTTGCCCGAACCGCCGCCCATGGGACCGAAGTTGCCCATGGCGCCGCTCAGGCCCTTGAGGGCGTCGCCGATCTCGCTGGGCACGATCCAGAGCTTGTTGGCGTCGCCCTCGGCGATCTTGGGGAGCATCTGGAGGTACTGGTAGGCGAGGAGCTTCTGGTCGGCGTCGCCGGCGTGGATGGACTCGAAGACCGTACGGATGGCCTGGGCCTCGCCCTCGGCGCGCAGGGCGGCGGCCTTGGCCTCACCTTCGGCGCGCAGGATCGCGGACTGCTTCTCACCTTCGGCGGTGAGGATCTGCGACTGGCGGATGCCTTCGGCGGTGAGGATCGCGGCGCGCTTGTCACGGTCGGCGCGCATCTGCTTCTCCATCGAGTCCTGGATGGAGGTGGGCGGTTCGATCGCCTTGAGTTCGACGCGGTTGACGCGGATGCCCCACTTGCCGGTGGCCTCGTCGAGGACGCCGCGCAGGGCCGCGTTGATCTCCTCGCGCGAGGTGAGGGTCCGCTCCAGGTCCATGCCACCGATGATGTTACGCAGGGTGGTGACGGTGAGCTGCTCGATCGCCTGGATGTAGCTGGCGACTTCGTAGGTGGCGGCGCGTGCGTCGGTGACCTGGTAGTAGATGACCGTGTCGATGTTGACCACCAGGTTGTCCTGGGTGATCACCGGCTGCGGCGGGAACGGCACGACCTGTTCACGCAGGTCGATGCGGTTGCGGATCGAGTCGATGAACGGGACCACGATGTTCAGGCCCGCGTTCAGGGTCCGTGTGTAGCGGCCGAAGCGCTCCACGATGGCCGCGCTGGCCTGTGGGATGACCTGGATGGTCTTGATCAGGGCGATGAATACCAACACCACCAGAATGATCAGGACGATGATGATGGGTGCCATCGATGCTCCCCGTACCCTTCTCCGCCTCGGTATGTCCGAAAGATCTTATGGTTGTTGAAGATCTTGCTCGACGAGTCTGACAGACCGTCGTCTGCCACGTGGGGCGTTCGGTTCACTTGCGTCGCACGAGGTCACATCACAATCGCCGTGGCTCCTTCGATGTCCACGACGTCCACCTCCTGGCCCACTTCGTAGGCCTGTCCGGCGTCGAGAGCGCGCGCCGACCAGATCTCTCCGCCGAGTTTGATCCGGCCGTCACCCGAACCGTCCACCCGTTCCAGGACGATGGCCTGTTTCCCCTTCAACGCCTCGACGCCGGTGGCGAGTTGGGGCCGCTGGGCGCGGTGCCGGGCCGCGACGGGTCGTACGACGGCGATGAGGGCGAACGAGACGACGGCGAAGACGAGTACCTGAAAGACGACATCGCCGCCGAGGCCCGCTGTCGCCGCCGCCGCTGCGGCGCCGAGGGCGAGCATGCCGAACTCCGGCATCGCGGTCACCACGAGCGGGATGCCCAGCGCGGCCGCGCCGACGAGCCACCACACCCATGCGTTGATGTCGTTCACATGGTCATGGTAGGTCCGCGGGCCGGGCGCGGACAGGGCGCAGATCGGCGGAGAAGGGGCTCGTACCGGGTGTTCAGGCCAGCGGAAGGCCCTGCGCGGTCCAGCGGTCGCCGACCTGCTCGACGACGAGCGGGAGTCCGAAGCAGAGGGAGAGGTTGCGCGAGGTGAGTTCGAGTTCGAGCGGGCCCGCGGCGAGCACCTTGCCCTGACGGATCATCAGGACGTGGGTGAAGCCGGGAGCGATCTCCTCGACGTGGTGCGTGACCATGATCATGGAGGGGGCGATCGGGTCGCGGGCGAGGCGGCCGAGGCGACGGACGAGGTCCTCGCGGCCGCCGAGGTCGAGGCCCGCGGCGGGCTCGTCGAGCAACAGCAGCTCGGGGTCGGTCATCAGGGCGCGGGCGATCAGGGTGCGCTTGCGCTCGCCCTCGGAGAGCGTGCCGAATCGGCGGTCCAGGTAGTCGCTCATGCCGAGGCGGTCGAGGAAGGCGCGGGCGCGCTGCTCGTCGATGTCCTCGTAGTCCTCGTGCCAGCCCGCGGTCATGCCGTAGGCGGCCGTCAACACGGTCTGCAGGACGGTCTGGCGCTTGGGGAGCTTCTCGGCCATGGCGATACCGGCCACGCCGATGCGCGGGCGCAGCTCGAAGACGTCGACCTTGCCGAGGGTCTCGCCGAGGATGGTGGCGGTGCCCTGGCTGGGGAAGAGATAGCTGGAGGCGAGATTCAGGAGGGTCGTTTTCCCGGCGCCGTTCGGGCCGAGGATGACCCAGCGCTCCCCCTCCTTGACCGACCAGGAGACCTGGTCCACCAGAGCCCGGCCCTCTCGGACCACGGACACGTCCTCCAGCTCCAGTACATCGCTCATGAGCGCGTTGTCTCCCATTGCAGTCTCGACCGTCGCTTACGTCTGTGGACGCAGCCCCCAGGGAAAACCTACGCCACCGGTCGGTCGCTCCCATCCATCGGTCGGTCCTTAGGGTGGAGGCATGCTCTCGGAACCACGCTCAGGACGCCTGGCCGCATGGGGAAATGCCCTTTTGGCCGGACTTGTTTCACCGGATGACGCGGTGCTCGCCATCGTCGGTGAGGACGCGGTGCACCGGGTCGAGGGGCTGCCGGGTGAGTCCGGTCCCGTCGGGCTCACGCTCGCCCTCGGCCGGCTTCGCGCGATCGGGGTGAAAGGACTGCGGGTCGCGCTGCCCGCGCCGGGGCATCCGCTCGGGCTGAGCGGGCCGCCGGACTTCAATGCGCGCGCCCTCGACGCGGAGGAGGCGGTGGTCTGCCACGGGGCGGCGCTCGGGCTCGTTCCCGAGGTGTACGAGGCCGGGCCCGCGGGTGATGTCCATGTCGAGGTGGTGTGGCACTGCCTCGCCGTGCGGGAGGCGCCGCCGGCGGATGTGCCCTCGCTCGGTGAGGCCGAGCGGGAGCTCGCGGAGGCGCTGCGTGAGGCGACGGAGGTGTTGTCGCGGCTCGACGTGGCGGGGTCGGGGCCGGTCGCCGAGGCGGCGGTCGACGCGTACCGGGCGCGGGCCGAGCGGGGGCGGGAGGTGTTGGCGCCCGGGTATCCGCCGCGTGCGGTGCGGGTGCTGGAGCTGGCCCAGCGGGTGGGGTTGCTGATCTCCGTCGCGTACGAGAACGGGCATGGCGGGGCGGTGAGTGCGTCGGAGATCTCGGCGCGGGCGTTGGCGTTGCGGCCGGTTGAGCGGACGGCTCGGCGGGCGCAGGTGGCTGCGTACAACGCGTTCGTGGAGGAGCGGGAGCGAGGGGGTCGCTAGGGCTGTCTGCGCCCCCGCCGCCCCTACCCGTCCCATCCCGTACCTGGGGGCTCCGCCCCCAGACCTCCGGGTGCGCTTGTTGGCTGGGGGTGGGTGGGGGCTTGGCGCGCAGTTCCCCGCGCCCCTCCGGGGGGACACGGCAGCGGCCTCCCAGGGGAGCCTGGGAGGCCGGTGGGGGTGGTGGGGGCTTGGGTCTCAGTGGTTGAGGCCCAGGTTGCCGAAGGCGGGGTTCAGGACGCCGATGACGTTCACACTGTTGCCGACCGCGTTCACGGGGATGTGGATCGGGGCCTGGATGACGTTGCCCGAGACGACGCCCGGGGAGCCCGCGGCGTTGCCGCCCGCCCACGAGCCGTCCGTCGCGGACGCCATACCGGCACCGGCGGCGACCAGCCCGCCGGCCACCATCGCGACAGCCGTGGCCTTCTTCAGGTTCTTCACTTCTGAGCCCTCCCTAGCGATCACCGCGGCAGTCGCCGCGGCACGCACTGGAGAACGGCCGGGATCCCCGGAGGATGCGCCATCCGGGTGACATACACACGACGGTATGAATCTCAGCCCGGAAGGGAACCCTCCGAGTTGCCGCCGCCGCGCGGGCGATCAGCCCGCGGCCCCATGGCGTACGGCCCAGAGCGCGGCCTGTGTGCGGTCGGCGAGGTCGAGCTTCATCAGGATGTTCGAGACATGCGTCTTGACGGTCTTCTCGGAGAGGACGAGCGCGCGTGCGATTTCCCGGTTGGAGCGGCCGTCCGCGATCAGGCCGAGCACTTCGCGCTCCCGTTCGGTGAGCGATCCGCCTCTCCCCTGGCCCGAGTTGGCCTCCTCCTGGGACAGCAGGACGCCCGCCACCTCGGGCTGGAGCAGGATGTGCCCGGCGTGCACGGAGCGGATGGCTCCGGCGAGAGCGTCGGGGTCCACGTCCTTGTAGACGTAGCCGGCGGCGCCCGCGCGCAGGGCCGGGACGACCGTGCGCTGTTCGGTGAAGCTGGTGACGATCAGCACGCGCGCGGGGTTGGCGAGTTCACGGAGCTTGCGCAGCGCGTCGATGCCGTCCATGCCCGGCATCTTGACGTCCATGAGGACGACGTCGGGCTTCAGCTCCTCTGCGCGGGCGACCCCTTCGGCGCCGTCGGACGCCTCGCCCACGACCTCGATGTCGTCCTGCACTTCGAGAAAGGTGCGCAGGCCCCGGCGGACCACTTGGTGGTCGTCGACGAGCAGCACCTTGATTGCGTCAGCCACCAGGGACCTCCATCTCGATCGTGGTGCCCTTTCCGGGCGCCGATTCCACGCTGAGGGTGCCGCCGACCCCGCTCGACCGGTCGCGCATGGAGACCAGGCCCAGGTGGCGTCCCGCGGCGCGGATCGCCGTAGGCTCGAAGCCGCTGCCGTCGTCACTGACGCGCAGGACGGTGCCGGTTCCGCGCTTCTCCAGGGTGACATCGACGCGGCCGGCTCCAGAATGCCGCAGCGCGTTGTGCAGGGCCTCCTGGGCGACGCGCAGCACGGCCTCCTCCTGGGCGGCGGGCAGCGCCCGCACCCCGTGGCCGGCGAAGGTCACGCGCGCGGAGTGGGCTCGGTCGAGGACCTGTATCTGGGTGCGCAGGGTGGCGACCAGGCCGTCCTCGTCGAGGGCGGCGGGGCGCAGCTCGATGACGGCGGCGCGCAGCTCTTCGGTGGCCTCCGCGGCGAGCATGGCCACCTGGTGCAGTTCGCCCTTGGCGCGTGCGGGGTCGCGGTCCACGAGGGCGGCGGCGGCCTGGGCGGTCAGGCGCAGGGAGAAGAGTTTCTGGCTGACGGCGTCGTGGAGCTCGTGGGCGAGCCGGGAGCGCTCCTCGGCGATGGTGAGCTCGCGGCTGCGCTCGTAGAGGCGGGCGTTGGTCAGGGCGATCGCCGCGTGCTGGGCGAGGATCGTGAGGAGTTCCTGGTCGTCCTCGGTGAAGCCGCAGCCGCCGTCCGGTGCGGAGCAGTCCTTCTGGTTCTCCTTCGTCCTGTTCTTGTTCGCCAGGAACAGGGCGCCGATGACCTCGTCGCCGTCGCGGATCGGCAGGCCCAGGAAGTCGGACATGTCGGGGTGGGCGGCGGGCCAGCCTTCGAAGCGGGGGTCCTTGCGGACGTCGGCGAGGCGCTCGGGGCGGGCCTCGTGCAGCATCGCGGCGAGGATGCCGTGCTGGCGCGGAAGCGGGCCGATGGCCTTCCACTGGGCGTCGCTGACCCCGTCGACCACGAACTGGGCGAAGCCTCCGTGGTCGTCGGGCACACCGAGCGCCGCGTACTGCGCGTCGAGCAGCTCGCGGGCCGAGGCGACGATCGTCTTGAGGACGTCGCGCACCTCGAGGTGCCTGCTCATGGCCAGCAGCGCGGAGCTCACCGCGTACAGACCGGACCGGGGGCCTTGGCTCATGTCCCCAACGTACCGGCGGGGTGTGACAGTGCGTATCCGACCTGTGGTGGCGGCTGTCTAGGCCGGTGGGCCTAGGGCGAAGGGCCCCAGGTCATTGGGGCCCGCGCACGAGGCGGCGAGGGCGGCCCGGTTCCTACGTTGAAGGCACCCGCCCGGAGTGGCGGTGCTGGGACGAGGGGACGGACGTCATGCCGGTAGCGATCATCACGGGTGCTTCGAAGGGGCTGGGCCGGGCGCTGGCCGCGGCCTTGGCGGCGCGCGGCTGGGATCTGGTGCTCGACGCCAGGACCGCGGGAGTGCTGAAGGAGACGGCTCGGGCGCTGTCCGCGTACGGGACCCGGGTGGAGGCGCTGCCCGGGGATGTGGGGGACGCCGGGCACCGCGCCGGGCTGGTGGCGGCGGCCCGCGGGCTCGGCGGTGTGGACCTGCTGGTGAACAACGCGAGCGCGCTGGGCGCCGAGCCGCTGGTGCGTCTGGAGGAGCTGACCCTGGACGGGCTGCGCCACGCCCTGGAGGTCAACGTGGTCGCGGCGCTGGGCCTGGTCCAGGAGGCGCTGCCGCTGCTGCGGGCCGCACCGGCCGGCGCGGTCGTCGCCGTCAGCTCGGACGCGGCCGCGGAGGCGTACGAGACATGGGGCGGGTACGGGGCGTCCAAGGCCGCCCTGGACCACTTGGCGGCCGTGCTCGGCGTGGAGGAGCCCGGGGTGCGGGTGTGGGCCGTGGACCCGGGGGACATGGGCACGGACCTGTACGCGGCGGCCGTACCGGACGACGACGATGCGCGGCCGACGCCGGACAGCGTGGTTCCGGCCTTTCTGCGGCTGCTGGACGAACGCCCTGCCAGTGGCCGCTACGGCGCTCCGGCGCTGCTGGAGGTGCGATGACGACGACCGTGCGGGTTCCGGAGGAGCGGTCGGCGCGGGTGCCGGCCGAGCAGCGCGGGCCCGGGCGGGACCGGGATTCCGTGCGGCTGCTCGTGTCGTGCGGTACGGAGGTGTCGCATCACGCGTTCGTGGAGCTGCCGGGGCGGCTGCGGGCGGGGGATCTGCTGATCGTCAACACCTCCGCCACGCTGGCGGCAGCCGTGGACGGGCGGATCGGGCACGCGCGCGTGGTGGTGCATTTCTCCACGCGGGGCGATGACGGGCGGTGGGCCGTCGAGCTGCGGGATCCCGACGGAAGGGGCACCACACGTGCGCGCGCGGGCGGACCCGCGGGTACGGAGGTGCGGCTTGCCGGGGACGTACGCCTCGTACTGGAGGAGCCGCTGACGCCGTACGGCTCGCGGTTGTGGTGGGGGCGGGTGTCGGATCCGGACGTGCTCGGGCTGCTGCGGCGCCACGGGCGCCCCATTCGCTACTCCTACACACAGAGGGACCAGCCGCTGTCCGTCTACCAGACGGTGTTCGCGCTGCCGTCTGCCGACGGCGGCGGCAGTGCGGAGATGCCGAGCGCGGCGCGGCCCTTCACGGCGCGCCTGGTGGCGGAGCTGGTGAGCCGGGGCGTGCAGTTCGCGCCGATCACGCTGGACACCGGTGTCGCGTCGGCGGAGGCCCATGAGCCGCCGTATCCGGAGCGGTACGAGGTGCCGGAGGCGTCGGCCCGGCTGATCAACGCCGCGAGAGCGGGAGACGGGCGGATCCTCGCCGTCGGTACGACGGCCGTACGCGCCGTGGAGTCGGCCGTTGACGCCGGCGGGGTGGTCCGGGCCCGGAAGGGCTGGACGGACCTCGTGGTGACCCCGGAGCGGGGTGTGCGGGTGGTGGACGGGCTGCTGACCGGGCTGCACGAGCCTCAGGCCTCGCATCTGCTGATGCTGGAGGCGATCGCGGGACGGGCGGCGATCGAGCGCAGCTACGGCGAGGCGCTGAACGGGCTCTATCTCTGGCACGAGTTCGGGGACGTGCACCTCATCCTCCCGGAAGAAGGCTCTCACACTGAGCGTTGCTCCAGCAACTGCCCGTGAGAATTCCATAGGGCCGATGTGAGCCCGCACATAGGGCGCACATCACGTACGAAGGTGCATAGGAGATAAAGGCGGGCATAGTGAGCGGGGCAGACGTGACAGTCTGCCCCGATTTGCCCCTACTGGCCCTACTACCTTCCGTCGTACGTCACACCTTTGCCACGGTATTTTGCGGCCGCTAAGAATGGCACCCGTCGCTCAGCACCGAGGGTTTCGGCCCCCGGCGCCAGATCCGGAAACACTCTGTCCCCCACCGGACCGGGAGCGACCTCCGCGCTATTCGAAGAGGTCCATCAGCCATGACCAAGAACACCCGCACTCCTGGCCATAGTCCGAAGCTGACGAAGCTCCACAAGCTCTCGGTCGCCGGTGTCGCCACCCTCGGTGCCGCGACCCTCGCGTTCTCGCTGGCGCCGAACCACACGCAGGCCACCACGAGCGACGCCGCCGTCTCCGCGGCCCCGGTCGCGTTCAGCCAGCAGCCGATCAAGAACGTGCAGGCCCGTGTCACCGACCAGCAGGCCGGTGCGAGCCTGAAGACGCAGGCCATCGAGGCGACGAAGAAGGCGGCCGACGACGCCGCCAAGAAGGCCGCCGACGCGGCCGCCGCCAAGAAGGCCGCCGAGAACGTGCGCAAGGTGCAGGCCGCGAGCCGCTCCGTGCAGCGCCCCGCGATCGAGACGGTCGCCCTGAAGACGGTCGCCATGAAGACCGCCGCCACGAACACGTACGCCACGAAGACGTACGCCAACAACCTCGACGGCTGGATCCGCCAGTCGCTCGACATCATGAAGAAGCACGGCATCCCCGGCTCCTACAACGGGCTGCACCGCAACATCATGCGCGAGTCCTCGGGCAACCCGATGGCCATCAACGGCTGGGACATCAACGCCATCAACGGCATCCCGTCGAAGGGCCTGCTGCAGGTCATTCCGCCGACGTTCAAGGCGTACCACGTGCCCGGCACCTCGTGGAACATCTACGACCCGGTCGCCAACATCACTGCCGCCGCCAACTACGCGGCCGACAAGTACGGCTCGATGGACAACGTCAACAGCGCGTACTGAGGCCTGCGCGGACCTCTGACGAGTATGCCGAAGGGCGGCACCCCGGTGTTGGGGTGCCGCCCTTCGGCGTTCGTGCGCGCGGGACTACTTGCGCATGACCTCGGGCTCGTGGCGGCGCAGGAAGCGGGCCACGAAGAAGCCGCAGACGGCGGCGAGGACGAGCAGCGCGACGATGTCCATGCCGTAGGCGGACGCCGTGTGGTTCCACAGCGGGTCGGTGCTGGACGGGTCGTCCGTGTTCGGACTGATGTTGTTGAAGTCCAGCGTGGCGCCGGCGGCGGCGACCGCCCAGCGCGAGGGCATCAGGTACGAGAACTCGTTGACGCCGATCTTGCCGTTCAGGATGAACAGGCAGCCGGTGAACACGACCTGGATGATCGCGAACATGACCAGCAGCGGCATGGTCTTCTCGGCCGTCTTCACCAGCGAGGAGATGACCAGGCCGAACATCATCGAGGCGAAGCCCAGCGCCATGATCGGGATGGTGAGTTCCAGCAGCACCGAATGGCCGAAGACCACGCCCTCGGTGGGCTTGGTGCGGCTGGTGAAACCGATCGCGCCGACCATGGCGCCCTGCAGCACCGTGACCACGCCGAGCACGACCACCTTGGACATCAGGTACGCCGAGCGTGACAGCCCGGTGGCGCGCTCCCGCTCGTAGATCACCCGTTCCTTGATCAGCTCACGGACGGAGTTCGCCGCGCCCGCGAAACAGGCGCCGACCGCGAGGATCAGCAGCACCGTGGTGGCCGTGCCGTTCGGCACGTGCACGCCCGTCTTCGGGTTCACCTGCGGGTTCACCAGCAGGGTCTTGTCCGGGTCGATGAGCAGGCTCACCGCGCCGAGCACGGCCGGCAGGATCACTGTCAGCGCCAGGAAGCCCTTGTCGGACACGATCACCGACAC
Organism: Streptomyces sp. NPDC107454; assembly: GCF_055582885.1. NCBI lineage: Bacteria > Bacillati > Actinomycetota > Actinomycetes > Kitasatosporales > Streptomycetaceae > Streptomyces > Streptomyces sp. NPDC107454. The sequence continues at coordinate 384,314 of NZ_JBVJPA010000012.1, read as the reverse complement.
ATAGCGCCGTACCAGCGTGCTGAGCTGGGAGAACCAGCCCTGCGGCTTCGGCGGCTTCATCGCCTGCGGCGGTGTCACATTGGCCGACTGCGGAGCGACGGCGTCGATGTCCGCGGCATACATCTGGTAGTGCTGCGAGCCCTTCCAGCGGCCCGCCCAGTCGTAGTCGCGGTAGTTCTCGAAGGCGGAGAAGACGTCGGCCCAGGTCTCGTACCCGAAGAAGTTGAGGGCCTCCTCCGGCGGACCGAAGTACGCGACCGAGCCGCCCGGCGCCATCACCAGCAGCTTGTCGCAGATCGCCAGCTCGGCCACGGAGTGCGTGACGACGAGGACCGTACGGCCGTCGTCGGCGAGGCCGCGCAACAGCTGCATGACATCGCGGTCCATGCCCGGGTCGAGACCGGAGGTCGGCTCGTCCAGGAAGATCAGCGACGGCTTGGTCAGCAGCTCCAGGGCCACCGAGACGCGCTTGCGCTGGCCGCCGGAGAGGGAGGTGACCTTCTTCTCCTTGTGGATGTCCAGCTTCAGCTCGCGCAGCACCTCGTCTATGCGGGCCTCACGCTCGGCCGCCGTGGTGTCGGCGGGGAAGCGCAGCTTGGCCGCGTACTTGAGGGCCTTCTTGACGGTGAGTTCCTTGTGCAGGATGTCGTCCTGCGGGACCAGACCGATGCGCTGACGCAGCTCGGCGAACTGCTTGTACAGGTTCCGGTTGTCGTAGAGGACGTCACCCTGGTTGGCGGGGCGGTAGCCCGTGAGCGCCTTCAGGAGCGTCGACTTGCCGGAGCCCGAGGGGCCGATGACCGCGATGAGCGACTTCTCGGGGACGCCGAAGGAGACGTCCTTGAGGATCTGCTTGCCGCCGTCGACCGTCACCGTCAGATGGCGGGCCGAGAAGGAGACCTCACCGGTGTCGACGAACTCCTCGAGCCGGTCGCCGACCAGGCGGAACGTCGAGTGGCCGACGCCGACGATGTCGTTCGGGCCGAGCAGCGCCGAGCCGCCCTTGGCGATCGGCTGACCGTTGACGTAGGTGCCGTTGTGCGAGCCGAGGTCGCGGATCTCGAAGCGGCCGCCGGGCGTCGCGTGGAACTCGGCGTGGTGGCGCGAGACCTGGAGGTCGGAGACGACCAGCTCGTTCTCCAGCGCACGGCCGATGCGCATCACCCGCCCGAGGTCGAGCTGGTGGAAGGTGGTCGGGCTGCGGTCGCCGTAGACCGGCGGCGCCCCCGCGCCACCACCGGGTCCCTGCTGCTGCGGCACGCGCGCCGCGGGCTGCTGCGGCTGCTGGTGACTCTTCTCCGGCGTCTGCTGCTGCGGCGGTGCCTGCTGCGCCCAGCCGGGGCTCGCGCCCTGCGCGGCGTAGGGCTGCTGCTGAGGCTGCGCGACGGCGGCCGCGGCGCCGGAGAGGTTCAGGCGCGGGCCGTCGGTCGCGTTGCCGAGGTGCACGGCCGAACCGGGGCCGATCTCCATCCGGTGGATCCGCTGCCCCTGCACAAAGGTGCCGTTGGTGCTGCCGTGGTCCTCGATGACCCAACTCCGGCCGTCCCAGCTCATCGTGGCGTGACGCCAGGAGACCCTGGCGTCGTCGAGCACGACGTCCCCCTGCGGATCACGTCCGAGGGTGTATGGCCTGGACGCATCGAGCGTCCAGGTCCGTCCATTCAATTCCAGTACGAGTTCCGGCACTCCATGCCCCACTGAGTTGTCCCCCGAAGTTCCCCCATCACAGGGAGTCTAGGGATGTCGAACATCGGGGGGAACTATTTCAGGAGCAGCCACCTGACCGAAAGTCGGGCCATGTGAAGAGCGCGTACGGGCGGGTTGCCCGTTTCCGTTGACGGGGTTGAAACCGGCCCGGAGAGTGGTAATCCCACGCGAGGGGGACATCCGCGGTGATGACACCGCGGCGCGGATCGGGGGGTCTGACGATGAGCATCGACACCGCGAGGCACGGCGGGCGACTGCCGTGGGGGGATGTGCTGTTGTCCGCGATCGCCTCGGTGAGCTGGGCGTTGATCGCGATGGCGGGCACGGCCGCGCTCGGTCTGCATCTGGTCGGCGCGGACGCGGCGGGCTCGCTCGGGCCGATGACCGCGGCGGTGGTGGCTCTTGGGGCCAATGGTGCGGTCAAACCGTCCGGCGATGTGTCGGCCTTCGGTCTGAAGGGAGCGGAGGCGCACACGGCCATACAGATCACGCCACTGGGCGTGGGGCTCGTGGGCGCGCTCCTGCTCTCCTTCTTCTTCCTGCGTTCCTTGCGCGGGGCGGGAGTTGTGATCGCGCCGTCCGAACTCCTCGCGCGCGCGGGCGCGGTGGTCGTGCTGTTCGTGGCGACGCTGGGCGGGCTCGCCTGGGCCGGGCACGACATCATCACGATCGACGGGAGCAAGCTCGGCCTCGACCGGGTGACGGGCGGCGGCGGCCTCGGGAACATCACCGACAAGCTCCCCGGCGGACTCGGGGACCTCGGCGGACTGCTGCCCGGCAAGATCGGCGACCTGGTGCAGGCGCAGGCGGCCGTGGGCTTCACCGTCGACACGGTGCCCACGCTGCTCGGCGGCGCGGCCTGGGCGGCCGGAATCCTGGTGATCGCGCTGCTCGCCTCCCGGCGCTCCCCGCTGCCGCGCGGCTGGGAGGGCGTGCACCGGACGGTGCGCCCGGCCGCGTCCGCGCTGGTCACGGTGTTCCTGGTGGCGGTCCTCGCGGGCCTCGCGGCGGCGGCGTACGCGGCGATCGGCGATCCCCATCCCAAGCTGATCGCGGGTGCCGCGCTGCTGGGCGCGCCCAACGGGGTGTGGCTGGGCATCCCGATCGGCCTCTTCGTGCCCTGGGACGGCAAGGCCACCGGCGAGCTCGCCAAGCTGCTCCCGCACCCGCTGGACCAGTTGCTGAGCGTCGACTCCGATCAGCCCGTCACCCTGGGCCGGCTCGCCGAACTCGACGGACGGGTGTGGCTGTTGGGGGTCGCGACCGCGGTGATGATGCTGTTCGCGGGCGTCCTCGCCGCCTCGCGTACGCCTTTTGTACGGGGGCGGGATGCGGCTTCGGTGGGAACACCGGATGCTCCCGTTGCACGAGGACGGGGTGCCCTCGGTTTCGCCGGGCGCTGCGCTCTTCGGCTCGGCATCGTGACGGCACTGGCGCTGCCGCTGCTGGCGTGGCTGACGGACGTGTCCGTGGACGCCTCGCTGTCGGTGTTCGGAATCGACGCGTTCGGCGCCGGGATCCGGTTGCACGGGCATCTGGGCGTGGCGCTGCTGCTCGGCGCCGTCTGGGGTGCGGGCGCGGGGGCGGCGGGGGCGCTGCTGGCGTACGCGAGCGGGGCCGCGGGACGGCGGGCGGCGCCGCTGGCACTGGGTGACGCCGGTCCCCCGGTGGCCGCGCCCGCCCCTGACCTCCCCCCGGGGCCCGGGCCGTACGCCCCGGGCGCGCCGTACCGGCCGGCGAACCCCGACACCAACCCCTATCTGCGGTTGCCCGACGGGCTGCGGGAACCCGCCGACGGTCGGCCGTCCGAACGGCCGCGCTCGCCCGACGACGTGTACGGCGCGCCGACGGTCGTCCGGCCGATGGCGCCGCCACCTGGGCCGCAGAAGCGGCGGCCACGGGGGCGCGAGGTGCCGCCTCCGCCGCAGCCGCCACCCGGTCAGGGACCTTCCGCGCCGCCGGGGCCGGGGCGGCAGAACTGATCGTCGTTGCCGGGCAACGCGCTCGACACCGCTCCGCCATCCAGTGTTCCCCGTCCGCTGGGCGGACCTCAGGGGCGGGGGGCACTGGGTGCCGGATACGGTGGAGACACCATGAGCGCTTCGCAGACCCCCGAGGTCCCCACTCTCCTCGTCAAGATCTTCGGCAAGGACCGGCCGGGTATCACGGCCGGACTCTTCGACACCCTCGCCGCCTACTCCGTCGAGGTGGTCGACATCGAGCAGGTCGTCACCCGTGGCCGGATCGTGCTCTGCGCGCTCGTGACCGAGCCGCCGGCCGGACTGGAGGGCGATCTGCGGGCCACCGTCCACAGCTGGGCGGAGTCGATGAAGATGCAGGCGGAGATCATCTCCGGCCTCGGCGACAACCGGCCGCGCGGCCTCGGGCGGTCCCTCGTCACCGTGCTCGGGCATCCGCTCACGGCGGAGTCGACGGCCGCGATCGCCGCCCGGATCACCAAGACCGGCGGCAACATCGACCGTATCTTCCGGCTCGCCAAGTACCCGGTGACGGCGGTCGAGTTCGCCGTGTCCGGTACGGGGACCGAGGCGCTGCGCACCGCGCTGGTGACCGAGGCCGCGGCGCTCGGAGTGGACATCGCGGTGGTGGCGGCGGGGCTGCACCGCAGGGCGCAGCGCCTGGTCGTCATGGATGTGGACTCGACGCTCATCCAGGACGAGGTGATCGAGCTCTTCGCAGCGCACGCCGGGTGCGAGGGGCAGGTCGCCGAGGTGACGGCGGCCGCGATGCGCGGGGAGCTGGACTTCGAGCAGTCGCTGCACGCGCGTGTGGCGCTGCTCAAGGGGCTGGACGCCTCGGTGGTGACCAAGGTGCGCGAGGAGGTGCGGCTGACACCGGGCGCGCGCACGCTGATCCGTACGCTGAAGCGGCTCGGTTTCCAAGTCGGTGTCGTCTCGGGCGGATTCACGCAGGTCACGGACGATCTGAAGGAGCGGCTCGGGCTGGACTTCGCGCAGGCCAACACCCTGGAGATCGTCGACGGGAAGCTGACGGGCCGGGTCACCGGGGAGATCGTGGACCGCGCGGGCAAGGCACGGCTGCTGCGCCGGTTCGCCGCCGAGGCGGGGGTGCCGCTCGCCCAGACCGTGGCGATCGGCGACGGGGCCAATGACCTCGACATGCTCAACGCGGCCGGTCTCGGCGTCGCCTTCAACGCCAAGCCCGTCGTCCGCCAGGCCGCGCACACCGCGGTGAACTTCCCCTTCCTGGACACCGTGCTGTATCTGCTGGGTGTCACCCGCGAAGAGGTCGAGGCGGCGGACATGCACCTCGGCGACCACTGAGCCCGGACAGGCGACCACTGAGCCCGGACATACGTCGACGGGGGCCCGGCACCGCACTGGTGCCGGGCCCCCGTCCTTGTCGGGTGGGTTATTCGGTCGGCGCCCAGTAGTCGGTCAGCGTGCACACTCCGGGCTCCAGGGATTTCCAGGAGCCTTCGACGGAGAGCACGGCGAAGGCGCCGGTGTGGAAGCCGTGGGCGGCCATCCGGGCTCGGGTGTCGCCCTCGGCCTGTCCGGCCAGCACCTCGGTGAGGCCCTGGATGCCGGGGTTGTGGCCGATCAGGACCACGTTGTGCGCGTCGTCCGGGGTCTCGTTGAGTACGGCGATCAGTTCGCCGGGCGAGGCCTCGTAGAGCCGCTCCTCATAGACGGTTTTCGGCCGGTGCGGCAGCTCGTGGACGGCGAGCTTCCAGGTCTCCCGGGTGCGGGTCGCCGTGGAGCAGAGGGCCATATCGAAAGGGATCCCGGTGTCGGCCAGCTTGCGTCCGGCGACGGCGGCGTCCTGACGGCCCCGGTCAGCGAGCGGCCGCTCGTGGTCGGACACCTGCGGCCAGTCGGCTTTCGCATGCCGGAAGAGGACAATCCTGCGGGGTTCTGCGACGCTCATGGGTCCCAGCTTCGCATGAAACACGCCATGCGGCGCTGAGAGTTGACCTGCTCTCCCGGGCGTGCTCAGGGGGTCTGGTGCAGCACCGTCTGCTGGACGCGCTCGAAGAGGTGGGTGATCGCGGGGTCGCCGCCCGCGGCGTGCGCGTCCGCCGGGTTCAGGATCAGCAGGAGCAGGGCGACGAAGGCGAGGGCGGGCAGGGCGAGGGCCCACCAGGGCAGCCGGATGTCCATGCCGCCCGGGGTCGCCGGGTGGGGCCGGGTGTGCGTACGGGCCGACATGCCGCCTCCGTGGGGCCTCGAGTGCTCCGTGGTCCGCGTCCTCGCGGCCACAACTCGAAGTTACGGATTTCTGGGCCGTCAACCCATCCGGTGATCCACCCACTTGACCCTGACACTCACCCCCTAGGGGACAGGGGGGCTAGCCCCACCACCGGTGTCCCCCGGGTGGCGGGCGGTGGTGGTCAGGGTGAGGCGATCGACGCGATGACGGCGATGATCACGGTGATGGCCAGCATCGCGCCGAGCACGAGCAGCAGCTTCTTCTGGCCGTTCTGGGGGTTCGGGTCGAGCGCCATACGGCCAGTCTCGCACCCTTCGTCCCTGCCTTCGCCGTCGGGGGGCTCAGGCGCGCGAGTCGCGCGCGGCCTCGTCCTCCACCGTACGGTCGCGGCCGGCCAGGACGCCCACCGCGATCTGCGGGATCATCAGGGCGGCCATGAGCGCTATCGGCAGCCCCCAGCCGCCGCTGTGCTGGTAGAGCACGCCCACGAGGAGGGGCCCCGGGATCGAGATCAGATACCCGGTGCTCTGCGCGAACGCCGACAGCTGGGCGACGCCCGCGCCGGTCCTGGCCCGCATGCCGACCATGGTGAGGGCCAGCGGGAAGGCGCAGTTGGAGACGCCGAGCAGGAGCGCCCAGGCCCAGGCTCCGCCCGCCGGGGCGAGGTAGAGGCCCGCGTATCCCGCGAGGCCGCAGACACCGAGCGCGACCACGATCGGCCCCTGGTGGGGCATGCGGGTGGCGAGGCGCGGGATGACGAAGGCCAGGGGCACGCCCATCACCATCGTGACGGCGAGGAGCAGGCCCGCGGTGCCCGCGGAGACGCCCGCGTCGCGGAAGATCTGCGCCATCCAGCCCATCGTGATGTACGCGGCGGTGGCCTGGAGTCCGAAGAAGACGGCGAGCGCCCAGGCGGTCCGGCTGCGGGTGATGCGCAGTCCGCCGGTTTCCCGCGGGGCGGGGTGTGCCGCCCGTGTCCGCTCACCGTCGCGGGAATCGGCGCCCCCGGCGCGTACCAGCCCGATCCAGGGCAGTACGGCGGCCGCTGCCAGGCCCGCCCACACCGCGAGGCCCGACTGCCAGCCGCCGCCCAGGGCGTCGGTCACGGGTACGGTCACGGCCGCCGCGGCCGAGGTGCCCAGGGCGAGCGCCATCGAGTAGAGGCCGGTCATGGAGCCGACCCGGTCCGGGAACCAGCGTTTGACGATCACGGGCATCAGGACGTTGCTGACGGCGATGCCCATCAGCGCGAGGGCGCTGGCGGCCAGGAAGCCGGCCGCGCTGCCGGTGTAGGGCCGGATCGCGAGTCCCGCGGTGATGGCGATCATTCCGGCGCAGACGACCGCGCCGGGCCCGAAGCGGCGGGCGAGGCGCGGCGCCATGACGCCGAAGACGGCGAAGCAGAGCGGGGGGACGGAGGTGAGCAGTCCGGCGACGCTGCCGCTCATGCCGAGCCCGTCGCGCACGTCCTCCAGGAGTGCGCCGAAGCTGGTGATGGCGGGGCGCAGGTTGAGGGCCGTGAGGACGATGCCGACCGTCACGAGCCGCGTCGCCCACGCGCGTGTGGGGTGCGATCGGGGTTCCGCGCTCTCGGCGGAACTACGTACGGGGGTGGACGTCGTCGTCCGGGTCTCCTCGCTCACCATGAGGCCATCATAGAATCATGGGATGATTGGCTGTCCAATCCCCTTGCGTTAATCTCCGGATTCTCCGGCCCCGCGCGAACGATCACACCGGGCCCGTACGAAGGACCGTCATGCCGCTGAGCCACCCCCGCCGTTCGGCGCTGTCCGAGCAGGTCATCGCCGAGCTGCGGAACCAGATCACTTCGGGGGAATGGCCGGTCGGCTCCCGCATCCCCACCGAGCCGGAGCTCGTCGACCAGCTGGGCGTCGCCCGCAACACCGTCCGCGAGGCCGTCCGCGCGCTGGCCCACAACGGTCTGCTCGACATCCGCCAGGGCTCGGGCACCTATGTCGTGGCGACCAGCGAGCTCGCGGGCGTGATGCACCGGCGCTTCGCCGACGCCGATCCGCGGCACATCGCCGAGCTGCGCGCCACGCTGGAGTCGAGCGCGGCGAAGCTGGCCGCCGAGCGGCGCACCGAGCGCGATCTCAAGCAGCTCGACGCGCTGCTCGTACGGCGGGAGGAGGCCTGGGAGTCGGGTGACGCGGAAACCTTCGTGGCCGCCGACGCGACCTTCCACCTGGCGGTGGTGGCCGCGTCCCACAACGACGTCATGACGGCGATGTACGCCGACCTGGGCGAGGTGCTGCGCGACTGGCTGCGCGAGGACGTCGGCGGGAAGCTGACGCCCGAGACGTACATGGACCACGCGCGACTCGTCGACGCGATCCGCGCGGGGGAAGCGGAGGTGGCGGGCGCGGAAGCCGGGGGCTATCCGTTCCAGTGCCGTCCGGGACGGCTCAGGCCCCTGGCCTCCGACAGCTGACGAACACGGTCACCTCTGGTGGCTGACCCACGCCGAGCGGACTTCCTCCCAGCAGCGGCCGGCCAGCCGGACCGTCATCGCGGGGCCCGCGTCGACCGGGTCGGTGTCGGTGTCGATGTCCCACCAGCGGTCGCACTCGATGTGCAGGGCGACCCGGTCGGTCTCCGGGTAGGGGTTGTGGCAGTACGCGGTCACGTGCGAACCCTGGACCGTGGTGCGACACTCAGCGCCGAAAGGCTGGGGGACGGGGAGTTTGCCGTGCACTACGCGCGTGTGGGGCACGGCGTCGTACGGCAGAACCATCATGAAGGCGACAGCGGCGAACACCGGGGCAAAACGGCGGGACAGGCGCACAACGGGGACCTCCTCGGCCGTACGGCTGCGGGGCGGTGCGTAGTCCCAGCGTGCGTGGTGCGAGGCCCAGGACGCCCGGCCGACTAGGCCGAACGGGCGACGCCCCGCTCCCCGCACTGCGGGAAACGGGGCGTCGGCCACATGGGGGAAATCAGGCGCCGATGGCGTGCAGTCCGCCGTCCACGTGGATGATCTCGCCGGTGGTCTTCGGGAACCAGTCGCTCAGCAGCGCGACGACGCCCTTGCCGGCCGGCTCGGGGTCCTTGAGGTCCCACTCCAGGGGAGAGCGGTTGTCCCACACGGAGGCCAGCTCGCCGAAGCCCGGGATGGACTTGGCGGCCATCGAACCGAGCGGGCCCGCGGAGATGAGGTTGCAGCGGATGTTCTGCTTGCCCAGATCGCGGGCGAGGTAGCGGCTGGTGGCCTCCAGGGCGGCCTTGGCCGGGCCCATCCAGTCGTACTGCGGCCAGGCGAAGGACGCGTCGAAGGTGAGGCCGACGACCGAACCGCCGTTCTGCATCAGCGGCAGACAGGCCATGGTCAGCGACTTCAGGGAGAATGCCGAGACGTGCATGGCGGTGGCGACGGACTCGAACGGCGTGTTGAGGAAGTTGCCTCCCAGCGCGTCCTGCGGCGCGAAGCCGATGGAGTGCACGACGCCGTCGAGGCCGCCCAGCTCCTCACCGACGACGTCCGCGAGACGCGCCAGGTGCTCGTCGTTGGTCACGTCGAGCTCGATGACCTTGGTGGGCTTGGGGAGCTTCTTGGCGATGCGCTCGGTCAGCGTGGGCCGCGGGAACGCGGTCAGGATGATCTCCGCGCCCTGCTCCTGGGCCTGCTTGGCGGCGTGGAAGGCGATGGAGGACTCCATCAGCACACCGGAGATCAGGACGCGCTTGCCCTCGAGGATTCCGCTCATGGTGATCAGTGACCCATTCCCAGTCCGCCGTCAACCGGAATGACGGCTCCAGTGATGTACGAGGCGTCGTCCGAGGCGAGGAACCGCACCGTCGCGGCGATCTCCTCGGGCCGCGCGTACCGGCCGAGCGGCACCTGGGCGACGATGCCCGCACGCTGCTCGTCGGTGAGCACCTTGGTCATGTCGGTGTCGACGAAACCGGGCGCGACGACGTTGAAGGTGATGTTGCGCGAGCCGAGTTCACGGGCGAGTGAACGCGCGAAGCCGACCAGGGCGGCCTTGGAGGCGGCGTAGTTCGACTGCCCCGCGGAGCCGAGCAGCCCCACGACCGACGAAACGAGGACGACCCGCCCCTTCTTGGCACGGAGCATCCCGCGGTTGGCACGCTTGACGACCCGGAAGGCGCCGGTGAGGTTGGTGTCGAGGACGGAGGTGAAGTCCTCCTCGGACATCCGCATCAGAAGCTGGTCCTTGGTGACGCCCGCGTTGGCGACCAGGATCTCGACGGGGCCGTGCTCGGCCTCGATCTCCTTGTAGGCCTGCTCCACCTGCTCGGTGTCGGTGATGTCGCACCTGACGGCGAGGCAGCCCAATGCGGTGAGGGCGGCCGGCGGCTCACCCGAGCGGTATGTGATCGCGACCTTGTCGCCGGCATCGGCGAAAGCGCGGGCGATGGCGAGGCCGATGCCCCGGTTGCCTCCGGTGACGAGAACCGAGCGGCTCAACGGATCACCCTTTCGATAGCTGTCTGAAACCCCTGCAAGACAGGCGCCTTCCTTGGAAACCTATCGGTCCCCCCCGCCTCCCGGAGAATCGGGCACCGACAGTGGCGCGGGGGACTCACTGTCGGATTCCTACAGAAAGCCTCGATACGCGGAGCGAAAGATGTGGCCCGCGGACCCGCCCGCGCGACATGATCGGACCCGACAGGCCACGACAGCAGGGAGACCTCCGTGCCTCATTCCATCGACGAAGCCTTCACGGCACTGCCGCTGCGGGCCCTGGCCGACGCCGCGCTCGCGCGGGCGCGGGCACTGGGGGCCGAACACGCGGACTTCCGGTTCGAGCGGGTGCGCAGCGCGTCCTGGCGGCTGCGGGACGCCAAGCCCGCCGGATCGTCGGACACCACGGACCTGGGGTACGCGGTGCGGGTGGTGCACGGCGGGACCTGGGGGTTCGCGTCGGGTGTGGATCTGACGATGGACGCGGCCGCGAAGGTCGCGTCGCAGGCCGTGGCGATGGCGAAGCTCTCGGCCCAGGTGATCAGGGCGGCGGGGTCCGACGAGCGCGTGGAGCTGGCGGACGAGCCGGTGCACGCCGAGAAGACGTGGATCTCGTCGTACGACATCGACCCCTTCTCCGTACCGGACGAGGAGAAGGCCGGGCTGCTCGCGGACTGGAGCGCGCGGCTGCTCGCGGCGGACGGCGTCAACCACGTCGACGCCTCGTTGCTGACCGTCCACGAGAACAAGTTCTACGCCGACACCGCCGGGACCGTGACCACCCAGCAGCGCGTACGGCTGCACCCACAGCTCACCGCGGTCGCCGTCGACGAGTCCAGCGGCGAGTTCGACTCCATGCGCACCATCGCGCCGCCGGTCGGACGCGGCTGGGAGTACCTGACGGGCACCGGCTGGGACTGGGAGTCCGAGCTCGCGCGGATCCCGGAGCTGCTCGCCGAGAAGATGCGGGCGCCGAGCGTCGAGGCGGGGCTGTACGACCTCGTCGTCGACCCCTCCAACCTGTGGCTGACGATCCACGAGTCCATCGGCCACGCCACCGAGCTGGACCGCGCGCTGGGCTACGAGGCGGCGTACGCCGGCACCTCCTTCGCCACCTTCGACCAGCTCGGCAAGCTGAAGTACGGCTCCGAGCGGATGAACGTCACCGGTGACCGCACCGCCGAGCACGGCCTCGCGACCATCGGGTACGACGACGAGGGCGTCGAGGGGCAGTCCTGGGACCTCGTGAAGGACGGCACCCTCGTCGGCTACCAGCTCGACCGGCGGATCGCGAAGCTGACCGGCTTCGACCGGTCCAACGGGTGCGCCTACGCCGACTCCCCCGGGCATGTGCCCGTACAGCGCATGGCCAACGTCTCGCTCCAGCCGGACCCCGCGGGGCTCTCGACCGAGGACCTGATCGGGGGCGTGGACCGCGGCATCTACGTCGTCGGTGACCGGTCCTGGTCCATCGACATGCAGAGGTACAACTTCCAGTTCACCGGCCAGCGGTTCTTCAAGATCGAGAACGGTCGGATCACCGGGCAGCTGCGGGATGTCGCCTACCAGGCCACGACGACCGACTTCTGGGGTTCGATGGCCGCGGTGGGTGGTCCGGGGACCTACGTCCTGGGCGGTGCCTTCAACTGCGGCAAGGCCCAGCCGGGTCAGGTCGCGGCGGTCTCGCACGGCTGCCCCTCGGCTCTCTTCCAGGGGGTCAATATCCTCAACACCACTCAGGAGGCCGGTCGATGAGCGCCCGTACGAACAAGCCGCACGAGGTCGTCGAGCGCGCCCTCGAACTCTCCCGCGCCGACGGCTGCGTCGTGATCGCCGACGAGCACTCGACCGCCAACCTGCGCTGGGCCGGCAACGCGCTGACCACGAACGGGGTCACCCGCGGGCGCACCCTGACCGTCATCGCGACCGTCGACGGCCGCGAGGGCACGGCCTCCGGGGTCGTCTCGCGCGCGGCCGTGACCGCGGACGAGCTGGAGCCCCTGGTACGGGCCGCGGAGGCGGCGGCACGCGGCGCGAGCCCCGCCGAGGACGCCCAGCCGCTGGTCACCGGCGTGCCGGAGGCCCCCGACTTCACCGACGCGCCCGCCGAGACCTCCTCCGCCGTCTTCACCGACTTCGCCCCGGCGCTCGGCGAGTCCTTCGCCCGTGCGCGTGCGGGCGGGCGCGAGCTGTACGGCTTCGCCAACCACGAGCTCGTCTCCAGCTATCTCGGTACGTCGACGGGGCTGCGCCTGCGCCACGACCAGCCGAACGGGACGCTGGAACTCAACGCCAAGTCGCCCGACCGGACGCGCTCGGCGTGGGCGGGGCGGTCCACGCGTGACTTCAAGGACGTCGACCCGGCCGCCCTCGACGCCGAGCTCGCGACCCGGCTCGGATGGGCCGAGCGGCGTGTCGAGCTGCCCGCCGGCCGCTACGAGACGCTGCTGCCGCCGACCGCCGTCGCGGACCTGCTGATCTACCAGATGTGGTCGGCGGCGGCCCGGGACGCGGCCGAGGGCCGGACCGTCTTCAGCAAGCCCGGCGGCGGCACCCGCGTCGGCGAGAAGCTCACCGAGCTGCCGCTGACCCTGCGCAGCGACCCGAACGAGCCGGGGCTCGAGTCCGCGCCCTTCGTGCTCACGCACTCCTCGGGCGACGACGCCTCCGTGTTCGACAACGGGCTGCCGCTGTCGGCGACGGACTGGGTGCGCGAGGGCACGCTGGCCCATCTGTCCACCACCCGGCACAGCGCGGGCCTCACCGGGCTGCCCGTCGCCCCGATCATCGGCAACCTGATCCTGGACGGCGGCGAGGACCGCTCCCTGGAGGAGATGGTCGCCGCCACGGACCATCGTGGGCCCTGTCTGCTGCTGACCTGCCTCTGGTACATCCGCGAGGTCGACCCGGCGACGCTGCTGCTCACGGGACTGACCCGGGACGGCGTCTACCTCGTCGAGAACGGCCAGGTCGTCGGCGAGGTGAACAACTTCCGGTTCAACGAGTCGCCGGTGGACCTGCTGTCGCGGGCCACGGAGGCGGGGCGCACGGAAAAGACGCTGCCCCGTGAGTGGAGCGACTGGTTCACTAGGGCCGCGATGCCCGCGCTGAGGGTGCCCGACTTCAATATGAGCTCTGTCAGCCAGGGCGTATAACCTCGTACCTGATTCACGAGACCACCCAAGGAGATACGAGAACCGTGACGGACATCGTCGACGAGCTGAAGTGGCGGGGGCTGTTCGCCCTGTCCACCGACGAAGATGCATTGCGCAAGGCGCTCGCGGACGGTCCCGTCACGTTCTATTGCGGCTTCGACCCGACCGCGGCCAGCCTGCACGTGGGGCACCTGGTGCAGGTCCTCACCATGCGTCGTCTCCAGCAGGCGGGCCTGCGCCCGCTGGCCCTGGTCGGCGGCGCGACGGGCCAGATCGGCGACCCGCGCCCGACCGCCGAGCGCACGCTGAACGACCCGGAGACGGTCGCGAACTGGGTGACGCGCCTGCGCTCGCAGATCGAGCCGTTCCTGTCCTTCGAGGGCGAGAACGCCGCGGTGACGGTGAACAACCTGGACTGGACGGCCGGCCTGTCGGCCATCGAGTTCCTGCGGGACATCGGCAAGCACTTCCGCGTCAACAAGATGCTGACGAAGGACTCCGTGGCCCGGCGCCTGGAGTCCGAGGAAGGCATCAGCTACACGGAGTTCAGCTACCAGCTGTTGCAGGGCATGGACTTCCTGGAGCTGTACCGACGCCACGGCTGTACGTTGCAGCAGGGCGGCAGCGACCAGTGGGGCAACCTCACCGCGGGCCTGGACCTGATCCACCGCCTGGAGCCGCACGCCAACGTGCACGCGCTGGCGACACCGCTGATGACCAAGGCGGACGGCACCAAGTTCGGCAAGACCGAGGGCGGTGCCATCTGGCTCGACCCCGAGATGACGACGCCGTACGCGTTCTACCAGTTCTGGCTGAACGTGGACGACCGGGACGTCTCGACGTACCTGCGGATCCTGTCCTTCAAGTCCCGCGAGGAACTGGAAGAGCTGGAGCAGCAGACCGAGGAGCGCCCCCAGGCCCGCGCCGCCCAGCGCGCGCTGGCCGAGGAGCTGACGACGCTGGTGCACGGCGCCGACCAGACGGCCGCGGTGATCGCCGCGTCCAAGGCTCTCTTCGGCCAGGGCGAGCTGACCGGGCTCGACGGCAGGACGCTGGCCGCGGCGCTCTCCGAGGTGCCGCACATCCAGGTCGCCGAGCTCGGCCCGGTGGTGGACCTCTTCGCGGAGGTCGGCCTGGTGGCCAGCAAGTCGGCAGCGCGCCGCACGGTCAAGGAGGGCGGTGCCTACGTGAACAACGTCAAGGTCACCGCCGAGGACGCGGTCCCCGCCAAGGAGGACCTGCTGCACGGGCGCTGGCTGGTACTGCGCCGGGGCAAGAAGAACCTGGCGGCGGTGGAGGTCACAGAGGCCTAGACACGAGTCACAGAGGTCCGGACACGAGTCGCAGAGGTCCGGACACGAGTCGCAGAGGTCCGGACACGATGAGGGGCGGTTTCCCGTGCGGAGACCGCCCCTTCGTCGTACCTGATCAACCGGGCTTCCTACCCGCCCGTCAGGCTTTTTGCTTGTTGCCCCGCAGCGCCATGTACGCCATGTCGCCGAGGAAGACGATGATGATCGCGGCCACGAGCTGGAAGGCGTGGCGGCTCCAGTCGATGCCTCGGGTCTCGGCGACGCCGAGCGCCCGGGCGATCGCGTTGCCGACGATGGCTCCGAGGATGCCGAAGATGGTGGTCAGCCAGAGTGGGCTGTGCTGCTTGCCCGGAAGGATCGCCTTGGCCAGCAGGCCCAGCACGAAGCCCACGATGATCGCCCACAACCAGCCCATGTCTGCCTCCTAGTACGGCTCTGCGTGAGCATTACGCCCAGTCTCGGCGTGTGCGCCATACGGCGCATGTCGGGCGCGGCCGTACGCGGTACGGCGCATCATGTCCACCCGGACCGGACCTGCCCCGGTCTCGAAGGCGACGGAGCCGCGGCGTAACGTGGGACGTGTTCGGACCTGCTTCCAGATGGGGTTCGGACCGGGTACGGGCCGGGGAGAGTCCGACACAGAGCAGGTGGTGGAACGTGATGCGGAAGCAGAGCAAAGGCCAGGTCTTCCGGATCACCGGGGCCAGGCAGGGACTCGACGAGGACGTCCGCGGCAGGCAGCGCCGTTATGTCATCTCGATGTCCGTCCGTACGGTCGCCGTGATCCTCGCCGCGACCCTCTGGAACGTGGAGCGGCACGTCGCAATCGTCGCACTGGCGCTCGGCATACTCCTCCCCTACATCGCCGTGGTGATCGCCAACGCCGGACGGGAGAACGCGCCGTCGCTGCCGTCGACGTTCGTCAACGTGCCCGGCCCCGCGATGATCGCGCCGCCGCGCCCGGACGCCTCCGCGGAATCCGTCCCGGAGGATGTCGTGACCGACCCCGGGGTGCGTCCGGGAGGCGGCCCGCACGAGCGGGCCGAGCCCGACTCGACCCTCACCTGACCACGGGGGATCCGCCGAAAACGGAATCCGATCGCGCACCAAGCTCAAGAAAAGCTCAGATCAATCATGTTGTTCCGGTGCCGGGCAGCGGGCTAGCCGTGACATACTTCGTACGCGCTCCGCATCCCCCGTCGGAGCGACAGACCGACGCCGGGCAGCTCCCCCCGTGGCTGCTCGGCGTCGCCTTTTCGGGGCCGTTTAGGGTTGAGGCGTGACTTTCCCGCTCCCCGACATGTCCCCGGCCCCCAGCACTCCGCAGTGCTCCGCCAAGGGCTGCCGCACCGATGCCGTGTGGGTACTCGCCTGGAACAACCCGAAGCTGCACACGCCCGAGCGGCGCAAGACGTGGCTCGCCTGCGAGGAGCACCGCGAGCACCTGTCCACGTTCCTCGACGTGCGGGGCTTCTTGAAGGACGTGGTGCGGCTGGAGGACTGGGAGGACCCAGGGGTCTGAGCTCGCCTCGGCACGGCGGTTCGCGACACCCAGGGCCTGGCCCCAGCCGCCCTAGCCGCCGATCGACGACATCGGTCTGGCCGGCTGGAGGAACGACGGGTCGTCCAGGCCCGAGCCCGCCTTCTTGCCCCACATCGCGAGGCGCCAGATGCGGGCGATCTCCTCGTCGGGGGCGTCCGAGCGGAGGGCGGTGCGCAGGTCGGTCTCCTCGGTGGCGAACAGACAGTTGCGTATCTGGCCGTCGGCCGTCAGGCGCGTACGGTCGCAGGCCGCGCAGAACGGGCGGGTGACCGAGGCGATCACGCCGACGCGGTGCGGGCCGCCGTCCACGAGCCAGCGCTCGGCCGGGGCGGAACCCCGCTCGTCGGCGCCCTCCTCGGTGAGCGCGAAACGCGTCCGCAGCGAGGCCAGGATGTCGCCCGCGGTGACCATGCCCTCGCGCTTCCAGCCGTGCTGGGCGTCCAGGGGCATCTGCTCGATGAAGCGCAGCTCGTAGTCCTGCTCCACCGCCCAGGCCAGGAGGTCGGGGGCCTCGTCGTCATTGAGGCCCGGCATCAGCACGCAGTTGACCTTGACGGGGGTCAGGCCGGCGTCGCGGGCGGCTTCGAGGCCCGCGATGACGTCCTGGTGGCGGTCACGGCGGGTGAGGGTCTTGAAGACATCGGGGCGCAGGGTGTCCAGCGAGACGTTCACCCGGTCCAGACCCGCGGCCTTCAGGGCGGCGGCGGTGCGTCTGAGGCCGATGCCGTTGGTCGTCAGGGACATCTGGGGGCGGGGTTCGAGCGCGGCGACCCGCTCCACGATGCCCACGACGCCGGGGCGCAGCAGGGGTTCGCCGCCGGTGAAGCGGACCTCGGTGATGCCGAGGCGGGTGACCGCTATCTCGATGAGACGGACGATCTCGTCGTCCGTGAGCAGGTCGGGCTTGCCCAGCCACTGCAGACCCTCTTCGGGCATGCAGTACGTGCACCGGAGATTGCACCTGTCCGTCAGTGAGACGCGCAGGTCGGTGGCCACTCGGCCATAGGTGTCGATGAGCACGTGGGCCCCCTCCCTCGTTGCGGATCACTTCTACTCGACACGGACGAGCCTACGTGACACGGCTGACATCAACCCCGGCCGGATCCCACGAGACGCGGCGCGGCCGCGTCGTAGAGATCTACGACGCGGCCGTCGGCGAGGGGGATCAGTGTGCTCCGGTGCCCGTCAGGGACCGCACCTCCAGCTCGGCGTACTTGCCGGCGTCGGGCTCCTCCTTGGACAGGAGCGTGCCGAGCCAGCCCAGCAGGAAGCCGACCGGGATCGAGATGAGGCCCGGGTTCTCCAGCGGGAACCAGTGGAAGTCGACGTCGGGGAACATCGAGGTGGGCTTGCCCGAGACCACCGGCGAGAACAGCACCAGTCCGACCGCCGTGACCAGACCGCCGTAGATCGACCACAGCGCGCCCTGGGTGGTGAACCGCTTCCAGAAGAGGCTGTAGAGGATCGTCGGCAGGTTGGCGGAGGCGGCGACCGCGAAGGCGAGCGCGACCAGACCTGCGACGTTCAGGTCGCGGGCGAGGGCGCCCAGCAGGATGGACACGGCGCCGATGCCCACCGTCGCGTAGCGGGCGGCGGTCATCTCCTGCTTCTCCGTGGCCTGCCCCCTCTTGATGACGTTCGCGTAGATGTCGTGCGCGAACGAGGAGGACGAGGCCAGGGTCAGTCCGGCGACGACGGCGAGGATCGTGGCGAAGGCGACGGCGGAGATGGAGGCGAGCAGGATGGCGCCCCAGTTGGAGTCGACGCCTCCCAGGTGCAGTGCCAGGAGTGGCGCGGCGGTGTTGCCCGCCTTGTTGGAGGCGATGATCTCGTCGGGTTTGATCAGCGCGGCGGCGCCGAAGCCGAGGGCGAGGGTCATCAGGTAGAAGGCGCCGATGAGGCCGATCGCCCAGTTCACCGACTTCCGCGCGGTCTTCGCCGTGGGCACGGTGTAGAAGCGGATGAGGATGTGCGGCAGGCCCGCGGTGCCCAGGACCAGCGCCATGCCCAGGGAGATGAAGTCCAGCTTGGTGGTGGACGTGGCGCCGTACTTGAGGCCGGGCTCCAGGAAGGGCGCGCCCTTGCCGCTGTTGTCGGCGGCCTTGCCGAGCAGGTCGGAGATGTTGAAGTTGAACTTCAGCAGCACCAGGAAGGTGAGCAGCAGGGCGCCGATGATCAGCAGGACGGCCTTGACCATCTGGACCCAGGTGGTGCCCTTCATGCCGCCGATGGTGACGTACACGATCATCAGGACGCCGACGAGGGCGACGATGCCGATCTTGCCGCCGTCGCTGGTGATGCCGAGGAGCAGCGAGACCAGGACGCCCGCGCCGGCCATCTGGGCCAGCAGGTAGAAGATCGACACGACGATGGTGGAGGTGCCCGCGGCCGTACGGACCGGGCGCTGGCGCATCCGGTACGCCAGTACGTCGCCCATGGTGTAGCGGCCGGAGTTGCGCAGCGGCTCGGCCACCAGGAGGAGGGCCACCAGCCAGGCGACCAGGAAGCCGATGGAGTAGAGGAAGCCGTCGTACCCGAAGAGGGCGATCGCGCCCGCGATGCCGAGGAACGAGGCCGCGGACATGTAGTCGCCGGAGACGGCCAGGCCGTTCTGGAAGGCGGTGAACTGTCGTCCGCCCGCGTAGAAGTCGGCGGCGTCCTTGGTCTGGCGGCCCGCCCAGACGGTGATGACGAGGGTCGCGGCGACGAACACCGCGAAGAGGGTGATGATCAGCGGCCGGTGCTGGCTGGCCTCACCGGCGGCGAGCACGGTCGTCTGTACGGGGCTCATGCGTCGCCCTCCAGCCGGGACTTGATCGCTTCGCCCTTGGGGTCGAGCTTCGCGGCGGCGTACCGCGAGTACCACCAGGCGATGAGGAACGTGGTGAGGAACTGGGCGAGCCCGAGGACCAGGGCGACGTTGATGTTGCCGACCACCTGGGTGCCCATGAAGTCGCCCGCGTAGTTCGAGAGCAGGACGTACAGCAGGTACCAGGCGATGAAGGCGACGGTCAGCGGGAAGGCGAAGGAGCGGTGCGAGCGGCGCAGTTCGGCGAACTCGGCGCTCTCCTGCACCTCGACGAACTGCTCGGTCGAGGGCAGCCGGGGATCGGCCTTCGAAGGGGGCGGTGCGTCGGTAGCCACGAAGTCTCCTCGCGTTGCGGGTGCGGTTACGACGGTGGACGGGGGCGAGTCGGGGCTCGCGGACGGGGACGGCTGGGGTACGGACATACGGTTGCGACCTCACAGTGACCTGGATCACGTGACCGGGAGTGACGAATTTACCCCGGTGCGTGATCCGACAGGGGGCTCGATCGTCCTCGGGCTCCCTGCTCAAGGTCACGGCGCCACGCGTGGACCGGTTCAACTCCCCCGGCGTCTTTCGCAAGTCGCTCCCGGCTTCTTTCGGAAGTCATTTGCGGTTTCTTTGGGAAGTCGTTGCTGACCAGCTGGGACGGGAGATAGCTTCGGCCTGCAGTACTCGTCATGCACCTGCCGAAGCGCCACCCGCACCAGCCTCAGCACCCTCACGCACCTGCCCGAGCACCACCTGTGTTCGGGCGGCTTTCGTTTCCGGATGATGTGGAGATCCCATGGCTCATCTGCGTTCCAGACGTCGCCTCGCCCTCGCGGTGCCGGTCGTCCTGTCCCTCACCGCCTCGCTCGGTTTCCTGCCGGGCGCCGCGTCGGCCGCCCCGCTGACCGCGTCCGCCACGACGAGCGCGGACGGTCCCGACCTCGCGTACGTGGTCAACACCAGGACGGACCACCGCACCATCGAGTCGGTGGAGAAGGCGATCTCCGCGGCGGGCGGCACCGTCGTCATCGCCTACGAGAAGATCGGCGTGATCGTCGTCCATTCCGCCAACCCGGACTTCGGCAAGCGGATCCGCGCCGTGCGCGGGGTGCAGTCGGCGGGCGCGACCCGGACCGCGCCGCTGACGGCCGCGGGGACGACGGACGAGGGCGCGGCGCAGATGCTGTCCGCCGCCGAGGCCGCCAAGGTCTCCAGGACCGCCGCCTCGGGCGAGGAGCCCCTGGAAGCCGATCAGTGGGACCTGCGCGCGATCGGCGCCGACAAGGCCGCGAAGACCAACCCGGGCAGCAAGAGCGTGACGGTCGCCGTGATCGACGTCGGCGTCGACGACACCCACCCGGACATCGCACCGAACTTCTCCCCCTCGCAGTCCGCGAACTGCGTGGGCGGCAAGCCGGACACCACGTACGGCGCGTGGCGCCCCGTGGACGCCGACCACTATCACGGCACCCATGTCGCGGGGGAGATCGCCGCCGCCCGCAACGGCATCGGTGTCGCGGGTGTCGCGCCCGGTGTGAAGGTCTCGGGCATCACCGTGGCCGAGCCGGACGCGAGCCAGCTCTTCTACCCGGAGAGCGTCGTCTGCGCCTTCGTCTTCGCCGCCGACCACGGCGTGGAGATCACCAACAACAGCTACTACGTGGACCCGTGGCTCTACAACTGCCTCGACGACCCCGACCAGAGGGCCATCGTCGACGCCGTCAACCGGGCCCAGCTGTACGCCCAGAAGAAGGGCACCCTCAACGTCGCCGCGGCGGGCAACTCCAACGACGACCTCGACTCGAACGCCCTCACCGACGCCTCCAGCCCCGACGACTCGACCGCCGTGACCCGCACGGTCGACCCGCACAAGTGCT
Source organism: Streptomyces sp. NPDC107454 (assembly GCF_055582885.1). Lineage (NCBI taxonomy): Bacteria > Bacillati > Actinomycetota > Actinomycetes > Kitasatosporales > Streptomycetaceae > Streptomyces > Streptomyces sp. NPDC107454. The sequence continues at coordinate 363,281 of NZ_JBVJPA010000012.1, read as the reverse complement.
TCGACGTACCGACCCAGCTGCCGGGCGTCGTCACGGTCGCCTCGACCGGCGTCACCGGTGCCAAGTCGTACTTCTCCAGTTACGGCAAGGGCGTCATCGATGTCGCCGCGCCGGGCGGCGACAAGTACCAGATCCCGGACACGCCGTCGAAGAACGGCCGCATCCTGTCGACGATGCCGAACAACCAGTACGGCTTCCTGCAGGGCACGTCGATGGCGACGCCGCACGTCGCGGGCGTGGCCGCGCTGCTGAAGTCCAGGTACCCCTGGGCCTCGCCGGCCCAGCTCCAGGCGCTCCTCAAGGCCGAGGCGGACAACCCCGGTTGCCCGACCGCCCCCTACGACGGGAACGGCGACGGCGTCGTGGACGCCACCTGCGTGGGCGGCAAGCACGTGAACGGCTTCTACGGAGCCGGCATCGTCAACGCGCTGCGCGCGGTCAAGTAAGTCCCGTCAAGTAAGTCCGGCCGGACGTCACATGAGCTTCCGCACGGCTCGTACCGCTCGTACCGCGAATGAACTGGAGACTCCATGACCGCGCCTCGCAAGCGCTCCCGCCGCGCCATAGCCCTCCCGCTCGGGATGGCCACGGCGACGGCACTCGCCTTCCTGCCGAACGTCAGCGCCTCGGCGGCCGACACCGACAGCTCCGCCACGCGGACCGCCACGACGACGGCGGACGCGACCGCCCTCAGCTATGTCGTCAACGTCCGCCCCGGGCACGGCACTTCCGCCTCCGTGAAGAAGGCCATCGCCAAGGCGGGCGGCACGATAGTGACGTCGTACGACCGGATCGGCGTGATCGTCGTGCACTCCTCGAACGCCGACTTCGCCCAGACGATCCGCGGCGTACGCGGCGTGCAGTCGGCCGGCAACACGCGCAACGCGCCGCTGCCCGCGCAGTCGACCACCGACATGGGCGCGCCCCAGGTGCTCACCGCGGCGCAGGAGAAGGCCGCGAGCGCCGAGGCCGCCGCCGGGCAGGACCCGCTGGAGTCCCTCCAGTGGGACCTGCCCGCCATCAAGGCGGACAAGGCGCACGAGAAGACCCTCGGCAGCAGCAAGGTGACGGTCGCCGTGATCGACACCGGTGTCGACGACACGCACCCCGACATCGCGCCGAACTTCGACCGCGACGCCTCGGTCAACTGTGTGACGGGCAAGCCGGACACCACCGACGGGGCCTGGCGGCCGACCGCCGCGGAGAGCCCGCACGGCACGCATGTCGCGGGCGAGATCGCGGGCGCCAAGAACGGCGTCGGCATCACCGGGGTCGCGCCCGGCGTGAAGGTCGCCGGCATCAAGGTGGCCACGACGGCCGGCTACTTCTACACCGAGGCCGTCGTCTGCGGTTTCGTGTGGGCCGCCGAGCACCACGTCGACGTGACCAACAACAGCTATTACACCGACCCCTGGTACTTCAACTGCAAGGACGACCCGGACCAGAAGGCCCTGGTCGACGCGATCACCCGCGCCTCGCAGTACGCGGAGCACAAGGGCACCGTCAACGTCGCCGCGGCGGGCAACGAGAACTACGACCTGGCCGCCGACTCGATCACCGACCCGGTCTCCCCGAACGACGGCACGCCCTCCGACCGGGTGATCGACCCCTCCAAGTGCTACGACATCCCCACCCAGCTGCCGGGTGTGGTCACCGTGGCCGCGACGGGCGCCAAGGGCATCAAGTCGTCCTTCTCCAACCACGGCCTGGGCGTCATCGACGTCGCCGCGCCGGGCGGCGACTCGACGCGCTACCAGACCCCGGCACCGCCCGCCACCAGCGGCCTGATCCTCGGCCCGCTGCCCGGCGGCACATGGGGTTACATGGCCGGCACGTCGATGGCGTCCCCGCACGTCGCGGGCGTCGCCGCCCTCATCAAGTCGACCCACCCGCACGCCTCCGCCGCCCTGGTGAAGGCGCTGCTGTACGCGGAGGCCGACGCGACGCCGTGCACCGACCCCTACGACATCGACGGCGACGGCAAGGTCGACGCGGTGTGCGAGGGCACGAAGAACCACAACGGGTTCTACGGCTGGGGCACCGTCAACGCGTTGAGGGCGGTCACGAAGTGACCGCGTGAGCGAAGGGGGCCGGGCGGTTGCCCCGGCCCCCTTTCCCCTGTTGATCCAGTACACCCGGCATAGTGCCGTCATGACTCGTACGGACTTCGCGTGGGCCGCTCTGGGCGGCGACCCCGCACTCCTCTCACAGATCTCGGCCGTCGCACGGGAGGGGGTGCTGCCCGCACGGCTGCCGGTGCGCGGGACGGCCCGGGCGTGTGTCGCGGTCTGCGCCCTCGCCGGGGCCGAGCTGACCGCGGGCCGCACCGGAGGGAAGGTGCCCGGGGTGCGCGTCGACGACGTGGCCGTCGCCACCGCCTTCCACAGTGAGCGGCACCTGCGCGTCGACGGCCGTGAGCCGGTCAACTTCGCGCCGCTGTCCCGGTTCTGGCGGACGGCGGACGGCTGGGTCCGCACCCACGCGAACTATCCGCACCACCAAGAGCGGCTGCTGAGCGCGCTGGGTGTGCCGGGGGGCCGGGGCTCCCTCACCGAGGTGCTCGCCGAGCGATCGGCCATCGAGGTGGAGGAGACGGTGTACGCGGCCGGCGGGCTCGCGATCGCCCTGCGCACGCCCGGCCAGTGGGCGGCGCACCCCCAGGGGCGGGCGATCGCCGCACACCCGCTGGTGACCCGCGAGCGGCTGGACACAGCTCCCGCACGACGGCTCGCCCCGCTCGCCGGGGGTCCGCTGCTGCCCGCGGCGGGCGTCCGCGTGCTGGACCTCACCCGGGTCATCGCGGGCCCGGTGGCCACGCGCACGCTCGCCCTCCTCGGCGCGGACGTCCTGCGGATCGACAGTCCGCGCCTGCCCGAAATCGACGACCAGCACGCCGACATGGACTTCGGGAAGCGGTCCGCCACGCTCGACCTGTCGGCGCGCGGGGACCGCTCGGCCTTCGAGGAGCTGCTCGCCGGGGCCGATGTCGTCGTCACCGGGTACCGGCCCGGCGCACTGGACCGGTTCGGGCTGTCCCCGGGGGCACTGGCCGAGCGGCGGCCCGGTCTGGTGGTGGCGCAGTTGTCGGCGTGGGGCGGGTACGGGCCGTGGTCCGGGCGGCGGGGCTTCGACAGTCTGGTGCAGGTCGCCACCGGGATCGCGCAGATCGAGGGGTCGGCGGAGCGGCCGGGTGCGCTGCCCGCGCAGGCCCTCGACCACGGTACGGGGTACCTGCTGGCCGCCGCGGTGCTCCGGTCGCTCACCGAGCAGACCCGGCAGGGCGGGACGCGGCTCGTCCGGCTGGCGCTCGCGCGGACGGCCGCGTGGCTGGTGGACGCGTCGGCGCACCGGGACGAGGAGCCCGCCGACGCCTCGTACGAACCGGGTTCCTGGCTCGCCGAGACCGACAGCGACCTGGGCCGGCTCAGGTACGCGCGGTCGCCCGTCTCCTTCGCCGACGGGCCCCGCGACTGGGCGCGGCCGCCCGGACGTTGGGGGACGGACCCGGCCCGGTGGGCGTGAGCGAGGCGTCGGCAGGAAACGTACCTATGGGCGGAATGCCGAACCACCGCTTGTTTCCCTGCACTTGCCCGGTTCTGTGCCGACTGGTGAAGATCTTGGGGTGACCTTGATACGACCGACAGCCGAGGCGGCGGGCGCGCGTGGTCCGGCGCGACGCCCCGCCGGACGCGCCGTCGCCCTGCTCGTCCTGGTGGCCGTGGCCGCCCTGATCCCGCTGCTCGGTCCGCGCTCCGCGCTGGACGGCACCGGCGAGGCGGCCGCCCCCGGCGTCGGCGGCATCGCCCTGCTGCGCGCGGCCTTGTTCGCCGCGCTGTGCGTCCCCGTGGGCGAACTGTTCGCGGCCCGGCTGGCCCGCCGGGTGCCGGGCGCGCCGCTGGAGCACGCGCCCCACAGCTGGGCGCCCTACGCGGCGGCGGTCGGATTCGTCGCCGCGCTGGGGCTCGCCTCGGTGGTGGCCACCGGCAATCTGCTGCCGCATCACCTCTCCGACATGGACGTCGGCGGGCTCTACGAGAGTCGGGACGGCAAGCTGGCGCTCCTGGAGGTCAACGCGTTCCTGGCCGCCGGGCTCTGCGCCCTGTCACGGAGACCGGCCACCCAGGTGTGGCCGCTGGCCGCGGTGGCCCTCGCGGAGGCGCTGCGCGCCCACGCGGCGCCGGAGCACGGCCCGCTCGTCGGCTCCGGTCTGACGCTCGTTCACGTGACCTGCGCGGCCCTGTGGACGGGCGGCCTGCTGCACGTGCTGCGGATGCTGCGCGCCTGGCGCGCCTCTTCGCAGGCGGAGGCCGCGGAGACGACGGGGACGGCCGGGACGGCGGTTTCGGCGGACGTGGCCGGCGCGGCGCTTCTGGGCCTCTACGCGCGCGTGGCCGCCGTCCTGCTGGCGGCGCTCACCGCGACGGGCGTGTGGAGCGCACTGCGCCGCATGCCGCCCGGCACGGTCCTGGACCAGCTGACGGCGACGTCGTACGGGCGCACCCTGCTCGCCAAGCTGGTGCTGGTGGCCGCCGTCGCCGTGCTGGCGCTGCTCGCGCGGCTGCGGCTGCGCCGGGCCGCCGACCGGCTCAGCGCCTGTGTGCCCGCTCGCGCGGAGGTGGTGGCACTGGGCCTGGTCGTGGCGGTGTCGGGGCTGCTGACGGCGCTTCCGCTGCCGATCAGGTGGTCATGAGCCGTTGGTGACGAGCACCTTGAGGGCGGTGCGCTCGTCCATCGCCTTGTAGCCCTCGGGCACGCCTTCCAGGCCGACGGTCATGTCGAAGACGGGCGACGGGTCGATGGTGCCGTCCAGGATGTCGGGCAGCAGCTCCGGGATGTACGCCCGCACCGGCGCCACACCGCCGCGCAGCGCGATGTTCCGGTCGAACATCACGCCCAGGTCGAGGCCCGTGCCGCTGCCGTGCGGCACGCCGACGAAGCCGATGGCGCCGCCGTCGCGGGTGATGTTCACGGCCGTCCGCATGGACTGCTCGGTGCCGACCGCCTCCACGACGGCGTGCGCGCCCTGGCCGCGGGTCAGCTCGCGGACGGCCTCGACGGCCGCCTCGCCGCGTTCGGCGACGACGTCCGTGGCGCCGAAGGCACGCGCGATGTCCGTACGTGCCTGGTGGCGTCCGAGCGCGATGATCCGCTCGGCGCCGAGCCGCTTGGCGGCCAGCACGGCGCACAGCCCGACGGCGCCGTCCCCGACGACCGCGACGGTGGCGCCCTTGCGGGCTCCCGCGCCGAGAGCCGCGTGGTGACCGGTGCCCATGACGTCGGAGAGCGTCAGCAGGGCCGACAGCAGGTGGTCGTCGGAGGCCGCCTCCTTGGGCAGCTGTACGAGGGTGCCGTCGGCGAAGGGGACGCGCACGGCCTCGCCCTGACCGCCGTCGTAGCCGACCGCGCCCCAGAAGCCGCCGTGCTCGCAGGAGGTGGTGAGGCCCTCGCGGCAGTAGTCGCAGACGCCGTCCGACCACATGAAGGGCGCGACGACCAGGTCGCCGCGGCGGACGCCGGTCACCTCGGAGCCGGTCTCCTCGACGATGCCGAGGAACTCGTGCCCGATCCGCTGCCCCGCCTGCCGGGCCGCGTCGCCCCGGTAGGCCCACAGGTCGCTGCCGCAGATACAGGACCGCAGCACCCGCACGACCGCGTCGGTGGGCAGTTTCACCAGGGGCTCGGGGACGTCCTCCACGCGCATGTCGAACGGGGCGTGGATGGTGGTGGCGCGCATGACGAGGATCCTTCTCGGCCGATCGGCTGGGTGAGATGCGCTCAGGGGGTGGTTGAGCGCATCTCACCGTACGCCGCCCTCGCCGCGGTATGCGCGCCGAGGGTGCCCTGCACTCCGCTGACCAGCAGGAACTGGGCGGCGGCATAGGTCAGCATGATCCAGAAGTCCGGCCTCGGGAGCTGCGGCCAGTCGGCGACGCCGGTGGCGATGAGGGTGTCGGACAGCAGGAAGAGCGCCCCGCCCGCGCCCGCGACGGGCCCGAGCCGGGTGCTTGTGGCCGCCATCGCGGTCAGCAGCAGGCTGTAGCCCGCGACGGGGATACGCAGCCCGGCGGGCAGATCGGGCCACAGGAGGGTGACGGTGACGACGAGGGCGAGGACGTACGCGCCACCGAGCCAGGCCGACGGCCCACGCACGTCCGGAGGGCGATGCGGCGAATCCGGCCTTCTGAAGAGCAGGAGATAGCAGACGTGACCGGCCGCGAAGGAGGCCATCCCCACGAGGAAGGCCGGGTCGGCATGGGACAGCAGCAGTACGTCGCCGCCCCAGCCGCAGAGCAGGGCGGCCACCAGGAGCCGCGGTCCGCCGCGTACGACCGCGTGGGCGGCGAGCAGGGGCATCAGAAGCGGCTTGGCGACCAGGTGCCCCGGGGTGAACCCGACGGCCAGGGAGACGAGGTCCACGGCAGCGGCCACGCCGAAGGAGACGAGCAGCACGCGCGCGTGCCGTGGGCTCACGCGACGGGCTCCGTGGCCGGCTTGTGCCCCGCGGACTTCGGCACCGGCTGCCAGCCGGGCCCGCCGAAGACCCGCCCCGCCCGCTCGCGCCAACCGGTCGCCGCCTTCAGGTCCCTGGCGATGGCGGCGTACTCGTGGGTGGCGACGCGCAGGGGGTTGTAGGTGGCGATGTTCTTGGTGAGTCCGTAGACGGGCCGCTCGGTCTCGGCGACGAAGGATCCGAAGAGCCGGTCCCAGACGATGAGGATCCCGCCGAAGTTGCGGTCCAGATAGCCGCCCTGGGAGGCGTGGTGGACCCGGTGGTGGGAGGGCGTGTTGAGCACGAACTCGAACCAACGGGGCATCTTGTCGATCCGCTCCGTGTGGATCCAGAACTGGTAGACGAGGTTCGCCGACGAGCAGAACGCCAGCGCGGCGGGGTGCACGCCGAGGGCGATCAGCGGCACGTAGAAGGGCCAGACCGTCCAGGTCGTCCAGGGCTGGCGCAGCGCGGTGGTGAGGTTGAACTTCCGGCTGGAGTGGTGGACCACGTGGCAGGCCCACAGGACGCGGATGACGTGGTGCCCGCGGTGCGACCAGTAGTAGAAGAAGTCCTGCCCCAGCAGCAGCATCAGCGGAACGGTCCACCACAGGACGGGCACCCGCAGCGGCGTCAGTTCATAGATCGCCGTGTAGATCGCGACGATCGGGATCTTCCACAGGAAGTCGAAGACGAGACTCCCGAGCCCCATGCCGACGCTCGTCGCGGCGTCCTTCGCCTCGTACCCCGCGGCATCGTCGTCCGGATGGATCCTGACGCTCACCACCTCGATCACGGTGAGCAGCACAAAGGCGGGTATAGACCACAGCACGACATCGGGCAGGTTCGGCATGGATGCACCGTAGAACCGCAGCTCGGCCGCGGCTAGACGTTGTTACCCACAAGTATTACCGAGGGTACGCGCTTGCTTATTGGCGATCTCCGCCAAGAACGCCGACAGGTCCGGACCGATGCTGGCCAGATGTCCACTCGTCGCTCGTCACACCCCTGCCGCCCCCAGCAGCGCCCCCGCCGCATAGGTGACCCCCATCGCCAGCGCACCCCCGCCCACGTTCCGCAGTACCGCGCGGCGCGGGTCCGCCGAGCCCAGGCGGGCGCTCAGCCAGCCGGTGAGGACCAGGGCGGCCAGTACCGAGAGCACGGTGACGCCCAGGCGCCAGGCCGCCGGTGGCAGAACGATGGCGAGGAGGGGGAGGAGGGCGCCCACGGTGAAGGAGAGGAAGCTCGCCCACGCCGCGTGCCAGGGGTTGGTGAGGTCGTCGGGGTCGATGCCGAGCTCCACGCGTGCGTGGGCCTTCAGGGCGTCGCGTTCCGTGAGCTGCTCGGCCGCCTCGCGGGCCACCTCGCGGGTCAGGCCGCGCTGCTCCAGGAGTTCGGTCAGCTCCTCGAGTTCGGCAGCCGGCTGTTCGCGCAGTTCGCGTCGCTCCAGCGCCAGGGCGGCCTTCTCGGAGTCCAGCTGGGTGGAGACCGAGACGTACTCGCCCGCCGCCATCGACATGGACCCGGCCAGCAGCCCCGCGAGGCCCGCCGTGAGCAGCGCGGAGCGGTCGTCCGTGGCGCCGGCCACGCCGACGACGAGGCCCGCGGTGGAGACGATGCCGTCGTTGGCGCCCAGCACCGCGGCGCGCAGCCAGTTCAGGCGGGAGCCGATGGTGCCTTCGTGGGCCTCGTCGTGCGTGGGTGCTGTCACACGGGGAGGATGCCACCTGGCGCGTCACCAGACCCGTACTGACGCTCCCCGCGCGAACACCGGACTCGTCGCGTCGGCCGGGGGTCGCGTCAGCGGCTGGGCCAGTTCCGCCACGGTCGGCCCCGCCTTCGCCGCGAGGGCGTCCAGGGCGTCGAGGTCGAAGCCGTACACCCGGGCGGCGTTCCCGCCGACCATCGCGGCGACCTCCTCGCGCGGCACGCCCGCGTACGCGCAGCGCAGGCCCTCCCGGGAGTAGGGGTAGGTGCCCTCGTCGTGCGGGTAGTCGCTGCCCCACATGATCTTGTCGACGCCGATCCGCGCCCGCAGCGGCACCTCGTGCGGGCGCATGAAGCTCGCGCCGACGAAGCAGTTGTCCCGCCAGACGTCCGAGGGGCCCTTGCCCATCGCCTCCGCGAGTCCCGCGCCGAACTTCGACTCCGCCGTCGACCTCTTCGCCCTCTTCGCCGCCGCCGCCGACAGCCTCCCGTGGTAGTAGTCCAGCATGTCGAGCACCCCGGGGATCCAGCCCGAGCCCTGCTCGGTCAGCACCAGTCTCAGGCCGGGGTGGCGGCGGAAGGCGCCGCCGAAGACGAGGTGCCAGAGCGCGCGGTGGGAGAACCAGGTCGTCTCGACCATGAAGACCGCGCGGGCCGCCGGTTCCTCGCCCAGGGGCGGCGACGCCGAGCCCGCGTGGTGGTTCACGGGGACGCCCAGCTCCTCGCAGACCGCCCAGATCGGGTCGTACGTCGACGAGTACAGCTCGGGCAGTCCCGAGCCCGGTGGGGTGCCGGGGAGCAGCAGGCCGCCCCTGAGGCCCGCCCGGGAGGCCCACCTGATCTCCTTCACCGCCTCCTCCACGTCGTTCAGGAGGATCTGGAAGACACCCGCGCGGCGGCCCGGCGCGGCGGCGCAGAAGTCCGCGAGCCAGCGGTTGTGGGCGCGCAGGCCCGCCCAGCGCCGTTCGAACTCCTCGGCGGTGGGGGCCGGCGCCATCAGGGCGGCCGACGGGAAGAAGGGCGGGATGGTGTTGGGGAACACCACCTCCGCGACGATGCCGTCCTCCTCCAGCTCCGCCAGGCGCCGTGCGGAGTTCCAGTTCTTGTCGGCGGTGTCGGCGAGCAGGTCCTCGTACGGGTTGACGTACGTGGCCGCCCACGCGTCGAACGCCTCGTGGTGTTCCTTCGCCAGGTAGGGCCGGTAGTCCAGGAGGTCCGCTCCGGCGTGGCAGTCCGCCGAGATCACGGTGTAGCGGTCGGTCACGGGGTCGTTCGTGGGGGCGTTCACGGCGTCGTCCCCAGGACCGGGAAGTCGTGGTCGGTCAGCCAGTGGCGGCCCACCTCGCGCGAGCGTGCCCAGGACGCCGCCACGGCCGTCTGGTCCTCGCTCTGGCCGAGTTCGGCCGGGGTCGGGCCGATGCGCCGGGCGAGCGGGGTCAGCCGCTCGACGTCGAAGCCGAAGACCTCGGCGGCCGCGAGGCCGAGCATGCGGCGGGTCTCCGCGACCGGGATGTCGTGGAAGGTGCGCCGCAGCCACGCGCGGGTGTCGGGCCAGGTTCCCTCGGGGTGCGGGAAGTCGCTGCCCCAGAGGATGTTGTCGACGCCGATCTCGTAGCGCTGCGCGAGTTCGCGGCGCTTGGTGTTCGTCGCGCAGATGAAGAGCTGGCGGTCGAGGTACTCGTGCGGGGGCCGCTTCAGCTCCTCGAAGGGCGACAGCTTCTTGCCGCCGTGCGCGCCCAGGTAGAGGCGGTCCATGAACCAGAGGAGGTTGGGCAGCCACCAGCAGCCCGACTCCGCGACCCCGAACCTCAGCCCCGGGTGGCGTTCGAAGACGCCCGACCAGAGCAGGAACCACAGGGGGCGCGCGGGCCACCAGGTGCATTCGGAGACGAAGATCCCCAGGTGGTCGCCGTACTCGTGGCGCGGGGCCGCGCCGGAGTGCGTGACCACCGGCATCGCGCACTCGGCGGCGGCCGCCCACACGGGGTCGTAACGGCGGTCGTGGTAGGGCTCCTTGTCGACCCACATGGAGGGGATCATCAGGGCTCCGAGTCCCGACTCCTTGGCGCGGTACACCTCGGCGACGACCGCGTCGGGGGCCGCCGTGATCGGCAACAGGGCGACCCCGCAGTGCCGTTCGGGGTTCTCCCCGACGAACTCCGCCAGCCAGCGGTTGTGGGCCTGCGCGCCCGCCATGCCGAGCTGCGGGTCGTGGTCGCCGGAGAGACCGAGGCCCACGCCGAAGGGGGCCGCCGTGCGGCTGTCCACGGCGTCGGCGTCCGGGAAGACCACCTCCCCCGCCACACCGTCGCCGTCCAGCTCCTTGAGGCGCTGCGCGGTGTCCCAACCGCCTCGCAGGCCCTCCTCGTTGTCCTGGAACCAGCGGTCGGCGAACGCCTCGTTGCGGATGCCGAGCCGGTTCATCTCCTCGCGGCGCCGGCCCTGGCCCGCGAGGAACTCGTCGAAGTCCCGGTGGAACCGGGAGTCCAGGTAGGGCCGGTACTCCTCGGTCGGGAGTCCGGCGTGGCAGTCGGAGGAGATGATCAGATAGGGGTCCCGCTCGGTCATCGCCCGCCTCCTCAGTCCAGGATGAAGTGCTCTAGGTACGACGGGTCGGCCCGGTCGAGCATCGACTGTGACCTGGCCCGGATCTGCCGGTCGCTGTGCTCGCTCGCGGGCAGCAGCCAGAACCGGTCCTCCCGGATGCCGTCCGCCACCAGGTCGGCGACCTCCTCCACCGGCGTGAACCGCACCTCCTGCCCCGCCTCCTTCATCGCGGCCTCCCACTGGTCGAGGCTGCGGTAGGGGGTCTTCCTGGGGCGCTGTTTCGCGTAGCGCTCGGGCCGGTTGCGGTGCGACTCCCACAGGCCGGTACGCAGCATGTGGGGCCCGGGGAAGAGCACCGACGCGCCCACGCGCGCGTGCTCCGCCTTGAGATGTGCGTACAGGGACTCGGTCATCGTCACGACGGCCGCCTTGGTGACGGCGTACACGGAGGCGGTCGGCAGCGGGGCGATCCCGCCGTCGCCGGACGAGGTGTTGACGACGTGGCCCGGCTCTCCCCCGGCGATCATCCGCGGCACGAAGGCCTGGACGCCGTGGAAGACACCCCAGACGTTGACGGCGAAGGCCCACTTCCAGTCGTTCGGATCGTGCTCCCACATGCGACCCTCGGCGCCGGAGCCGACTCCCGCGTTGTTGCACAGGACATGCACGGCGCCGTACTTCTCGTACGTCTCGGCGGCGAGCGCGTCGAGCTGTTCGCGCTCCGAGACGTCCACCACGCGCGCGTGCACCTGCGTCCCGTCCTCCCGCAGCGTGGCGGCGGCCTTCTCCAGGGCACCCTCCTCGACGTCCGCGAGGACCACCTTCAGACCGTCCGCCGCGAACCGGCGCGCCATCGCGAGCCCGATACCGCTCGCCGCGCCGGTGACGACGGCGACCTGCCCCGCCCGGAGTTCCATCAGGCGCTCCCTTCCGGCGGCCCGTCGAGGATCTGCCGCGGATCGTCGTAGCGCTGATGGATGTACGGCAACAGGGCCTGGGCGCTGACGCGTTCGACCACCCGGCCCGTCTGGTCGGTGGTCTTCTCGCCGAGGGTGATCTCGACCAGTTCGCGTACGGGGAGGTCGGCGACCGGGTCGTACATCGACTCGCGCAGCACGACGTCCCCGGTGACGCGCTCCAGCCTGCGCACCTTCTCGTTGCGTACGCAGTGCACGAGCACGGGGTGGACGTCGAAGCCCGAACCGTCCACCGCGGGAAGGAACTTGAAGTAGAAGTCGGTCTTCCGGGCGGGCTCGGGCAGCGGCAGGTCACCGCTCACCGCGCCGCGCACCTCGACGAAGGCGATGCCGTGCCGGGCGAGTGCGGCCCGTACGACGAGGCCGTCGCGTTCCACGGTGACCTCGCCGAGCTTCTTGGGCTCCCCGAAGACCTCGCGGCCGCCGATGAGCGCCCGCTCGTGGGTCATCGGCATGACCAGCGGGTACCAGCCCTCGACGCCGTCGTGCGCCGCGGCGACGGCGAACGAGCCCGCGCCGAGCGGATAGCCCGGCAGGTCCACCTTGCTGATGTTCACCCGGACCAGGGGGCGCCCGGTGGGTTTGAGCGGGGGTGGCAGGACCGCCGCGACCGCGTCCGGATCACTTTCCCAGACGGCCACCACACCCGTGGACCAGATGTCGGGGAGCTTGGCGCTCGCGGTGCGCGCGGCGGCGATCTCCGCCTCGGTCCGTGCGCCGTACCTCACTCGTGCCATGTCCGTACCGCCCTTCGTAGGCGCTACCTGCTGGGGCGCGGAGCACGCTTGCAGGACAGCGTCGAAAGGTCCATAGCCATGCGTCAGCCATGCGCCCGGGTCGTGCGCCGGGCCGGACCAACCGGTGACCCGCGCCACAAAGGGCACCCCTGTCCCCCGCCGGCCGCGTCAACTCCGGGGGCCGGACCGTCCGTCGGTTCCTGGAAGGTGGGGACCGGACTGTCAGTCAGGGCCCGTATCCTCAGTGACCATGCTCGAAGACCTGACGACCGCAGCGTCACCAGCCCCCTGGCCGGCCGCGTATCCGCAGGGGTACGCGGTCGTCGACGTGGAGACCACCGGCCTTGCCCGCGACGACCGGATAATCTCGGCCGCCGTCTACCGGCTGGACGCGCGCGGCGAGGTCGAGGACCACTGGTACACGATGGTCAACCCGGAGCGGGACCCGGGCCCGGTCTGGATCCACGGTCTGACGACCGAGGTGCTCGAAGGGGCCCCGCTCTTCCAGGACATCGCCGAGGAGTTCTCCGACCGGCTCGCCGACCGGGTGCTCGTGGCGCACAACGCGGTCTTCGACTGGTCGATGATCGCGCGGGAGTACGCGCGCGCGGAGCGTGAGGCGCCGGTGCGTCAGCGGCTGTGCACCATCGCGCTCTCCAAGGAGCTGGGCCTGCCGCTGCCCAACCACAAGCTGGAGTCGCTGGCCGCGCACTTCGGTGTCGTACAGCAGCGGGCGCACCACGCGCTGGACGACGCGCGCGTGCTGGCCGAGGCGTTCCGGCCGAGCCTGCGGGCCGCCGCGCGGGACGGCATCCGGCTGCCGCTCCTGGAGTGCCGGCCGCTCAAGGAGTGGTCCGAGAGCCCCGCGGCACCGCGGATCGGACGGCAGTCCGGTCCCGGTGGCTACTCGTCCGGTGGCTACCCGTCCGGGAGTTGGCGGCCCTCACGCAAACGCCCCGCATGCCCCTATCCCAACCCCGGTCGCTACGAAGCGGACAAACCACTCAAGCAGGGCATGCGGGTCGCGTTCTCCGGGGACACGTCCGTCGACCGCGAGCTGCTGGAGGACCGTGCCGTCGAGGCCGGCCTGCATGTCGCGACGAGTCTGTCCCGGCTGACCAGCCTGCTCGTCACCAACGATCCGGACTCCAGTACGTCCAAGGTGGTCAAGGCCAAACAGTTCGGGACACCGGTGATCGACGAGGCGGCGTTCGGCCAGCTGCTGCGGGACGTGGCGCCGGCCTCGGAGAAGTGACCCCGGGGCTGAAGAGGGGCCGGGGTCGCTGACGGACGTACGGGTGATTGCCGGGCGACTCGCCCGGCGCCCGCTCGCCCGCGCCGCGTCGGCACCTCACCCTGTGGCGCATGGCGAGATGCGAAGTGTGCGGCAATGACTACGGCATGACCTTCGAGGTGCACGCGCAGGGCGCGGTGCACGTCTTCGACTGTTTCTCCTGCGCGATCCACCGGATGGCCCCCATCTGCGAGCACTGTCGCGTGCAGATCATCGGCCAGGGTGTCGAGGTCGAGGGCCACTGGTTCTGCGGCGCGCACTGCGCCCGCGCGGAGGGCAAGGTGGGCATCATCGACAAGGTCTGAGAGCCGGGCGCAACGGTCCGGGAGCACACGTTCCCGCCGTGTCGACGCGCACCCCCCTGAATACGCCCCACGACCGAGTTGTACGGTCGTGGGGTGTACCGCTTCCTGTTGTCCCGGCAGTGGGTGATTCTCACCCTCGTGGCCCTCCTGCTCATCCCCACGATGATCAAGCTGGGCTTCTGGCAGCTGCACCGTCATGAGCACAAGGTCGCGCTGAACAAGGTCATCTCGCAGTCGCTGACGGCCACGCCGGTGCCCGCCGAGTCGGTCACCGCGCCGGGGCAGCACGTCAAGCACGCGGACCTGTACCGCCGGGTGACCGCGAAGGGCACCTTCGACACCGCGCACGAGGTCGTCGTGCGGCGCCGCACCAACGCCGACGGCGAGGTCGGCTACCACGTCCTGACCCCCTTCGACCTGGACGACGGCCGGGTGCTGATCGTCAACCGGGGCTGGATCGACTCGAACGGCTCACAGACCGCGTTCCCGAAGATCCCGGCGCCCGCCAAGGGCGAGATCACCGTCACCGGGCGGCTGATGCCCGACGAGACGACCGGCGACAGCGGCATCAAGAACATCCAGGGCCTGCCCGACCGCCAGGTCATGCTGATCAACAGCGAGCAGCAGGCCAGGAGCCTCGGCAAGCAGGTCCTCGGCGGGTACATCGAGCAGACCGCGCCCACGCCCAAGGGTGACTCCCCCGAACTGATCCCCGACCCCGAGCACAACGACATCGGTCCCCACATGGCGTACGCGATCCAGTGGTGGCTGTTCTCCGCTGGTGTGCCCGTGGGCTGGCTGATCCTGGTCCGCCGGGAGCGCCGCGACCGGGCCGAGGCCGCTGCCTCCGCGGCCGTGCCGGAAGCGGCCACCGTGGCCGCCTGACCCCTGGCCCGCCGCGCCCGTACCTCCTCGACCGGTGTCACCCGGTCGGCCCCCGGCCCGATTGGCCCCGGCCTTCGCCGGGAACTCGCCCCACGTGCACCCACGTATCGAGGACTACGCGCTCATCGGGGACGAACAGACCGCCGCGCTGGTGGGCCGGGACGGATCCGTCGACTGGCTCTGCCTGCCACGGTTCGACTCGGCCGCCTGCTTCGCCGCGATCCTCGGCGACGAGAACCACGGTCGCTGGCGGATCTCACCCGCCGGGGCGGGCCCCTGCACCCGGCGGGCGTACCGGCAGGACACGCTCGTGCTCGACTCCGAATGGGAGACGGACGAGGGCGCGGTCCGCGTGAGCGACTTCATGCCACAGCGCGAGCACGCCCCCGATCTCATCCGCGTCGTCGAAGGGCTCAGCGGCCGGGTGACGATGCACAGCACACTGCAACTGCGCTTCGACTACGGCTCCGTCGTGCCGTGGGTGCGCAAGGCGGACGGCCAGCGAGTGGCGGTCGCGGGCCCGGACTCGGTGTGGCTGCGCAGCGAACCCGAGGTACGCACCTGGGGCAAGGACTTCCGTACCCACTCGGAGTTCACCGTGGAGGCGGGTGAGAAGGTCGCCTTCGTCCTGACCTGGCATCCCTCGCACCGGTCGCGCCCGCCGCTCGTCGACCCGTACGAGGCACTGCGCTCCAGCGTCGAGGACTGGCAGGCGTGGGCGGCGCGCTGCCGTTACGACGGTCCGCACCGCGACGCCGTCGTGCGCTCCCTGATCACCCTGAAGGCCCTCACCTTCGCCCCGACCGGCGGCATCGTGGCCGCCCCCACCACCTCGCTCCCGGAAGAACTCGGCGGCGTCCGCAACTGGGACTACCGCTACTGCTGGCTGCGCGACTCGACCCTCACCCTGGGCGCGCTCCTGTCGGCCGGGTACCACGAGGAGGCCGAGGCCTGGCGCGACTGGCTGCTGCGCGCGGTCGCGGGCGACCCCGCGGACCTGCAGATCATGTACGGCCTCTCCGGTGAGCGCCGGCTGCCGGAGTTCGAGCTGCCGTGGCTGCCCGGCTTCGGGGGCTCGTACCCGGTCCGGATCGGCAACGAGGCCGTGAAGCAGCTCCAACTGGACGTGTACGGCGAGGTCATCGACTCGCTCACGCTGGCCCGGCGCTCGGGCCTGCCGTCCAAACCGCACATGTGGCGCCTGCAGTGCGCCCTGATGGAGTTCCTGCGAACCGCCTGGCGGCAGCCGGACGAGGGAATCTGGGAGGTGCGCGGCCCACGCCGGCACTTCGTGTACTCGAAGGTGATGGCGTGGGTGGCGGCCGACCGCGCCGTCCGGGCGCTGGAGAGCGAACCGGAGCTCGTCGGCGACCTGGAGGGCTGGCGCACGATGCGCGACGAGGTGCACAAGGAGGTGTGCGAGCACGGCTTCGACAGAGAACGCAACACCTTCACGCAGTCCTACGGGTCACGCGAACTGGACGCG
Source organism: Streptomyces sp. NPDC107454 (assembly GCF_055582885.1). Taxonomy (NCBI): domain Bacteria; kingdom Bacillati; phylum Actinomycetota; class Actinomycetes; order Kitasatosporales; family Streptomycetaceae; genus Streptomyces; species Streptomyces sp. NPDC107454. The sequence goes on along the minus strand of NZ_JBVJPA010000012.1, from coordinate 346,853 downwards.
TCACTGCTGCTCATCCCCCGCGTCGGTTTCCTGCCGCCCGACGATCCCCGGGTCGTCGGCACCATCGACGCGGTGCGCGCCGAGCTCGCACGCGACGGCTTCCTGCTGCGCCGCTACAGCGACGAGGGCGTCGACGTCGACGGGCTGCCCGGCGGCGAGGGCACTTTCCTCGTCTGCTCGTTCTGGCTCGCGGACGCGCTGCACATGACGGGCCGTACGAAGGAGGCCCGCGAGCTGTTCGAACGGCTGATCGGCCTGGCCAACGACGTGGGGCTGCTGTCCGAGGAGTACGACCCCGTCGCGCGCCGCCAGCTCGGCAACTTCCCGCAGGCGTTCAGCCACCTCGGCCTGGTGGGGACCGCCTTCCACCTGTTCGGTGAAGCGCATCCGGGAGGAACCGGGGCGACCTGATAGGGGAGGATGGGGGCCATGGATCTTGGACTGAAGGACCGTGTGTACGTCGTCACGGGAGCCACCCGTGGCCTGGGCAACGCCACCGCGCGCGAGCTCACCGCGGACGGCGCGAAGGTGATCGTCACGGGGCGCGACGAGAAGACCGCCGCCGACGCGGCGTCCGCGCTCGGCCCGAACGCGGTCGGGGTGGCCGCCGACAACTCCGATCCGGGGGCCGCGGGCCGGCTGATCGCGGCGGCCCGCGAGCACTTCGGCGGTTTCGACGGCATCCTGATCAGCGTCGGCGGCCCGCCGCCCGGGTTCGTCGCGGACAACACGGACGAGCAGTGGACGGCCGCCTTCGAGTCCGTCTTCCTGGGCGCGGTCCGGCTGGCCCGCGCGGCCGCCGCGGAGCTCGGCGAGGGCGGCGTCATCGGCTTCGTGCTCTCCGGCTCGGTCTACGAGCCTATCCCGGGCCTGACCATCTCCAACGGTCTGCGCCCCGGTCTCGCCGGCTTCGCCAAGTCCCTCGCCGACGAGCTGGGCCCGCGCGGCATCCGTGTCGTGGGCCTGCTCCCGGCCCGCATCGACACGGACCGCGTGCGCGAGCTCGACGGCCTCTCCGCCGACCCGGAGGCCACCCGCGCGGCCAACGAGTCGCGGATTCCGCTGCGCCGCTACGGCACCCCGGAGGAGTTCGGCCGCACGGCGGCGTTCCTGCTCTCGCCCGCCGCGTCGTATCTGACGGGCCTCATGATGCCGGTGGACGGCGGCGTGCGGAGCGGGTTCTGAGTCCGCTCGGGCGCCACCTGGGGGACTAACTCACCCTCTCGGCCCGGTGCTTGACCCCGCGCAGGCGCACCTCCGCGGGGAGCGCGGCGAGGCCCGCGGAGTCCCGGGCGTGCGCCAGGGCCTCCGCCGTCAGCAGGTGCAGCGCCTGCCCGGGATCGACGTGCGGTTCCAGCAGGAGCTGGACCCGGGTCCCGGGAGCGCCGCGCCGCCCGGTCAGCTGGACCTCGGCCCGTTCGACACCGTCCAGCCGTCCCGCCTCGGCGGCCAGTACGCCTTCCAGGGCCCGCCCGCGCAGCAGCGCCCCTTCACCGTCACCGGTGTCGACGAGCACCTCCGCGAGCCGGCGCCGCCGCAGTACGGCCGACAGCCACCACAGGCTGAGCAGGACGACGACGGCGAGCACGGCGATGACGGTCGGCCACCACCAGCCCTGGTCCCGCCACCGGGTCCGCTCGGCGGCGCTCAGCAGCACGTCGTGCCGCCCGTCGTGGATCCACCAGGAGGGCGGCCGCACGCCCAGTCCGACGGCGAGCACGGAGCCGCCGACAACCAGCAGCGCGAACCCGACGATTCCCAGCAGGACACGGTTGACGATCCTGAGCACCGCCGTCACCCCTTCCGGCTGAAACGCGCGACATGCACCGACAGGGCGGGCGACCGGACGAGCCCGAGTCCCCGGATGCCGTCGGCGAGCGTGGCGTCCAGGTCGGCCCGTACGTCGTCGAGTGCGCGGAAGTGCGAGACCGCCCGCACGTCGACCTTCCTGCGCCCCATCCGTACCCGGACAGAGCGCACCCCGGAGACCTCCATGGCCCGGTCGCGCAGCGCCGTCGCGGCGGCGCCCCGGTGCAGCCCGGCCCGTACGTCGGGATGGGTGCGCCGCATCGGCAGGACGTCGCGCAGCCCCGGCGTCACCGCGAGGACGATCAGCCAGAGTCCGAGGACCGCGGCGAGACCGGCACCGACGAGCACCCAGGTGTCGTCGAGGGGCCGTTCGGCGAGTTGCCGGGCGAGGAACCTGCGCCAGTGCGAGGCGGGCCGGTGGGCACGTACGGCCGCGACGTCGTACAGCAGGATGCCCGCACCCACGAGGACCAGCAGCGCGACGATCCCCGCGGGGACGCGGCGTGCCGACCAGAACCGGCCCTGCCCGCCGTTCGCGTCGTCGACGGCGGGCGGCGGGTCGTAGTCGGCCGCGGAGGCGGACTGGTCGAGTTCGTCCTCGGCCGGTGGGCCCGCGTCGGTCTTCTCCAGGACGGGCATGCGTCGGGTGGTGTTCTCGGAGCCATGGGGCTCGCTCATCGCGTCCTCCCCTGTGCCGCGGCGGTCGCCGGTACCAGGTGCAGCCGCTCGATGTGGACCGTCACCTCCGGCACTTCCATCCCCGTCAACGCGTCTACCCGCTCGGCGACATGACGACGCACCGCGTTGCAGCGGGCGCCGATGTCGGAGGGGTAGCCGAGTTCGAGGTGGACGCGGACGCGGGCGGTCTCGTGGTGGACCACGACCGTCGTGTGCGGGGGGACGGCGTCCGGGGGCGGCGGGTCCAGGGCCTCGCGGGCGGCCTGCGCGGCGATCTTCGCCACGACCCGGTCGGCGATCCGGGTCGCGCCGCGCTCGGCCGCCTCGACGGCCGTCGGGGGCCGTCGGGTGTCGCCGAGCGGGCCGGTCACGGGCGTCACCGCCGCCGGTCGTCGCGGGGACGGAAGAAGTCACCGAGATCCAGGTCCCCTTCGAGGAACCGTCCGACGACGAACCCGACGGCTCCCAGGGCGGCCACGAGGAGAAAGGCCCCGAAGCCCCCGAAGTACCCGGCGAAGCCCAGCGCCATTCCGGCGATCATGCCGATCACGGCCAAGCTCATGGTGCGCTCCTCAGCGGTTCGACAGCCACGGTGTCGTGGGCCGTTGCGCGGCCGGGCCGGTCACTGGAGCCGCGCCTCCGGCTCCTCGTCTTCTTCCTCGGGAAGCTTCACATCACTCACCGCGATGTTGACCTCGACGACTTCGAGTCCCGTCATGCGCTCCACGGCCGCGATGACGTTCTCGCGCACGGCGCGGGCGACGTCCGCGATCGACACGCCGTACTCGACGACGATCTCCAGGTCGAGCGCGGTCTGGACCTCCCCGACCTCGGCCTTGACGCCGCGCGAGACGGATTTCGACCCCCCTGGCACTCGGTCGCGCACGGCCCCGAAAGTCCGGCTCAGCCCACTGCCCATCGCATGGACGCCGAGCACGTCCCGGGCGGCGAGCCCGGCGATCTTCTCCACCACACCGTCGGCGATCGTGGTCCGCCCCCGCGTCGCGGGATCACCGCCGCCGCGCTTGGTGACACCGGGCTTGCGGCTCTGGGGGGCCTCCTTCTCGCTCCCGGGGCTGTCCGTCCGGTTCTGCTCCGTCATGTCGGTCATCGCCGTACGTCCCTTTCGGTCGTCCTCCCTGCCCACAGTAGGTGCGGTTGCGCGCTCGCGCGCCAGGGATGCGGCAGGCTGGAGCAATGACCGCGGATCGATGGACGCAGGCGGTACGGCGGCAGCTCGGGCTCGGGCGCCTGCTGCCGCTCGGGCATCCGCGGGACGGCGCCTGGATCGCCGAGGAGGCGGCCGACGCGTACCTGCGGCGCGCGGCGGCCGGCGTGCCCGGTGTCCGCCTCGGCACGCTCCGGATCGCCCTCGCGGACCCGGACCTGGTCCACGAACCCGTGGTACCGCCGCCGCCCAGCGCGCTGCCGCCCGGCCCCCTGCGCATCGTCGCGGAGTTCATGGCCGGGGCGGATCCGACGGCCCCCGGCGTCGAGCCGCTGCCCGCGACCGCGGCCCGTCTGCGCGTGACCCTGGCCGAGGCGGCCGAACCCCTCGGCCTGACGGTCACGGAGATCGACCTGAAGGTGACGGAGCTGGGGGACGTCTCCGCGCCGCCGACCCCCGTACGTCACGCCGCCCCGTCTCCGGCCGCCGTACCGACGGCGCCCGACGAGACCCGGGCGGCCACCGCCGCCCTGTCCGTGCCGGGGGTACTCCACCTGACGGACGTCCTGGGCCGTCCGGTACACATCGAGAACGTCCCCGGCAAGGATCCCGCCCTCGCCCGCCGCCACGTCCGCGTCGAACTGGCGGTCGCGGCGACGGAGCGGACGGTGGACGTCGCAAGAGCCGTCAGAACGGCGGTCGCGGACGCCCTCCCCGACACTCCGTCAGTGACGGCACTGGTGACGTCCGTCGCGTAGGGAGGACGACCTCACTCCCCCAGACCGGCGAGATCCCGCAGCCGCCGGGCCTGAGCCGCGCGCTCGGCGACCCGCTGCTCCTCGTACGTCCGCTCCTGCGCCCCCCGCAGCAACGCCTTGGTCTCGACGACCGCGTCCCGAGGCGCGGCCAGCACCGCACCGGCGAGGTCCCGCACGGCATCCTCGAGCTGGTCGGCAGGCACCGCGAGATTGGCGAGCCCCATGCGCTCGGCCTCCTCGGCCGACACGAAACGGCCCGTGGCGCAGATCTCCAGCGCACGGGCGTATCCGACCAGGCTCACCAGCGGATGCGTTCCCGTCAGGTCGGGAACGAGCCCGAGGCTGGTCTCGCGCATGGCGAACTGCACGTCGTCCGCGACGACGCGCAGGTCACAGGCGAGCGCCAGCTGGAAACCCGCACCGATGGCGTGCCCCTGCACGGCGGCGATGGACACGACGTCGCTGCGCCGCCACCAGGTGAACGCCTCCTGGTACTCGGCGATGGTCGCGTCGAGCTCGGCGTCGGCCCCGCGCGCGAGGTCGATGAACGACGGCTCGCCGTCGAACCCCTCGGGCGTGAACGCCTGCCGGTCGAGCCCGGCCGAGAACGACTGGCCCTCGGCACGCAGCACGACCACACGGACAGTGCCCGGCAGCGACCGCCCGGCCTCCGTCAACGCCCGCCACAGAGCAGGACTTTGGGCGTTGCGCTTGGCCGGATTGGTCAGCGTCACCGTGGCGATCGCGTCGTCGACGGTGAGCCGTACGCCGTCCTTGTCGAGTACGGGGTCAAGATCCTTGTCGGGCGAAGCCATGAGCTGCCTCCGATGGGTGCGGTCGGATCAGACGCGTACCTCGTGAAGGGCACGAGGAACACACCTAAGTGACTGCACAGTAACCACCCGGTCGATCACCCGACCGACCGGGTGGTCACCACCGAAGCCGATGGGGACGCCCGGCCTCAGGCCGAGGCGGCCTTCTTGCCCCGCGTCGCTCCGCCACGCCCTCGCAGCGTGACGCCCGACTCGCTGAGCATCCGGTGCACGAAGCCATACGAACGGCCGGTTTCTTCGGCCAGCGCTCGAATGCTCGCACCGGAGTCGTACTTCTTCTTCAGGTCTGCCGCGAGCTTGTCGCGCGCGGCGCCGGTTACCCGGCTGCCCTTCTTCAGAGTCTCGGCCACCCGTGCCTCCTCATGGGAAGTGCGCTCTGGACTTCTCATGATCACCCCTCAAGGGCTTCATGGCCACCCATTCGGCAAGGTCCGTGAGACACGGTTTTGACGACAGGAGCCCGTGCTCACAAGTGGAATCACAGGGTCCGCACTGCTCTGTCCGTACGACCGAACGGGTTCTTCCGTGAAGTGCCAGGTCAGCGACGCAAGACGGCCGAGCCCTTGGGAACAAAGGACTCGGCCGCGAAATGGATGTAGGACACACCTCGGTACGAGGAGATCTCACACAGATGATGGATCACGGATCGGCCGAATGATCCATACGCAGTGGATCAGTCATTCGATCACGTCGTGCTGACGGCAGCCCCGGGGCGGTCCCGGAGGCCGTACGAGGGCTCAGGCGAGGGCGACGAGGTCCGCGTAGTCGGAGCCCCACAGGTCCTCGACGCCGTCCGGCAGCAGAATGATCCGCTCGGGCTGGAGCGCCTCGACGGCGCCCTCGTCGTGGGTGACGAGGACGACGGCGCCCTTGTAGGTGCGCAGCGCGCCGAGGATCTCCTCGCGGCTGGCCGGGTCCAGGTTGTTCGTCGGCTCGTCGAGGAGGAGGACGTTCGCCGAGGAGACCACGAGGGTCGCGAGCGCGAGCCGGGTCTTCTCGCCGCCGGAGAGAACGCCGGCCGGCTTGTCGACGTCGTCGCCGGAGAACAGGAACGAGCCGAGCGTCTTGCGGACCTCGACCAGGTCCAGGTCGGGGGCGGCGGAGCGCATGTTCTCCAGGACCGTGCGCTCGGGGTCGAGGGTCTCGTGCTCCTGCGCGTAGTACCCGAGCTTGAGGCCGTGGCCCTCGATGATCTCACCGGTGTCGGGCTGCTCGGCGCCGCCGAGCAGCTTCAGCAGGGTCGTCTTCCCGGCGCCGTTGAGGCCCAGGATGACCACGCGCGAGCCCTTGTCGATGGCCAGGTCGACATCGGTGAAGATCTCCAGCGAGCCGTAGGACTTCGACAGGCCCTCGGCCATCAGCGGGGTCTTGCCGCAGGGCGCGGGCTCCGGGAAGCGCAGCTTGGCGACCTTGTCGGAGACGCGGACCGCCTCGAGGCCGGCCAGCAGCTTGTCGGCGCGCTTGGCCATGTTCTGCGCGGCCACCGTCTTGGTGGCCTTGGCCCGCATCTTGTCCGCCTGCGAGTTCAGCGCGGCGGCCTTCTTCTCGGCGTTCTGCCGCTCGCGCTTGCGGCGCTTCTCGTCGGCCTCGCGCTGCTGCTGGTAGAGCTTCCAGCCCATGTTGTAGACATCGATCTGGGCGCGGTTGGCGTCGAGGTAGAAGACCTTGTTGACGACCGTCTCGACGAGGTCGACGTCGTGGGAGATCACGATGAAGCCGCCGCGGTAGGTCTTCAGGTAGTCGCGCAGCCAGACGATCGAGTCGGCGTCGAGATGGTTGGTCGGCTCGTCGAGCAGGAGCGTGTCGGCGTCCGAGAACAGGATGCGGGCCAGCTCGACACGGCGGCGCTGACCGCCGGAGAGCGTGTGCAGGGGCTGGCCGAGCACGCGGTCGGGCAGGTTGAGCGCGGCGGCGATGGTGGCGGCCTCGGCCTCGGCGGAGTACCCGCCCTTGGTGAGGAACTCGGTCTCCTGGCGCTCGTACTGCCGCATGGCCTTCTCACGGGTGGCGCCCGAGCCGTTGGCGATGCGCTGTTCGTTCTCCCGCATCTTGCGGATCAGGGTGTCCAGGCCGCGCGCGGAGAGGATGCGGTCGGTGGCGAGGACGTCGAGGTCACCGGTGCGGGGGTCCTGGGGCAGATAGCCGACCTCGCCGGAGCGGGCGACGGTGCCGGAGGCCGGGATGCCCTCGCCGGCCAGGACCTTCGTCAGGGTCGTCTTGCCCGCGCCGTTGCGGCCGACCAGGCCGATACGGTCGCCCTTGGTGATGCGGAAGGTGGCGGACTCGATGAGGATGCGGGCGCCGGCGCGCAGCTCGATACCGGAGGCGGAGATCACGGACAGACTCCAGGGCAGGGTGGTTGGCGGGGTGGACGGCTGAGGACGTTCCCGCCGTCTAATGCGCGAGGAGAATGGCCATGGGCCCCAGTCTAACGGGGCCGTGCAACCACTTTCCGTGGGTGAGCGGGTCCGGCACTGTGACGCTCGCCCTGCCACGCGTTGCCCAGTGGCGTACGGTGCGGGGTGATTCTGCCCAGGTCGTCGACGGCGACGAGCTCGGCGGTCCAGCTGTCGCCGGTGACGCAGGGCTGCGCGATCAGGAGCGCCTCGCCGTGACGCAACGCACGTTCGGGGGCGAAGGAGCAGCCGTACCGGGCGGGCAGCGTCCAGCGCAGGTCGCCGTCGGCGATGCGGTAGGCGGCGACGCGCCGTGGGGTGATCACGGCGAGCATGCGGGGGCCCAGAGACCGCAGCACCCCACTCGCCCCGTGGTCGGCGAGCCACCCCGCGGCCCCGGGAAGGGCCCGGTGCCAGCGCACGGCGCTGCCGTCGCCGCGCGCGGTGTCGGTGACCAGTCCGTCGTCCCACAGCGCGATCGCGTGCCCGCGCGCGGGCAGCACGGCCACCGGACGGCGCCCCTCGCGCGCGTAGGTCCAGCGGGGGTGGCCGGTCGCCCCGTCGTAGGCCTCGACGGCCGCCTTCGTGGCGCGCAGCGGGGGCTGTCGTGTCCCGTGCCCGTGCGCCACGCGCGTGTGGGCGATGAGGCGGTCTCCGTAGGGCGCGGGGCGCGCTTCGTGGGCGGCGGTGAGCAGCAGGGCGACGGCGACGGGGAGCAGGGCGCGGGCGGCGCGGCGGCGGGCGGCGGGGGAACGGAGCCGGGGGGCCGGGGGGTCCGTGGTCGCCGGGGCGGACTGTTGCGCCTTTGCCGCCTCGACCGGCACAGCCATCACCTCGCCCCCATCGGCACCGCTCGCCGCTCCTAGGACCTGTCCGGCCGTCCAGGCGCACGGATCAGGCGCAGAGCGTAGGCGTGGGCGGTCAAAGCGCCCGTCGGGACACGGCGGGCGGCGGGGGCGTGTCGCCCGTTCGGCCCTCCGCCCGGCGCCGGACCCGTGAGGGCGTACGAGGATGGCGCCACGAAGCGAGGTACGCCGAGGTGTGAAGCCGTACGCGGAGGGTGGTGTGCCCCATGCAGTTCGACGACGACGCCGACCTGGACACCTCCGACGTGCAGGATGCGCGCGGCAGCCGGATCCCTGGTGGCAGGGCGACCGTCGGGGGTGGCATCGCGGGTCTGATCGCCCTGATCCTCGGGCTGTTCTTCGGAGTCGGGCCCGAGGAGCTCGGGCTGTCCTCCGGCAACGACCAGCCCGCGGTGACCACTTCCTCGCTCGACCAGCTCAAGCAGACCTGCCGGAAGGGGCGGGACGCGAACGCCAGGGAGGACTGCCGGACAGTGGCGGTGGTCAACAGCGTGCAGGACTTCTGGGCGCAGGAGTTCGCACGACGCGGCGGTACGTACACGCGCTCGCGGACCGTCTTCTTCAGCGGGCGGGTGAACACCGCGTGCGGCACCGCGACCTCGGCGGTCGGGCCCTTCTACTGTCCCGCTGACCGCAAGGTCTATCTGGACCTGGGATTCTTCGACGACCTGCGGACCAAGTTCGGCTCCAGCGGCGGGCCGTTCGCGCAGGCGTACGTGGTGGCGCACGAGTACGGGCACCATGTGCAGGACCTGATGGGGACGCTGGGCAGGGCCCAGAGCGGTGTCACGGGCGCGAGCAGCAACTCGGTGAAGGTGGAGCTGCAGGCGGACTGCTACGCCGGGGTGTGGGCGCACCACGCGACGACGACGAAGGACCCGTCGACGGGCAGGCCGTTGCTCAAGAGCCTCACTCCGGTCGACATCCGGGACGCACTGGACGCGGCGGCCGCCGTCGGCGACGACCGGGTCCAGCGGGAGTTCCAGGGCCGGGTGACCCCGGAGACGTGGACGCACGGTTCGTCCGCGCAGCGGCAGCAGTGGTTCTACCAGGGCTATCGCACCGGCGACATGGCGCAGTGCAACACCTTCCGCTGAGAGGTCGGACGGGGCGAGGAGAAGCCCGCGGATGCGGCGCGTTCCGGGTGGCGTCGGCTCTCCGGGGCGTTGTCAGTGGCCGGTGCAAGACTGGGCAGCGGGTGATATTCCGGCCCAGCAGGACGAGTTCCGGTGGGAGTGATCGGCATGGCAGGTACGGACGGCGGGCGCCCGAGCATCTACCCGACGCTGCTGTACGCGGACGCGAAAGCGGCGATCCGGCAGCTGACGGAGGCCTTCGGTTTCTCGGAGGCCTCGGTGTACGAGAGTGAGGACGGCACGGTGATGCACGCCGAGTTGGTCCAGGGCAACGGCGTGGTGATGCTCGGTTCCAAGGGCCGCGGTGGCGTCTTCGACGGCGCGATGAAGGACGCGGGCCCCGCGGGGGTGTACGTGGTCGTGGACGACGTCGACGCCCACCACCAGCGCGCCCTGGACCACGGCGCGGAGATTCTCATGCCCCCGACCGACCAGGACTACGGCTCGCGGGACTACCTGGCCCGGGACGCCGAGGGCAACATCTGGAGCTTCGGCACGTACGCCCCGGAGATACGGGGCTGACCCCGAGGCCCAGGCCTGATCCGAACGACAGGCCCTAGCTGCCTCCGGTGTGGACCTGGAAGGCGGCGCGGCGTACGGCCTTGGCGAGGGCCGGGTCCGGGTGGGCGGCGGCGAGCGCGACCAGGACCTGGACGGTGCGGGGATGGCCGACGGCGCGCACCTCGTCGAGGAGCACGGGCACGGTGGGCTGTACCGCGGACTCCAGATGGCGCACGAGAAGCGGCGCCTCACCGTGGTCGGCGACGGCGGCGGCGGTGTCGACCCAGAGCCAGGTGGACTCTTCGCGGGTGAGGACCTCGTGGGCGTCCTCCGGGTCGTGGCCGTCGTGCTCGGCGAGCCACAGCAGGGCGTAGGGGCGCAGCCAGGACTCGTCGGCCACGGCGCGTACGTCGGGCTCGGCGGGGGCGCCGACCACGCGCAGCGCTTCGAAGGCGAGGCCGCGGGTGAGGGCGTCCTCGCCGCGGGCGGCTTCGAGGAGTTCGGTGACGGCGCTGCCGACGGGACGGGCGGCGAGCCAGGCGCGGTACTCGGCGCGGGCCGCGTTCGGGCGCAGCTGGGCGCAGCCGCGGAGCATGTCCGAGGCGGGCTGCTCGATGTTCCCCGCGGGGCTCTGCGCGGCGACGCAGATCTGCTCCAGCTTGACCCAGACCGCCCAGCTGCCGAGGGGGGTCAGCGTGGCCTGCCCGTCGGCGCAGGTGAGCGCGCCGACGGAGGCGAGCGCGTGCAGGGCCCAGTCGAGGAGGGGATCGAGGGGGGCGTCCGCGATCTCGGCGGCCTCCGCGACGGGCTCCGGCTGAGGGCCGTAGGGGATTTCGCAGCGCTCGGTGCGCAGTTCGGTGACGCGCTGTTCGAGGAGGTCGAGGAGCTGCTCCATGGGGACGGGCCCGGCGGAGAGCTGGAGGAAGGAGAGCACCTGGGGCATCGCGGAGACGACCTCGGCGACGGCGGAGGCCTCGCGGTCGGCCGGCTCGGGGTGGGCGAGCGACCAGGCGTCGAAGAGGGCGACCCAGCCGCGCAGGACGGCGCTGTCGTCGCGGTTCCAGGCGCGCAGTCGCCAGCCGGGGCGGGCGATGTCGCCGTGCACCTCGACGAGGCCGGCGAGGCGTGCGGTGTCCCAGTCCGCGCGGACCTGAGCCGGGGTCAGGCCCAACTCCTCGGCGGCCCGTTCCGCGGTCGCGTCGGCGAGGGTGCCCTTGCCGTCGGGGGTCGCGCCGTCGCTCCCCGGGCCGAGCGAGGCGTCGGCCCAGCGGGCGACACGGGCCGCGGCGGCGAGGCCGGTGCGGGCCATGCGGGCCAGTTCAGCGGGGGGCGGGGTGCCCTCGGGGGGCCGGGGTGCGGGTCGGCGCGAGCTGCGCTGGGTCACCGCTCGAGGGGCGGAAGCCAGGGGGCGCGAGCGGACGATTCGGAGCCTGGAGTCGCGCGGGTTACGGGACGTCACGGGTGCAGTCTTCCGGTTGACGGTCCGAAAACCCAAACGGAATGTCACAGCAGGCGACAGGGGTGGCCAATGGACAGGGTTCCGAGGGGGCTCGACACGTGTGAGCGAAGCCTCACACGAGTTGACCGGGGCCCAACCGGAAGCCTTGGGGGGCGGCTCCGCCGGAGGGCCCTGCGGGGTGGCTCCGCCGGGGCATGCGGTCGTAGGGACGGGGTGGCTACATCAGAGGGGTGAGGAAGCGGCGTAGGGCCTCTTCGTAGTGGGGGGCGGCGTTCCACATGGCGCCGTGGGAGGCGTTCGGGACCGTGTGCAGGGTGACCAGGTCCGGGCGGCTCTCGGCGAGGCGGCGCGAGGGGCCCCAGGGGGCGATGGTGTCGTCCGGGCCGTGCACGATCAGGGTCGGGACCTTGAGCTGGCCGGGGTCGGCGGCCTCCTGGATGCGGTCGCCGTAAAGACCGGTGCGGCCCTGCGCGGCACGGACCGCGAGGGGCAGCAGGGCGCTGGGCGTGTGGCGGGCCGAGGCGAGGGCGCGCAGCGTGGCTCCCCAGTCGAGGACGGGCGAGTCCAGGATCAGCCCGGAGATCCGCTCGCGCAGGGCGGAGTGCGCCGCGGTGCGCAGGGCCATGGTGGCGCCGATCGACCAGCCGTACAGGACGATCTGGTCGGCGCCGTAGCGCACGGCGTAGCGCACGGCGGCGTCCAGGTCGCGCCACTCCGTCTCGCCGAGGTGGCTGAGGCCGTCCGGGGAGCGGGGTGCGCCGAGGTCGCCGCGGTAGGCGAGGTCGAGCACGGGCAGCTGGTTGCGGTGCAGGAACTCCATCACGTTCATGGGGTGCTCGCGGGTGGTGCCGAGCCCGTGCGCCGTGATCACCCAGGTGTCGCGGGTGCCGGGCACGAACCAGGCGGGCAGCGGGCCGAGCTCGCCGGGGACGTCCACGTCGGCGTGGTCGAGACCGAGGGCGCTGCTGGGGTTGCCGATGTGCAGGTTCGGCGTGAGCCATGCCTTGTCGCCGGGCTCCAGGGTGCCGTGGGTGACGCGTTCGAGGCGGCGTACGACCGTGTCGGCGGTGTGGCGTGCGTCGTCCAGGACGGGACCGACGACCGCGTGGGAGCCGTCGCCCGTGAGGCCGTACCGTCCCGGGCGCAGGGAGGCCAGGTCGCGGGTGAGCGTGATCCGGCCCGCGGCCGTGGAGTGCACGGTGAGCCGGGGCTCGGTGGGCAGTGGCCTGCCGGGCGGCGCCTTCAGTGCGGCGTCGCTGGCGAACCGGCCCGCCGCCACGGAGGCTGCGCCCGCGGCGAGGGCTACAGTGACGGCCGCGGCCGTCGCTTTGACAGTACGCACGGGTTCAGTCTCCCGGCGCGGCCCCCGGTCGGCCAGCCGGGAGCGGGCGGTGGACTCCCGCCTCGGAGTGCGCGGGCTCACTCTCCGGCACCGCGCGCACCGGGACCGCCCGGCCGGTACAAACCACACCGCCGGGTCGGTACGCCGCACCACCAGATCCGGTACCACCGCACCAGCGGGTCGGTACGCCGCGCCGCCAGATCCGGTACCACCGCACCGCCAGGTCGGCACAACCCACACCACCAGGTCCAGTGCCACCGCACGAGCGAGTCGGTACGCCGCACCACCAGATCCGGTACCACCGCACCGCCAGGTCGGCACAACCCACACCACCAGATCCAGTGCCACCGCACGAGCGAGTCGGTACGCCGCACCACCAGATCCGGTACCACCGCACGAGCGGATCGGTACGCCGCACCGCCAGGTCGGTACGCCGCGCCGGATCAGCGGGGTCCGGCCCCGCCGTCCTGTCCGTAGCGTCCCAGCCGCTCCCCCGCCTCGACCGCCTGTTCCGGCGAGAGCAGCGTCGGGGACAGGCCGGGCACGGACGACGCCAGGAGCCAGACGCGGGACATCCACTCCAGTTGGGCGGTGCGGTCGAACGCCTGGGACAGCGAGGCTCCGTAGGCGATGGTGCCGTGGTTCTGGAGAAGGCAGGCCGTGCGGCCGGTGAGGGCCTGGAGCATGTTCTCGGCCAACTCCGGGGTGCCGTAGGTCGCATAGGGGGCAACTCGGACCGGTCCGCCGAGGGCGCCCGCCATGTAGTGGATCAGGGGGAGTTCGGGGACGAGGGTCGAGACGGCCGTCGCGTGCGCGGCGTGGGTGTGGACGACGGCCCGCGCGTCGGTGGCGCGGTGGATCGCGAGGTGCATCGGCAGTTCGCTCGTCGGAACGAGCGAACCGAGGACCTGCCGGCCCTCGAGGTCCACCCCGACGGCGTCTTCGGGCCCCAGCCGGTCGTAGGGCACTCCGGTCGGTGTGACCAGGACCGTGTCGCCGACCCGGACGGAGACGTTGCCCGACGTACCGACGACAAGCCCGTCGGCCACCGTCCGGCGGGCCGTCGCGACGAGCTCGCCCCACGCGGCCGCCACCTCCCGCTCGCGCGCGCCCGGCGCGCTCTCCCCCACGTCCCGCGCTTCCCGTGCGTCCCGCCGCTGCTCAGCCATGGGGCGATCCTGCCAGGCAGGGACGTCAACCCCCTGTCGGTGAGGGCACTTTAGGGCGGAAGACAAGCGTCCGTAAGGGTACATAGCTGTACATATCGCCCTCCCGGGGTGATTGGCTGGCGATCGACGGGCTTTCAACGATCTTCCAATAACCTCTGGGGGATTTGTCACGCACGTCGCCATTCCGGGGGGAAACATGGCTCGTGACCACAAACCACTTCTTCGCCGTGCCCGCGTCCGCGCGGCGGCGGCCGCCGTGGCGGCGCTCACCGCCGCGGGGACCGTCCTCGCCGGGACCCCGGTCGCCGCGGCGGCCAAACCCAAGGGCCACGACGTCTCCTCGCACCAGAAGAACGTCGACTGGCAGAGCGCGAAAGCGAAGGGCGCCCGGTTCGTCTATGTGAAGGCGACCGAGTCCCACACGTACCGCAATCCGTACTTCGGCCGGCAGTACGACGGAGCGCGCGACGCGGGGATCCTGCGCGGCGCCTACCACTTCGCGGTGCCGGACAAGTCGTCCGGCGCCACCCAGGCCGCGTACTTCGTGCGCAACGGCGGCGCCTGGCGCGCGGACGGCTGGACGCTGCCGCCCGCGCTCGACATGGAGTACAACCCGTACGACAAGAAGCACAAGTGCTACGGCCTGAGCAAGGCCAGGATCGTGAGCTGGATCCAGGCGTTCAGTGACGAACTCGAACGGGAGACCGGTCGCCGTCCCGTCATCTACACGACCACCCACTGGTGGAACACCTGCACCGGCGGCAGCGGCGCCTTCGCCGCGAACCACGCCCTCTGGCTCGCCCGCTACGACTCGGCGGACACGGGCGCGTTGCCGGCCGGCTGGTCGACGTGGACGTTCTGGCAGTACGACAACAGCGGGACGCTCCCGGGTGACCAGAATCTCTTCAACGGATCCATGAGCCGACTCAAGCAGTTCGCCGCGGGCTAGAAGCCCTCCAACCACCTCCGGCGGAACCCGATATTCCGCCTCCGTTCGAACACCTGGTAAACCGTCGGGCCGCCCTCCCGCACACTGGTCATCACAAGCGGAGGGGCGGTCCACCGTTTGATACACCCCGACGCCCGCCCCAGTTCATCTTCCGTTCACTCAGGTTGCCTACGGTCCACCTGCCACTGACGTCCAACAGAAGCCTGGGTAAATGGAACACATCACGCTCCTCCTCGGAATCGTGATCGTCACCGCTCTCGTGTTCGATTTCACGAACGGTTTCCACGACACTGCCAACGCGATGGCGACCACCATCTCGACCGGCGCTCTGAAGCCCAAGACGGCGGTGGCCATGTCCGCCGTGCTGAACCTCGTCGGCGCCTTCCTCTCCGTGGAGGTCGCCAAGACGATCTCCGGCGGGATCATCAACGAAGAGGGCATACGCGTCCAGGTGATCTTCGCGGCGCTCGTCGGCGCCATCCTCTGGAATCTGCTGACCTGGCTTCTGGGTCTGCCCTCCAGCTCCTCCCACGCACTGTTCGGCGGCCTGATCGGCGCCGCGGTCATGTCGGCCGGCTGGTCGTCGGTGAACGGCTCGACCGTCGTCACCAAGGTGCTGATCCCCGCGGTCGCCGCGCCCATCGTGGCCGGACTCGCCGCGACGCTGGCCACCCGGCTCACCTACCGGATCGGCAACCGCGCCGACGAGAAGGCGACCGCCAAGGGCTACCGCGCCGGCCAGATCGCCTCCGCCGGCCTGGTCTCCCTGGCGCACGGCACCAACGACGCCCAGAAGACGATGGGCATCATCACCCTCGCCCTGGTCACCGGCGGCGTCATCGCCCCGGGTTCGAACCCCCCGCTGTGGGTCATCGTCTCGGCCGGTACGGCCATCGCGCTCGGCACCTACCTGGGCGGCTGGCGCATCATCCGCACCCTGGGCAAGGGCCTCACGGACCTCGCGCCGCCGCAGGGCTTCGCCGCCCAGACCAGCGCCGCGACGGCCATCCTGGCCTCCTCGCACATCGGCTTCTCCCTCTCCACCACCCAGGTCTGCTCCGGCGCCGTGATGGGCTCGGGCCTCGGCCGCAAGGGCGGCGTGGTCCGCTGGTCGACCGCGACCCGGATGTTCGTCGCCTGGGTCCTGACCCTGCCGGCCGCCGGTCTGGCCGGTGCCTCCGCCGAGTTCCTCACCAAGCAGGGCACCTGGGGCATCGTCCTCACCGGCGCGCTGCTCGTCGCCGGCGCCGGCACCATCTGGAAGCTCTCCCGCCGCCAGCCGGTCACCGTCGACAACGTCAATGCCATCGACTACGGCACCGCCGAACCCGCGGGCGTCGTCACCGCCGCTGTCGCCGCCGTCACCCCGCCGCCCGCGGGCCCCGTCACCGGCGGCCTGTCCGGCGACCTGAAGACCACCATCCCGTCCCCGGACGCGGAGCCCACCCGCCCGGCCACGGTGTAAGGACAGAACAGCATGCACATCGACTGGGCAGCCCTCGGCTCCGTCTTCGGAGTCAGCCTCGTGACCACCGTCGGCCTCGTCGGCCTCTTCACCCTCGGCATCGTCGGACTCTCCAAGCGCGAGTCCGCGTCCGCCCAGGGCGGCTCCGCGACCCTCGCGGTCACCGGCGCGTACGTCTGCTTCGCGGCGTGCGCCGCGGCGGTGGCGTACGGCATCTTCCTGATCGTCGGCAAGTAACCCAAAACGGGCGCCACTTCACGTGGGGTGCGGGACGGATCACCGTCCCGCACCCCACCTGTATGTGGGCCTTCGCACACTCTCCCCGCGCAGGTCAACAGCAAGTTGACGGGTCTTCCAACCCGTGGTGGACTGCCGGAGCCAAGTACGGCGACAGAAGAGGAAGCCGGTGTGAATCCGGCGCGGTCCCGCCACTGTGACCGGGGAAGGAACTCCCCGGGAGCCAGGAACTCTCCCCGCCGGTCTCGTCGAACCAGGGCGCGGACACCCTGAGTGAGGACATAACGCCATGTGCGGCTGCCCAAGTGCCCTGCTAGCGACGGTTCCACCCGACCTTACGGTCGGCTGACCCCGTGCGTGCCGATCGCGTCTTCGCGTACGGCGCCACCGCCGGCCTCCTCGGTGACCTGCTGCTCGGCGATCCCCGCCGGGGGCATCCGGTCGCCGCGTTCGGGCGGAGCGCGGCAGCCGTGGAGCGGGCGCTGTGGCGGGACCACCGCGGGTGGGGCGCGCTGCACACCGCCGTGTGTGTGGGAGGTGCCGCCGGACTCGCCGCCGTCGCTTCCCGTGCCGTACGCCCCTCACGTGCCGCGTCCCTCGCACTGACGGCCGCCGCCACCTGGGCCGTCGTCGGGGGCACCACACTCGGGCGGGAGGCCCGGGCGATCGGTGACGCCCTCGCGGACGGGGAGACCGGGATCGCCAGGGAGCGGCTGCCGCATCTGTGCGGACGGGATCCCCAGGCCCTCGGCGCCGACGGCATCGCGCGCGCCGTCGTGGAGTCCGTCGCCGAGAACACCTCCGACGCCGTGGTGGGCGCCCTGGTGTGGGGCGCCGTGGCCGGAGTCCCCGGGCTCGTGGGCTTTCGGGCCGTCAACACCCTTGACGCCATGGTCGGTCACAGGTCGCCCAGGTACCGGCGGTACGGGTGGGCCTCGGCTCGGCTCGACGACGTCGCCGGGTGGCCGGGGGCTCGTCTCACCGCCGTGCTCGCCGCCGTCGCGGGTGACAGCCCCCGAGGGGCCCTGCGAGCCTGGCGCGCCGACGCCGTCAAGCATCCGAGCCCCAACGCCGGGCCCGTGGAGGCCTCGTTCGCGGGGGCGCTCGGGGTGCGCCTGGGCGGCACCCTCTCCTACGGCGGGCGCGTCGAGCACCGGCCCGAGCTCAACGGCGCCGGACGCGCCGTGCACGTCAACGACATCGAGCGGGCCGTACGGCTGTCACGCCGTGTCGGCTGGCTCGCCCTCGGCGTGAGCGCCGGCGGGCGGCTGCTCGTACAGAGGCTTCTCAGGAAGGGGCGTACGTCATGAGCGGAGGGCTGCTCGTCGCCGGGACCACCTCCGACGCGGGCAAGAGTGTCGTGACCGCCGGGATCTGCCGGTGGCTGGTGCGCCAAGGCGTCAAGGTCGCGCCCTTCAAGGCGCAGAACATGTCGCTGAACTCGTTCGTGACGCGCGAGGGCGCCGAGATCGGGCGCGCGCAGGCCATGCAGGCACAGGCCGCCCGGGTGGAGCCGACCGCGCTCATGAACCCCGTGCTGCTCAAGCCGGGCAGCGACCGCAGCAGTCAGGTCGTCCTCATGGGCAGGCCCGTGGGTGAGATGACGGCCCGTGGCTACCACGGCGGGCGTCAGGAAGCCCTGCTCACCACCGTGCTGGACTGTCTCGCCGAGTTGCGGGGCACGTATGACGCGGTGATCTGTGAGGGGGCCGGCAGTCCTGCCGAGATCAATCTGCGGCGGACCGACATCGTGAACATGGGGATCGCGCGCAATGCGCGGCTGCCCGTGCTCGTCGTCGGCGACATCGACCGCGGGGGTGTGTTCGCCTCGTTCTTCGGGACGGTCGCGCTGCTGTCGCGCGAGGACCAGGAGTTCGTCGCCGGGTTCCTCGTCAACAAGTTCAGGGGGGACGTCTCCCTGCTGGAGCCGGGGCTCGACATGCTCCACGGCCTCACCGGGCGGCGTACGTACGGCGTCCTGCCGTTCCGGCACGGCCTCGGCATCGACGAGGAGGACGGGCTGCGGGTGTCGTTGCGGGGAGCGGTCCGGGAGTCCCAGGTCACCTCCCCCGTCGGCGAGGACGTGCTGCGCGTCGCCGTCTGCGCGATCCCGCTGATGTCCAACTTCACGGACGTGGACGCGCTGGCCGCCGAGCCGGGTGTCGTCGTGCGGTTCGTGGACCGGGCCGAGGAGCTGGCCGACGCCGATCTCGTCGTCGTCCCCGGGACCCGGGGGACGGTCAAGGCGCTGGAGTGGCTGCGGACGCGCGGACTCGCGGACGCCATCCTGCGCCGAGCGGCCGAAGGGCGGCCCGTGCTGGGCATCTGCGGCGGATTCCAGCTCCTCGGCGAGCACATCGAGGACGAGGTCGAGTCGCGCGCCGGTCATGTCGACGGGCTCGGACTCCTGCCGGTCCGTGTGCGGTTCGCACGCGAGAAGACCCTGACCCGGCCCGTCGGGGAGGCGCTCGGCGAGCACGTCGAGGGCTACGAGATCCATCACGGCGTCGCCGATGTGACGGGCGGTGAACCGTTCCTGGACGGGTGCCGGGTCGGCGCCGTCTGGGGCACGCACTGGCACGGCTCGCTGGAGTCGGACGGCTTCCGGCGCGCCTTCCTGCGCGAGGTGGCGGCCGCCGCGGGCCGTCGTTTCGTGCCGGCCGCCGACACGTCGTTCGCGGCGCTGCGCGAGGAGCAGCTCGACCGGCTCGGCGATCTGATCGAGGAACACGCGGACACGGACGCGCTGTGGCGGCTCATCGAGTCGGGCGCGCCGCAAGGACTGCCTTTCATTCCACCGGGAGCGCCCGCATGAGCACAGTGTTGTTGTTGTCGACCGCCGACACCGATCTGCTGGCGGCGCGTGCCTCCGGCGCCCCGTACCGGATCGGCAACCCCACCCGGGTGGACGTCGAGGGCGAACTGCCGTCCCTCGTCGAGGGCGCGGACATCGCCGTCGTACGACTCCTGGGCGGCAAGCGTGCCTGGGAGGAGGGCCTGCGGAAGCTGAAGGCCTCGGGCATCCCCACCGTGCTGCTCGGCGGGGAGTCCGTACCCGACGCCGAACTGATGGCGGAGTCGTCCGTGCCCGCCGGTGTCGTCGCCGAGGCGCTGCGTTACCTGGTCGAGGGCGGCCCGGACAACCTCACCGAGCTGGCCCGGTTCCTGTCCGACACCGTGCTGCTGACGGGTGAGGGCTTCGAGGAGCCGCGGAAGATGCCGGAGTACGGCGTCCACGGCGAGCGCGCCTTCGTCGAGGGCCGCCCGACCGTCGGCGTGCTCTTCTACCGGGCCCACCAGCTGTCCGGCAACACCGCGTTCGTGGACACGCTGTGCGACGCGATCGAGGCGCGCGGCGCCAACGCGCTGGCCGTGTACTGCGGTTCGCTGCGCGGCGCGGACGCGGGCCTGTACGAGATCCTCGGCACGGCGGACGCGCTGGTCGCCACCGTGCTCGCGGCGGGCGGCACGCACGCCTCGGAGGCGTCCGCGGGCGGCGACGAGGAGGCCTGGGACATCGGCGCGCTCGCCGACCTGAACGTCCCCGTGCTGCAAGGGCTCTGCCTGACCTCGTCCAGGAGTGCCTGGGACGCGTCGGACGCCGCCCTCTCCCCCATGGACGCGGCGATGCAGGTCGCGATCCCCGAGTTCGACGGCCGTCTGATCACCGTCCCCTTCTCCTTCAAGGAGCAGGGCCCCGACGAGGTGCCGGTCTACGTCGCCGACCCCGAGCGGGCCGCGCGCGTCGCCGGAATCGCCGTACGGCACGCCCGGCTGAAGCACAAGCCCAACGCCGACAAAAAGCTGGCGCTCGTCTTCACCGCCTATCCGACCAAGCACTCCCGCGTCGGCAACGCGGTCGGCCTCGACACGCCCGCCTCGGCGGTACGGGTGCTCGACGCGCTGCGGGACGCCGGGTACGTCGTCGAAGGGCACCCGGACAACGGCGACGAGTTGATCCACCGGCTCATCAACGCCGGTGGCCACGACGTCGAATGGCTCACGGAGGAACAGCTGGCCGCCGCGCCCGCACGGGTGCCGCTGGCCGACTACCGGGCCTGGTTCGACAAGCTGGACCCGGAACTCAAGCGAGGCATGCTGGACGCGTGGGGCGAGCCGCCCGGCTCCCTCTACGTCGACGGCGACGACATCGTGCTCGCGTCCCTGCAGTTCGGGAACGTCGTCGTGATGATCCAGCCGCCACGCGGCTTCGGCGAGAACCCGATCGCGATCTACCACGACCCGGACATGCCTCCGTCGCACCACTACATGGCCGCGTACCGCTGGCTCGAAAACAGCTTCGGCGCCGACGCCGTCGTGCACATGGGCAAGCACGGCACGATGGAATGGCTGCCGGGCAAGGGCCTCGGGCTCAGCGGCGGCTGCGCGCCGGACGCCGTCCTCGGTGAACTCCCGCTCATCTACCCCTTCATCGTCAACGACCCCGGCGAGGGCACCCAGGCCAAGCGGCGCGGCCACGCCACGGTCGTCGACCACCTCGTGCCGCCGATGGCCCGCGCCGACACCTACGGCGACCTGGCCAAGCTGGAGCAGCTCCTCGACGAGTACGCGCTGGTGTCCGACCTGGACCCGACGAAGGCCCCGGCCGTCCGCGCGCAGATCTGGACGCTGGTCAAGGCGGCCGAACTCCACCACGACCTGCATGTGGAGGACCAGCCGGACGACGCGGCGTTCGACGAGTTCGTGATGCACATCGACGGCTATCTGTGCGAGATCAAGGACGTGCAGATCCGCGACGGTCTGCACATCCTCGGCGGCGGCCCGGAGGCCGAGCCGCGCGTCAACCTCGTGCTGGCCGTGCTGCGCGCCTCCCAGGTGTGGGGCGGCACCGCGAACGCGCTGCCGGGGCTGCGGGCCTGCCTCGCCGAGTACTTCGGCCTGGTCGAGAAGGAACTGCTCGCCGAGCCGGGCGCGCCGGTGAAGGTGCCGGTCGAGCTGACGGACCTCGTCGAGGGGCCGGCGCGGACCGGAGCCGACGCGATCGACCTGCTGGAGCAGCTGTGCCGCCGGATGGCCGAGGGCATGGAGGAGCGCGGCTGGGTGACGTCCGAGAGCGCCGCTCTCGTACGGGAGGTGCTGGGCGTCGAACTCCCCGACGCCGTCGCGGTGCTGGAGTTCGCCTGCCGTGAGGTCGTGCCGCGCCTGGCCCGGACGACGGACGAGATCACCCACATCCTGCGTGCCCTGGACGGCGGTTACGTCCCCGCGGGCCCGTCGGGCTCACCGACCCGCGGGCTGGTGAACGTCCTGCCGACCGGCCGCAACTTCTACTCCGTCGACCCCAAGGCGATCCCGTCCAGGCTGAGCTGGGAGGTCGGGCAGTCGCTCGCCGACTCCCTGGTGCAGCGGTACCTTCAGGACACGGGCGAGTACCCGAAGTCCGTCGGTCTGACGGTCTGGGGCACGTCCGCGATGCGCACCCAGGGCGACGACATCGCCGAGATCCTCGCACTGCTCGGCTGCCGCCCGGTCTGGGACGACGCCTCGCGCCGCGTGACCGGTTTCGACGTGGTGGGCCTGGCGGAGCTGGGCCGGCCGCGCATCGACGTCACGGTCCGCATCTCCGGCTTCTTCCGGGACGCGTTCCCGCACGTCGTGGGCCTGATCGACGACGCGGTGCGCGCGGTGGCCGAGCTGGACGAGCCCGCCGATCGCAACTACGTCCGCGCGCACGCCGACGAGGACACCGCCGAGCACGGCGACCGGCGCCGCGCCACCTCACGCATCTTCGGCTCCAAGCCGGGCGCGTACGGTGCCGGGCTCCTCCCCCTGATCGACGCCCGCAACTGGCGCTCCGACGCGGACCTCGCCGAGGTGTACGCGGTGTGGGGCGGCTACGCGTACGGGCGCGGGCTGGACGGGCGGGCGGCGCGCGGGGACATGGAGATCGCGTTCCGGCGCATCGCCGTCGCCGCGAAGAACGTCGACACCCGTGAGCACGACCTCGTCGACGCCGACGACTACTTCCAGTACCACGGCGGCATGGTCGCGATGGTCCGGCACCTGACGGGCGCGAGCCCGGAGGCGTACGTCGGCGACTCGGCCGTACCGGACCAGGTGAAGACCCGCACGCTGGGCGAGGAGACCCACCGCGTCTTCCGCGCCCGGGTCGTCAACCCGCGCTGGATGGCCGCCATGCGGCGGCACGGCTACAAGGGCGCCTTCGAGATGGCGGCGACCGTCGACTACCTCTTCGGGTACGACGCCACCGCCGGGGTCGTGGACGACTGGATGTACGAGAAGCTCAGCGCGGAGTACGTCTTCGACGCGGAGAACCGGGACTTCATGAAGAAGTCCAACCCGTGGGCGCTGCGCGGCATCACGGAACGGCTCCTCGAGGCCGCCGACCGGGGGCTGTGGGCCGAGCCGGACGCGGACACGCTGGAGCGGCTGCGTGCCACCTATCTGGAGCTCGAAGGCGACTTGGAGGGCGACGCCCAGTGAGTACCCCGTTCCCGTTCACGGCCGTGGTCGGCCAGGACGACCTGCGGCTCGCGCTGCTGCTGAACGCCGTGTCGCCCGCCGTGGGCGGTGTGCTCGTCCGCGGTGAGAAGGGCACGGCCAAGTCCACGGCCGTACGGGCCCTGTCGGCGCTCATGCCGGGGGTGGACGTCGTCGCCGGGTGCCGGTTCTCGTGCGATCCGGCCGGGCCCGACCCGGCCTGCCCCGACGGTCCGCACGAGCCGGGCGCCTTCGAGACCCGGCCGGCCCGCATGGTCGAGCTGCCCGTCGGTGCCTCCGAGGACCGGCTCGTGGGCGCGCTCGACATCGAGCGGGCGCTCGCGGAGGGCGTGAAGGCCTTCGAACCGGGGCTGCTGGCCGACGCGCACCGCGGGATCCTGTACGTCGACGAGGTCAACCTCCTCCACGACCACCTGGTCGACCTGCTCCTTGACGCCGCCGCCATGGGCGCCTCGTATGTCGAGCGCGAGGGTGTTTCCGTACGGCACGCGGCACGCTTCCTGCTCGTCGGGACCATGAACCCCGAAGAGGGCGAGCTGCGGCCGCAGTTGCTCGACCGGTTCGGGCTGACCGTCGAGGTGGCCGCCTCCCGGGAGCCCGATCAGCGGGTCGAGGTCGTGCGGCGCAGGCTCGCCCACGACGACGACCCGGCGGGCTTCGCGGCGCGCTGGGCCGACGAGGAGTCCGCCGTACGGGCCCGGATCGTGGCGGCGCGGCAGCTGCTGCCGTCCGTGCGGCTCGGGGACCCGGCGCTGCGGCAGATCGCGGCGACCTGCGCGGCCTTCGAGGTGGACGGCATGCGGGCCGACATCGTCATGGCACGGACCGCGACCGCGCTCGCCGCGTGGGCGGGACGGACCGACGTGCTGGCGGAGGACGTACGTCAGGCCGCGCTGCTCGCGCTGCCGCACCGGCGGCGGCGCAACCCCTTCGACGCGCCGGGGCTCGACGAGGACAAGCTCGACGAGACGCTGGAGGAGTTCGGGGGATCGGACGAGGATTCGTCCCAGGAGGGTTCTTCCGACGACGATCCGGACGGGGACCCGGATCCGGACGGGCCCGGTGGGGGTGGGCAGCCGCCTCAGGACGGGCCGGACGGCGACTCCCCCGCCGGTGACGTCCCGGCGCGGGGCGAGCCCTCGGACGACGAGCGGGCGCCGGGCGCACAGGGCGCCGGTGAGCAGTCCCCCGTACGGGCCGCCGAACCCTTCCGCACGAAGGTGCTGAGCGTGCCGGGGCTCGGCGAGGGCGCGGCCGGGCGGCGTTCGCGGGCGCGCACCGAGCACGGACGGACCACCGGGTCGCGGCGCCCCCAGGGGGCGCTCACCAAGCTGCACCTGGCGGCGACCGTGCAGGCGGCGGCGCCCCATCAGCGGGCGCGGGGGCGGTCGGGGCGCGGTCTCGTCGTACGGCGGGACGATCTGCGCCAGGCCACCCGGGAGGGGCGTGAGGGCAACCTCGTGCTGTTCGTGGTGGACGCCTCCGGGTCGATGGCGGCGCGGCAGCGGATGAGTGCCGTCAAGGGCGCGGTGCTGTCGCTGCTGCTCGACGCGTACCAGCGGCGGGACAAGGTGGGGCTCGTGACCTTCCGGGGGTCTGCGGCCGACGTGGCGCTGCCGCCCACCTCGTCCGTGGACGCGGCCGCCGCCCGCCTCGAGTCGCTGCCCACGGGCGGGCGGACGCCGCTCGCGGCCGGGCTGCTGCGCGCGCACGACGTGCTGCGGGTCGAGCGGCTGCGGGATGCCGCCCGAAGGCCGTTGGTCGTCGTGGTGACCGACGGGCGGGCCACCGGCGGCCCTGAGCCCGTCGCGCTCGCCGAACGGGCGGCGCGGCTGTTCGCGGCCGACCAGGTCGCCTCCGTGGTCGTCGACTGCGAGGCGGGGCCCGTGCGGCTCGGACTCGCGGGGCGGCTCGCGGGTGAACTGGGCGGCACGGCGGTGACGTTGGACGAGTTGCGGGCCGACGCGATCGCCGGGCTCGTACGCGATGTGCAGGGGACTTCGAGGAGGGCCGCGTAATGCCGCAGGGGCAGCCGAGTGTCGTACCGGAGGACGGGCTGACGACGCGTCAGCGCCGTAACCGGCCGCTGGTCGTGGTGCACACGGGGATCGGGAAGGGCAAGTCCACCGCCGCCTTCGGGCTGGCGCTGCGCGCCTGGAACCAGGGGTGGCCCATCGGGGTGTTCCAGTTCGTCAAGTCGGCGAAGTGGAAGGTCGGGGAGGAGAACGCGCTGCGCGTGCTCGGCGCCTCCGGCGAGGGCGGGTCCGTCGACTGGCACAAGATGGGCGAAGGGTGGTCGTGGGTGCAGCGCGACTCCCAGATGGACAACGAGGAGAAGGCCCGCGAGGGCTGGGAGCAGGTCAAGCGTGACCTCGCCGCCGAGACGTACAAGCTGTACGTGCTGGACGAGTTCGCCTACCCCATGCACTGGGGCTGGGTGGACGTCGACGAGGTCGTCGCCGTGCTGCGGGACCGGCCCGGGACCCAGCATGTCGTGATCACCGGACGCAACGCTCCCGAGAAGCTCGTCGAGTTCGCGGATCTCGTGACGGACATGTCCAAGGTCAAGCACCCGATGGACGCCGGCCAGAAGGGCCAGAGGGGCATCGAGTGGTGATGTCCGTCCCTCGGCTGGTCATCGCCGCGCCCTCGTCCGGGAGCGGAAAGACCACCGTTGCCACGGGGCTGATGGCGGCCTTCGCCTCACGGGGGCTCGCCGTGTCCCCGCACAAGGTGGGGCCCGACTACATCGACCCCGGGTACCACGCGCTCGCCACCGGGCGCGTGGGGCGGAACCTCGACGCGTATCTGTGCGGCACGGAGTTGATCGCGCCGCTGTTCGCGCACGGGGCGCGCGGCTGCGATCTCGCGGTCGTCGAAGGGGTGATGGGGCTGTACGACGGGGCCGCCGGGGAGGGTGAGCTCGCGTCCACGGCGCAGGTGGCGAAGTTGCTGCGGGCGCCGGTGGTGCTGGTCGTCGACGCGTCGTCGCAGTCCCGGTCGGTGGCCGCGCTGGTGCACGGGTTCGCTTCCTGGGATCCCGAGGTGCGGGTCGCGGGGGTGATCCTCAACAAGGTGGGGTCCGAGCGGCACGAGTCGATGCTGCGGGAGGCTCTCGACGCGTCCGGGGTGCCGGTGCTCGGTGCCTTGCGGCGCGCTCCGCAGGTGGACACGCCTTCTCGGCACCTGGGGTTGGTCCCGGTTGCCGAGCGGCGCGCGGACGCCGTGGACGCCGTGGGGGCGATGGCCGAGCAGGTGCGGCGCGGGTGTGATCTGGACGCCTTGTACGCGTTGGCGCGTGGTGCGGGTGAGCTGGCGGGTGCGGCGTGGGATGCGGCCGAGGTGCTCGCTGCCCGAACGCCGGACGGGCCGAAGGACCAAGCTCCCACCGGGGTGAAGAGGGTGGCCGTTGCCGGTGGGGCCGCCTTCACCTTCTCCTACGCCGAGCATGCCGAGTTGCTGGCCGCCGCGGGAGCCGAAGTCGTCGCCTTCGACCCGCTGCGGGACGAGCAACTGCCGGACGGCATCGGCGGGTTGGTCATCGGTGGGGGGTTTCCCGAGGTGTACGCGCCCGAGCTGTCCGCCAACGAGCCGTTGCGCAAGGCCGTGGCCGAGCTGGCGTTCGGCGGGGCGCCCGTCGCCGCCGAGTGTGCCGGGCTGCTGTATCTCTCGCGCGAGCTCGACGGGCAGCCCATGTGCGGCGTGCTCGACGTCTCGGCCCGGATGAGTGAGCGGCTCACCCTGGGCTACCGGGACGCGGTGGCCGTGAGTGACAGCGCGCTCGCCGTCGCCGGGACGCGGATGCGGGGGCACGAGTTCCACCGGACCGTCGTCGAGCCGGCCGCCGGGGCGGCTCCCGCCTGGGGGGTGCGCGCCCCTGAGCGGCGCGTCGAAGGTTTCGTACAACAAGGTGTGCACGCGAGTTATCTGCACACGCACTGGGCGGCACGGCCCGGTGTCGCCCGTCGGTTCGTGGAGAGGTGCCGGACGTCATGAGCAGCAAGCTGATCGGAATCGGGGTCGGTCCCGGTGACCCGGAGCTGGTGACCGTCAAGGGCGTCAACGCGCTGCGTGCCGCCGAGGTCGTGGTCGTACCGGTGATGGCCGCGCCCGATGGAAAGGACGGCGGGGAGCCGGGGCGGGCGGAGGCCACCGTCCTGCACTACGTGCCCGGGGAGAAGGTCGTCCGCGTCGTGTTCGCGCTCAACGAGCGGACCGACCGGGGGCGGCGCGAGGCCGCCTGGGACGCCGCGGGCACGCGGGTCGCGGAGCTGCTCCGGCGGCACGCGTCCGTCGCCTTCGCGACCATCGGCGATCCGAACGTGTACTCGACCTTCACCTATCTCGCGCAGACCATCGGGGAACTGGTGCCCGGCACGGTCGTCGAGACCGTGCCCGGTATCACCGCCATGCAGGATCTGGCGGCGCGGTCCGGCGCCGTGCTCACGGAAGGGACCGAGCCGCTCACCCTCGTTCCGGTGACCGCCGGGGCCGCCGTGCTCAAGGACGCCCTCAACGGGCCCGGGACCGTCGTCGCGTACAAGTTCGGGCGGCAGGCGCAGGAGGTCGCGGAGGCGCTGCGGGTGACGGGGCGGCTCGACGACGCCGTGTGGGGGTCCGCGCTCGGGCTGGAGGGCGAGTCCATCCGGCCCGCCGCCGACCTCGACGGCGGACCGCTGCCGTACCTCTCCACCCTCATCGCGCCCGCCCGGCGCGACGGCACACGCGGCGGGAAACTGTGAGCCCGGGAAGATCACCCGCTTCCGGCGAGACCCACCACCAGCCAGATGAACCCCGCCCCCGCGATCGTGCACAGCAGGGTCGAGCGGGCCGGGTGCTCGTGGTGCGCCTCGGGGAGGATCTCGGCGGCGGCGAGGTACAGCAGTACGCCGCCGAAGAGGCCGAGATAGCCGCCGAGCGCCTTCTCCGGGATGGTGAAGAACAGGGTCGAGGCGGCGCCGATCACCGGGGCCACCGCGTCCGCGAACAGCATCGTGATCGCCTTGCGACGCGCGTTCCCGTACAGGCTCGTGATCGTGTACGTGTTGAAGCCGTCCGCGAAGTCGTGGGCGATCACCGCGAGCGCGACCGCAAGGCCCATGCCGCCGCCGACCTGGAAGGCGGCGCCGATCGCGACGCCGTCCATGGCGCTGTGCCCGACCATCGCCGCGGCGGCCGTCAGGCCCACCTCGGGCGCGCGTCCGTCGTGCTCCTCGCCGCCGTGCGCGGCCTGCCGGGCGGCCAGCAGACGTTCCACCAAATGGGCCAGCAGGAACCCGGCGACGAACAGCAGCAGGGCCGCCGGCACACCGAACACCTCCTCACCCGCCGCGTTCAGCGCCTCCGGGAGCAGGTCCAGGCCGACCACGCCGAGCATCAGCCCGCCCGCCAGGCCCAGCACCAGATGGCGGCGGTCGGTGACCCGCTGTGCCGTCCAGCCGCCGGCCAGCGTCATCAGGAACGCGCCGAGCGCGACGAAGACCGCCATGAACCCTTCGTATCCGATCGCACCCCGTTCGCGCACATCCGGCGACAACCTCGCACTCACTGACGCGCCCACCGACTTCTCGCAGCACCCGATTCATCCGTAGGAGAGGACCGATTCCCATGGCCGATGCCCCCACCGGCAAGGTGACCATCGTCGGGGCAGGGCCCGGCGCCGCCGACCTGCTGACGTTCCGCGCCGCGCGCGCCATCGCCGAGGCCGACGTCGTGATCTGGGCGGCCAGCCTGGTGCAGGCCGAGGTCCTCGAGCACGCGCGCGAGGGGGCGGAGATCCTGGACTCGGCGACGATGTCCCTGGAGGACGTCGTGGCCGTGTACGAACGGGCGGCGGCCGACGGGCTGAAGGTGGCCCGCATCCACTCCGGCGACCCGGCCCTGTGGGGCGGTACGCAGGAGCAGCTGGACCGGTGTGCGGACCTCGGCGTCGAGACCGAGATCATTCCCGGCGTCTCCTCCTTCTCCGCCGTGGCCGCGCTCGCCCAGCGCGAGCTGACGATCCCCGAGGTCGCGCAGTCCGTGATCCTCACCCGGCTCGGCGGCGGCAAGACGCCCATGCCGCCCGGCGAGGAGGTGCGGGAGTTCGCGCGGCACGGCACGACCATGGCGCTGTTCCTGTCGGCCGCCCGCAGCGGACAGCTCGTACGGGAGCTGCTGGAGGGCGGCTATCCGACGTCCACGCCGGTCGTGGTCGCCTACCAGGCGACCTGGCCGGAGGAGCTGATCGTGAAGTGCACGATCGAGACGCTGGAGGAGACCGTCAAGGAGCACAAGCTCTGGAAGCACACCCTCTTCCTGGTCGGCCCCGCCCTCGACGCGACCGGCACCCGCTCGCACCTCTACCACCCCGGCCACTTCCACGGCTTCCGCAGGGCCGATCCGCAGGCGCGCGCGGAGCTGCGCGCGGCCCGCAAGGGCAGTCCTTCGTGATCACCGTCTTCGGTACGGGGACGGGGGCACCGCTCCCCACGGACGCCTCGGACGCGCTGGCCGAGGCCGGGCTCGTCGTGGGCGCCCGACGCCATCTGGCGGCCGCGCGGCTGCCGGACGCGATGGAGCGGATCGTCCTCGGGCCGCTCGCGCCCGCCCTTGACGCGATCGAGGGATGCCTGGAAAAGGAGCGGCGTGTCGTCGTGCTCGCCTCCGGTGACCCCGGGTTCTTCGGGATCGTGCGGGCGCTGGCCGAGCGGTTCGGGGCCGAGCGGCTGGACGTGCGCCCCGGTGTCTCGTCCGTCGCGACCGCCTTCGCGCGGCTCGGGCTGCCCTGGGACGACGCGGTGGTGGTGAGCGCCCACGGGCGCGCGCTGCGCACAGCCGTCCAGGTCTGCCGCTCCCACCCGAAGGTGGCGGTGCTGACCGGCCCCGGCTCCGGGCCCGCCGAGCTGGGCGCCGCCCTCGTCCACCCCCGCGCCGGGCGCGTCCTCGTCGTGGCGAGCGCCCTCGGCGACCCCGCACACGAGCGGGTCGAGCGGGTCACCCCGGCTCAGGCCGCGGGCCGCGACTGGGGCACGGCGGTGA
Source organism: Streptomyces sp. NPDC107454 (assembly GCF_055582885.1). Lineage (NCBI taxonomy): Bacteria > Bacillati > Actinomycetota > Actinomycetes > Kitasatosporales > Streptomycetaceae > Streptomyces > Streptomyces sp. NPDC107454. The sequence goes on along the minus strand of NZ_JBVJPA010000012.1, from coordinate 316,584 downwards.
GTGTCGTCCTGTGCCTCGACGAGTCGCGGGCCCTCGTCCCCGTGCGGACGGTCGCCGGACCCCCGGCCGGACCCGACCGGTGGGCTCTGGACGAGCGCGAGTTCACCCACCGCGACTCGATGATCAGCAAGTTCGAGGTGCGGGCGCTGGCGCTGGCCCGGCTCGGGCCGCGCCTCGGCGAGCAGGTCTGGGACGTCGGCGCGGGCTCCGGCTCCGTCGCCGTGGAGTGCGCGCGGTTCGGGGCCGCCGTCACCGCGATCGAGAAGACACGGGACGGCTGCGACCGGATCCTCGCCAACGCCGAGGCGCACGGCGTCGACGTCCGGGTGGTGCACGGGGCCGCGCCGACCGTGCTGTCCGACCTGGACGATCCGGACGCCGTGTTCATCGGCGGCGGGGGGCGCGAGCTGCCCGCCATCGTGACCGTCTGCGCGCGGCGGGCCCGACGGGCCGTCGTCGTCGCCATGGCCGCGCTCGACCGGGTGCCGGCGGCCCGGGAGGCGCTGACCGCCGCCGGGTTCGACTGCGACGGCGTACTGCTGCAGTCCTCCCGGCTCGCGCCGCTGCCGGGGAACGTCACCCGGCTCGCGGCCACCAACCCCGTTTTTCTGCTGTGGGGCGTCCGGCCTCCGGCACGTACCGAAGGAGTCCACCAGTGATCGGCCTGATTTCCGCCACGGCGGCGGGCACGGCGGCCCGTGACCGGCTGGCCGCGGCCTGGCCCACCCGTACGCGGGTGTACGACGGGTCCGTCGGGGACGCCGTGCGGCGGGCCTTCGCGGAGTGCGACCAGTTGGTGTGCTTCCTCGCCACGGGCGCGGTGGTGCGGCTGATCGCGCCGCTGCTGGGCGACAAGACGTCCGACCCGGGGGTCGTGTGCGTGGACGAGGGCGGCCGGTTCGCCGTGTCGCTCGTCGGCGGTCATGGCGGCGGCGCCAATGAACTCGCCCGCGAGGTGGGCGAGTTGCTGGGGGCCGAGCCGGTGGTGACGACGGCGACGGACGCGGTCGCGGTGCCGGGTCTCGACACGCTCGGCTTCCCCGTGGAGGGGGAGGTCGCCGCGGTCACCCGGGCGCTGCTGGACGGCGAACCCGTCGCTCTGCGGGCCGACCTGGCGTGGCCGTTGCCGCCCCTGCCGGTCGCGACGGAGGGCACGTACGGCATTCGGGTCACCGACCGGGCCGTGGCGCCCGGCGAGCGCGAGGTGGTGCTGCGGCCGCCCTCCCTCGTGGTGGGGGTCGGCGCGTCCAAGGGCGCCCCGGTGGCGGAGATCCTCGGCCTCGTCGAGGACGTGCTCCGTGACGCCGGGCTGTCCGCGAGGTCCGTCGCGGAGCTGGCCACCGTCGACGCCAAGGCCGAGGAGCCCGGCATCATCGAGGCCGCCGGACGGCTCGGGGTGCCCGTGGTGACGTACACCGCCGAGGAGTTGGCGACGGTGGACGTGCCGAACCCCTCGGACGCGCCGCTCACCGCCGTCGGCACCCCCTCCGTTGCGGAGGCCGCCGCCCTCGCACGCGGCGGTGAACTCCTCGTACCCAAGCGGAAGTCGACGCGTGCGGACGGGCGGCCCGCGATGGCCACCTGTGCCGTCGTGCGCCGCGTGGCGCGCGGCCGGCTCGCGGTGGTCGGGCTCGGGCCCGGTGCCCGTGACCTGCTCACCCCGCGGGCGAAGGAGGAGCTGCGGCGGGCGTCGGTGCTCGTCGGGCTCGACCAGTACGTCGACCAGATCCGCGATCTGCTGCGGCCCGGCACCCGGATCCTGGAGTCCGGGCTCGGAGCCGAGGAGGAGCGGGCGCGCACGGCGGTCGCCGAGGCACGGCGCGGGCAGGCCGTCGCGCTGATCGGCAGCGGGGACGCGGGCGTGTACGCGATGGCGTCACCGGCACTGGCCGAGGCGTCCGACGACATCGACGTGGTCGGGGTGCCGGGCGTGACCGCCGCGCTCGCGGCCGGAGCGATCCTGGGCGCGCCACTGGGCCACGACCACGTGTCGATCAGCCTCTCCGACCTGCACACACCGTGGGAGGTCATCGAGCGCCGGGTGCGGGCCGCCGCCGAGGCCGACATCGTCGTGACCTTCTACAACCCGCGCAGCCGGGGCCGTGACTGGCAGCTCCCGAAGGCGCTCACGATCCTCGCCGAGCACCGGGAGCCGACGACGCCGGTCGGGGTCGTGCGCAACGCCTCCCGGCCGGACGAGTCGAGCCGGGTGACGTCGCTGGGGTCCCTGGATCCGGCGATCGTCGACATGATGACCGTGGTGACCGTGGGCAACACGGCGACGCGTGAGATCGCCGGGCGCATGGTGACACCGCGCGGCTACCGCTGGCAGAAGGAGCCCAAGTGAGCCGAGTGAGCCAGGTGTTCCCGGAGAACCGGGTCGTGCACCCCATCGAGCAGGAGTCCTTCCGGCGGCTGCGTGCCCGCCTGGACACCTCGCACTTCCCGCCGCTGACGCGGGCGGTCGTGGAGCGGGTCATCCACTCCGCGGCCGACCTCGACTACGCGGACGACCTCGTCACCGACGAGAGCGCCCTGGCGAAGGCGCACACGGCGCTGCACGCCGGAGCACCGGTCGTGGTGGACGTGGAGATGGTCGCGGCGGGCATCACGCGCCGCGACACCGTCTGCCGCCTCAGGGACGCCAAGTCCGGCCCGGGGCTGACCCGTTCGGCCCACGCGATCCGGCTCGCGTACGAGGACGTCGGGCCCGGCGCGCTCTGGGTGATCGGCTGTGCGCCGACCGCCCTGGAGGAGCTGCTGACCCTCGACGCCGACCCGGCGCTCGTCATCGGTCTGCCCGTCGGCTTCGTCGGCGCCGCCGAGTCCAAGGCCGCGCTGCGCGACAGCGGGCTGCCCGCCGTCAGCAACGTGTCCGAGAAGGGCGGCTCGGCGGTCGCCGCCGCCGCGCTCAACGCCCTGCTGTACCACCCCGCAACCAAGGAGTTTTCGTGACCACCCCGCCCCCCGCCCTGCTCATCGCCGGTCACGGCACCCGGGACGCGGCCGGAGCCGAGGCCTTCCGCGACTTCGTACGGCAGTTGGGGCACCGTCACCCCGAACTGCCCGTCGCCGGTGGGTTCATCGAACTGTCGCCGCCGCCGCTGGGTGACGCCGTGACCGAACTGGTCGAGCAGGGGGTACGCCGGTTCGCCGCCGTCCCGCTGATGCTGGTGTCCGCCGGGCACGCCAAGGGGGACATCCCGGCGGCGCTGGCCCGTGAGAAGGAGCGGCACCCCGGGATCTCGTACACCTACGGGCGCCCGCTGGGCCCGCACCCGTCGCTCCTTGCGGTGCTCGAGCGGCGGCTGGACGAGGCGCTCGGCTCCGCGGTCCGTACGCCGCAGGACCGGTCCGACGTCACCGTGCTGCTCGTCGGGCGCGGCTCCACCGACCCGGACGCCAACGCCGAGGTGCACAAGGCGGCGCGGCTGCTGTGGGAGGGACGCGGGTACGCGGGCGTCGAGACGGCGTTCGTGTCGCTGGCGGCGCCGGACGTCCCGTCGGGCCTGGACCGCTGTGTGAAGCTGGGCGCGCGGCGGATCGTGGTCCTTCCCTACTTCCTGTTCACGGGCATCCTCCCGGACCGGGTACGACAGCAGACCGAGGGCTGGGCGGCCGCGCACCCGGACGTCGAGGTGCGCTCGGCCGGGGTCATCGGCCCCGAGCCGGAGCTGCTCGACCTGGTCATGGAGCGGTACCGGGAGGCGGTCGAGGGCGACCTGCGGATGAACTGCGACTCCTGCGTCTACCGCATCGCGCTGCCCGGCTTCGAGGACAAGGTGGGCCTCCCCCAGCAGCCGCACTTCCACCCGGACGACGACGGGCACCACCACGAGGGACATCACCACGGGCACCACCACGGCGGGCACGCGCATGCACACTGAGGGTGCGCACGGCGGCGACGCGTACGGCGGCGGTTCGCGCGCCGACGACGCGCACGATCTGCGGCACCACGGGGACGCCGAGGTGCGGGACGACGGCTCGGCACTCACCGATCTCGCCGTGAACGTCCGTGCGGAGACGCCGCCGGCCTGGTTGCGCGAGCACGTCGCCGCGTCGCTGGACGGCCTCGCGGCCTACCCGGACGGGCGGGCCGCGCGGGCGGCGGTGGCGGCGCGGCACGGGGTGCCGGTGGAGCGGGTGCTCCTGACGGCGGGCGCGGCGGAGGCGTTCGTGCTGCTGGCCCGCGCCCTGAAGGTCCGTCAGCCGGTCGTGATCCACCCCCAGTTCACCGAGCCGGAGGCGGCGCTGCGGGATGCCGGCCACACGGTGGACCGGGTGCTGTTGCGTGAGGCGGACGGGTTTCGGCTGGACCCCGCGGCCGTACCCGAGGACGCGGACCTCGTCGTGATCGGCAACCCGACCAATCCGACGTCCGTGCTGCACCCGGCGGCCGCGATCGCCGCGCTCGCGCGGCCCGGGCGGACGCTGGTGGTCGACGAGGCGTTCATGGACGCGGTGCCGGGTGAGCGGGAGGCGCTGGCCGGGCGGACGGACGTTCCCGGGCTTGTCGTGCTGCGCAGCCTCACGAAGACGTGGGGGCTGGCGGGGTTGCGGATCGGGTACGTCCTGGCCGCGCCCGACACGGTCCGCGAGCTGTCCCGTGCGCAGCCGCTCTGGCCCGTCTCCACGCCCGCCCTCGCGGCGGCCGAGGTGTGCGTGTCGCCCCGGGCGCTCGCCGAGGCCGCCCACGCGGCTCGGCGGGTCGCCTCCGACCGGGCCCATCTCGTCGCGGGGCTCAGGGAGTTCGAGCCCGACGGGTTGCGGGTCGTCGAGCCCGCCGAGGGTCCGTTCGTGCTGATCCGGCTGCCTCGGGCGTTGGTGGTGCGGCGTCAGTTGCGGGGGCTGGGGTTCGCGGTGCGGCGCGGGGACACGTTTCCGGGACTGGGGGACGACTGGCTCCGCCTGGCCATACGAAACCGGGCCACCGTCAATGGATTCCTCCAGGCGCTGGATCGGGCGATGGTCGTGGCTGGGGGATGAGGGTGGGTGCGGAGGGTTTCGGCTGCGGGTGAGTGGGGGTCGGCCGCGCCGTTCCCCGCGCCCCTCAGGAGCGCTTGCGCGCATCATTCAGCCCATCCGGCGTTCGAGGACGAGGCCGTTCGGGTCGGGGTCAGGCACGGCGGCGGGCCACGGCGACGGCCGCTCCGCCCACCGCCAGGAGTACGACCCCGCCCCCCACCACGTACGGAGTCGTCGACGCGCCACCGGTCTCGGCGAGGCCCGACTCCGCCGGTGCCCCCTGGGGCTTGATGTCGGGGGGAGGGGCGGACACGGAGACAGCGGGCGCGGACGGGGACTCGCACGTGACGGACCCGAGGGTCAGGGTGCCTTCCACATCCGCCACGTTCAGCTTCAACGGGTTGACGGAGACCTTGAGTTCGAGCGCGGACGCGGCCGCCGTACGGGACGTGGTCCGCGTCCTGGAGAAGTCGATCCGGACCTCACCGACCCCCGGCACCTTCACCTCCGTCGGACCGCCCACCGTCAGTGTCACCTTCTTGCCGAGGACGGTCACTCCGCCCAGGAGGGTGGCGGAAGCCACGGGCTTGCGCCCCGCCTCACAGGTCGCCTTCGAGGTCACCTGCCCGACCTCGATGAGGGACAGCAACGGCAGCCCGGGGACATGGATCCGCGCATGGGTGAGGTTCGTGGACGCCTCGGCCCCCGACGCGGACACCGTCGCCTTCGCGGAGGCGACATCCGCCCGCAGCACACTGAACGGCTGACCGCCGTCGACCCCGTCCAGCCTCGCCGTCAGCGCGGTCCGCTCCGCGCTCCGCGGCGCCCGCACCTCGTTGAGGGAGACCGCGAGCGGGACGTTCACGGTCTTGTTGAGCAGGGACACGTCGAGCCCGGTACGCAGCACGACGGCGCTCGCGCGCCCGTGGTCGGCGCTCGCGTGCGCGGCACCCGCACCGGCCAGCACCACCGGACCGGCGGCGAGGACGGTGGCCGCCGCGGTGGCGGTGAAACGGCGTGCGGGCATGCGGAAGTTGGTGTTGGCGTTCAAGGGTGGGACCCCCAGGAGAGAACAGCTCGGGACCCGGCAAGAATTACGCACCGAGAGTGAACAGTCAGCAACCTGACGCGACTTCACTCCAACGTGGGGTTTCCGGGAGTTCGTTCGAATCTTCCGACGCCGCTGGGCACGGATGTTCCCCGCTGTCACCCACTCAACAGCACCGCCCCGAACACGCCGGTCGACGCTCCGGAGCGCGCACGGTGGTGCGTAACGAGGCGACCGGCGGACGCGTAACGCTCCGTCAACCGGACGAGCGACGACCTCTCGGCCGATCTCTCGGCCGGCCTCTCCGACGACAGGACCTAGCCGACAACCCGCCCGTTCAGCACGACCCGGCGCGGAGCCGCCAGCACCCGTACGTCCGCGCGCGGATCCCCCTCGTACACCACGAGGTCGGCGGGCGCGCCCTCGTCGAGCCCCGGCCGCCCGAGCCACCGCCGGGCGCCCCAGGTCGTCGCGGACAGCGCCTCGACCGGCGGGATGCCCGCGGTGACGAGCTCGGCGACCTCGCCGGCCACCAGACCGTGGGCGAGTGAACCGCCCGCGTCGGTGCCGACATAGACCGGGACTCCGGCGTCGTAGGCGGCGCGCACGGTGTCGTAGCGGCGCTCGTGCAGTGCCCGCATGTGCGCCGACCAGCGCGGGAACTTCGTCTCTCCCCCGGCGGCGAGCTGCGGGAAGGTGGCGATGTTGACGAGCGTGGGGACGATCGCGACCCCTCGGGAGGCGAAGAGGGGGATCGTCTCCTCGGTCAGGCCGGTCGCGTGCTCGACGCAGTCGATGCCCGCCTCGACCAGGTCCCTGAGCGAGTCCTCCGCGAAGCAGTGCGCGGTCACGCGTGCGCCGAGGCGGTGCGCCTCGGCGATCGCCGCCGCAGCGGCCTCGCGCGGCCAGCAGGCACTGAGGTCGCCCGTCTCGCGGTCGATCCAGTCGCCGACCAGTTTCACCCAGCCGTCGCCGCGCCGGGCCTCCTGGGCGACGTACGCGACCAGGTCCTCCGGCTCGATCTCGTGCGCGTAGTTGCGGATGTAGCGGCGGGTGCGGGCGATGTGCCGGCCCGCACGGATGATCTTCGGGAGGTCGGCGCGGTCGTCGATCCAGCGGGTGTCGGAGGGCGAGCCCGCGTCCCGGACGAGCAGGGTGCCGGCCTCGCGGTCGGTGAGCGCCTGCTTCTCGGAGACGTCGTCGGGGACGGGCCCGTGCGCGTCGAGGCCGACGTGACAGTGCGCGTCGACGAGACCGGGCAGGGCCCAGCCCTCGACGGTACGGATGTCGCGGGCGCCGGGGCGCTCGTAGGAGATCCGGCCGCCGACGACCCACAGCTCGTCCCGCACGTCGTCGGCGCCGACGAGCACCCTGCCTCTCACATGCAGCACCGCTTGATCGCTCATGGGGAGAACCTTAGTTCTGCCGCTGCGGGTGGTTCGCGGCTGGTCGCGCCCACGCGGCGGAGCCGCACAGTGTCACAGCCCCGCTCCCCTACGGGGCGCTGTCCTCCTCGACGTCCGCCATCGCCGGGTCCAGCAGCCGGGACAGGAAGTGGCGGGTGCGCTCGTGGCTCGGGTTGCCGATGACCTGCGCGGGGGCGCCGTCCTCGACGATCACGCCGCCGTCCATGAAGACGACCCGGTCGGCGACCTCGCGCGCGAAGCTCATCTCATGGGTGACGACCATCATCGTCATGCCCTCGTGGGCGAGCCTGCGCATGACGGCGAGCACGTCTCCGACGAGCTCCGGGTCGAGCGCCGAGGTCGGTTCGTCGAAGAGCATCACCTCGGGCCCCATGGCGAGCGCGCGGGCGATCGCGACGCGCTGCTGCTGGCCGCCGGAGAGGGAGGAGGGGTAGGCGTCCGCCTTCTCGGACAGGCCCACCCGCTCCAGGTTCTCGGCGGCGACCTTGGCCGCCGCCTCCTTGTCCCGCTTCAGCACCCGGCGCTGCGGGAGCGTGAGGTTCTCGGTCACCGACAGGTGCGGGAAGAGGTTGAACTGCTGGAAGACCATGCCGATCCGGCGGCGTACGGCGTCGATGTCGACGTCGGGGTGCGTGACCTCGCTGCCGCCGACGAAGACCTGCCCCTTGGTGGGTTCCTCCAGGAGGTTCACGCAGCGGAGCAGGGTGGACTTGCCGGAGCCTGAGGGTCCGATGACGCAGACGACCTCGCCCTGTCCGATCTCCAGGTCGATACCGCGCAGGACGTCGTTGTCGCCGAAGGACTTGTGGAGGTCCCGGACGTGGATCTCCGGAGTGCTGGTGCTGGAACTACTGCTGGTGCTGGTGCTGGTCACTTGGTGGCCTCCCCGGCCTTGGCCTCCAGGCGGCGTACGACGAATCCGAGCGGCACGGTGACGAGCAGGTAGCACAGGCCCGCGACCAGGATCGGTGTGGAGTTGGCGGTCTGGCTAGCCAGGTCGCGCCCGAACTTGGTGAGCTCGCGCTCCTCCAGGGTGACCCCGAGGAACAGCACCAGCGAGGAGTCCTTGAAGAGGAGGACGAGTTCGTTGGTGAGCGGCGGGATCACGATGCGGAACGCCTGCGGGATGATGATCGAGACCATGGCCCGGGCGTGCGAGAAGCCCAGGGACCGGGCCGCCTCCATCTGTCCCTTGGGCACCGCCTGGATGCCCGCGCGGATCGTCTCGGCCATGTACGCGGCCGAGACCAGGCCGAGCGCGAGCGCCACCTTGCCGTACGTACCGCCGGGGATCTCCGTGCCCGGGAACGCCAGGGGCACGGCGACACCCACGAAGACGAAGATCAGCAGGGCGGGCAGGCCGCGGAAGATCTCGATGTAGATGCCGGCGAGCCAGCGGTAGGGGCCCACCGGGGACAGCCGCATCAGGGCGATGACCAGGCCGAGCACGAGACCGACGACGAAGCCGGACATCGTGTAGAGCACGGTGTTCTTCAGCGCCAGCGTGATGACGTCCGGGAACATCTGCTTGACCAGGTCCCACTGCGCGAACTGGTTCTTCAGACGCCCCCAGTCCGCCGCGACCGCGAAGGCAATCACGGCGGCGACGAAGACGACGTACTGCGCGCCGCGCGAGAGGGCGCGCTTCTGGCGCCGGGTCAGGCCGGACTTCCGGGGCTGGAGTCGTGCGTCGGCATCACTCATGAGGCGGACGGGGAGACGGTGGCCGCGGACGCGGGGTACGGGCCGATCCACTTCTCGTAGAGCTTCTTGTACGTGCCGTCGGCCTTGGCCTGCTTGATCGTCTTGTTGATCTCGGCGAGGAGCTTGGTGTTGCCCTTCTTGACCGTGAAGCCGTACTGCTCACCGGTGTTGAGGTTGTCGACCACCTTGAAGGCCTCGGCGTTGGCCTTGTCCTTCAGCCAGCCCTGGACGACCGGGTAGTCGATGATGACGGCCTGGACCTGGCCGGTGCGCAGGCCGTTGAGGACCGCGTCGGAGGACTCGAAGGAGACCGAGTCGAAGCCCTGCTTCGCCGCGTACTCCTCGCCCGTGGTCTGCGCCTGGGCGCCGAGCTTCTTGCCCTTGGCCTTGACGTCGGCGAGGGAGTTGACGCCGCTCTTCTTGTCGACCAGGACGGCCTGGGTGGCGTCGAAGTACGGGTCGGAGAAGTCGACGTTCTTCTTGCGCTCCGGGGTGATCGTCATGCCGGCCGCGGCGAGGTCGCACTGGCCGGAGTTGAGGAACGCGCCCGTCTTGAAGTTCTCGAAGGGCGTGTCGACGATGGCCTGCTTCACACCGAGGTCCCCAGCGACCAGGTCGATCAGCGCGACGTCGAAGCCCTGCACCTTGCCGTTGATCTCCGACTGGAACGGCGGGTACGGGAGGTGGGTGCAGGTCGTGACCTGGCCCGCCTTGACCAGGGGAACGCCCTTGGCGCTGCTCTGGCCGCCTCCGCCGCCCGAGGAACAGCCGGCCACGAGCAGCAGCCCGGCCGTGGCGGTGGTGGCGGCCAGAATGCGCGTCCGGCGGGCGAGGACCGAGTTCACGGAGACCTCCTGTGGGGGGAAGGGGGGATTCCGATTATAAGGAAAAGTTTGACTCACTCAAACCAATCCGATGGCTGTTGGGCCGTTCGGCCTCGGAAGTCATGCCTCGTGGGCCCGTCCGGCCGTATGACCTGGGGGTGTCCGCCCCTACGACCGAGGATCGCTACAGGCGGGACAAGGGCGCCGGATACGCTCGGGGCTGCGCATTGGAACCCGTGAGCGAAGAGAGCACCGCCGTGACCCATCCCTTCCTGGACCTCGCCCCGCTGAGCGCCGCACACTTCGCGGCGATCGAGGACCGCGTGGCGCGACTGCTCTCCACCGAGCAGGACGTCGTGATCATGCAGGGCGAGGCGCTGCTGCCCCTGGAGGGTGCCATTCGCGCCACGGCCGGGCCCGGCACCACCGCGCTCAACGTGATCACCGGGCCGTACGGGCAGACCTTCGGGGACTGGCTGCGGGACTGCGGGGCGACGGTGATCGATCTCGCGGTGCCGTTCCACACGGCGGTGACGGCCGCGCAGGTGCGTGACGCCTTTGCCGAGCATCCGGCGATCGACTTCGTCTCGCTGGTGCACGCGGAGGCGGCGACGGGCAACACGAACCCCGTCGCGGAGATCGGCGAGGTGGTGCGTGCGCACGGCGCGCTGTTCTATCTGGACGCCGTCGCCTCGATCGGCGCGGAGCCGGTGCTGCCGGACGCGTGGGGAGTCGACCTGTGCGTGATCGGGGCGCAGAAGGCGATGGGCGGTCCTGCCGGAGTGTCGGCCGTGTCCGTGAGCGAGCGGGCGTGGGCGCGGATGGCCGCCAATCCCGGGGCACCGCGTCGGTCCTACCTCTCCCTGCTGGACTGGAAGGAGCGGTGGGTCGACGGCGGGCGCAAGGCGCTGCTGCACGCGCCGGCGCAGCTGGAGATGCTGGCGCTGGAGGCGTGTGTCGAGCGGATCGAGGCGGAGGGGCTCGACGCGGTGATGCGCCGCCACGCCCTGGCGGCGGCGGCCACGCGGGCGGGGGCGGTCGCTCTCGGTGGCGGGCTGGAACCGTACGTGTACGAGGCGGGGGACGCGGCGCCGGTCGCCACGACCTTGCGGGCGCCGTCCGGGGTCGACGCGGGGGTGCTGGTCGCGAAGGCGTTGGCCGCGGATCCGGTGTTGCCGTTGGTCGTAGGTGGGGGTGCGCTGGCGAAGGAGATGATCCGGGTGAACCACTACGGTCCCGATGCGACGCCGGGGGTCGTGCACTCCTGCCTCGCGGCGCTGGGGGCGGCGATGGCCGAGTCCGGCCTCATGACCGACCTGGAAGCGGCACGCCGCGCGACGACGAAGGCGTGGTCCTAGCCCCGGACCCGGGACTCCGCCCCGGACCCCGGGTGGGTTCTCCGGCCGCGGGTGGGCGGGGGCTGGTCACGCAGTTCCCCGCGCCCCTGAGGGCGGGGCTGCGTCCCGGCCATCGGTCAAGCCCCCGCCCACCCTTTCTCCCGTGGCGGGCTCAATCAATACATCAATTGACGAGGCGCTCGCCAAGCTTATTCTTGCATTAAGTCGAATATTAGCTTCCCGTATTCTTCTGCCCGATTTCCCGGTCCCTAAACGCAAAGATTTCGCGAACGCCGACCGACGTAATTCGGGCACGTCTCGTGGCGATTACGTGTCTGTGACGCACTCCACAACGCGTCCACTTCCTCCCCTATTTTCCGGGCAAACCATCCCTTTACATCACGCGCAGCACCGGACTCTCACGGGCGCGTGATAACATAACGGGACGTCGTACGTAACCCCGGACGACGATGCAATTCGAGATTTCCCTCGGTAAATTCAATCCGCATGACCGCCGCACAAGCAGACCTGCAAGCGGAATTCCTGGAAATGCCGGAGGGCCTTCGGATCGACCGTCCGAAGGTGGCGGACGGAGCCGCGCTCTGGCATATCGCCAAGGACTCCGGAACCCTCGACCTGAACTCCTCGTACAGCTATCTGCTGTGGTGCCGTGACTTCGCCGGTACGTCGGCGGTGGCGCGCGACGCGGACGGCGTGCCCGTCGGCTTCGTCACCGGGTACGTCCGGCCCGAGCGCCCGGGCACCCTGCTCGTGTGGCAGGTGGCCGTCGACGCCGCCCACCGCGGACGCGGACTGGCCGCGGCCCTGCTCGACGGGCTGACCGCACGGGTCGCGCAGCAGCGGACGATCACCGCCGTCGAGACCACGATCACGCCCGGCAACACCGCCTCCGAGCGCCTGTTCACCTCGTACGCGCGACGCCACGGCGCACGCGTCGAGCACGAAGTGCTGTTCGAGACCGGGCAGTTCCCGGACGGACCGCACGACCCCGAGGTGCTCTACCGGATCGGTCCGCTCCCCGGCTGAACCCGGGCGGGCCCCCGGCCGACCCGGACATCCGCCTGGCTTCCCCCTGACTTCTCCCCCTCCCCCACGCACCGAGGAGCGATTCGCCGTGAGCATCATCCAGCCCGACCTGAGCGTCTTCGAGACCCTGGAGTCGGAGGTGCGCAGCTACTGCCGCAGCTGGCCCACCGTCTTCGACCGGGCCCGGGGCAGCCGGATGTCCGACGAGGACGGGCACGAATACCTCGACTTCTTCGCCGGTGCGGGGTCCCTGAACTACGGGCACAACAACCCCGTACTCAAACGGGCCCTCATCGACTATCTGGAGCGCGACGGCGTCACCCACGGTCTCGACATGTCGACGACCGCCAAGCGCGCCTTCCTCGAGACCTTCCAGAACCTCGTCCTACGGCCGCGCGACCTGCCGTACAAGGTCATGTTCCCGGGGCCGACGGGCACCAACGCCGTCGAGTCCGCGCTGAAGCTGGCGCGGAAGGTGAAGGGGCGCGAGGCGATCGTGTCCTTCACCAACGCCTTCCACGGGATGTCGCTGGGCTCGCTGGCCGTGACCGGAAACGCCTTCAAGCGGGCCGGCGCCGGGATCCCGCTCGTGCACGGGACCCCGATGCCGTTCGACAACTACTTCGACGGCCAGGTGCCGGACTTCCTCTGGTTCGAGCGGCTGCTCGAGGACCAGGGGTCGGGGCTCAACCAGCCCGCCGCGGTCATCGTCGAGACCGTGCAGGGCGAGGGCGGCATCAACGTCGCCCGGCCCGAGTGGCTGCGCGCCCTCGCCGACCTGTGCCGGCGGCGCGACATGCTGCTCATCGTCGACGACATCCAGATGGGCTGCGGACGGACGGGAGCGTTCTTCTCCTTCGAGGAGGCGGGGATCGTGCCCGACGTCGTGACCGTGTCCAAGTCCATCAGCGGGTACGGGCTGCCCATGTCGCTGTGCCTGTTCAAGCCCGAGCTGGACATCTGGGAGCCGGGCGAGCACAACGGCACGTTCCGCGGCAACAACCCCGCGTTCGTCACCGCCGCCGCGGCCCTGGAGACGTACTGGTCCGACGGGTCCGCCATGGAGAAGCAGACCCGTGCCCGCGGCGAGCAGATCGAGCAGGCCCTGATCTCCCTCACCGAGGAGAACCTCGCCGACGTGAAGGAGTACCGGGGTCGCGGTCTCGTCTGGGGCCTCGAGTTCCACGAGAAGGAGCGTGCGGGGCGCGTCGCGCAGCGCGCCTTCGAACTCGGGCTGCTCATCGAGACCTCCGGCCCGGAGAGCGAGGTCGTGAAACTCCTCCCCGCGCTCACCATCACCCCCGACGAGCTCGACGAGGGCCTGCGCACCCTCGCCCGCGCCGTACGCGAAACCGTCTGACAGAAAGGCACGGCACCACCGTGATAGTCCGTTCGTTCAAGGACATCGAAGGCACCGACCGGCATGTGAAGGCCGCGACGGGTACCTGGGAGAGCAAGCGCATCGTCCTCGCCAAGGAGAAGGTGGGCTTCTCCCTCCACGAGACGGTCCTGTACGCGGGTACGGAGACGTCGATGTGGTACGCGAACCACATCGAGGCCGTGCTCTGCGTGGCGGGCGAGGCCGAGCTGACCAACGACGAGACCGGTGAGACGCACTGGATCACGCCGGGCACGATGTACCTGCTCGACGGCCACGAGCGCCACACCATGCGCCCCAAGACCGACTTCCGGTGCGTCTGCGTCTTCAATCCGCCCGTCACCGGACGGGAGGACCACGACGAGAACGGCGTCTACCCTCCCCCAGAGCCGAATGCCTGGGGGGACCCCCAGCTCACCGAACCCGAGGAGGTCTGAAGCCCCATGACCACGACCACCACGACCAGTCCCGCCACCGTCACCGATCTCTACCCCAGCCGCGGCGCCGCCGAGGTGTCCGTCCCCCGCCAGGAGCCGGTCGTCTGGGGCACGCCCGGCACGCCGGGGCCCTTCTCCGTGCCCGATCTCCAGGCGTACGAGCGTGACGGCTTCCTCGCGATCGAGGAGCTGATCGGCGAGGACGACGTCGCCCTCTACCGGGCCGAGTTGGAGCGGCTGGTCACCGATCCGGCGATCCGCGCCGACGAGCGCTCGATCGTCGAGCCCGCCACGCGGGAGATCCGGTCCGTCTTCGAGGTGCACCGGATCAGCGAGGTCTTCGCCGCGCTCGTACGGGACGAGCGGGTCGTCGGGCGGGCCCGGCAGATCCTCGGCTCGGACGTCTACGTCCACCAGTCGCGGATCAACGTCAAGCCGGGCTTCGGGGCCGGCGGGTTCTACTGGCACTCGGACTTCGAGACCTGGCACGCCGAGGACGGACTGCCGAACATGCGGACCGTGTCCGTGTCGATCGCGCTGACCGAGAACCGCGACACCAACGGCGGCCTCATGATCATGCCGGGGTCGCACAAGACGTTCCTCGGCTGTGCGGGAGCCACCCCGCGGGACAACTACAAGAAGTCGCTCCAGATGCAGGACGCGGGCACCCCGTCCGACGAGGCGCTGACCCGCTTCGCCGGCCGGCACGGCATCAAGCTCTTCACGGGCCGGGCCGGTTCGGCGACCTGGTTCGACTGCAACTGCATGCACGGCTCCGGGGACAACATCACCCCGTTCCCGCGCAGCAACGTCTTCATCGTGTTCAACAGCGTGGAGAACGCGGCGGTGGAGCCGTTCGCGGCGCCGGTCCGCAGGCCCGAGTTCATCGGCGCCCGTGATTTCACGCCCGTGACGTGACCGCGAGCGTGACGTGACCGCGAGCGTGACGCGGCCGCGAGTGTGAAGGAGCCCCCGTCGGGGTCAGCCGGACAGGACGTCCAGCAGTCGGTCGACGTCGGCGGGGGTGTTGTACAGGTGGAAGGCCGCGCGCAGGTTGCCCGCCCGGTCGGAGACCTCGACCCCGGCCTCGCTCAGCTCCCACTGCCGTCGGCCGAGTCCGGGCACGGACACGATCGGCGAGGCGGGGGCGGCCACCGGCGCGTGGCCGAGCCCCTGGAGCCCGGCGCGGAAACGGTCGGCGAGGGCGAGGTCATGGGCGCGTACGTTCGCCACGCCCAGTTCCTCGATGAGCTCCAGCGAGTGCCGGGCGCCCGCGTACGAGAAGAGGCTGGGGCTCTCGTCGAACCGCCGCGCCGAGTGGGCGAGTTCCGCCACCGGGCCGTAGCAGCTGTCCCAGGGCGCCTCACCCGCGACCCAGCCGGCGAACACCGGGGTGAGCCCGCCGAGGTCCTGCGGAACGACCAGGAAGGCCACGCCCCGAGGACAGACAAGCCACTTGAAGGCGACCGAGGAGACGAAGTCGTACGCGTCGGCCTCCATCGGCAGCCAGCCGGCGGCCTGGGAGACGTCGACGTACGTCCGCGCCCCGTGCTCGCGCGCGGCCCGGGCGATGCCCGCCAGATCGGCGATCCGCCCGTCCGCGGACTGCGCGGCGCTGACCGCGACGAGCGCGGTGCCCGGACGCACGGACTCGGCGATCCGCTCCAGCGGTACGGCGCGCAGCTTGAGGTCGCCACGGACGTGGAAGGGGTTCACGACGGAGCTGAAGTCGTCCTCCGCGGTGAGGACTTCGGCGCCCGGCGGCAGCGAGGCGGCGATCAGTCCGCTGTAGACGGCGACCGAGGCCCCGGCCGCCACCCGGCCCGCGGGGACCCCGGCCAGCCGGGCGAACGCGGCGCGGGCGGCCTCCACGTCGTCGAACATGTCGGACGGCCGTCCGTCGGCGACGGACTGGACTGCGGCGCGCATGGCCTCGACCGTGCGCGCCGGCAGGAGTCCGCAGCCGGCGGTGTTCAGATAGGTGTTCTTCGGGGCGAACTCGGCTCGTACGAGGCTCTCGAAGGTCTCCATGGGACCACTGTGCGGCCCCGGGCATCTCTCGTCCATTACGGAGTTTTACGTGGTTCCGGTAAGGACTGCTTATACGTCCGCGCCGACCTGCGCTTTCACCGCCGTGCCGGACGGCTTACGGCTGCGGTACGGCGCATCCGTCCGGGCCGCAGGCCTCCGCGTCGGCGGCACCGTCCTGGATCAGCTTCAGCGGCGGGCGCTCGCCCCACGCCTGGGTCAGGGCCTGTGCGAAGACCTCGGCGGGCTGGGCGCCGGAGACGCCGTACTTGCGGTCCAGGACGAAGAACGGCACGCCGTTCGCGCCGAGCTCGGCGGCCTCGCGCTCGTCGGCGCGCACCTCGTCGGCGTACGCCTTCGGGTCGGCCAGCACCTCGCGGGAGGCGTCGGCGTCGAGCCCGGCGGCGACGGCCAGCTCGACGAGCCGCTCGTCGTCGTCGAAGACGGTCCGCTCCTCGGCGAAGTTCGCCTTGTACAGCAGACCGATCAGCTCGTCCTGGCGGCCCCGCTCCTTGGCGAAGTGGAGGAGGCGGTGCATGTCGAAGGTGTTGCCGTGGTCGCGGTCCCGGGTGCGGTACGCCAGGCCCTCGGCGGCGGCCTGTGCGCCCAGGTTCTCCTCGCCGGCCTGCGCCTGTGCCTCGCTCATGCCGTACTTCTTGGTCAGCATCTTGAGCACGGGCTGGATGTCGCCCTTGGCGCGAGAGGGGTCCAGCTCGAAGGAGCGGTGCACGACCTCGACCTCGTCACGGTGCGGGAAGGCGTCCAGCGCCTTCTCGAAGCGGGCCTTGCCCACGTAGCACCAGGGACAGGCGATATCCGACCAGATCTCGACGCGCATGTCTTCGGCTCTCTCCAGGTCGTACGAATACGGGCCCCTCCGGGGCGGGAGTAGGTGAACGTTCAAACGGCCGGTTTCATTCCCCGGTGACGGCGTAGCGCATGAAGAGGTGGTGATCGCCTTCGGCGGGCGGGTTCTCCGGGTCCGGGACCCAGCCCTGGCGGGCGTAGAAGGCCTGGGCGCGGGCGTTGTCGACGTGCACGTCGAGGGTGGCGGTGTGCTTGCCGTCGGCCCGCCACTGTTCGGCGCAGGCCGTGTGCAGTGCGGTGCCGATGCCTTCGCGCCAGCGGTCGGGAGCGACGTGGAACTGGAAGAGCTTCACGGTGTCGGCGGGGGCGTCCTCCGCGGTGCGGAAGGAGGCGATGCCCACGAGGTGTCCGTCGCGCACCGCGCACAGGACGTGGCCGTCGGGGCGTTCGATGGCACCGCGCCAGCGTGCCATCCAGTCGAAGCCGTCTTCCGGCAGGCCGTCCGCGTAGTAGGTGGCGCGGGCGCGGACATGGAGATCGGCGATGGCGGCGGCCTCGCTGGGCAGCGCGGTTCTGATGACGAGGGGGCCCGTCGTGTGAGGTGTGCTGATCATGCAGCGGAGGACGTGCGGGAGGGGGGCCACGGTTCCCGCCGCGCGGCCGGCCCCCCACCCACGGTCAGCTGCCGTCTCTCAGGTCCTTGGGCCAGTTCGGGCGGAACTCGATGCCGTCGTACGTCACCACGCACCCCTCCCCCATCGGCGACTGCGTCATGAAGCCGACGAGCGCGGCGGACGTCTCCTTCTCCTCACCCAGGGTGAAGAGCCGGATGAACGTCCAGCGCTTGCCGTCGCGGGAGGCGTGGAAGGCGAAGGCCCGACCCGTGCGGCTGATCCGCAGCCAGACGGAACTGCCCTCCACGGTGAAGGAGTTGGCGTCGTCGGAGTGCCCCCGGGTGACCACCGTGCAGACGGTGGGCACGTCCGGGGAGTACTCCAGGCAGAGCTTCGCCCAGGCCCGCTCCCCCACATGGACGTAGAGGACCCCCGCGTCGAAGGCCGCGCCGAAGCCGACCGTGACGCGGGCGATCAGCTGGAAGTCCCCCTCCGGCGCCCCGAGGAGACGGGGCGCGTCGGAGGCGGGGTCCAGTGCCTCGTCGGTGGGCGGTACGAAACGGTCCTGACGGGGGCCGGCCCAGCCGGTGAGTATGCCGTCCTCGTGCGACCAGTGCCCGTCAGGCCCGTAGGTACGGAGGGGGAAAGGAAGTTCGGGAAGTTCGACGTCCATCCACCCATCCTCTCAGGCCCACCGCCGCGCCCCGAAAGAGGCGCGGAGCGCTACCGCTCCAGGTGACCGTCGTAGCGTCGCGGCAACCCCAGCGGGTTGTCGTCCCGCAGCTCCGGCGGCAGCAGCGCCTCGGGCGCGTTCTGGTACGCCACCGGACGCAGCCAGCGCTCGATCGCCGTACCGCCGACCGACGTGGAGGTCGACGTCGTTGCCGGGTAGGGGCCGCCGTGGTGCTGGGCGGGGGCGACGGCGACACCGGTGGGCCAGCCGTTGACCAGGACGCGCCCGGCGAGCGGGGTCAGTTCGGCGAGGATCTCCGCGCCGCGGCCTTCGCCCGCCGCCTCCTCCGCCGACAACTGCACGGTCGCGGTGAGGTTGCCGGGAAGACGCGAGAGGACCGCGCTGGCCTCGGACTCGTCCTCGTAGCGGGCGACGACCGTGAGCGGGCCGAAGCACTCCTCCAGGAGCAGGTCGTGCTCGCCCTCGGTGGCGAGCTTCTGCGCGGGCACGGTCAGGAAGCCGGGGCTCACCGTGTGCTCGCCGCCCGAGCCCGGGGTCACCGGGCTCTCTACGCCGGGGAGCCCGGCGCGCTCGGCGACACCCGCGATGAAGTTGTCGCGCATGCGGTGGTCCAGCAGGACGCCCGCGTCGGTGTCGCTGACGGCGTCGGTCAGGGACTTCACCAGGCGGTCGCCCGCCGCGCCCGCGGGCGCCAGGACCAGGCCCGGCTTCACGCAGAACTGGCCGACGCCCAGCGTCATCGAGCCCGCGAGCCCGGCGCCGATCGCCTCGGCGCGCTCGGCCGCCGCGGCCTCGGTGATCACGACGGGGTTGAGGGAGCCCAGCTCGCCGTGGAAGGGGATCGGCACGGGGCGCGCGGCCGCCGCGTCGAACAGGGCACGGCCACCGCGGATGGAGCCGGTGAACCCGGCCGCCGCGACCAGCGGGTGCCTGACGAGTTCGACGCCCGCCTCGAAGCCGTGCACGAGGCCGACGACACCGCCCGGGATGTCGTGCCGGGCGGCGGCCCGGCGCAGTACGGCCGCGACCAGCTCGGAGAGCGCCGGGTGGTCGGGGTGGGCCTTGACCACGACCGGGCAGCCGGCCGCCAGCGCGCTCGCGGTGTCGCCGCCCGCGACGGAGAAGGCGAAGGGGAAGTTGGAGGCGGAGTAGACGGCGACGACACCCAGCGGCACCTTGTAGCGGCGCAGGTCCGGGATCGGCGGGGTCGCCGTGTCGTCGGGGTGGTTGATGACGACGTCGAGGAACGCGCCTTCGTCGACGATGCCGCCGAAGGCCCGCAGCTGGTAGCAGGTGCGGGCGAGTTCGCCGGTGAGCCGGACCGGGCCGAGCGCGGTCTCCGCGTCGGCGGCCTCGACGAGCTGCTCCTTGGCCGCTTCGAGCAGGTCCGCGGCGGTCCTCAGGAAGGCCGCGCGCACGGTGCGGTCGACGAGGGCCCCCCGGGCGGCGTGCGCGGCGCGGACGGCCTCGTCGACCTCCTGGGCCGTGGCCTCCACCGCAACCTGCTCGCGCTGCTTCCCGGTACGGGGGTCGACACTCCAGACTGGTGCTGCTGCCACCGCGGGTCCCTCCAGATGTAATGCCGCAGTTCTTGTCTCACCCACCAGCGGTGTTCGATATACTGAACGCTGTCTCTGATGGTGAATATGATGCGGAGACTATTTCCCGTCGAACGAGGGGGTCAAGGGCGATGTCGGCAGGCGAGACAGGCGGCGGAGCGCAGGTCAAGTCCGCGGTACGGACCGTGGAATTGCTCGAGTACTTCGCGGGCCGGCCCGGTATGCACTCCCTGGCCGCGGTCCAGGAGGCCGTCGGTTATCCGAAATCCAGCCTCTACATGCTGCTGCGCACCCTCGTGGAGCTCGGCTGGGTCGAGACGGACGCGACGGGCACGCGCTACGGCATCGGCGTACGGGCGCTGCTGGTCGGCACCTCGTACATCGACGGCGACGAGGTGGTCGCCGCGGCCCGCCCGACCCTGGACCGGCTCTCCGACGACACCACGGAGACCATCCACCTGGCGCGTCTGGACGGCACGAACGTCGTGTACCTGGCCACCCGCCAGTCGCAGCACTACCTGCGCCCCTTCACCCGCGTGGGCCGCCGGCTCCCCGCGCACTCGACCTCGCTCGGCAAGGCGCTGCTCGCCACCCACACCGACGAGCAGGTCCGCAAGATGCTGCCCGAGACGCTCCCCGCCCTGACCGAGCACACGATCACCGACCGGGAGAAGCTCATCGAGGAGCTGCACCAGGTCCGGGAGCAGGGCTTCGCCGTGGACCGTGAGGAGAACACGCTGGGGCTGCGCTGCTTCGGCGTCGCGATCCCCTACCGCACACCCGCCCGGGACGCGATCAGTTGCTCGGTCCCGGTGGCCCGGCTCACCCCCGCGCACGAGCAGATGGTCAAGGACGCCCTGTTCGACGCCCGCGACCGGCTGACGCTCGCCACCCGGAGGCTCTGAACCATGGAGATCGCGCTCCGCCCGGTCCACGACAGCGATCTGCCGGTCTTCTACCGGCAGACGAACGACCCCGAATCCCTCCGGATGGCCGCGTTCACCCCCAGGGACCCGGCCGACCGTGACGCCTTCGACGCCCACTGGAAGCGTGTGCGCGCCTCGTCCGCCGTGCTGCGCACGATCCTCGTGGACGGCGATGTCGTGGGCAGCGCCGCGGTGTACGGGGAGCCCGGCGAGCGCGAGGTCACCTACTGGATCGACCGGGCGTACTGGGGCCGGGGCATCGCGACGGCCGCGCTGCGGGACCTGCTGGCGGAGGTGCCCGAACGCCCGCTGCACGCGCGGGCGGCGGCCGACAACGCGGGGTCGCGGCGGGTCCTGGAGAAGTGCGGGTTCAAGGTCACCGCGAGCGACCGGGGATACGCGCACGCGCGCGGCGAGGACACGGACGAGGTCGTGCTCATCCTGGAGGGCTGAGCCGGACTTCATGAACAGCGCATGAGAAGTCAGGACGGAAGGGAACGATTCGCTCCCTTCCGCTCGTCCTTCTGAGCGGGATGAACAAGACGATCAGGCGTACCGCCGTCTTCACTCTGCTGCTCGTGCTCTCCCTGCTGATCAGGGCGACCTGGGTGCAGTTCTACGACGGCAAGGCACTCGCGGAGAACAAGAGCAACCGACGGAACGCGATCGAGCAGTACGCGAACCCGCTCGGGAACATCATCGTGGCCGGCCGGGCGATCACCGGCTCCGCGCAGACGAAGGGCAGCGACCTCAAGTACAAGCGGACGTACACGGACGGCAGTCTGTACGCGGCGGTCACGGGCTACAGCTCCCAGGTGTTCGGGGCGACCCAGCTGGAGGGCGTCTTCAAGGGCCTGCTCGACGGTACGGACAACCAGCTGAAGAACCCCCTCGACACGATCACCAACAAGCGCGCCAGCCCTGGTGACGTGGTCACGACCATCGACCCTGACGTGCAGAAGGCGGCGTACGCGGCGCTCGGCAGCAAGAAGGGCGGAGCCGTCGCGATCGACCCGAAGAACGGGAAGATCCTCGCGGTCGTCTCCACTCCGTCGTACGACCCGACGCAGCTCAGCACCGGTGACTCGGCCGCCTGGACGAAGCTGACGAAGGACGCGGACAAGCCGATGACCAACCGGGCGCTGCGCCAGCCGCTGCCCCCGGGGTCGACGTTCAAGCTGGTGGTCGCCGCGGCGGCGCTGGAGGACGGGCTGTACAAGAACGTGGACGCCGGTACGGACAGCCCGAACCCGTACACGCTGCCGAACACGAGGACCCCCCTGTCGAACGAGAGCGCCTCCGCGCCCTGCAAGGACGCCTCGATCCGGGTGGCGCTGCAGTACTCGTGCAACAACGTCTTCGCGAAGATGGCCGTCGACCTCGGGCAGGACAAGGTCAAGGCGATGGCGGAGAAGTTCGGCTTCAACGACAGCTCGCAGGACGTGCCGGTGCGGGCGTACCCGAGCGTCTACCCCTCGAACATGGACAAGTCGTCCACGGCGCTGACCGGCATCGGCCAGTACGACGTCACGGCGACCCCGCTGCAGATGGCCATGGTGTCGGCCGCCATCGCCAACGGCGGCAAGCTCGTCTCGCCGCACATGGTGTCGCAGACCAGTGACGCGAGCGGCAATGTGGTGAAGGACTACGACGACATCACCGACACCAGGGAGATCGTCAGCTCGACGACCGCCGAGCAGCTCCAGTCCGCGATGCAGACGGTCGTCACCGAGGGCACGGGCACGAACGCGAAGATCTCCGGCGCGACCGTGGGCGGCAAGACGGGTACGGCCCAGCACGGCGAGAAGAACAGCAAGACGCCGTACGCCTGGTTCACGTCGTACGCGAAGTCCGACTCGAACGGCAAGGAGGTCGCCGTGGCGGTCATCGTCGAGCAGTCCGACGCGGCGAGGTCCGAGGTCAGCGGCAACGGCCTGGCGGCGCCGGTGGCCAAGGCCATGATGCGGGCGGCGCTGAAGAACTGAGGCACCGCGCACGACGGAGGGCCGCCCCGCACACCTGGGGGCGGCCCTTCCTTCGTGCGGTCACTTCATGCCCGTACGGTCACTTCACGCCGAACAGCTGCCTCACCGGATCGATCGCGAAGTACACCAGGAACAGCGCCGACACGGCCCACAGCAGCCAGTGGACCTCACGGATCTTGCCGAGCACCGCCTTGATCAGGACGTAGGCGACGAAGCCGGCCCCGATGCCGTTGGTGATCGAGTAGGTGAACGGCATCGCCGCGATGGTCAGGAACGCGGGGATCGCGATCTCGTAGCTGTCCCATTCGATGTGCTTGACCTGCGTCATCATCAGGAAGCCGACCGCGACCAGAGCGGGGGCCGCCGCCTGGAGCGGGACGATGGTGAGCAGCGGGGTCAGGAACAGGGCGAGGGCGAACATGCCGCCGGTGATCAGGTTCGAGAAGCCGGTGCGCGAGCCCTCGCCGACGCCGGCCGCGGACTCGATGTAGGCGGTGTTGGAGGAGGCGGAGGCCGCGCCGCCCGCGACGGCCGCGGCACCGTCGATGAACAGCACCCGGCCGATGCCGGGCACCTTGCCCTCCTCGTCGAGCAGTCCGGCCTCGGCGCTGATGCCGACGATCGTGCCCATGGCGTCGAAGAAGTCCGACAGGATCAGGGTGAAGATCAGCAGGACGACGGTCAGGGCGCCGGTCTCGCCGAAGCCGCCGAACAGACTGAAGTGTCCGACGAGACCGAAGTCCGGGGTGGCCACCACGTCGGAGGGGATCTTCGGCGTGGTCAGGCCCCAACTCTTGATGTCGGCGGCCGAGTTGATGATCACGGCGACCACGGTCATCGTCACGATGCTGATCAGGATGGCGCCCTTGACCTTGCGTGCCATCAGTCCGATGGTGAGCAGCACGCCGAGACAGAAGACCAGCACGGGCCAGCCGGTCAGCGAACCGGTCGCGCCCAACTGCACCGGCACGGTGGTGTTCGCGACGTCCGGGATGCGGCTGACGAAACCGGCGTCCACGAAGCCGATGAAGGCGATGAAGAGTCCGATGCCCACACCGATGGCGTGCTTCAGCGGTTGCGGGATGGCGTTCATGACGGCTTCGCGCAGTCCGGTGAGGACCAGTACGCAGATGATCACGCCTTCGATGACCACCAGGCCCATCGCGTCGGGCCAGCTCATCAGCGGGGCGATCTGGAAGGCGACGACGGCGTTCAGACCGAGGCCCGCGGCGATCGCGAGGGGCAGATTGCCGCCCACGCCCATGATGACGGTCATCACCGCGGCCACCAGGGCGGTGGCCGTGACGAGTTGGCCGCTGTCGAGCTGGTGGCCGAACTTGTCCTTGGCGCTGCCGAGGATGATCGGGTTCAGGACAAGGATGTAGGCCATGGTGAAGAACGTGGCGAATCCGCCGCGTATCTCCCGGCCGAAGGTGGAGCCCCGTTCGGAGATCCTGAAGAACCGGTCGACGCTGTTCGCCGCTGGTGGCGCGGCACTTGGCCGGTCGGCCACCTTCTGGGTTTCGGACATGGCTGCTACTCCTTGTGGCCTGCGTGCTGGGTGTGCGGATGCTGGCTGGATTGTTCCCGCGTTGAACCGCTTTCAGGTTTTCGCCGTGTTACGGAATCGAGTTCGGCCCGCCATACGCTGTTCGAAGCCCTGTACGCATCGCTGGTACGCTCACGCATCTCGCCCCACAGGGGCACCATTCCTTCACGGGTGGCGCACGGGGGCCGTATACGCACGCACCCGCACCGGTTGCTCAAAAGCCGCAGCAAGGAGAGGTAGCCGTGGGCACTGTCGTCGACGACGCAGCCTCCGTGGAGTTCCACGCCTTCTTCGAGCGGCACCATGCCGAACTCGCCCGCTTCGCCCATCTGTTGACCGGCGAGGCGGACGCCGCCGACGATCTGGCGGCCGACGCGCTGCTCGCGCTGTGGCACCGCTGGGACCGGGTGCGCGCGGCCGACCACCCGGTGGCGTACGCCCGCGGTGTCGTCGCGAACCTGGCCCGCACCCGGATCCGCAGCGCGGTGCGCGAGCGCAGACGGATCACACTGTTCTGGTCGCAGCGCGAGGACAAGACCGAGAACCCCGACATAGCGGGGAAGATCGACGTCCAGGAGGCGCTGCGCCGGCTGCCGTTCCGTAAGCGCGCATGTGTTGTGTTGCGGCACGCTTTCGACCTCTCGGAGAAGGACACGGCGCTCGCCCTCGGTGTTTCCGTGGGTACGGTTAAGTCCCAGACGTCGAAGGGCATGGCCGAACTGAAGCGGCTCCTCGGCACCGAAGAGGCCCCGATGCGGGTGCACGCAAGTGTGCTGCCCACGGGTGGAGCCGGAGGAAGGGACCGATGAGGAAGGCGCAGGACGTGCACGACGAGCTGCGCGCCGGGCTGCACGAGGCGGCCGAGGCGCATGTGCCCGACCGCGCGCGCATCCTGGCCCGGGTCGAGCGCGGGATGTCCGGCGCCGCCGAGCGTCGTCCCCGGCGCGCGGCACGTCCGCCGGTGCTCGGCTGGGGACGGATCGTCGGCGCCACGGCCGCGGTGGCGGGCGTCCTCGCGGTCGGCGGTTACTGGGTGGCCGCGGCGGTGCAGGAGAACAGCCCGCCGCAGCAGACGGTCGCGGTCTCGCCGACCCCGGTCGTCTCCCCGGACGCGACGAGCCGCGCGCCCGTCGTGCCGCACCCCTCGCACACCTCGGGTGCCTCGAAGCCGTCCGGGAAGGCGAGCGCCTCCCCCTCGGACACCGCCTCGGCCGCGCACTCCTCGCCCGCCGCTCCCAAGGCGCCCGCCGCGGGCAACCAGGACGGCTCGCTGTGGTCCGACGGCTCGGTCGATCCGCACAGCAACGACTTCTGGGCGCAGAGCAATGTGACCCTGAAGAACGCCGGCAAACTCAGCTCGCTCACCGTCGAGTTGAAGATCCGGCAGACCGGCGGGGTCAGCGACGCGGGCTCCTGGCGCTCGGCACCCGAGAGCGACTTCACGACGACGGTCACCGAGAAGGACGGCTTCCTCGTCTACACCTGGGTGCTCAAGGACGGCCACACCCTCGCGGCCGGCCAGTGGGTCTTCGCGGGCCAGTACAACCACACCCGCGGCGGCCGGGACGCCAAGGACGACCGCTACTCGGCGGACGCGAGGAGCGCGGACGGGACGCCGTCGGTGGCGGGCGACTTCGCCGCCGCGAGCGGCACCGACGGCGACTCGTAGAAAATCGCCCCGGAAAAACCCGCGGACGGCGGCAACCCTTTCCTCACCTGCGGCGACCAGGAGACGAACACGTCCCCTCCCCGCAAGGAAATCCGCCTCATGACTGCACGAGTTGAACAGCGCGTCCGGCACCGTCGCCGCCTCACCGGGCGGCGGTCCGTGATCGGTGGGGTCATCGCGCTCGGCATCACCGGGGCCGCGCTCGTCACGACGTCGATGCTGAGCACCGCGGGCGCGAGTTCCGTCTGGCCGACGGCCAAGGGCAGCAAGGCCGTCTCGAAGACGATCTCGGTCTCGGGCACCTACGACGGCAAGCTGACGAAGTTCTTCGGCAGTGGTTCCCTCGGCACCTCCGACCAGTCGGAGAACCAGGGCCCGATCTTCGAGCTCAAGGACGGCGCGGTCCTCAAGAACGTCATCATCGGCACCCCGGCCGCCGACGGCGTGCACTGCCTGGGCAGCTGCACGTTGCAGAACGTGTGGTGGCTGGACGTCGGCGAGGACGCGGCCACCTTCAAGGGCAAGGCGTCGTCCGCGAAGTACAACGTGATCGGCGGTGGCGCGCAGAAGGCCTCCGACAAGGTGTTCCAGTTCAACGGCGCCGGCACGCTCTCCATCACCGGCTTCCACGTGGAGAACTTCGGCAAGCTGGCGCGCTCCTGCGGCAACTGCAAGACGCAAGTCAAGCGCACGATCGTGCTCAGCGACATCGACGCGACCGCTCCGGGCAAGGCGCTGGTCGGCATCAACTCCAACTTCGGTGACACGGCGACGCTGTCGAAGATCCGTGTCACCGGCGACACCAAGAAGAAGCTCAAGACCTGCGTGCGCTTCAAGGGCAACAGCAGCGGCAAGGAGCCCACCGAACTCGGCACCGGCGCGGACGGAACCTTCTGCAGGTTCACGTCATCTGACATCACGTACAAGTAAGGGATCTGCTGGCCTGAGCCCCCCTCGGAGCCAGTCAGAGGGACGCCCCCGCCGGTGACGACCGGCGGGGGCGTTCACTTTCCCTCGTACGTCAGTACGTGGGTACGTCAGTTCATGGTCGAGCCGATGGTCGTCGAGCCCGTCGTCAGGAACGTGGTCGCCGGCAGCGAACCGCTCGACGAGCGGGCACCGTACGCCGTGGTCGCGTCCGTCGACCTGAAGGACGGCGTCGAGGTGCCGCTGTCCCAGTTGTTGGCCGCGGAGACCGTGGCGGAACCGAGCTTGTCCAGGCCGCCCTTGTTGCTCACCGCGAGGTTCCTGGCGAGCCGCGCCTTGCCCGTGGCGAAGTAGAAGCCCGCGTCGGTGTTGGCGTAGGCGGTGTTGCGGTTGAGCACGATGGCCCCGGTGTTGGAGTTCTCGGTGAAGCCGTTGCCCGCGTTGTCCCAGGCGGCGTCGTTGTTCACGACGTGGGCGACCGAGGCCCCGCCGCCGCCGAGCTTGAAGCCGTTGCCGTTGCCCTCGAAGGCGGAGTCGTTCCAGCGGTTCTTGCCGTTCCCGTACGACCACGAGTGCTCGATGGTGATGGGCGAGGAGAACTGCCAGAGGTCGAGGCCGTCGTCCGCGTTGTTGTAGAGGCGCGCGCCGGTGACCTTGTTGCCGGTGCCGGAGCCGAACTTGATGGCGATGCCGTCGGCGTTCTGCCCGTGGTTCGCGGCGTCGTAGTTGCCGTAACTGTCCAGGTTCTGCACGAGGTTGCCGGTCGTGCCGTCGCCGCGCAGCGTGAAGCCCGAGTCGCCGTTGTTCGCGGTGACGAGGTTCTTGAAGACGCCGCCGACGGAGGAGGTGGCGACGAAGCCCTGGGCGGGCGAGTTCTGCCAGGTGATGTTCTGGACGGTCCAGTAGTCGCCGTAGATCCCCGCCAGCCAGGAACCGGCGGCCAGCTTGGAACCGTCGATCTTCACCTTCTCGCTGCCGTACGCGGTGAGCGTGATCCGCGTGGAACCGGTGCCGTTCGCCGTCGACTTCAGCGTGGCCGTCGGGTAGTACGTGCCGCCGCGCACCTGGATGGTCGTGCCCGCGGCGGCATTCGCGACGGCCGTCTGGAGCTGCGCGGTGGTGGAGACGGTGACCGTGGTGGCGGCGGCCTGCGCCGAGCCGTTGTTCGCGAGGCCGAGGTAGACGCCACCCGCTCCCGCGGCGACGGCCACCGCCGCGGCGATCGAGAGCGTACGGGTCCTGCGGTGGCGTCCGGTGCTCAGAAGCACGGGGCGTTCCTTTCCTAGGGGGACGGGAGACGAAGCGGGCCGGAGGGGCCGCCCCGGCCCGCTTCTGCTCACTGGTCGCCGCGGTGGCGGGAAACGTTGCCGGGGGCTCACGAAAAAGGTCGAAACTTTCGCCGGCCGTCATGCCGCCTTCATCAATTGACGCGCTGTCCCCCACTGGCAACACTCCGAGAGCGCTTCCCCCACAGAATCCACCAGTCTCCGACAGGATGTGTCATGCGACGCCGCACCGCCCGCGCGCTCCTGATCCCCGTCCTCGCGCTCCTCCTGGGCCTGCTGGCCGCCCCACCGAGCCCCGCGTCACCGTCACCATCGGGAGCATCGCACGTGAACGAACCGAAGTACGCCGGCTATCTCTTCGCCTACTTCACCGGCGAGGGCACGGCCGACGGCGAGCAGATCCGCTACGCCCTGAGCCGCGGCAACGACCCATTGCACTGGCGGGAGTTGAACGCGGGCAATCCCGTCCTGACGTCCACCATCGGCGAGAAGGGGCTGCGCGATCCCTTCGTGATCCGCTCCCCCAAGGGCGACAAGTTCTTCCTCATCGCCACCGACCTGAAGATGTACCAGAACTCCAGCGGCAGCTGGGACTACGTGCAGCGGCACGGCAGCAGGTCCATCATGATCTGGGAATCCACCGACCTGGTGCACTGGACCGACCAGCGCCTGGTGAAGGTGGCCCCCGACAGCGCGGGCAACACCTGGGCGCCGGAGGCCTACTGGGACGACTCGCTCGGTGAGTACGTCGTCTTCTGGGCGTCCAAGCTGTACGCCGACGACGACCCGGACCACACCGGATCGACGTACAACAAGATGCTGTACGCCACCACGAAGGACTTCCGCACCTTCAGCGAGCCGAAGGTCTGGGACGACCCGGGCTACTCGGTGATCGACTCGACGGTCATCAAGAACAAGGGCAGCTACTACCGCTACACCAAGGACGAGCGCGATCCCAGCTCCTCCAGCCCCTGCTCGAAGTTCATCACCGGCGAGAAGTCGACCTCCCTGACGAACACCAGGTACGACTTCGTCTCCGACTGCATCGGCAGCGGCTCGATCGACCGCGGCGAGGGCCCGACGGTCTTCAAGTCCAACACCGAGAACAAGTGGTACCTGTTCATCGACGAGTACGGCAGCCGCGGTTACGTCCCCTTCGAGACGACCGACCTCGACTCGGGCAAGTGGACCATGTCGACGAACTACCAGCTGCCCGCGAGCCCCCGGCACGGCACGGTGATGCCGGTGACGCGGGCGGAGTACGACCGGCTGCTGGCCGCCTACCCGGTGACCGGCACCTCGGTCGTGGACGCGACCGCGAAGGGCCAGAACGGGTATGCGATCGTCACCGAGTCGGCCTCGAAGGCCGTCCTGCCGATGAAGCCGGACGCGGACCTCAGGCACCTGGCCCCCACCCTCGCGGTCGGCGCGGGCGCGAAGGTCAGCCCGGCCCCGGGCACACCGCGGGACTTCCGCACCCCGCGCACCTACACCGTGACGGCCCCGGACGGGACGAGCCGGACCTGGACGGTCGAGGCGGTACCCGACCGCAGCCCGGTCCTGTCCGGCCTCAACGCCGACCCGGACGTCCACTACCTGGACGGCTAGTACTGGATCTATCCGACGACGGACGGCTACGCGGGCTGGAGCGGGACGAGCTTCAAGGCGTACTCCTCGAAGGACCTGGTCCACTGGAAGGACCACGGTGTGATCCTGGACCTGGGACCCGATGTGTCCTGGGCGGACAAGAACGCCTGGGCCCCGGCGATCGCCGAACGTGACGGCAAGTACTACTTCTACTTCTGTGCGGAGCAGCAGATCGGCGTGGCGGTGGCCGACTCCCCGGCCGGTCCCTTCAAGGACGCGCTGGGCAGACCCCTGGTGGCCAAGGGCCGGTTGACGGGCCAGATGATCGACCCGGCGGTGTTCACGGACGACGACGGTCAGTCGTATCTGTACTGGGGCAACGGCCACGGATACGTGGTGCCGCTGAACGCCGACATGGTGTCGTTCGACGCCTCGCAGGTGCGGGACATCACGCAGCCCGACTTCCGGGAGGGATCCTTCGTCGTCAAGCGGCGGGGCACGTACTACTTCATGTGGTCCGAGGACGACACCCGCAGCGAGAACTACCACGTCGCGTACGCGACCGGACCGTCCCCGCTCGGTCCGTGGACCAAGCGGGGCACGATCCTGTCCAAGCGCCCGGAGTACGGCATCAAGGGCACCGGACACCACTCCGTGGTGAACGTCCCCGGCACCGACGACTGGTACATCGTCTACCACCGGTTCGCCCTGAACGGCCCCGGGAAGGCGGGCGGGGACGGCACGCACCGGGAGACCACCATCGACCGCATGGAGTTCGCGGCCGACGGAACGATCGAACCGGTGGTGCCGACCCTGGAATCGATCCGCCCCGTGCGGACCAAGTCCTGAGTAGCTGCCTGGGTACTAGCTGACGAAGTACGTCGGGTTCGGAAGCTTGAACGTCTTGTCGGCGTAGCCTCCGTCGAGGTCGGAGTACTGGTCGCCGAAGTTGGCGACGATGTCGTACCCGAGGGACTCGATGTGCTTACGGGTGCCGGACTTGTACTGCACAGTGGTGCAGTTCCAGGCGGCGGCCGTGGCGCAGGCGCTCAGGTAGGCCGGCGGGTTGGCAGCGTCCTTGAGGAACATGTGGGCGGCGTCGAGGTTGATGTCGGCGCCGACCTTCTTCAGGTTCGCGACCGCGTCGACGCGCTGCGACTCCTTCAGGCCCGAGTTGTAGAAGACCTCGACGCCCTTCGACTTGGCGTACGCGACGAGTTCGGGGGTGCCGAAGACGGCCGGACGGTCGGCCTGGGCCACGTACGCGGCCCAGGAGGCCGAGTTGTACGTGTAGTTGGTCTTCTTCTCGTAGTCGAGGGAGAGCAGCAGCGTGTCGTCGATGTCGAAGACGACCGCGGGCTTCTCGCCCCGGTGCTTCGCCTTGTGCGCCGCCCTGTCGATGTAGCGCTTGGCGTCCGACTCCAGGCGCGACAGGTCCTTGGCGTACGGGCTGTCCTTGGACGCCTGGTACACGCCGTTGCTGTCGAGCGTGGCGCCGTAGTAGGTGTCGATGTCCTTGACCAGGAGCCCGATGTTGTAGGGCTCGTGGGTCGAGTTGGCCGTCGACTGGCCGGCCGTGGCGACGCCCGTGCCGTAGAGGGCTCCGCCGGCGACGGCACAAGCGGCCGCGATGGCTGCCGCCCTGAGGGACTTCCGCATGGATTCTCCGGATCTGGGTGATGGGTGACCAGGTCATTCCGCACCAGGTCAGGGACTGTCTACGCGCATCACGCACGCCATGCGGGAGGCTTTATCCGATCGAGACCTCACCCGCGGGCGGCATCTCCCGGATGCATTGCCCGCAGGTGGCCTCGACTTGACCTTCTCTTGAACCGGTTCTCCTAGGGTCGGAACGCACATGCGAACGATGCGTCAGACGGGGAGAGCCGCATGGGTGAGGGCAATGGCGACGGCATGGTTCTGCACATCCACACCGCCGACCTGAAGCGCGCGGCGCCGGACTTCCACGAAGGGGCCAAGAACCTCAGCAAGGCGCTCACCACCCTCGTCACCACCCTGGACAGCCTGGGAAAACCCTGGGGCGACGACAAACAGGGCAAGGAGTTCGGGGACGCCTACTCACCGCAGCAGAAGAAGATAGAGAGCGCGGCGGGCACCCTCGTACTCGGCCTGGTGAGCATCCACGAGGCCATGAACGACCTGGCGGACGGCACCGTCGACAACGACCAGCTGATCGCGGGAATGTTCACCGAGGTGAAGACCGCCGGGACCGACAAGGCAGGGAGCGACGGTTCCGGTGAGCGTTGAGGACGAGGCCAAGAAGATCCTGCTGAAGCTGGGCCTGTGGTGGCCGGACGCCAACTCCGGTTCACTGCGGGCCGCGGCGACCGCCTGGCGCACCTTCGCCGACTCGGTCGACGACGTACGGGGACCGGTGCACACGAGTGCGTCCTCCCTCATCCACCACAACTCCGGCGAGTCGATCGACGCGTTCGAGAAGTTCTGGAACCGCTACGCCAAGGGCAAGGACGCCGGCTGGCTGAGCGACCTGGCGGAGTCGTCCCGGGCGATGGCGAAGGCCCTGGACAAGTTCGCGGACGCCATCGACGACGCCATCAACAAACTCTGGACGCAGATCGGCATCGACGCCGCCGTGATCGCGGGCGGGGTGGCGCTGGCCTTCTTCACGGCGGGCCTCGCCTCCGGAGCCGCCGTCGCGGCGGCCGACGCCATCATCGAGTTCGGCGCCACCATGGGCGTCGCGGTCACCACCACCGTCGCGGAGATAGCGGCGGGCACCCTGGTCGCGGCGGCCTTCGGCGGCATCGAGTCGGTCACCGTCGACCTGGCCGTGGCCCAACCCCTGAAGATGGCCACCGGTCTGCAGCAGGGCTTCAGCCTGGACGAGGTCAACCAGGCCGCCAAGGACGGCATGATCTTCGGCGGCGCGCTGGGCGCGGGCAGCGGCGTACTGAAGGCGGGCGTGGAGGGCGCGTTCAGCGACACCACTCCCCTCCTGCTGCGCCCGCCGTCCCTCCGCCCCGACCTGGTCGATCTGGGACCCGCCGCGCGCAACGCGGACCGCACGCCGTGCGTCGGCGAGCCGATCGACGTGGCGACGGGCGCCATGCTGATGTCCCAGACCGACCTGACACTGCCGGCCTCCCTTCCCCTCCTCTTCCAGCGCACCCACCTGTCCTCCTACCGGGGCGGGGTCTGTTTCGGCCCGACCTGGATCTCCACCCTCGACGAGTGCGTGCAGATCGACGGCGAGGGGGTCGTCTTCGCGGCGGCGGACGGCATGCGGCTCGTCTACCCCGTGCCGGAGCCGGATGTGCCGACCCTCCCCCTGAAGGGCGCGCGCTGGCCACTGCGCTGGGACGGCAAGCCCGACGGCGTCATGACCATCACCGACCCCGACTCCGGAGTCGTCCGCACCTTCAGCACCCCCTTCTCCTCGGGCTCCTTCGGCGTCTTCCATCTCCCCCTGGACTCCTGGAGCGACCGAAACGGCGCTCGCATCGACGTCGAGCGCGACGACGAAGGCATCCCGTTCGGCATCCGCCACTCCGGCGGCTACTACCTGGCCGTCGACACCCAGGGCCCCCGCGTCACCGCCCTGCGCCTGCTCGACGAACCCCCCTCCCGCTACGGCCCCGACGGCCCGGTGGGCGAGGGCACGCTCGTCATGCGGTACGGCTACGACCCGTCGGGCAACCTCACCGAGGTCATCAACTCCAGCGGTGAGCCGCTCCGGTTCACCTACGACGACCAGGGCCGGATGACACGCTGGACCGACCGCAACGGGACCTGGTTCTCCTACGTCTACGACGCACGCGGCCGCGTCGTCCGCACCGAGGGCGTCGACGGCATCCTGTCCGGCACGCTGACGTACGACGACGCCGCGTCCACGACGACGTACACCGATTCGCTCGGCCGTGTCTCCAGCCATCGATACAACTCCGAGGGCCTTGTCGTCGAGGAGACGGACCCGCTGGGGCATGTCACGCGTACGGAGTGGGACGAGTGGGGTGCCCAGCCCGTCGCAGTGACCGATCCGCTGGGCAGGACGACCCGTCACGCGTATGACGCCGCCGGGAACCTGAGCGAGATCACCCTGCCGGACGCGTCGGTGACCCGTGCGGTCCACAACCTCCTCGGCCTGCCCACAGAAATCGTGGAGTCGGGCGGCGCGACCTGGCGGCATACCTACGACGACCGCGGCAACCTGCTGTCCACTGTGGACCCCGCGGGTGCCGAAACGCGGTACGAGTACGACTCATCGGGCCATCTGGCCATGGTCACGGACGCGCTCGGCCACACACGCCGGATCACCTCGAACGTCGCCGGGCTGCCCGTCGTGCTCACCGACGAGCTGGGGCACGAGACGACCGTGCGGCGGGATGCCTTCGGCCGGATCGTCGCGGTGACCGACCCGCTCGGCGACACCACCCGCATGGGCTGGACCGTCGAGGGCAAGCCGGAGTGGCGGGAGTACGCCGACGGCACCCGCGAGTCCTGGGCCCGGGACGCCGAGGGCAACCTGCTCACCCACACCGACCTGGTGGGCAACACCACCCACCAGACCGCCACACACTTCGACCTCCTGGCGGCCCGCACGGATTCGGACGGCGCACGGTACACGTTCACGTACGACACCGAGCTGCGCCTGACCAAGGTCACCAATCCCCAGGGCCTGGCCTGGTCGTACCGGTACGACCAGGCCGGCCGGCTCGTTGCGGAGACGGACTTCAACGGCCGCACGCTCACGTACGGGCACGACGCGGCAGGCCGTCTGGTCTCGCGCACCAACGGCGCCGACGAAACACTGCGCTTCACACGGGACGCGCAGGGCCGTGTCGTGGAGCAGCACGACGACTCGGGTGAGGTGACGACGTACGCGTACGGCCCCGACGGCAGAATGTCTCGCGCCGCCAACGCGGACGCCGAGGTCGTGCTGGATCGGGACGCGGTGGGCCGCATTCTCTCGGAGACGGTGGGCGGGCGCACGACGACGTTCACGTACGACGCCGTCGGGCAGTGCACCCACCGCGTGGCCCCATCCGGTCTGGTATCCGACTGGACTTACGATCCTGTGGGCCGCCCTGTCGAACTGCGATCGGCAGCCGGTTCGCTGGCCTTCTCGTACGACGCCGTCGGTCGCGAGACCGAGCGCCGGATCGGCAATGCCGCGACGCTCACTCAGAGCTGGAGCGCGACAGGACACCTCGCCGTGCAGTCGTTGACATCGACGGCGGACTCGTCGGAGGCGGATCGTCTTCTCCAGCACCGCAGTTACGCCTACCGAGCGGACGGCCACCTCGTCGAAGTACGCGAGCTCACCTCCGGCACGCGCCGTTTCGACCTGGACGCCATGGGCCGTGTCACGGGCGTACGCGCCCATGGCTGGCGTGAGGTCTACGCCTACGACGCGGCAGGCAGTCCGGTCCGGGCGACGGCGCCCGACCATGCTTGTCCGGGTGACCGCGAGTTCGAGGGCACGCTCGTCCGCCGCGCAGGGCACACCGTCTACGAGCACGACGCCCAGGGCCGTCTGGTCCGCAGGACGCGCAAGCTCCTCAACGGGCAGACGCGCACCTGGACATATGTCTGGGACACCGAGGACCGGCTGACCGAAGCGGTCACGCCGGACGGCGAGCGATGGCGATACGCGTACGACCCACTGGGCCGCCGTGTGTCCAAACACCGCGTGACCGAGGACGGGTCACAGGCCGATCGCGTCGACTTCTCCTGGGACGACACCCGCCTGGCCGAACAGACCTGCCAGGACGGCAGGGTGACGACCTGGGACTACGCTCCGGGTTCCCATCGTCCGGTCGCCCAGACGCAGCACAAGACCTCCGTCGTCGAGTCCGGCGCGTCGTTCCTCGCCCGGCTGGTCGAAGAGACCGGCTCTTCGCACACGACCCGCTTCCACGCCGTGGTCACGGACCTCGTGGGCACCCCCGCGGAGTTGGTCTCGGTGTCCGGAGACCTGGTCTGGCAGCGGCGCACCTCGCTCTGGGGCACTGGCCTGCCGGCTCCGGCAGACGAGGAAGCCGCCGTGGACTGCCCGCTACGCTTCCCCGGCCAGTACGCCGACCCCGAGACGGGACTCAGCTACAACCACTTCCGCTATTACGACCCCGAGACCGGACGATACGTCTCTTCGGACCCGCTGGGCCTCGCGCCCTCCCCCGATCACCACGCCTACGTGAGGAATCCCCTCGTCGAGTCCGATCCGCTCGGTCTCTTCACCTGCAAGGTGGAGAACGCGCTCAAGGACTGGCAGAGCAGGAGATACCAGTTCGGCAGCGATCAGTTCATGCTCGACAAGAAGAACCTGGCACACGTCCTGGAAAGGCATCATCCTGAGTACTGGGACGGCTCGGTGAAGCAGAAGCAGTCCTTCCTCGACGGAAAGATGTCCGTCAAGGATGTCGAGGACGCCATTACCGAGACCTTGAATCAGAACCGGGACAAGCTGGCATCCCGCGGCCCCATGGGAATGTACCAGGTAGAAGGAAAAGTAAACGGAGTAGATTACGTCCTCGGTATCAAGAACGGCCATATCGGCCAGTTCTATCCCGGAACTCTCCCCAAGAAATAGGCCACATGATTGAAATCACCTCCTACCTGCGCACCAAGTCAGGAGGATTCACCCCCGTACCGGACACGACCTCCGCACCTTCGGATCCCTCATACGTCGAAGGCGCCATCGAACTGACGATCAACGGCGTACGGATCCTGGACCAGGAGCTGTGGGACTATGTCGACGAACTCTGGTCCTATATCAGCGACATGGTGCTGAGCCTCAAGCGTGAGGACGAGGCGGCGACGTACTTCCCGGATCAGCCGGTCAGGCTTTCGTTCAAGCGCCTGGGCGGGGGACTCGTTCTCGTCTCTCTCACCTACGATGACGTCAAGCGCGCCACCTCCGTCGACGAGCGAGAACTCGTCGAGGCGCTGCAACGGTCGGGCACGGAATTCTTCGCCAGGATGAAGGAATTGCTCCCCGGGAACGCCCCGGGATACGACGACGCGTTGACAAGACTTATGGGACACGTCAATCCATGACGGAGCCGGGACTGTCTGGCCGAACTCCCCCGAACACGCAACGAGATCTCTTGACGGAAGGAACAACGAGAACGTGCGCCATCTCGCTGCCGGGACGCACGGGCCGTCCCCAGTGATCATCGCCCTCTTCGCCCTGGGCGGCCTCGCAGCCGTCTGGTGCGGCGGGAGCTGGGCGTTCAACGTGCGCGGGATCGCCGTCCGGAGGGCTGCGAACATCCGCGACCGGCATCAGCTGAGGGCTGGTTCGGTGTTGATGGGGGCCCAGCCTTGGTACCACCGGATGCTCGGGGCGTTTCTCACGGTCGCCGGTCTTGTGCTGCTGACCGCTGCCTACGCCCTGTGGCACCTCAACTGAGCCCACCGCACCGGTTCCTCCGGATCAGTTCATCGTGGCGCCGATCGTCGTGCTGCCCGTCGTCAGAAACGTCGTCGCGGGCAGCGAGCCGTCGGACTTGCGGGAGTTGTACGTCGTCGACGCGTCCGTGGAGACGAAGGACGGGGTGGAGACGCCCGAGTCCCAGTTGTTGCCGGCGGACGTGACCGAGGACCCCTTGGAGACCGCCGCGCTGCCGTTGCCCACCGCCAGGTTCTTGCCGAGCTTCGCGGAGCTGGTGGCGAAGTAGTAGCCGTACTTGCCGTTGGCGTACGCGGTGGTGCGGTTGATGACGATCGAGCCGGTGTTGGAGTTCTCGGTGAAGCCGTTGCCCGCGTCGTCCCAGGCGGCGGAGTTGTTGACGACGTGCGCGACCGTCACACCGTTCCCGCCGAGTTTGAAGCCGTTGCCGTTGCCCTCGAAGGCGGAGTCGCCCCAGCGGTTCTTGCCGTTGCCGAAGGACCAGGTGTGCTCGATGGTGACCGGCGAGGCGAAGGACCACAGGTCGATGCCGTCGTCCGAGTTGTTGTACAGCCGGGCCCCCGTCACCAGGTTGCCGGTGCCGGAGCCGAACTTGATGGCCACGCCGTCCGCGTTCTGGCCGTGCGTGGCGGCGTCGTAGTTGCCGTACGAGTCGATGTTCTTGACCGTGTTGTTGACGGTGCCATCACCTGTGAGCGTGAAGCCGGAGTCGCCGCCGTTGATGGTCTTGATGTTGTTCCAGTTCGTGCCGGTGCACGACTGGCAGACGACCGCGCTGTCCGGGGAGTTCTGGAAGGTGAGGTTGGAGACGTTCCAGTAGTCGGCGGTCAGCTTGAAGATCCAGTCCCCGGCGGGCAGCGACGAGCCGTCGATCTTCACCGTCTCCGTGCCGTACGCCTGGAGGGTGACCGGGCTCGACGAGGTGCCGTTGGCCGTCGACTGGAGGGTGGCCGTCGGGTAGTACGTGCCGGCGCGCACCTGGATGACGGTGCCGGCGGTGGCGTTCTTGATGGCGCTGGTGAGGTCGGCCGTGGTGCTGACGACGACGGTCGCCGCCTGGGCCTGGGTGGGCAGGACGGCGAGTCCGGCGCCGAGCGTCAGGGCGGCGCCGAGGGCGAGAGCGGTTCGACGAGACATGGAGTGCGGTCCTTTCGTCGATGCGGGTGGGGGAGCTACTGCGGTGATCGGTGCGGGGACATCACGGGCACCAGTCGCCGAGATACGCCGCACGCGTGTGCGACACGGCTTCCGTGTCCGTGAGCTGGGGACGGTTCTCCGGCACGGTGATCTCCGCGCCGGGGCCGGTGTTGCGGTACTCGCGAAAGCGCATGGACTGCCAGGGGTAGGCCTCGCGCATGTTGACGTAGGGCGCCACCGCGTCGATGCCGGGGCCGAGTTCCGTCTCCCGTACGACCAGGGAGGGCCAGGCCGTCGTCTCGTACGACGGCACCCACGGCCGCGCGATCTTGTACGCGCCGTCCTGCGCGCCCGAGGTGACCCGGCCGCGCAGGGCCAGGAAACCGTGCGGGTTGGCGCGGGCCGTGGAGGGCGCGAAGACCATCCCCTCGGGCGTGAAGGGGACGTCCCGGTCGAGGGTGTGGAAGTGGCAGCGCTCGAAGACGGCGGTGGCCCGCCCGAAGACGAAGTCGACGTCGCCCTCGATATAGCAGTCGCGGTAGTACTGGCGGTCGAAGGCGGTCAGGGCCGTCGTGTCCGCGAACAGGGTGTCCTGGTGTGCCAGCAGGCGGACGTGGCTGAAGGACGAGCGGTCCCCGGTGACGTACGCCGCCACCGCCTGGGTCCCGGTGATGTCCGGGTGGTCGGCGCGCAGCCAGTCGTTGGCGAGCGTCAGCCCGCGCACGGTGAGCCCCGGCGCCGCCGAGGTGAAGGTGGCGGAGCCGGCGGTGCCGTACGTTCCCGAGCCGTCCGGCTTCTGCGTGCCGTTGGCGTGGTCGTACACGATGACGGCGTCGCGCGGGTCGCGGCCGGCGCCGAGCAGCGTCAGGCCGGCCTTGTCGGCGGGGATGTTCACGACCTCGCGGTACGTGCCCGGGTGCACGACGATCGTCCAGCCGGCGCCGGTCACCGCGTCGACGGCGGCCTGGACGGAGTCACCGGGTCGGACGTGCAGCACCCGGCGTCCGTCCGCGAAGGCGGGGCTCGCGCCGAGGACGGTGAGCGCACCGGCCGTGGCGAGGAAGGCGCGTCGGCGCATCTCAGCACCCCTTCCACGGTGTCCAGTCGCCGAGATACGCCTCCCGGGTCGCCGACTCGGCCTCGTTGGGGCTCAGTTGGGGACGGTTCTGCGGAACGCTGATCACCGCGCCCGGCCCCGTGTTCCGGTACTCGGCGAAGCGCTGGCTCTGCCACGGGTAGGCGTCCGCCATGTTGGTGTAGGGCGCGACAGCGTCGATCCCGGCGGCCAGGCGGGTGTCGCGGACGGTCAGCATGGGCCGGGCGGTGGTGTCCGAGCCGGGCACCCAGGGACGGGCGAGCTTGTAGTACGCGTCCGGGGCCTCGCTGCTGACACGGCCGTGGGTGACCAGGTAGCCGCGCGGGTTGGCGAGCGCGGTGGAGGGGGCGAAGACGAAGCCGTACGGGGCGGTCGCCAGGTCCGTGCGGTTCAGGGCGCGGAAGTGGCAGCGCTCGAAGACGGCGGTCGCCCGGCCGAAGACGAAGTCCACGTCACCTTCGACGTAACAGTCGCGGTAGTACTGGCGGGCGAAGGCGCCGAGCGCGATCGAGTCGGCGTACAGCGTGTCCTGGTGGCCCAGGAACCGGCACCCCACGAAGGCCGAGCGGTCGCCCTGCACCTTGACGGCGACCGCCTGGGTGCCGGTGATCTCGGGGTGGTCGGCGCGCAGGAAGTCGTTGGCGAAGGTGATCGAGCGGGCGGTGAACCCGTCGGCCTGCACGGTGGTGGTGGCCGATCCGGTGGTCCCGTAGGTGCCGCCGCCGGGCTTCGGGGTGCCGTTGGCGTTGTCGTACACGACGACGACATCACGGGGGTCCCCGGAGGCGCCGATCCACGTCATCTCCGTACGGGCGACGCTGACGGCGACGGTCTCCCGGTACGTTCCCGGTGCGATGACCAGGGTGTATCCGGCCCCGCTCGCGGCGGTCACGGCGGCCTGGACGGTGGTGTGGTCGCCGAGGCCGCCGGGATGGACGTACAGGGTCCGTTCGGTGAGCCGGGCGGACGGCGAACCGTAGCGCCCGAAGGGGGAATTCTCCTGGGGTCGCGCCTGGGCCCGCGCGGGTGTCGCGAGGCCGAGCGCGAGAGCGGCTCCGACACTGGCGACGAGGAAGGTTCTCCGGTCGGGGACCGCAGGGCCGGGTGTGGTGGTGCCGGGTGTGGTGGTGCGGGAGAGCATGGCGATGCTCCTTCGCTGTGCCGCGAGGCTCAGAGGCCTCGCGGGCTCTGCGGGAGGGACGAGGGGCCGGAGCGGCACGCCCTGGATGACGGGCGGTGCGGAGCCGCTCCGGCCTGACCGGGAGGGCTGGAACGAACGGAGCCGGTTCGACCGGATCAGCCGGTCGGCCGGATGAGTTGGTCGGCCGGATGAGTTGGTCGGCCGGATCAGCCGGTCAGCAGATCTTTCCGGCGCCCGCCTCGTGGTCCACGATCCGCGGCACCGCCCTGGGCGAGTCGACCTTCGTGCGCAGGGTCGGCGTCCATCCGGCCCCGGACCGCAGCGTCTCCTCCGGGATCTCCGCGTTGTGCACGGCGATCAGATCGGTTGCCGCCCCGTTGACGTAGTTGTCCGCGGCGGTGAGCGGCGCCTCCTTCCACTTCTTCAGGACGGTCGCCGCGCTGACCCCGGCGGGCAGCGTGAACGCGTTGTGCTCGGCGACGAGTTGGGACTCCATGCCGATGCCGTAGCTGTAGGAGTAGCCGTCGCCCGCGACGAAGTGGTTGTTGTACGAGTCGACCTGGCCGAAGCGGACGCGCGGCGCGCGCTCGACGAGGTTCGAGAACAGGTTGTGGTGGAAGGTGACCTTGAGGTGGCCCCGGTCGACCGCCGCGGTGGACGCGCTGTCGCTGTTGCCGATGAGGATCGTCTTGTCGTGGTCGGCGAAGACGTTCCAGGAAGCGGTCACGTAGTCCGCGCCCTTGACGATGTCCAGCTCGCCGTCGTGCTGCTCGAAGATCCGGCCGAAGTACGTGGGCAGCGTGCTGTCGGGGTGGTCCCCGTCGGTGAAGGTGTTGTGGTCCAGCCAGACGTGCGTGGAGCCGTACACCACCGCGCTGTCGTACTCGGAGTTCCAGTTGCCGACGGAGGTGTCGGTCGGGTCCCACTGCGGGAAGCAGTCGAGCGGGCTCTCGAAGGTGAGGTTGCGGACGATGACGTTGTCCACGGCCTTGATCTGGAGGCTGGCGCCCTTGAACCCCGCGCCCTTGCCGAGGCCGACGAGGGTGGTGTTGGCGGGGATCTCCGCCTTGATGACGGTGTCCTGGTTGGCGGCGGAGGCGCGGCGCAGGCCTTCGGGGCTGTCGTCGGGCTCGGCATCCAGGTTGGTGCCGTATCCCCAGTTCTCCGGCGAGTACTTCTGCAGATAGGCGTCGAAGTCGTAGCCCGGCGCGGCGAAGGAGTCGCAGCCCTCGGCGTTGGCGTCGATCGTGCCCTTCACCTGGATGATCTTCGGGGCGGTGCCGCCGTTCTTCAGCGCGGCCTTGAACTCGGCCCAGGTGGTAACGGTGTACACGTGCGCGGCGTCGGCCGCCGCACCACCGGAGGTCCCCGTGCCGTACGAGCCCCAGCCGTCACCGGCGGCGAGGGTCTGTCGGCCGAGGTCGCCCGACCGGGCCTGGGCCTGGGCTGTGGTGCCGGTGACGGCGAGGGCCAGGGCGGTGCAACCGACCAGCAGGGCCGTCGTCACCGGCGCTGCTGTGACATGGGCATGCCATCTCTGTGTGTTCACTGTGCGGCTCTCCTTCTGGCGGAGGTGCTGTGGAAGGGGGTTACGCGGCCGCGTCCGGCCAGGTGATCCAGGACTCGGGGACTTCCTCGTCCAGCCGGCGCACGTCCCGGTGTGCCAGCACCCGGCGGTGCAGCAGCTCGGCCGCGACGAGACGGGCCACGGCGATCGCACCCGGCGGGTTGAAGTGGGTGTTGTCCTGCTCGGTCGCGGTCCAGTTGAAGTACTTCTTGGTCTCCTCGACGCCGAGCCGCTGCCACAGGGCGATCGACAGGGCCTGGATGTCGAGCAGCGCCACGCGCTCCTCCTCGGCGAGGGCACGCATCGCCGCCGGGTAGTCGCCGTGGGTCGGCACGGCGTTGCCGTCCGAGTCGAACTTTCTGCGCTCCACGGGGGTGGCGAGCACCGGCCGCGCGCCACGGGCCCGCGCCCCGTCGATGTACTGCCTCAGATAGTCCTGGTACGTCGTCCAGGGCTCGGTGTAGCGCGTGGGGTCGGCGCCCTTCTCGTCGTTGTGGGCGAACTGGACGAGCAGGAGGTCGCCGGGCCGGATCGCGGAGAGGATGACGTCGAGCCGCCCCTCGTCGACGAAACTCTTCGAACTCCGTCCGTTCACGGCGTGGTTGGCGACGGTCAGCCCCTTCCCGAGAAAGAAGGGGAGCGCCATTCCCCACCCCGTCTCGGGGGCTTCGTCCGTGTACTTCTGGGCGGCGGTGGAGTCACCGGCGACATAGAGGGTGCGACGGTCGGCGGCCCGCGCGGTGCCGTTCGCCGTGAAGGCGAGGGGAACGGCGGCGAGCGCCGCCGAGGTGATCTGTCTGCGGGTGAGGGACACAGAGGTGTGCCTTTCAAGCGGAGGGCGGACCCGCGCCCCGTCTTCAGGGGCGCGGGGAACTGCGCGACCAGCCACGCCCGGCCCGCGGTCGCCACACAACCTCGAAGACCACGAACCGACCGCACCCGGCCCGACCAGCGGAGCTAGTGGTTCGCCTTCCAGTCCGCCTGCGCCTTGTTCAACTGCTCGGCCAGCGTGTCCAGGAACTGCTTCGCGCTCATCTTCCCGAGCAGCAGCTTCTGGAAGTTCGGCTCGTTGTCGGACTTGGAGATCGTGTTCCAGTCGGGCAGGTAGTACGGCAGCTGCACGATCTTGGTGCCGGCCCCGTTCAGCGCCTCCGCGGCCAGCTTGGTGGGCTCGGCCTTCTGGATCCACGCGTCCTTCGCCGCGTCGGTGTTCGCCGGGACCTGTCCCGCCGACTCGTTGAACTTGGAGTTCTCCGCCGCCGAGAGGGCGAACTCGATGAACTTCCAGCCGGCCGCCTTGTTCTTGCTGGACTTGAACAGGCTCATCCCGTCGACCGGGTTGGACACCTGCACACGTGTGCCGTCGTCCTGCGTCGGGTTCGGGATGCCGCGGAACTTCTCCGCACCCAGCGCCTTCACGTGGTCCTGGTAGGAGCCGAGGTTGTGGCTGAGCATGCCGATGGTGCCGCTGTCCCACTGGGCGACCATCTTGGTGAAGTCGTTGTTGACGTCGGCGGACGGGGTGTCCTTCTTGTACAGGGCGATGTACTTCTCGAGGGCCGCGACGTTCTTCGGGTCGTTGACGGTGGTCTTGTCACCGTTCCAGAACGAGGTGATGCCGGTCTGGCCGTACACCGCGTCGAGGGCCGGCGCGATGGCGCCCTCGCCGCCCCGGATGGTGAAGCCGAACTTGTTCTTGCCCTTGTCGGTGAGCTTGTCGGCGGCGTCGTAGAACTTCGACCAGGTGGTCGGGGCGTCCACTCCCGCCGCCTTGAACAGGTCCGTCCGGTACCACAGCGTGCCGTTGTTGGCGGAGGTCGGCACCTGGTACAGGGCGTCACCGCCGCCCGCGGACCGGCTGACGTCGAGCAGGTTCTGGCTCAGCTTGCCGTCCAGCGAGCTCCCCTTGAGCCGGCTGTCCAGCGGCTCCAGCGCTCCCTGGACGGCGACCTCGGCGAGCATCGCGGTGCCCACGCCGCCGACGTCGGGCAGGCCGCCGCCCTGGATGGCGGTGTCGTACTTCGACTGGGCGCTCGCCGCCGGGATGCCGACGTACTTGACCTTGATGTCCGGGTACTTCTTCTCGAAGTCCGCGATGATCTGCTTCCAGATGTCGGTGCGGACACCGCCGTTGTTGTCCCAGAAGGTGATCTCGCCCTTGCCGGAGCCCTCGGTGCCCTTGTCGCCCGCCGCTCCGCTGCCGTTGTCGCCGCAGGCGGTGGCGGTGAGCGCGAGCACGGAGCCCAGGGCGACGACCGTCGCGGCACGCCCGGTTCTGTGGATGTTGATCTTCATTGATCGGCTCTCTTCTTCTGGATCCAACGGGGTTGTGGGGTCTTGTCAGCGGAGGGAACTGGTGATGCGGAACTGCGTGAACGAGGCCGTGCCGGCGTGTCCCCCGCCGACGGGCGCGAGTGCGAAAAGTCCGAGCAGGGCGCCGACCCAGCGCCAGGGGGTGGCGGCGAAGACCTGGCCGGAGGGCTGCCGGCCGCCCCCGACGTCGTAGGAGAACCGGCAGCGCGCCCCCGCCCCGCTCTCG
Source organism: Streptomyces sp. NPDC107454 (assembly GCF_055582885.1). NCBI lineage: Bacteria > Bacillati > Actinomycetota > Actinomycetes > Kitasatosporales > Streptomycetaceae > Streptomyces > Streptomyces sp. NPDC107454. The sequence continues at coordinate 271,913 of NZ_JBVJPA010000012.1, read as the reverse complement.
ATCCACAGCCGGGCCCGCCCCTCGGGCGCCTCTCGCGGATGCGCGGCGTCGCGCTCCCGCTCGGCGACCGACTCGGCGAACCGGTGCACGAGCCGCACCGACCCGTCCGCCTCCCGCTGGAGCCCGATCCAGCTGAAGGCGTCGCCGAGCACCGCGAGTCCCGCCCGCGCCCCCGGCTCCTCGCTGTCGAGACGCAGCTCCACCTCCACGGTGGCGGGGGTGCCGGGCAACCGCTGGGTGAGGACGTTCGGGAGTCTGCGCAGGTCGTGCGCGTCCACCGTCCGTACGCAGCTCAGCCGCAGCCCGTCCCCCGAGTGCTGGGCGGCCCAGCCGTCATGGGGGTCCCCCCTGCTCGAGCGGAGCCGAGAACTTGGGGGAGGGTTGGCGGTCCACTGCCACTGCGGTCCGAACCGGCCGCCGGGGAAGTCGTCGTCGGTGGCGGGCGCGGAGGGCGGCTGCGGCGGCAGTCGCGGCTTGCGGTGTACGGCGACGGGGACACCCTTGTCACCGATCACCGGCCAGCTGTCGTCGCCCCAGCGCATCGGCTGGAGGTGGACGACACGCCCGTAGGGCCCGCGTTGCTGGAAGTGCGCGAACCAGTCCTCGCCGGCCCCGGTGCGCACCCAGCCGCCCTGGTGGGGGCCGTTGACCTCGGTGTCCCCCTGTTCCAGCACCACCCGCTCCTCGTACGGGCCGAAGAAGCCGCGCGAGCGGAAGGCGCCCTGCCAGCCGGTCTCCACTCCCCCGGCGGGTGCGAAGATCCAGAACCAGCCGTCGTGCCGGTAGGCCTTGGGCCCTTCGAGGGTGAACCAGCCCGGGATCCGGTCCGCGTCGATGATCACCTTGCCCTCGTCGAGGAGTCCGGTGCCGTCGGGGCGCATACGGTGGCCGGTGAGCCGGTTCTTCACGCCCGCGCGGGACTTGGCCCAGGCGTGCACGAGATAGGCCTCGCCGGTCTCCTCGTCCCACAGCGGGCAGGCGTCGATGAGTCCCTTGCCCTCCTTGACCAGGTGCGGCCGGGTCCAGGGACCGCGGATCTCCGGGGCGTTGACCTGGAAGATGCCGTGGTCGGGGTCGCCCCAGAAGATCCAGAAGCGGTCGTCGTGGTGCCGCAGGGACGGCGCCCACACCCCGCAGTCGTGCCGGGGCTTCCTGAAGTCCCCCGCGGGTTCGAGGAGTTGGAGGGCGTGTCCGACGAGCGTCCAGTTGACCAGGTCGCGGGAGTGCAGGAGCGGCAGGCCGGGCACGCGGCCGAAGCTGGAGGCGGTGAGGTAGAAGTCGTCGCCCACGCACAGGAGGTCGGGGTCGGACCAGTCGGCGTCGAGGACGGGGTTGCGGTAGGTGCCGTCGCCGAGGTCGGCGGAGATCAGCGCCATCAGGGGCTCACCGCCTTCCGTACCAGCGCCGCGGCCTCGCTGCTGCCGAGGGTGCCGTCCGCGACGACGGTGACGACCCGGCGTACGACCGTCTCCCCGGCCGGTATCGGCAGCCGTTCGGTGTGCGCGAGGGAGGATCCGACGCCCGGGTACTCGGCGGTGCGCACGAACCACGGGTCGCGGCGGGTCGCCGCGGTGGCCCCGGCGAAGACGAGGGTCCAGCCCGCGCCCACGAGGGCGAGCCAGTCGGCGGGGGCCCCGTGGACCGCCTCCTCGCCCTCGGTGTCGGCGGTGAAGACACGCGGCGCCCGCGCTTCCTTGCGGGCCCGCCAGAAGAAGCCGCCGTAGGCCGCTCCGGGCCGCCCGTTGGTGGCCGGGCTGCCGATCGACAGGGGGTGCGTGGTCGTGTTCGTCAGGGAGAAGGTGAAGTCCAACGCCCAGGCGGAGTCGGTGAGTTCGGTGGCGGCGACCGTGCGGCGCTCGCGCAGCAGCTCGCCGCCCGCGGCCACCCAGCGCAGCTCCTCCACGAAGCCGTCGGGGTCGCGCAGCTGGAATCCGGAGTGCCGCTGGGCGCCGTGGTTGGCCAGCTCGGTGGGTCCCTGGTCGCGGACGTAGGTGCGGCCGCCCCAGAAGTTGTGCCCCTCGACGTCGGGAACGGCGACACCGACGCCGAGGTGGTGGGTGTGGTCGGCGGGGCTGAGCTCGGTGACAGCCGTGCCGGCCAGGGTGGTGACCGGGTGGAGGTAGGGGCGCGGCGAGAACCGGGGCGCGAGTTCGGGCCGGGTGACGTACCGGCCGACCGGGCGGCCCGCGACGCGCAGGACGAGCGAGTCGGTGCTCTGCGTGTGGTTCATGGGGTGCTGACCTCGCTTCCCACCTTGTTCGCGGCCTGGTTCGGCCGGGCCCAGGAGGCGCCGAGCTCGGAGTAGAGGGCGAGGGTGTCGGCGGCGGCCGCGACGAGTCCGTCGATGCCGGGCACGACCCTGCGGTTCTCCTCGGGGAGCGGCTTCCAGGCGTCGGCGGGCAGTGCGAGCGGGTCCGGCGCCTGCCGGATCGCTTCCACCACCTTCATGAAGGCACCCGTCGTATCCGGCGCGACCAGGAGTTCGGCGCCCTCCGTCAGATGCGCGACCAGGTTCTCCAGCAGGTCCGTACGGCCGTACTCGATCTCCTCGGGGCCGTGCCCCGACCGCTGCACCAGTACGCGGTCCTGCTTGTACCAGAAGGTGATCCGGCCGCTGGTGCCGTGCACCAGGACGTACGGTTCGCCGGGCCGCTCGGCGCAGAGCGTGGCGGCGACGGTGACCCGGCCCCGCGGGGTGGTGATCCGTACGCAGGACGTGTCGTCCGACTCGATGTCGTTGGCGTGCAGCAGCTCGGTCTCGATCGCGGTGACGTCCTCTGCGCGGGTGGACCCGCCCAGCGCGAGGGCGGTGGCGACGGCGTGCGCGAGGGGGTTGGTGAGCGCCCCGTCGATCACGTCCACGCCGTTCAGACGGCGCTTGCCCGCCCACGGCGCCCGCCGGTAGTACGCCTCGTCGCGTGCCCAGGCGCCCGCCCCGCCGATCCCGGCCACCTGGCCGATCACACCCTGCGCGATCAGCTTCCGGATCGCGGGCACGGCGTGCGAGCCGAGCGACTGGAAGCCGATCTGGCAGACGACCCCGGCCGCGGCGACCCCGTCGGCCATCCGGCGGAACTCCGCGTACGACGGCGCGGGCGGCTTCTCCAGGAGCAGGTGTACGCCCTTGCCCGCGGCGATCAGCGCCAGGTCGGTGTGGGTGGGGATGGGCGTGCAGATCACGGCGATCGCGGCGCCGGTGGAGTCGAGGAGGGCGCCGAAGTCGGCCGACTGCTCGACGGTCTGCCCGTTCAGTTCCTCCGCGTCGAGCGGGGTCAGCTCGCAGATGCCCGCCAGCCGCAGAAGCCCCTTGTCCTGGAGCCGGCGGATGTTCTCCAGGTGCCAGCGGCCGTGGCCGCGCGCACCCGCGAGAACGACGGGCAGCGGCAGCTGTCCGGTGAGCGTGCTCGACGGGAATTGCTCGACGGGCCTCATCCCTTCACCGCCCCCGCGCTGAACCCGGTGATCAGCCACTTCTGGATGAAGGCGAAGACGATGACGACGGGGACGGCCGCGATGATGCCGCCCGCGGCGAGCGCGCCCAGGTCGACGCTGTCGGAGCTCATCAGCGTGTTGAGTCCGACGGGGATGGTCTGCTTGCTCTGGTCGCTGAGGAACATCAGGGCGAACAGGAAGTGGTTCCAGGCGTGCACGAAGGCGAAGGAGCCGACAGCGATCAGCCCGGGCCGCAGCAGGGGCAGGACGACGATCCGGAAGGCGGTGAAGCGGTCGCAGCCGTCGACCCAGGCGGCCTCTTCGAGCGAGTACGGGACGTTCCTGATAAACCCGCTGATGAGGATCATCGACAGCGGCAGCTGGAAGACCGTCTCGGCGATGATGACGCTGCCCAGCGAGTTGATCATCTGGAGCTTGGCGAAGATCTGGAAGAGCGGGACGAGGAGCAGCGCGCCCGGCACGAACTGGGAGCAGAGCAGCGCCAGCATGAAGCCGCGCTTGATCCTGAAGTCGAAGCGGGCCAGGGCGTAGCCGCCGGCGAGGGCGACGAGGGTCGTCATCACCAGGGTGGCGACGGCGATGAGCACGCTGTTCTGGAAGTAGGTCCCGAAGCTGCGGTCGTTCCACACCTTGTCGAAGTGGTCGAAGGTCATGGGCCACGGCACGAGCGAGGTCGAGCCGGCCGGGCGGAGCGCGAAGAGCAGGATCCAGTAGAAGGGGATCAGGGTGAAGAGGAGGTAGAGGGAGAGCGGGAGGTAGATGTGCCAGCGCGGGACCTCGTCCCAGGCGCGGCGCTTCTTTCGCGGGCGCTGCCGGGGCTCCTCGGCGGGCGGGGCGGGCGCCGTGGGGGCGCTGATCGTGGCGTCCTCGGTGATCACTTGTCCCCGCCTCCGAACTTGCTCAGCCGCAGATAGACGACCGAACAGAACAGCAGAATCACGAACGCGACCGTGGTGAGGGCGGACGCGTAGCCGAAGTTGTGGGCGTCGACGCTGGTGTTGGCGATGTAGAGCGGGAGGGTCGTCGTCTCGCCCGCGGGACCACCGCCCGTCAGCGTGTAGAGCAGGTCGACGTTGTTGAACTCCCACACCGCGCGCAGCAGCGTGGACAGGATGATCGCGTCCTTCAGGTGCGGCAGCGTGATGTGCAGGAACTGCTTGAAGCGGCTGGCGCCGTCGACCTCGGCGGCCTCGTACAGGTCCTTGGAGACGGACTGGAGGTCGGCGAGGATCAGGATCGCGAAGAAGGGGACACCGCGCCACAGGTCCGCGACCACGGCCGCCGGGAAGACGGTGGAGGTGTCCGACAGCCAGCTGGTGCCGTACTGTCCGATGCCCGCGTCGGCCAGGTAACGGGTGATGCCGGTCTGGGAGTTGTAGAGCAGCACCCAGATCGCGGAGGTCAGCACTCCGGAGACGGCCCAGGGCGAGAAGACCAGCGCGCGGCCGACGGCCCGTCCCACGAAGGTCTGGTTGACGATCAGCGCGAGCGCGAGCCCGAAGAGCAGTTGCAGGCCGACCTCGACGAAGACCCACTTGGCGCTGAAGGTGAGTGTGTCCCAGAACTGGGGGTCGCTGGTGAAGGCGTGGGTGAAGTTGTCGAAGCCCGCGAAGCCGTTGCGCCACGGTTTGGTGGGGTTGTAGTTCTGCAGGCTGTAGTAGAAGACGCTGATGACCGGGTAGGCGATGAAGCCCAGCATCAGCAGGCCCGCCGGGGCGATCAGCAGATACGGGAGCTTGCGGGGCGTCGCCGAGCCGCGGCGCCGCCGGGGTGGCGCGGGCTGTTTCGCCACGACTGCGGCTTGGGCCATGACTGTTCTCCGTTCTGGCGGGTGCCGTGGAACGCTTGCTGTACGACAGGAAGCGCTTGCTACGTACACATGGGTGAAGCGCTTGCTGTTTGCTGATCACTGCTTGCTGTTCGCGATGTCGATCAGGTGAGACTCAAAGAGGGGCGGCCCTCGGGGGCATGCTCAGCCCGCGTACGGGTCCGGCACCTTCCCCGGCCGCGCCAGGAACGCGAAGTCGCAGCCGGTGTCCGCCTGGGTGATCTGCTCGTTGTAGAGCGCCCCGTACCCGCGCTCGTACCGTTCGGGCGGCGCCGTCCACTGGGCCCTGCGCCGCTCCAACTCCGCGTCGTCCACATTGAGCTGGAGCGACCGTGCCTCGACGTCGAGGGTGATCGTGTCCCCGGTGCGCACCAGGGCGAGCGGTCCGCCGACGTGCGACTCGGGCGCCACGTGCAGCACACAGGCGCCGTAACTCGTGCCGCTCATCCGGGCGTCGGAGATCCGCAGCATGTCCCGTACCCCCTGCTTCAGCAGATGGTCGGGGATGGGCAGCATCCCGTACTCCGGCATGCCGGGACCGCCCTTGGGCCCGGAGCCCCGCAGCACCAGCACGCTGTCGGCCGTGATGCCGAGCGAGGGGTCGTTGATGGTCCGCTGCATGGTCTTGTAGTCGTCGAAGACGACCGCGGGACCGGTGTGCTTGAGCAGCTGCGGCTCGGCGGCGATGTGCTTGATGACCGCGCCGTCGGGGCAGAGGTTGCCACGCAGTACGGCGACTCCGCCCTCGGCCGCGACCGGGTTGTGCCGGGTGCGGATGACGTCGTCGTCGTGCACCCGGGCGCCGGCCAGCTGCTCGCGCATGCTGTCGTACGACACCGTCGGCCGGTCCAGGTGCAGCAGATCGGTGATCCGCGACAGGAACCCGGGCAGACCGCCGGCGAAGTGGAAGTCCTCCATGAGGTACTTCTGGCCGCCGGGCCGGACGTTCGCGAGCACCGGCACGGTCCGCGCGATCCGGTCGAAGTCGTCGAGCGTGAGGGTGACGCCCGCCCGGCCCGCCATGGCGATCAGATGGATCACGGCGTTGGTGGAGCCGCCGAGCCCGAGGACGGTCGTCACCGCGTCCTCGAACGCGTCCGCGGTGAGGATGTCGGACAGCTTCCGGTCCCGGCGGACGAGTTCGACGATCCTGAGGCCCGCCGCGGCCGCCATCCGGTCGTGCCCGGAGTCGACGGCGGGGATGCTGGACGCGCCGGGCACGGTCACCCCGAGCGCCTCGGCGGCGGCTGTCAGCGTGGACGCCGTACCCATGGTCATGCAGTGGCCCGGAGACCGCGCGAGCCCGCTCTCCAGCTCGGTCATCTCGCAGTCGCCGATGAGTCCGGCGCGCTTGTCGTCCCAGTACTTCCACATGTCGGTGCCGGAGCCGAGGACCTCGCTCCGCCAGTGACCGGGCAGCATGGGCCCGGCGGGCACGAAGACGGCCGGCAGGTCGACGGACGCGGCGCCCATGAGCAGGGCGGGCGTGGACTTGTCGCAGCCGCCCATCAGCACCGCGCCGTCGACGGGATACGAGCGCAGCAGTTCCTCGGTCTCCATCGCCAGCAGGTTGCGGTAGAGCATCGGGGTCGGCTTCTGGAAGGTCTCGCTGAGGGTGGAGACCGGGAACTCGAGCGGGAAGCCCCCGGCCTGCCACACGCCCCGCTTCACGGCCTGCGCGCGGTCGCGCAGATGGACGTGACAGGGGTTGATGTCGGACCAGGTGTTCAGGATCGCGATGACCGGCTTGCCGAGGTGCTCCTCGGGAAGGTAGCCGAGCTGGCGGGTGCGGGCCCGGTGGCTGAAGGAGCGCAGACCCGACGAGACGCCGCTGCCGTACCACTGATGGCTCCGGAGCTCCTCGGGGCGCTTCGGCTCCCTTCCGCCCTGGCTCATATGGACCACCCCGCGGCGATGGCGGCGACTTCCGCGCGCTCGGACTCGGGCAGTTCCCTGCTCGGCGGGCGGACCTCGCGGCGGCACAGGCCGAGCGAGGCGAGGGCCTCCTTGACCACGGTGACGTTGTTGGCGGAGGTGTTCGCCGCGCGCAGCTCCTCGAAGCGGCGGATCTGCTCCCAGACCTTCATGGCGGCCGGGTAGTCACCGGCTCGAAGGGCTTCGATCATGTTCAGGGAGACGGCCGGGGCGACGTTCACGAGGCCCGAGGTGAAGCCCGTGGCACCGGCCGAGAAGTAGGACGGGGCGTACGGTTCGGCGAGGCCCGCGACCCACACGAACCGGTCAAGCCCCGCGTCCCGGGCGAAGGCGGCGAAGCGGGCCGCGTCCGGGACGGCGTACTTCACGCCGATCACGTTCGGGCAGACGTCGGCGAGGTCGGCGAGCCGGGCGCCGGGCAGCACCGGGTTGCGGATGTAGGGCACGACGCCCAGCTCCGGCACGGCCTCGGCGATGGCCCGGTGGTAGTCGACCCAGCCGCCCTCCGAGACGTAGGGGTGCACGGGCTGATGGACCATCACCATCTGCGCCCCGAGCTCCCGGGCGTGCCGGGCGGAGGCGACGGCGGTCGGCACGTCGTGTCCGACGCCGACCAGGACGGCGGCGCGGTCGCCGACCTCGTCGATCGTCAACTCGTTGACGAGGTTCCGCTCTTCGGGGGTCAGGGCGTAGAACTCACCGGTGTTGCCGTTCGGCGTGAGGGTGCGGATGCCGCCGTCGAGCAGCCGACGCAGCAGGGCCCGGTGGGTGTCGCCGTCGATCGTCCCGTCCTCCGTGAAGGGGGTCACGGGGATCGCCACGACCTCGGCGAGCGCCGCCCGCTGGGTCTCGTACGTCGCTGTCATTCCTGTCCAACCTCTTCCTGGGTCTCGGGGAAGGCCCGTCGCACGAACGACTCGATGTGGGCGTGCAGCGCGCGGGCCGCGCCGTCGGCGTCACCGTCCAGGGCGAGGCGCAGGATCTCCCGGTGCTCGCTGGCCTCGCGCTCCCAGGACGGGTCGGCGGCCCAGGCGACCGCCGACACGAGAGCGGCCTGGTCACGCACTTCGTCGAGCATCCGGCCGAGCAGCGGGTTGCCGCAGGAGACGTACAGGGCGCGGTGGAACTCCCGGTTGGAGAGCGAGCGTTCGGCGGTGTCGGAGGCGTCGTCGGCGCGGGTCAGCGCGTCGCGTGCGGCGTCGAGCGACGCCTGGCGCCGTACGGTCCGCCGCAGCGCCTCCGGCTCCAGCAGCAGCCGCACGTCGTACACCTCGCGCGCCATGTCCGCGTCCACCATGCGTACCGTGACGCCCTTGTACTGGTTCATCACGACGAGTCCGGTACCGGCCAGGGTCTTGAGGGCCTCGCGCACGGGCGTCTTCGACACCCCGAACTGCGCGGCGAGCTCGGTCTCGACCAGGGCCTGTCCCGGGGTCAACTGCCCGGTGAGGATGCGGTGTTTGATCCCCTCCAGCACGAATTGCGTGCGGGACGGGATCGGAATGGGCACAGAGGTCATGCGCGCCTCTCGGATCTGTATCTGATCTCGTGTATCGCGTCTCATATATGACGTACGAAGTACGACGCGTTGAAGGTAGGAGCGCAGCCATGTTTCGTCAACGCTTCAGACAAAAGAAGTTGAAGCGACCAAGGAGGTCCGGGCCGCCGGGCGTTCCGTGCGCGGTGTTCGCTTTCGCGATGCCGGTCGGTGTCCGCCCCGCAGAAGAGCGCGAAAACCCTCTCCTCACACCTGGCCGGCGGCCCGTTTGCACTCGGCCCACGGGCCGCACGCCTCGATGTCGTGCCCGATCAGATCGCACACCGCGCTTCAGGGATCCGTATGCCTCTGCAACCCGGCGAAGGTGCCGGACATCCCCGTTCCGGCACCCCGCTTCGGCGGGACCCGTGGTCGCAGGAGAGGCCGGGCCAGGGCCTGTCGTTTGGATCAGGTCGCTTCGGGCGACGGGGCTTGATCAGACCCCGCGGCCCAGGCCTGATCCGAACGACAGACCCCGTCGGCCTCCTCCACGTCGCCCAGGGCGTCGGCTCGGTGCTGATCGGCCTGGTCGCGGGTCCCCTGCTGCGCCGACTGGGCGAGCGCCGCTTCGCCGCGTACGGCATCGCCCTCACGGCGGTCGCGGTCGCGCTCCGCGCGGTCCCGTCCGACACGGTGGCCCTGGTCTGCGGCGCGGCGATCGGCTTCGGCCTCCCCCGCGTCCTGATCGCCGCGTACACGGCCGTCCAGCGCGAGACTCCGGCCCCGCTCCCCGGCCGCGCCTCCGCCACCGCGAACACCCTGATGTACGCCCCGAACGCGCTCGGGGCGGCCGTCGGCGCGGGCCTGATCGAACTGGTCGACTACCGGCCCCTGCTCCTCGCCCTCGGGCTGACCCGCCTCCTGACCCTGCCCCCGATCCTGCGACGCCGGACGACCCGAGGCTCACAGGGTTCCGGGATCCGGACTCAGGCCGGCCCCGTCAGCACCGCCCGCACGGCGTCCAGATCCCCGTCCGAAGCCAACCCCGCGTGATACAGCCGCAGTTCGGTCGCGCCCGCCGAAGCCGCCCCCGCCGCGTCGTCCGCCAAGGTGCCCGGACTGCCTCCCATCCCCGACACGACCGTGAAGTTGGCGGCCAGTACGGCCGCGTCCCGCCCCTGTTGCGCGAACGGCGTCAGCGGGCCCACCCCACCCGTGCACGGCACCACCACCCCGTCCGCCACGGACAGAATGTGCCCGGGATCGACCCCGGCGTTCGCCCCGCAGTGGTACGACACGGGATCGGCGTGCAGCAACACCTGGAAGCCGGCCGGCGCCGCCGCCCGCACCGCCGCGACCACCGTCTCCTGGAGCGAACGGGCCACGCCCTCACGCCACACGCGCGTGGCGGCCGCCGTCTCACCCCCGAGCAGCTTCTCGACCACCGGCCAGCCGCCCTCCGACGGCACGTCCCCCCGCCACACCGGCTCCAGCGCCTCCCGGACGGCCGACGCCAGGTCGTCCGCGTCGAGCCCGTATCCCCCGTACCCGGCCCGGCAGGCCGCGCAGAAGCACAGCGACATCAGGTACTGGCCTGCGTCCCCGAGTCCCACCCCGCCGATCTTGTCGTGCGCGTGCAGATGCGTGAGGCCGTACCAGCCGAGCGACTCCAGTTCCGTACCCAGCGCCCCAGGCCGCACCGCCGCCTCCACCGCGAGGTCGACGAGGTACGCCCGTGTGTCGGCCTGCGCGATGCACGGCGCCCACGCATAGCGGTCCCCGTAGGCGTTGACGACGGAGGTGGACGGATGCTCGGCACCCATCCGCGAGTTGTGCGCGAGGACCACCCAGGTGTGGACGTCCAGCCCGGCCTCCGCGAGCGCGCCGGCCGCCTCCCCGTACGCGTCCCCGGGCGCCCACTCCCCGGCGGCGTACGGCCGCAGCGCGCGGCCCTCCCACCGTGCGTCGTCGACGGGGAACAGGACGGCGGCGTGCGCGGCCGTCACGATCCGGTGGCGGGGGTGGCGGGGGGTCAGGGCGCGCGTGGAGTGGTACGCGGAGGCGAGCGTCGCCTGTCGCACCCCGAGCCCGGCGATCCGCTCGGCGGCCCCCGGATCCCCGACGACGTCCCACGGATAGACGAAAGCGGACGCCTTCACTCGCCCTCCCCCAGCCGTCCTTCTCCGCCAGGCCCCTCGAGCGCTCCGTCCGGTCCCTCAAGCGCTCCCTCAGGTCCCTCGGGCGGCTCCAGCAGCGCGTACCCCCGATCGATCAGCTGCGCGAGCTGCTTCACATGGTCCTCGGTCGGCTCGTGCAGCGGCGGCCGTACCTCACCCACGTCCAGCCCCCGCAGCCGCACCCCCGCCTTGACCAGGGAGACCGCGTATCCGCGGCCGTGGGCCCGCAGGTCGACGAAGGGGCGGTAGAAGCCGTCAAGCAGCCGGTTCGCCGTCTCGTCGTCGCCCGCGTTGAACGCCGCGTAGAACGCCAGGGCGATCTCGGGTGCGAAGCAGAAGACCGCCGACGAGTACAGCGTGATGCCGATGCCCCGGTACGCGAGCCCCGTCAGCTCGGCGGTCGGCAGCCCGTTGAAGTACAGGAAGTCACCGGGGACCTCGCTGCGCACGGCGCTCACGATCCGCTGCATCAGGTCGAGGTCGCCCACCCCGTCCTTGAAGCCGATGATCCCTTCGGTGCGGGCGAGTTCGACCACGGTCTCGGGCGTGAACACGGCGTTGTCGCGCTGGTAGACCACGATGTCCAGCGAGGTGGCGGCGGCGAGTTCCCGGTAGTGCCGCAGGAGCCCCTCCTGCCCCGCCACCACCAGATACGGCGGCATCGCGAGCAGCCCGTCGGCCCCGGCCTCCTCGGCGAGGCGTGCGAACCGTACGGCGAGCGCGGTCCCGTACCCGGCGCCCGCGACGACCGGAACCCGCCCGGCCGTCTCCTCCACGGCCGCCCGCACGCAGTCCTGGAACTCCTCGGGCGTGAGCGCGTGGAACTCCCCGGTGCCGCAGCAGGCGAAGACGGCGGCGGCACCCGCCTCGACGCCGCGCCGCACATGCGCGCGGTAGGTGTCCAGATCGAGGGCACCGTCGGGGCCGTACGCCGTGACGGGGAAGAACAGCGGCCCGCTGGGGACGCTGAGCCGAGCGGCAAGGGGGGCTGACGTCACGGACTCTCCCTGGGGCAGGTGCTCACGCACACAACAGCGGGTGCATGTTTCTGATCCATGTCCATATTTCTGAACGCCACCACGCTAAAGCGCGACCTTGGGGCCGGTCAAGCGCGCAAACCCGCGACACAGCAGCGGATTCGCCACCGCCGCGCGACACTTGACGCAGCAGGTCGGGGCTCCTTAGCGTGTCCATGGATGTGAATGCCGTACACGAATACGGCCACCCGCGTGGCCGTGAGGAGAAACCCGCATGCCCGCTCCCCGCACCGTTCTGCTCACCGGCGCCGCCGGCGGACTCGGCACCCTGATGCGGGGGCTACTGCCGGACTACGGCTACGAGCTGCGCCTCCTCGACCTGCTGCCCGTCGAGGGCGAGCCGGACGCGCTCACCGCGGACCTCGCGGACAAGGCCGCCCTGCGCGAGGCCGTGCGGGGCGTCGACGCGATCATCCACCTCGCGGGCATCTCCCTGGAAGCCTCCTTCGACAAGATCCTCAAGGCGAACATCGAGGGGACGTACAACCTGTACGAGGCGGCGCGCGAAGAGGGCGTACGACGCATCGTCTTCGCCTCCTCCAACCACGCCGTCGGCTTCACCCCGCGCCCCCTGGGCGAGGCCCCCTTCGACGACGGCGCCCTGATCCCCATCGACACCCCGCACCGCCCGGACACCTTCTACGGGCTCTCCAAGTCCTTCGGCGAGGACCTGGCGCAGTTCTACTGGGACAAGCACGGCCTGGAGACGGTCTCGGTCCGCATCGGCTCCTGCTTCGCGGAGCCCACCAGCGTGCGCATGCTCTCCGTCTGGATGAGCCCCGAGGACGGCGCCCGTCTCTTCCACGCGGCGCTGACCGCCGAGGACGTGGGGCACACGGTCGTCTACGGCTCCTCCGCCAACACCCGGCTGTGGTGGGACCTCTCGACGGCCCGGGCGCTGGGCTACGAGCCGCACGACGACTCCGAGCCGTACGCCGAGAAGCTCATCGCCGAACAGGGCGAGCTCGACCCGGCCAACCCGGACCACGCCCACCTGGGCGGCCACTTCACGACGCATCCGCCGATCTGGCCGTACTGACGACCGGACGACCGGACAACCGGACCGACAATCAGACGGCCGTACTGACGGCCGGACGGCCGCATTGACGACCGGACGGCGGCATTGACGACCGGACGGCGGCCGTAGCGACGACCGGGCGGCCGGAAGACGACCCCGCGGCGAGGGCGCGAGAGGGCGGGCGGGCACCGAACGGGCCCGCCCGCCGCCGTGTTCGGGCACGAACCCTGCCCGATCCCACCCCGCCCACCGCTGCGCCCCAGGTCCGGCACGGGCGCCCGCCCCGCCAAACGGTCACAGCCGGGCACCATCGGTCACGCAACAGGCCTGGTCAGTGCCGCGCACCCGCTGTAGAACTTCCCCCAAGGCCCGCACCGGGCCCGAACGGGCAGTACGCACAGGACGCAGGGAGCAGGTGTCGGCCATGACCGCGGAAGAACGCCAGCGGGAGATCGTCAGGGCCGCCCGCCGTACCGGCGCGGTCGACGTCACCGCGCTCGCCGCCGAACTGGGCGTCGCCAAGGAGACCGTACGGCGCGACCTGCGCGCCCTGGAGGACCACGGCCTGGTCCGCCGCACCCACGGCGGCGCCTACCCCGTGGAGAGCGCCGGGTTCGAAACGACGCTCGCCTTCCGCGCCACCAGCCACGTACCCGAGAAGCGCCGGATCGCGAGCGCCGCGGCCGAGCTGCTCGGCGACGCCGAGACCGTGTTCATCGACGAGGGGTTCACCCCGCAGCTCATCGCCGAGGCACTCCCCAAGGACCGGCCACTGACCGTGGTCACCGCCTCCTTGGCCACGGCGGGCGCGCTCGCCGAGGCCGACCACACCAGCGTCCTGCTGCTCGGCGGCCGGGTCCGCCCCGGCACACTCGCGACCGTGGACCACTGGACGACGAAGATGCTCGCCGGCTTCGTCATCGACCTGGCGTACATCGGCGCCAACGGCATCTCCCGCGAACACGGCCTCACCACCCCCGACCCGGCGGTCAGCGAGGTCAAGGCCCAGGCGATCAGGGCCTCCCGGCGCACGGTCTTCGCGGGCGTGCACACCAAGTTCGGGGCGGTCAGCTTCTGCCGCTTCGCGGAGATCACCGCCCTGGAAGCGATCGTCACCAGCACGCTGCTTCCGACGTCGGAGGCACACCGGTACTCCTTGCAAGGCCCCCAGGTCATCCGAGTCTGAAAACCCAACTCACCCACTACAAGGGCACAGCCACACCCAAGAACGCCCTTTATCTCCCTATACGTCCAGGAGCGATCCATGCGAACCCAGAGCCGACGGAGGCCGCGCGCACTCGCCGCGGTCGCCGCAGGGACGCTGCTCGCCCCGCTGCTCTCCGGCTGTTGGGTCGGAGCGGGCGGGTCGGGGTCGGGCGGCGACTCCATCAACGTCCTGATGGTCAACAACCCTCAGATGGTGGAGCTGCAGAAGCTCACCAAGGCGCACTTCACCAAGGAGACCGGCATCAAGGTGAACTTCACCGTGTTGCCGGAGAACGACGTCCGCGACAAGATCAGTCAGGACTTCGCCAACCAGGCCGGCCAGTACGACGTCGCCACGCTCTCCAACTACGAGATACCGATCTATGCCCGCAACGGCTGGCTGCACGACATGGACTCCTACGTACGCCAGGACAGCGGCTACGACGAGCAGGACATCCTCGCCCCCATGCGGCAGTCCCTGACGGCCGCCGACGGCAAGCTCTACGGTCAGCCGTTCTACGGTGAGTCGTCCTTCCTGATGTACCGCAAGGACGTCTTCGCCCAGAAGGGCCTGACGATGCCCGACCACCCCACGTGGGAGCAGGTGGGACAGCTGGCCGCCGAGGCCGACGGCGCCCAGTCCGGCATGAAGGGGATCTGCCTGCGCGGCCTGCCTGGCTGGGGCGAGCTCATGGCGCCCCTCACCACCGTCGTGAACACCTTCGGCGGCACCTGGTTCGACAAGGACTGGAAGGCCCGTCTCGACTCCCCCGAGTTCGAGAAGGCGACGAAGTTCTACGTGGACCTCGTACGGGCGCACGGCGAGTCCGGCGCCGCCCAGTCCGGCTTCGCCGAGTGCCTCAACAACATGACCCAGGGCAAGACCGCCATGTGGTACGACGCCACCTCCGCGGCGGGCTCCCTGGAGGCGTCCGACTCCCCGGTCAAGGGCAAGATCGGCTACGTACCCGCGCCCGTCGAGAAGACCAAGTCCTCCGGCTGGCTCTACACCTGGGCCTGGGGTCTGCAGAAGGCCTCCCACAACTCCGACAAGGCCTGGAAGTTCATCTCCTGGGCCTCGAGCAAGCAGTACGAGCAGCTGGTCGGGGACACGATCGGCTGGTCCAACGTGCCGGCCGGCAAGCGCGCCTCCACCTACACGAACGCCGCGTACACCAAGGAGGCCGCCGCCTTCCAGGAGATGACCCGCGAGGCCATCGAGGGCGCCCGGCCGCGTGACCCGGGCGTGCAGCCGCGCCCCGCGCCCGGCATCCAGTTCGTCGGCATCCCCGAGTTCACCGACCTCGGCACCAAGGTCTCGCAGGAGATCAGCGCGGCCATCGCCGGACGCCAGTCCGTCGACTCGGCCCTGAAGAAGTCCCAGAAACTCGCCGAGAAGATCTCCAAGGAGTACGAGGGACGATGACCGCCACGACAACGGCCCCCGTGGCCGCCACTCCCGTACGCAGCCTGGGAAAACCCTCCAACCGGCTACGCGCCTGGGCCACCCGCGCCCCGCTGCTGCCCGCCCTGATCTTCATGGTCGCCGTCACCCAGCTCCCCTTCGTGGCCACGCTGGTGATCTCCTTCTTCGACTGGAACGCGCTCTACCCCAAGGCCCGCCACTTCACCGGCCTCTCCAACTACTCG
This sequence comes from Streptomyces sp. NPDC107454, assembly GCF_055582885.1. NCBI lineage: Bacteria > Bacillati > Actinomycetota > Actinomycetes > Kitasatosporales > Streptomycetaceae > Streptomyces > Streptomyces sp. NPDC107454. The sequence goes on along the minus strand of NZ_JBVJPA010000012.1, from coordinate 256,132 downwards.
GACGTCCTGACCGACCCCGACCTGCGTCACTCCGTCTGGACGACGATCCTCCTGACGGCGGCCGTGGTCGTCGCAAGCCTGGTCATCGGCCTGGGTCTGGCCCTGCTCCTGGACCGCAGGTTCCGCGGCCGTGGCATCGTCAGAACGCTCCTCATCGCGCCCTTCCTGGTGGTCCCGGTGGCCGCGGCCCTGCTGTGGAAGCACGTGCTCTACAACCCGGAGTACGGCCTGCTGAACGGACTGCTGCACTACGTGGGCGGCCCCCAGCCGGACTGGATCTCGAACACGCCGCTGCTGGCGGTCGAGGCCTCCCTGGTCTGGCAGTGGACGCCGTTCATGATGCTGATCCTCCTGGCCGGCCTGCAGAGCCGTGACCACCAGCAGATCGAGGCCGCCCGGGTGGACGGCGCGAGCGACTGGCAGGTCTTCCGCTACCTCACCCTCCCCCACCTGCGCCGCTACCTCGAACTGGGCGCCCTGCTGGGCTCGATCTACATCGTCCAGAACTTCGACGCGGTCTTCACCCTCACGTCCGGCGGCCTGGGGACGGCGAACCTCCCCTACACCGTCTACCAGAGCTTCTACCAGGCCCACGAGAACGGCCTCGCCTCCGCCGCGGGCGTCCTGGTCGTCATCGGTTCGATCATCATCGCGACCTTCGCGCTGCGCGTGGTCTCGTCCCTGTTCCGCGAGGAGGTGTCCCGCGCATGAGCGCCACCACGATCCGCGTACGACCCCGGCGTGCCCGGGGAACGGGCCTGGGCCTGCTGGCCTGGCTGCTCGGTGTGCTGTTCTTCCTGCCCATCGCCTGGATGGCCCTGACGTCGTTCCACTCGGAGTCGGACGCCGCGACCAACCCGCCGTCCTTCGGAGCCGCCCTCACCCTCGACGGCTACCGGGACTTCTTCGGCACGGGCGGCGGCGCGAGCCCCTGGCCCGCGCTGCTCAACTCGACGGTGGCCTCGGTGGTCTCCACCCTCTGCGTCCTCCTGCTGGCCTTCCCTGCGGCGTACGCACTCTCCATCCGCCCGGTGAAGAAGTGGACGGACGTCCTGTTCTTCTTCCTGTCGACGAAGATGCTGCCGGTGGTGGCGGGCCTCCTCCCGATCTACCTCTTCGCGAAGAACACCGGAATGCTGGACAACATCTGGCTCCTGGTCATCCTCTACACCTCCATGAACCTGCCGATCGCGGTGTGGATGATGCAGTCGTTCCTCGCCGAGGTACCGGTGGCGGTGATCGAGGCGGCCCAGATCGACGGCGCGAAACTGCCGACGATCCTGGCCCGGGTCGTAGCCCCCATAGCCCTCCCCGGCATCGCGGCCACGGCCCTGATCTGCTTCATCTTCAGCTGGAACGAACTGCTGTTCGCCCGCGTGCTGACCGGTGTGGTCGCCGAGACGGCCCCCGTCTTCCTGACCGGCTTCATCACCAGCCAGGGCCTGTTCCTGGCCAAGGTGTGCGCCGCGTCGCTCGTCATCTCCCTGCCGGTGCTCGCCGCGGGGTTCGCCGCCCAGGACAAACTGGTCCAGGGCCTGTCCTTGGGAGCCGTCAAATGAAGGCCGCCGTCATCGAGTCCGTGGGCCGCGCCGTCGTCACCGAGGTCCCGGACCCGACGCCGGGCCCGCGCGAGGTCGTCGTCGAGGTCGCCGCCTGCGGCCTGTGCGGCACGGACCTGCACATCCTCCAGGGCGAGTTCGCGCCGAAGCTGCCGATCGTGCCCGGGCACGAGTTCGCGGGCGAGGTGGTCGGGGTCGGCGCCCAGGTCACGGAGATCTCGATCGGCGACCGCGTGGCGGTGGACCCCTCCCTCTACTGCTACGAGTGCCGCTACTGCCGTACGGGCCACAACAACCTCTGCGAACGCTGGGCCGCGATCGGCGTGACGACGGCCGGGGGTGCCGCCCAGTACGCGACCGCCCCCGTCGCCAACTGCGTCAAACTCCCGGATCACATCCGCACCCAGGACGCGGCCCTCGTCGAACCGCTCTCCTGCGCGGTACGCGGCTACGACGTCCTGCGCTCCCGTCTCGGCTCCCATGTCCTGATCTACGGCTCCGGGACGATGGGCCTGATGATGCTGGAGCTCGCCAAGCGCACGGGTGCGGCGAGCGTGGACGTGGTGGACCTGAACGCGGCCCGACTGGAGACCGCTCGCACGCTCGGTGTCTCGGGGTCGGCGGCGAACGCCGACGAGCTGGACCGCCCCCAGGGCTGGGACGTGGTCATCGACGCGACCGGCAACGCGGCGGCCATCCAGGACGGCCTGGACCGGGTGGCCAAGGCGGGCACGTTCCTCCAGTTCGGGGTCGCCGACTACGCCACCCGCGTGACGATCGACCCGTACCGCATCTACAACCAGGAGATCACGATCACCGGTTCGATGGCGGTGCTGCACAGCTTCGAGCGGGCGGCGGAGCTGTTCGCGACCGGCGTGCTCGACCCGGAGATCTTCATCAGCGACCGGATCGAGCTGGAGCGGTATCCGCAGGCGCTGGAGCAGTTCGCGGCCGGGGTGGGCAGGAAGATCGTGGTGGTTCCGTAGTCCGCGGGAGGGGTTCCGGGCCGGGGATTTCAGCGCTGGGCCAATTGGCCGCTAGGTAAGGGAACGGCAAAATGGTCTCGCTCGTTCACGAGTCATGACAGCTATGACCCCCGGCTCGAACATCCCTCTCTCCGCCGTGCGCGTGACGGTGGACGTCGCCGCCCCCGTGCGGCTCGACGTATCGGGCCTGCTGCTCACCGCCGACGGCAAGGTGCGCTCCGACGACGACTTCATCTTCTACAACCAGCCGACGGGACCGGGCGTGACGTACCGCTCGGGCGGCGGTGCGGCCCCCGACGCGATCACCGTCGACACGGGCGCCGTCCCGCCCGGCATCGAGAAGATCGTGGTCACCGCGAGCCCGGACGCCGCGGGCCAGACCTTCCAGGGCATCGAACCGACGGCCACGATCCGCAACGCGGACGACAACAGCGTCCTGGGCTCGTTCACACCCCCGCAGCTCGGCACCGAGACGGCACTGGTGGTCGTGGAGATCTACCTCCGCAACGGCGCCTGGAAGGCCCGCGCGGTCGGCCAGGGGTACGCGAACGGCCTCGCGGGCATCGCCACGGACTTCGGCGTCTCGGTGGAGGAACCGGCGCCCGCGCCTGTCGCCGCGCCCGCCCCTCCGGTGCAGGCCCCGGTGGCACCGCCGGCCCCGCCGGTCGCGGTGACTCCCGCACCGCCCGCCGCACCCCCGGCCCCGCCCGCCGCACCGCCGCTCGGCGCCGGGAAGATCAACCTCGACAAGGGCCGCGTCAGCCTCCAGAAGAACCAGACCGTCTCCCTGGTCAAGGGCGGCCGCCCGCTGCTCTCCCAGGTCAAGATGGGCCTCGGCTGGGAGCCGGCGTACCGCGGCAAGGACATCGACCTGGACGCCTCGGTCATCGCGTACGGCCCGCAGCGCAACCACATCGACAGCTGCTACTTCGGCAAGCTGTCCATCATCAACGGCGCGATCAAGCACTCCGGCGACAACCTCACCGGCGAGGGCGGCGGTGACGACGAGGTGATCGTGGTCGACCTCGGCCGCCTCCCCCAGGACGTCACCGGCCTGGTCTTCACGGTCAACTCCTTCTCCGGCCAGAAGTTCACCGAGGTCGCCAAGGCGTACTGCCGCCTGCTGGACGCCGCCACCGGTGAGGAACTGGTCCGCTTCGACCTCACCAACGCCGAGGCCCAGACCGGCGTGATGATGGCCAAGATGATCAAGCAGTTCTCCGGCGAGTGGGAAATGACGGCGATGGGCGACTTCGTGAAGTCGCGTACGGTGAGAGGGATGGTGAAGCCGGCGGCGCAGGCGTTGTAAGCAGCGGAAACCCTCCCTCGGTCCGGATCACGCCTTAGTCTCATGGCGAAGGCGTGAACGGGGGGCGGGGACATGGCCGTTGGGGACGGAAACCGGTCGTGCTTCATCAGCTACGCGCGGGACGACCAGGCCTGGGCCGAGTGGGCCGCCTGGCAGCTCCAGGACGCGGGTTACGAGGCATGGCTGGACGTCTGGTCGCTCACCCCGGGCGCCGACTGGCGGGCCGAGGCGTCGGCCGCCGTTCGCACCTCCCAGCAGTTTCTGGTGCTCGTCTCATCGTCGTACGCGCACAGCGTCAACGCCGCAACGGAGCTGGCGGCCGCCCTTGCCGGGCGAGCAAGGGTGATCCCCGTCCTGTTGGACGACGGTCCGTTCCCGGCGGGCCTGGACCACCTTCGCGACCTGCCGTACCTGCGGCTCGCGGGTCGCGACGACACGGCCGCGCGTGAGGCCCTGTTGCGCGCCGTCGCCCCGGAGCGGCCGCCGACCGGCGGCCGGCTGCGTCGCTTCGGCGCGACCAGTCCCCGGCTGCCGGGGAGCCGGCCGCGGGTATGGCGTGTGCCCCCGCGCTCCGACCGGTTCGTGGGCCGCGTCGAGCTGCTGAAGGAGCTCAGAGGGGCGCTGACCGAGAATTCCCGGGCCGTCCTCGTCGGGGTCGGGGGAGCGGGCAAGACACAGCTGGCCATCGAGTACGCCCACCGTTTCGCGGGCGAGTACGAGCTCGTCTGGTGGATCGGACATGGCGGCGGCAATCCCGCCCTGCTTCAGCTCGCCGAGCTCGCGACACATATCGGTGCCGCCGAATCCGACGCGCCGATCGGCCAAAGGGTCAAGGACCTCGCCGCCGAGCTGCGTACCCGCAGCCGCTGGCTGCTGGTCTTCGACGACGTGCCGGAGGCAGAGGACACCCGACTGCCCGAGAGGGTGCTGCGGGACACCGGCACCGGGCAGATCCTTCTCATCTCCCGCGACCGGTCGCAGGCCGGCTTCGGGGATCCGATCGAAGTGGGCCCGTTCACGCCCGAGGAGTCCCTGGCCCTGCTCCGCAGCCTGGCACCTGAGCTGAGCGCGCAGGACGCCCGCGGGGTCGCGGCCGGCGGCGACATCCCGTTGACCGTGGGAATGGCGGCCGAGGCCATCAACAGCGGTGTCTCCGTCGATGTGTACCGCGAAGCACTCTCCACGGAGCCCGCCACCAGCCCGCCGCACAGCCTCGCGCACACCGTGCGCATCGGCCTGGCCCAGCTGTCGGAACGGAACCCCGGGGCCGTCGTTCTCCTCTCGGCCTGCTCTCTGCTCGCGCCGGAGCCCTTCCGGCTCCGGGACTGTGTGCACGTGCCGGACTGGACCCCGGAACCCCTGGCCACGGTGCTGCGGGACGGCAGGGTGCGGAGGGCCGCGCTGAGCGCTGCCAGCCGCTTCAGCCTCGCCTACACGGCCGACGACACCGTGCGCATCCACCCGGCCGTCCACTCCGCGCTGCGCGACGAGATGTCCGCGACCGGACGGGCCGACGCGGCTCTCGGAGCCCAGGCCCTGCTGGTCTCGGCTCTCCCCGCCCTGCGCGGGACGTCGGAGACCCGGGCTTCCCTGCTGCCCCACCTGCTCGCGGTGGCGGCACGGGACCTGACCCGGGTCGAGGGCCTCAAGGCGGCGTGCGAAGGGTGTGTCCGCCTGCTGGAGGACGGCGGGGCCCCGGCCGCCGCGTCCAGGCTGACGGAACTGCGCGAGGCCTCGGCGGCGCTGCTCGGTGCGAGCGATCCGACCACGATGGAGATTCAGTCGTACCTGGTCGACGCGCTGCAGGCGGCAGGCGAACCGGAAGCCGCCCGGCCACTGGCGCAAACCCTCCTCGACTGGCTTCGGTACACCTTCGGCGGCGAGGAGCAGGTGACACTCCACGCCGCCGCCCAACTCGCCACGCTGCTCACCGAATCCGAGCACTGGGCGGCGGCTCTGGACATCGGCGAGAAGACCCGGAAGCAGCTACGGTCGGTCCTCGGCGCGGACCACCCCGCCCATCTCACCCTGGCGTCCACCCTGCTCACACCGCTGCGTGCATTGGGCAGGGCCGAGGAAGGCCGGAGACTGGGCGAGGACACCCTCGCCCGGCAGCGGCGCTCACTCGGTCCGGATGCTCCGGACACCCTCCGCACGGCGGCGCGTCTGGCCGTTCTGCTGGTGGACCTCGGTGAGCTGGACCGGGCCTGTTCCCTGGGCGAGGAGACCCACCACCGGCTGAGGCTCAGCAAGGGTCCTGACGACGTCACCACCCTGCGGGCTGCCGTCCTCCTGGCCGTGCTGAGGATCCGCGTGAACCTCAAGACACAGGCCTTGAGCCTCCTGGAGAAAACCCTCGACCAGCAGAGGCAGGTACTCGGAGCGGATCACATCGACGCGCTGCGCACCTCCGCGCTGCTGGCCGTCCTGCGCGCGGACAGCGCCGCCCCGGACCCCGCGGTGCTGGTCAGATACGCGCGGGAGGCCGATCTGCCGTCCAAGGTGCGACTGCGGTGGGAACGGGGTATCTCCGACACTCCACCGGAGTTCATCGCCGAGCACCTCTTCACCGAAGTGCTCCGCACGGGCGCCGACATCCTCAAGACGGACCGCCTCACCAAGCCGCCCCGGCCGTCCGGGTCCAGGCGCCGCCCGGCGTCGTTCGCGGATCGGGGGAGCGTGCTGGTCAGCCATGTGGAGGCGGACCGCAGCTGGGCGAACTGGGTCACGTTCGAACTGGATCGCCTGGGCTACGAGACGACGACGCTGAGCAAGGACACCCATCTCGGACGCCGGCCGCTCCGGGAGTACGACATCGTCCTCGCCCTGCTGTCCCCCGACTACCTGGCGTCGGTGGTCTCCACCCCCCGGGACACCGCGGAGTGGATCGGGCTGCCGGACAGCGACGGACACGACCCGCGGCGTTTCATCCCGCTCCTCATCAAGCCCGTCGACTCCGGCCAACTGCCGCGTGCCCTACGGGATCCGGCCGCTCCGGCCCTGTACGATCTCGATCCCGACGCGGCCCGCGACGTCCTGCAGTTCGCTCTGGAGGAACCCGCGCGCCCGAACGGAGCCCCGGCATTCCCCGGAGCTTCCAGTCCCTCCGACAGCGACGAGGCGCTCCTGACCCATCGTCTCGTCAACGCCCTGCAGCGCTCGGCCGCCCTGCAGCGCAGGGACAGCCGCAACATCCTGTGGGATCTCCTGGGTCTCACCGACCGGGAGACCGTGTCACCGCGCACGGCACTGTTCGAACTCGTCCGCAGCCTGCGGTCTCGGCCGGACGGGCTCTCGATCCTCGTAGAAGCGCTGGACCTGGTGGAGCCGGACAGTCTCGCGAACGCGGAGGTGCGCAACGTCGTCGCGGAGTTCCAGCGCGGCCAGGCAGCGCGGTGAGCGCCCCACCCCCGCCGGTCCCGGCCCCCGCGGGCCCGCCCGGCCGCATCCCGCACTGGTTCTTCACCGGCTACTCGGACAGCGAGGCGAACTTCCCCCGGGTCAGACGCTTCCACGAGGACGTGGAGCGGGAGGTCCGGCTGAGTCTCGGCGAGGCCGTCCCCGGCGAGGGCTTCGTGGACTTCCGGAACATCAGGCCCGGCGAACGCTGGGAGGACCGCATCGTCGAGAACGGCATCTGCACGACCCGGGCGATGCTGGCCCTCTATTCGCCGAGCTACTTCCAGAGCCACTGGTGTGCCCACGAGTGGACGGTCTTCACCGCCCGGCTCAGCCAGTACAGACTGAGCACCGGCGCCGAGATCCCGTGTCTGATCGGGGTGCGCTGGCAGCGGACCAAACAGGCGTGGCCGGAGGAGGTGACTACGTACCAGTACGTGCGCCGTGATCCGAACTCCCTCTACGAAAGGCGAGGGTTGATCCATCTCGTACCGCGCGAAGAGCAGGACCCGGGCACGCGGGAGTACCACGAGATCGTCCAGGAAGTCGCCGACGTCATAGTCGACGCGCACGACAATCCCCTTCCGTCCATCCGGCTCGACGACGCCGCCTGGTCGCGGTCGGCGTTCGGTCCCGAGTCGTCGCTGTCCGTCGACGTCGTACTCACGTACTCCGACCGGAACCGCAGTTGGGGAGACTGGGTGCACGCCCTGCTTGCCGAGAGACGCGAGGTCTCCGTCCTGCCCCCGGAGTGTCTGGGCCGTGTCCCCTCGGAGCTCCTCAGGAACTCGCTGGCCCGCGCGCGCCGCGTGGTCGCACTGATCTCGCGGCACAGCCTCGCCGAACAGGGCCCGAACAAGACGGTGCTGGAGGCGATGTACGACGATCCCGATCTCGTCGACGACCTGCCACGGCTCGTCCCCCTGTTCATCGAGGACGTCCCTGAGGAGATCGTCCCCGACAGACTGCTTCCCAGGGACGGCAAGGCCCTGTACGACATCCCCGACGCCGATGCCGTCCGGGATATCGTCCTGGCCGCGGTCACGGCCCCGGTCCCCTCCCCGGCCGTCGCCCAGACGTCCGAACCGGAGTTCCCGTCCGACGCCGTCAGCCCGTTCGAGAGCGAACTCGCCGACAAGCTTTCCCTGGCGTCGTCACTGCTCGACAACGACCTGCGGGACGTCTGGTTCCAGGCCACCGGACTCGATGCCTCCCAGAGACCCCATCCCCGGTTGAGGACCCGTCCGTGGGTTCTCTCGGTCATCCTGGCGTCCAGGAAATGGGAAGACGGCTACGAACGTCTCGCCGTCGCCCTGGAAGGCCTCGACAAGGGCGCCCCGGAGACCATCGAGGTACGCAGACTCGTCGACAGCCGCCGACCCGCGGCTACGGCCGCAGCCCCTCCGTCAGCAATGACAGGTACCGCCGGATCTGCTCCCCGTCCCCGCTCGCCAGCTCCGCCGCCGTAGCCACCCCGTGGGCCAGGCGCAGCAGATCCACCGGCTCGACATCCACCCGCAGGGTCCCCTCCCGCTGTGCCGCCTCGACCAGCCGCGTCGCCGCTCCCCTCACATGGGTGCCACAGACCGTGAGCGCGGCGGAACTGCCGTCGGCGACGGCTGACCCCAGCAGGGTCTTCAGGCCGCGCACCTGGATCGTTCCGACGCAGAGTTCGTTCAGCCACTCCACCAGCGCCTCGCCCGGGGGCAGCTCCTTCGCGATCTCGTCGGCCCGCCTCGCGAACTCCTCGACCCGGTCGACGTACGCCGCCTCCAGCAACGCCTGCCGTGTCGGGAAGTGTCGGTACAGCGTGCCGGACCCGACGCCCGCCCGCTTGGCGATGTCGTCGAGCGACGCACCTTCCCCGTGCTCGGCGAACGCCTCGGCCGCCACCTTCAGCAACCGCTCGTAGTTGCGCCGAGCGTCCGCGCGCATGGGCTTGACCTGCGTCATTCAGATACTCCTTGCGAACCGGGGACCCCCTCCGTATCTTAGCGAGGGTTAAACGGAGACAGTCCCCGCTTATCTCGCGGGCAGTCCGTGCTGCCCGTGTGCACCTTCGTCCGGGGACGCCAGACCGGGAGAACACCGTGTCCACCTCGTCTACGCCGTCCATCACCACCGACGCTCTCTCCGCACCACCCCAACCCGCCAGGCTCGGCGCCGTCCTGTTCGTCATCGTCACCGCCTACCTGATGGTCGGCGTGGACTCCACGGTCGTCAATGTCGCACTGCCCGACATCCAGAAGGACCTTCGCTTCAGCCCGACCGGCCTGTCCTGGGTGCTCAACGCGTACACCCTCACCTTCGGCGGCCTGCTCCTCCTCGGCGGCCGGGTCGGCGACATCGCGGGCCGCCGCCGCACCCTGACCATCGGCGTCCTGCTCTTCGCCGGATCCTCCCTGCTCGGCGGTCTCGCCACCGAAAGCGCCTGGCTGCTCACCGCCCGCGCCCTCCAGGGCGTCGGCGCCGCCCTCACCGCGCCCAGCACCCTCGCGCTGATCACCACGAACTTCCCCGACGGCCCGCGCCGCCACCACGCTCTGGGCATCTACGCGTCGATGGCGGGCATCGGCGCCTCCATCGGCCTCGTCCTCGGCGGCATGCTCACCTCCTGGGCGTCCTGGCGCTGGGCCCTGCTGATCAACGTACCGATCGGCATCGCGGTCGCCGTCGCCCTGCCCCGCTTCGTCACCGAGACCCCGCGCCACGCGGGCCGGTTCGACGCGGCGGGGGCACTCACCGGCACGGCCGGGATGACCTCGCTGGTGTACGCGTTCATCCGGGTCTCGGAGGCGGGCTGGTCCGACACTCAGGCACTGCTGGGCTTCGGTTCGGCGGCGGCGCTGCTGATGGGCTTCACGTTGATCGAGTCCCGCGCGGACCAGCCGATCATGCCGCTGCGCCTGTTCGTGAGCCGCAACCGCGCGGGCGGCTACGCGGGCGTACTGCTGCTGCCCGCGGGCATGTTCGGCGCGTTCTACTTCCTCACCCTGATCTGCCAGCAGGTCCTGGGGTACAGCCCGCTCCGCGCGGGGTTCGCCTTCCTGCCCATGACCCTGGCGATGTTCACGGTCGTACGCTTCGTGCCCCGCCTGCTCGCGCGGCTCGGCGCCAAACCGGTGCTGCTCACCGGCATGGCCCTGCTCGTCGTCGCGGCCGCGTGGCTGTGGCGGCTGCGACCCGACGACGGCTACCTCACCGGCCTGTTCGGCCCGCTGGTGCTGATGGGCGTGGGCGTCGGCCTGAGTTTCATGCCGCTCAACGCGACGATCCTCGCGGGCATCGAGCCACGCGAGGCGGGCGCCGCCTCCGGCCTGCTGCAGACCCTGCAGTGGCTCGGCGGCACCCTCGGCCTCTCCATCCTGGTCACGGTCTTCGGCACGGCGGCCCGGCACGCGCACGGCTCCCCGTCCGACATCCTCACCGAGGGTGCCGCCCGCGCGTTCGGCATCGGCTCGCTGATCGCGCTGACCGCCCTGCTGGTGTCGGCGTTCGTGATCACCGGCAGGAAACCCCAGAGGGGTGCCTAGAACAGCGCGCTGTACGCGTTCAGCGCGGGCTGCCCGCCCAGGTGCGCGTACAGCACGGTGGAGTCGGCGCCGATCTCCCCGCGCGCGACCAGGTCGATCATCCCGGCCATCGACTTGCCCTCGTACACGGGGTCGGTGACCATCCCCTCGGTGCGTGCGGCGAGCCGCATCGCCTCCAGGGTGGGTTCGTCAGGGAGGCCGTAGACACCGGCGTGGTAACGCTCGTCCAGCTCGACGTCGTCGACGGTCAACTCCCGCTTCAATCCGATCAGCTGTCCTGTCCGCTGAGCGATGCGGGCCACCTGCTCGCGGGTCTCGGCAGGCTTGGCCGAGGCGTCGATCCCGATCACCCGCCGCTCGCGCCCGCCCGCCTCCTCGATCGCCCGGAACCCGGCGACCATACCGGCCTGCGTGGACCCGGTCACCGAGCACACGATCACGGTGTCGAAGAAGACACCCGACTCCCGTTCCTGCTCGGCCACCTCATAAGCCCACCCGGCGAACCCCAGGCCTCCCAGCGGATGGTCCGACGCCCCCGCCGGAATGGCGTACGGCTTGCCGCCGCCCTCCTCGACCTCCCGCAGCGCCTGCTCCCAGCTCTCCTTGAAACCGATCCCGAACCCGGCCCGCACGAGCCGTACGTCGGCCCCGGCGAGGCGGCTGATGAGGATGTTGCCGACCTTGTCGTACACGGAGTCGGGCCACTCCACCCAACTCTCCTGCACGAGCACGCACTTGAGCCCGGCGCGGGCGGCGACGGCCGCGACCTGGCGGGTGTGGTTGGACTGCACGCCACCGATCGAGACGAGGGTGTCGCAGCCCTGGGCGAGCGCGTCCGCGACGAGGTACTCCAGCTTGCGGGTCTTGTTCCCGCCGTAGGCGACACCGGAGTTGCAGTCCTCCCGCTTGGCCCACAGGGAGGCACCGCCGAGGTGCTTCGTCAGGCGCTCCAGCGGATGCACGGGCGAGGGCCCGAAGAGCAGGGGGTAACGCTCGTACGAGGAAAGGGACATGGGTCCTCCCGCATCAGGGTTCGGCATCGGCCAGGTCTTCGAGAGCGCCCCAGATCTCCGCGGTGACGCGGACGGCGGCGGCCACGTCCCCTTCGGCGCAGGCGTCGATCAGCTCGTCGTGCAGGCCCGCCGAACGGCAGTTGCCGCCCTCACCGAAGCGGCGTCGTTCCAGACGGCGGATCAGCGGGGTGTAGCGGGCGACGGTGGCAGCGGCGGCACGATTGCCGCTCACCCGCACCAGCACGTCGTGCAACGCGTCGTCGGCCGTCAGAGCGGCGTCCACGTCACCGGCGCGCACAGCGTCCGCGAAGCGCACGTTGGCCTCGCGCATCACCTCGATGTGCGGCGCTTCGAGCCGGGGCACCGCCGTGCGCGCGGCCAGCTCGTGCATGGCGCCGACCACGGCCGCCGCGTCCCGTACATCAGCGGCCACCAGGGGGGTCACCCGCGTGTAGCTCTGCGGCTTGGACTCCAGCAGCCCCTCGTCGACCAGCCGGGAGAAGGCCTCGCGCACCGGCGCCCGCGACAGCCCGAGCAGCTCGGCGAGCCCGGCGTCGCGCACCACCGCGCCCGGTGCGAGCTCACCGGCCACGATGGCGTCCCGTATCGCTTCGTACGCGCGGTCCCTCAACAGGGTCCGGCGCACGGGTCGTATCGCCTCCATGAACTGAAATGTTAGATATCAGTTCCCGCTGCGCACAAGAGTGCGGCCCGCACCGAAGTACGGGCCGCACTCACGCGCGATCGGTCATCCGGCCCACGGCCAGTCGGCGTCGCGCGCCGACTCCAGCAGAGGAACCATCCGGAAAGCAGCGTCCGAGAGCCCCCCGAACGTGTGGCGGTTGCCCGTCCCGGACGGGCCGTGGCCCGCCCGGTAGCCGGCCAGGTTCCAGGTGTAGACCGGGACGTGCGCCGGGACCTGCTCGGTCGGGTCGCCGTAGTGGCTGTAGGTGGCCTGCTCGTCGGTGACGATGAGCACCCGGTCGTGCTTCCTGTAGTGCGCGCGCACCGCCTCGCTCGTGTTGGTGCCGCCGAGGTCGCCGAAGCGCTCCAGCACCTTCAGCACCGACTCGCCCTTCTTGACCTTCAGCTGGTTGCTGCTCGTGCCGAACTCGACGAGATCCGCGTCCGCCGCCCGCAGCGCGAGCGCCGTGCCGAAGATCGCCGCCGCGTCGGCCCGGTTGAGCTCCGAGCGCTCCGACAGCCGCGAGTAGAACATCGAGCCGGACCGGTCGACGAGCACGAGCGTGCGTCCGGGCAGCGCGGGCACGTTCGCCAGCGAGTGGCCGAGCGCCTGCTCCAGCGGGTACGACCAGCGCAGCGAGGGCGCGTGCTGGTACGCGGCGAGGTAGCGGAAGGGGAACTGCCGCGAGCGCGCCACCTCCGCCGGGTCGCTGATCCTGGCGGCGACCTGAGCCGCCACCTCGTCGCTCACTCCCGCCTCGTCGAAGTTCCGCAGGTTGCGTACGAGCGCCATCGCGCCCATGGACGGGATGACGGCCTCCCAGGCCGCCTTTTCCATCGGGCCCTGCAGCCAGCCGGCCAGTGCCTCCCACGTCATCCCCGCCTCCGCGAGGCGCCGCGCACCGTGCGCGCCGGTCACGACCTTGCGCCGCTTGGCGGGCCGCAGCTCCATCAGGTCACGGTGGGCCACCACGACGGGCAGCGACTTGGGCACCACGGCCGTGTCCGGGTGGTGCCGCCGGTCGAGGGCGTACTGGAACAGGTCGCCCTGCCACGGCTTCGCCGGATCGGGTGCCGCGTGCACCAGGTTGAGGATGTCGCCGAAGCGGTAGCCCTTGGCCGCCGTGTCGTACTTCAGCAGCGACTTCTCGCCGTAGAGCCGGCGTACGGCGTCGGCGATGCCCCGCTTGACGGGCTTGGGCACGTTGCGGCCGTACCGGGCGGTCCAGTAGGCGAGCAGCTCGCCGGGCTCGTCCGGGCGGCGCAGCACGGAGGCGATGACCTGGCGGTTGGCCGGGCCGTCGGTGGCGCCCGCGTCGAGGCGTGCCTTCACGTACTCGGCGGCGCCCACGAGTGAGGCCGTCCGCAGGTTGCCCTCGCCGCGCAGCCAGCCCAGCAGGGCGGCCGTCCACGAGGGGTCGGCGACGGCGAGCTCGCGCACGAGCGCGGCGAACCGGTCGTCGCGGGCCTCGCCGGTCTCGTAGAAGGTGTTCTGCGAGACGAAGTTGGCGATGGCCAGCAGGAAGAGCTCGGAGCGTGCGTCGCGCTCCTGGCCGCGGCCGCCCTGGTGGGTGCGCAGCACGCGGCCGGTCGACGTCACACGGGAAGTGGGCTGCGCCTTGGCCGCCTTGGTGTTGAATCGCGCCATGATGAATTCCCCCGAATTCGTTCTACGACTTCGTTCCGCGACGGTGAAGTCGTGTTTCGGAGGGAGGCGCAGCAAATGGAGGGGGCCCGAGTTCAGGGGTCGGCGACGGACTTAGCCAGATGCTCTACCCAATTGAGCTACACCGACCCGAAGTCGATGACGGGACTTGAACCCGCAACCGTCCGATCCAATGAAGTAACCGTTGCCTGCGCACCGGGCACCCACCATGAGCTGCGCCTCCCGAGATCAGGTCGGCGGCGGCATGGATTCTGTTGGAGAGAAGTAGCCGCAGCCTGCGCACCGGGAGGTGCATGAAGTTGTGGTGTCCAGAGTTCAAGGCCGGCGGAACCGACATAGGTGCTCTAACCCCTGAGCTACACCGGCGCGTTGTACCGGTGACGGGACTCGAACCCGCGGCCGCCCCATTATCAGTGGAAGTAGGTCCTGCCTTCGCACCTGGACGTGCACCACCTTAGGAGGGCGGCCGCGGTTCGAGCCATTGAATTAACTACCCGCGCTTCTGGCGCTTCCAGGGGCCGGTGATGGCGAGCATGATGCCGGGCTCCTGGATGTTGGCGAAGAGGGTCCTGCCGTCGGGCGAGAAGGTGACGCCGGTGAACTCGCTGTAGGCCGGCTCGGCTTCGGTGCCGATGTTCAGTTCGTTGCGGGCGATCGGGTAGGTACGGCCGCTGTCGGTGGCGCCGAAGAGGTGCTGGACGCCCTCGCCGTCCTCGGCGATGACGAGGCCGCCGTAGGGGGAGACGGTGATGTTGTCGGGGCCGTCGAAGGCGCCGTCCTTGGACGGGTCGGGGTTCACGCCGAGCAGGACCTTGAGCGTCAGGGTGCGGCGCTTGGGGTCGTAGAACCAGACGGCGCCGTCGTGCTGGACGGGGCTCTCCCCGCGGGCGTACGAGGAGACGATGTACGTGCCGCCGTCGCCCCACCACATGCCTTCGAGCTTGCGGGCGCGGGTGACCTGGCCGTCGGTGAACTGCTTGCGGACGGAGACGGTCTTCGCGTCACGGTCCGGGACGTCGACCCAGTCCACGCCGTACACCGTGCCGATCTTGGTGGCGCGGGAGAGGTCGTCGATGAACCGGCCGCCGGAGTCGAAGCACTTGAAGGCCTGGAGCGCGCCGGCGTCGTCGGCGAGGGTGGCGAGCTGTCCGTGGCCGTGCTCGAAGCCCTGCGGGGGCGTCCAGCGGTAGAGGAGGCCGTTGGGGCCCGAGGCGTCCTCGGTGAGGTAGAGGCGGCCGCGCTTGGGGTCGACGACGACGGCCTCGTGGGCGTACCGGCCGAGTGCCTTGATCGGCTTGGGGTTCCGGTTGCGGCGGCGGTCGACGGGGTCGACCTCGAAGACGTAGCCGTGGTCCTTGGTCATGCCGTTCTGGCCGGCCTTGTCCTCGGTCTCCTCGCAGGTGAGCCAGGTGCCCCAAGGGGTGTTGCCGCCCGCGCAGTTGGTGGAGGTGCCCGCGACGCCGACCCACTCGGCGACCTTGTCGTGGCGCACCTCGACGACCGTGCAGCCGCCGGACGCGGCCGGGTCGTAGACCAGGCCCTCGGTGAGCGGCACGGGGTACTTCCAACTGGCGCGGGGGCCCTTGAGCTCGTGGTTGTTGACGAGGAGGGTGGCGCCGCGCGGTCCGTCGAAGGTGGAGGTGCCGTCGTGGTTGGACGGCGTGAACTCACCCGAGTCCAGCTTCGTACGGCCGCTGTAGGTGATGACACGGTAGGAGAATCCGGCGGGCAGCGCGAGCAGGCCCTTCGGGTCGGGGACCAGCGGTCCGTAGCCGACACCGCCGTGCCGGTCCGTCGGCTCGCCGTCCTCCCCCACGCTCTCGGTGTCGGTGGACGCGAGGGCGTTCGGAGCGGTGGCGAGGGCGCCGACACTGCCGGCCAGGACGATACCGGCGCCGGTCAGCGCGGATCGACCGGCGAAGTCCCTGCGGGTGAGCGACATGGGTGTCTCCCGTGACGGTGGAGGATGACCGTGGAGGGTGGCCGAGGGCATTGCGGCCACACCGTCCCGCCCACGCCTGAACGCCGGTTGAACACCGGGCGACTTCACCGCACTCGGTTCCATGAATCCGTAAGGCCCCACCCACAGAAACCAAAAGCCCTCCGGACGGGGGAACGGGGAGAGCCCTCCGGGGCCGGGAACGAGCGCCGCTCCCGGGGACGGGGAACGGGCGGAGCCCTCCGGGCCCGGGATCAAGCGCCACTGCCGAGGCCGGGGGACCGGGGGAAGCCCCCGGGGCCGGAGAACGGGCGCCCCTCCCTCGGGACCGGGGAACGGGCGACACCCCACCGGGGCGAGGAACAGGCAAACCCCCGGCCGGGGAAGCGTGCCCCTCCCGAGGCTGGAGAGCGGGCGAAGCCCACCGGGCCGAGGCACGGGCAAAGCCCCTACCGGGGCTGGAGAACGGGCGCCTCCTCTGGGCCGGAGAACAGGCGACACCCCACCGGGGCCGAGAAAGAGGCGAAGCCCCCACCGCCGGGGGAATCGCCCCTCCCGGGAGCTGGGGATCGGGCGAAGCCCCCCACCGGGGCTGGGGAACGGGCGCTCCTCCCAGGGCCGAGGAACGAGCGCCCCGTCAGAGCCGAGGAACGGGCGCCCCCTCGGGACCGGGGAACGGGCGAAACCCCACCGGGACTGGACAACGGGCGAAGCCCACCGAGGGCAAGGAATGGGCGAAGCCCCCTCGGAGCCGAGGAACGGGTGCCCGTCGGGGCCGGGGGCAAGGGAAGTCCCTCGGCCGGTCCCGGCCCGCTCAACCCCCTTGCTGCGAGCGTGCCTTGAACGCGGCCTTGCGGGCCTCCTTGGCGACCTTCTTGTCGGGGTGGAGGCGGCCCATCGCCTCCAGGACGTCCGGGGTGGCCGGGTGGTCGACGCGCCAGGCCGCGGCGAAGAAGCCGCCGTGCTGCTGGGCGAGCCCCTCGACCAGCCCCTGCAACTCGGCGGAGTTGCCCTCGGCGGCGAGCTGCGCGGCGATCGTGTCGATGGTGAGCCAGAAGATCATCGCCTCGGACGGCGGGGGCACGTCGGCGGCGCCGTGTTCGGAGAGCCAGACCCGGGCGAGTCCGCCCAGTTCGGCGTCGTCGAGGACCTCGCGCAGCGCGGGCTCGGCCTCCAGGCCGACGAGCGAGAGCGCCTGCTGACAGTGCAGCCTGCGCAGCGGCGCCCCCGCGTCGCCACCGCGCGCCGCGGCGAGCAATTCCCTTGCGGCGGGCAGGGGTTCACGCCGGGCGAGCCACTGCTCGGTCTCGGCCCGGGCGGCGGTCGGCGGGAACGCGGCGGTGCCGTCCAGCAGCGCGTCCGCGCCCTTGTCCGCCAGGTCGCCCACCGCGGGGGCGGTGAGACCGGACTCCAGCAGCCGTGCCCGCAGCCCGTACAGACCCAGCGGTGTCAGCCGTACCATCCCGTACCGCGACACGTCGGCGTCGTCGGCGGCGGCCGAGGACTCCTCGTCGGTGTCCGCCATCAGGGTCTCGTCGACCGGCTGGAAGTCGACGAGGCCGACGGGTCCGAGCAGCCGGAACTGGTCGTCGAGCCGCATCATCGCGTCCGACACCTGTTCCAGTACGTCGTTGGTGGGCTCCCCCATGTCGTCCGGCACGATCATGGACGCGGCGAGGGCCGGCAGCGGTACGGGGCTTTCGCCGGCGCCGCCCTCGCTCACGGTCAGCAGGTACAGATTGGCGAGCACTCCGTCCAGGAACTCGGCCTCGGCCTCGGGGTCCCAGTCCAGCGAGGAGAAGTCGATCTCCCCGCCGCCATCCACCGCGTCGACGAGGTCGTCGAGGTCGGGCACGCTCGCGTCGGCCAGTACGGTCTCCAGGGCGGTCAGCCACACCCCGAGGACGTCCCGCGGCGCTCCGGAGGTGAGCAGCGCGAGGTCCGCGCCCGCGGCGACCGCGCCCTCCTCCTCGTCCACGATCTCGACGAGCCCGGTGTCGACGGCCACCCGCCAGGCCTCGCTGGCCGTCGCCGCCGCGTCGTCGCCGGTGAGCCCGAGCGCGTCGGCCGCCCCGGGAAGCTGGTCCTCGACGAGTTCGCCCCCGGCGCCGACCCGCGTGTCCGGGCCGGCCCAGCGGGCCAGCCGTGCGGCGCGGGAGAGCAGCGGTGTGGCGAGCGCGTCCCGCGCCAGCTCCGCTTCGGAAGTCAGCCGCACCGGCGGCAAGGGGGAGCTCTCTGACATCGGCTGGGTTCTCCTCCGAACAATCAGGACCCGAACAGCGGGATCGAACGGCCCCAACGAGCGGAACCGGGCGACCCGACCGGCGGGACCGACCAAGCATGACAAGCAGGAAACGCAGTACAAGCAGAACAAGCATGACGAGCGGAACAAGCGTGACATCCACCGGGGTCCGGCAGACCATCCACCGGACCCGGCAGCACACCCTCCGGATCCGACGGATCACCACCGCGCCCCGCCGACGCACCCCGGTTCCGGCGGCACACCCGCCGGATCCGGCAGATCACCACCGCGACCAGGCGGCGCACTCCCCGGAACCAGCGGATCACCACCACACCCCGGCAGCACACCCCCGGCTCCGGCGGCACACCCACCAGGGCCAGGCAACGCACTACCCAGCCCCGGCAAGACGCCCACCAGGGCCGGCAGCACACCCGCCTGCCCCAGCAGTACGCCCACCGAGCCCGGCAACACATCCACCCGACCCAGACAGAACGCCCACCAGAGCCCGGCAGCACATCCACCCGGCCCAGCAGTACATCCACCGAGCCCGGCAACACATCCACCCGACCCAGACAGAACGCCCACCAGAGCCCGGCAACACATCCACCCGAGCCGCAGGACACCCACCGAGCCCATAAGGACATCGCCCCGCAGGATCCGGCGCGCCCGTGGACCGCCCCCGGACCCGAGGATCCGGACGCCGCACCGGAAAGTCGCGTCGACGGCTCAGCCTAGACGGATTTCCACCCATGCCGCCCGGTTCATGTCCCTGTCAGGAGTTGTACATCACTCCATCCTTGACAACTCCCCTTCCCACACACGAGATTGACGCGCGTAGAAGTTCAGCGGGGCACCCGTCTCACCAGCTTCTACGCGCGTCACCGACCCGCACACAGGTCGCGCTACCCCCACACGTTCCACCCTCGTCCCGGCGCTCATGTAAGTCCCCGGAGGGATTCCCTTGCCGAGCAAGAGAACCGCGCGCATCGGCGCGCTGACCGTAGCCGCGGTCTGTTCCACCGTCTCCGCCGTGGTGCTGACCGCACCCGCCCACGCGGACACCGTCCACATCCACGACATCCAGGGCACCACCCGGACGTCCCCCTACGCGGGCCAGAAGGTCACGGACGTGGCGGGCATCGTCACGGCCCTGCGGACCTACGGTTCGTCCCGGGGTTTCTGGATCCAGGACCCGACCCCGGACGACAACCCGGCCACCAGTGAGGGCGTCTTCGTCTTCACCAGCTCCACCCCGAAGGTCGCCGTCGGCGACTCGGTCACCGTCACGGGCACCGTCTCGGAGTACGTGCCCGGCGGCGCCTCCTCCGGCAACCAGTCGCTGACGGAGATCACCAAGCCGACGATCACGGTGCTGTCGTCCGGCAACGCGGTCCCCGCGCCCACCGTCATCGACAGCCGTTCCGTGCCGGCCGCCTACGCCCCCGCCGGTGACACGGCCGCGAGCGGCTCGATCAACGCGCTCGCCCTGGAGCCGACCAAGTACGCCCTGGACTACTACGAGTCCCTGGAGGGCATGAACGTCCAGGTCGCCGACACCCGCGTGGTCACCGCCACCGACCCGTACAGCGAGCTGTGGGTCACGGTGAAGCCGCACGAGAACGCCACCCGCCGCGGCGGCACGATCTACGGCGCGTACACCTCGCAGAACACCGGACGCCTGCAGATCCAGTCCCTCGGCTCGACCGCCGACTTCCCCGTCGCGAACGTCGGCGACCAGCTCGCCGGCACCACCGCGGGCCCGCTCGACTACAACCAGTTCGGCGGCTACACGCTCGTCGCGAGCCAGTTGGGCACCCTGGAGAAGGGCGACCTGAAGCGCGAGACGACCCGCAAGCAGTCGCGGAGCGAGCTGGCCGTGGCGACGTACAACGTCGAGAACCTGGACCCGGGCGACGGCACGTTCGCCGCCCACGCGGCCGCGATCGTGAACAACCTCCAGTCGCCCGACATCGTGTCCCTGGAGGAGATCCAGGACAACAACGGCGCGAAGGACGACGGCACGGTCGCCGCCGACCAGACGGTGAACAAGCTGATCGACGCGATCGTCGCGGCGGGCGGCCCGAAGTACGACTGGCGCTCGATAGACCCGGTCAACGACAAGGACGGCGGCGAGCCCGGCGGCAACATCCGCCAGGTCTTCCTCTTCAACCCGGAGCGGGTCTCCTTCACGGACCGCGCGGGCGGCGACTCGACGACCGCCGTCGGTGTCACCAAGGTGCACGGCAAGGCCCAGCTGACGGCCTCGCCCGGCCGCATCGACCCGGCCAACACGGCCTGGACGTCCAGCCGCAAGCCGCTGGCCGGCGAGTTCGTCTTCCGTGGCAAGACGGTCTTCGTGATCGCCAACCACCTCAACTCCAAGGGCGGTGACCAGGGGCTGACCGCGCAGTACCAGCCCCCGGCCCGCAGCTCGGAGACCCAGCGTCATCTGCAGGCGACGGCGGTGAACTCCTTCGTCAA
This sequence comes from Streptomyces sp. NPDC107454, assembly GCF_055582885.1. Classification (NCBI taxonomy): domain Bacteria; kingdom Bacillati; phylum Actinomycetota; class Actinomycetes; order Kitasatosporales; family Streptomycetaceae; genus Streptomyces; species Streptomyces sp. NPDC107454. Next base: position 235,321 of record NZ_JBVJPA010000012.1, on the reverse strand, counting down.
CGAGATCCTCAAGGCGCAGAAGAACGCCGACGTGCTCGCCCTCGGCGACATGAACGACTTCGACTTCTCGGACACCACCAAGATCCTCGAGGGTGACGGCGAGCTCTGGTCGGCGATCAAGTCGCTGCCGAAGAGCGAGCGTTACACGTACGACTACCAGGGCAACCAGCAGGTCCTGGACCAGATCCTGGTCAGCCCGTCGATTCGCAAGGGCTGCGACTTCGACTACGACAGCGTGCACATCAACTCGGAGTTCTCCGACCAGATCAGCGACCACGACCCGCAGGTACTGCGGTTCCGGCCGTAGGTCTGCAGGTCTGTAGGGGCTGTGGATGAGGCCACAGCCCCTGAGAGCGAAGAGCCCGGCCCCGTCGTCCGGGGGGCCGGGCTCTTCCCTTGCCCGAGGTCAGGCGGCGAACGCCTCGTTCAGCCAGCCCTTCCAGGCGGTCTCGTTGTGCTTGGCGTCGGCGTCGGACGCGAAGTCGTGGACACTCATGCCGACCGGGGCGCCCCAGTGGTTGCGCCCGAAGAAGCGGATGAGGGCGTTGTCGGTGCGCAGCCCGATGAAGTACGGGTTGCGGTAGTCGACCACGGCGTCGAGGAGCTGCCCCTCGGGTCCCCGCGCCTGCACCCGCGCACCCTCGGCCGTGTCGTCCGCGAGGCCGAGCGCCCGCCCGACGGCGGCGAAGGCGTCGGACGCCGTGGACGCGCCGGGCCCGTCGAAGGTGGCGAAGGCGACCGGGCGCCCCGCGAAGTGCGTCACGTACTCGCGCAGGGTGTGCAGGTAGAAGTCCGTGTGCTTGCTCGCGCCGTCGTACTGGTTGTCCCAGTCCTCGACGAAGATTCCGCTGTGCACGTACCGCATCCATGACCCTCGGCCGTCGTCGCGCGGCTCGATGGTCTCGTCGATCTGGTTGAGGGTCTGCTGGGAGATGCCCTCGACGTTCTCGACCAGGCTGGTGAGGCGGTGCGGCGGGTCCCAGTTGGTGAGCGTGGAGCCGAAAGGCCCGCTCCCGCCCTGGCGCGGCTCGAACTCCATCGGCCACAGCCAGCCGCCGGTACCGGTGGTGATCGCCTCCCACATCTGCTCCGGGGTGGCGTCGACCTCGAACTCGCGGGCGATCTCGAATTCCTTGGACATGGTGGTGGTTCTCCTGTGGTTCAGTCCTGGCCGGGCGGGGTCGAGTCCACCGCGATGGCTTCCGGCTCGGCGGTGACTTCCGGCTTGGCGATGGCTTCCGGCTTGAGCGTCGGGTGGACGGCGACGACGATCCGGTGGTCGCGCCCGCCCTCCGCGTTCCCGTCGTGGTACTTGCGGATGAGCGCGCCGACGCCTTGCGTCAGCTCCTCGATGAACGCGGCCCGGTCGGCGGCGGAGGCGAAGGTCACCTCACCGTCGAGCGCGTAGGTGGCGAGCCGCTTGCGGGCCTTCGCCGCGCCGGTGATCAGCGCCCCCACGTCCCGGACCAGCCGGGCGCCGACGGCGAGCAGCCAGCGGGCCGAGAGCTGATCCCGGAAGCGGTCCGGGTCGGGCTGCACGGCGGCGAGGGCGAGCGGCGAGATGACGTACGACGCCGCGGTCGCGCGCATCAGCCGCTCGGTGACATTGCCCTTGCGGCGCTCGCCCGCGAGCTCGACCAGGCCGTGCCGCTCCAGCGCCTTCAGGTGGTAGTTCACCTTCTGCCGCGGCAGTCCGACCTTTCCGGCCAGCATGGCGGCCGACGCCGGCCCGGTGGCCAGCTCGGCCAGCAGCCGGGCCCGTATGGGGTCAAGCGAGACGGCGGCTGCCTCGGCGTCCTCGATCACGGTCACGTCCAACATGACTCCACCGTCCCACCGAAAACTTTTTCTGTCCAGACGAGTCAAGTCGTCGGGGAACAGTCGTCGGAGAAGGCGACTCAGCCCTGCGGCCCGCCCTCGTCGAGACGTGCCAGTTGGGTCTGGAACCAGTCCAGCCGGGCCTGCAGCAGTGCCGCCTCGGCCACGAGTTCGGACACCCCGAGCCCGGCGGGCAGATCCCCGACCACGGCCCCGCTCCCGGCGCGGACCCGCAGCCCGTCACCGGCCAGCCGCACGAACCCCGCCAACGACAGGGACGTACGACCGCGTACGCAGCCCGCGCAGGCCGCCGCGAGGGCGCGCCAGCCGGGGCGCCCCCAGCCCGCGTCGGCGAGCGCGGCGGCCACCGCGCCGCAGGCGCAGGAACCGACCGTCGCGCTCCGCACCCGCTGGCGGGCGTAGCGGAACCCCTGTTCGAAGCGGATGTAGGCGCCGAGGACGGAGACCTCCAGGAGGACGGCCGCCCGGTGCTCGGCGGTACAGAGCATGGCCTCGGCCGTGGCCGAGTCGTGCACGCAGTGGAAGCCGCAGTCGCAGCGGCGGTGCGGCGCCCGGTGCCGCAGTCCGTAGACGCAGCGCGCCTCGTCCAGCACTCCGTACGGCACCGCGCCGCCCAGGGAGACGCCGGTGAACCCGGCCCGGGTGCCGTCCTGGGACAGCACCGGGTGGGCGATCTTGTATCCGGTCGGCGGCTCCGTCGGGCGTTCCTCGGGGAGCCGCAGCCTCATCGGGCGACCGGGACCTCTTCGGGCGCGGACGCCTCCAGCTCCTCGATCGCTTCGGGAAGCTCCTCGGGAAGGTGGGGATTGTCTTCGTCCGCGCGAGTCCGCTCTTCCGCGACTCCGGTGGCGAGTGCCTTGCCCAGCCTCATGACGCCTCCCGCGATCTGCCGTCGACTTCCGTCCCCGCCATGGTGACCCATGAGGGGCCGGGTTGGCACCAGGGCCTCGCGAAAGCGGCCACATGGTAGCAGCGCTTCTCTTTACCTCGTAGAAGAATTAAGTGGAGCTTCACAGTGGAGTTGCCGAGACTAACGCGTATGACGACCTCGGCCCCCTCCGCCCCTCCGCCCGCTTCTTCCCCCACTCCTCCCTTCGGCCGTGCGCTCTGTGCGATGGTCACGCCCTTCACCGAGGCGGGCGCGCTCGACCTCGACGGGGCGGGGCGGCTCGCCGACCGGCTGGTCCGCGCGGGCTGCGACGGCCTGGTCCTGTCCGGCACCACGGGCGAGTCCCCGACCACGACCGACGCCGAGAAGTCCGCGCTCGTACGCGCCGTGCGCGAGGCGGTCGGCGACCGGGCCGTGATCGTCGCGGGGGTCGGCACCGCCGACACGCGGCACACCGTCGAACTGGCCCTGGCGGCCGAAAAGGCGGGCGCGGACGGCCTGTTGGTCGTGACGCCGTATTACAGCAGGCCTCCGCAGGACGCCGTCGAGGCCCACTTCCGGGAGATCGCCGACGCCACCGGACTGCCGCTCACGCTGTACGACATTCCCGGCCGCACCGGCACCCGCATCGAGCCCGACACCCTGATCCGGCTCGCCGAGCACCCCCGGATCGTGGCCGTCAAGGACTGCGCGTACGACCTCCTCGGCACCCAGAAGGTGCTGGCCCGCACGGAGTTGGCGTACTACGCGGGCTGCGACGAGCAGGTGCTCGCGCTGCGGGCGGTCGGCGGAACCGGGTACATCAGCACGGTGGCGAACGCCGCCCCGGGCCCCTTGCGCGCGATCCTCGACGCGTTCGAGGCGGGGGACACGGCGGAGGCGGCCCGCCGGCAACAACGCGCTGTCCCGCTCATCGAGTCGATGATGGCGTCGGGCCTGCCCGGCACGGTCACGGCCAAGGCCCTGCTCGCCCGGCTCGGCCTGCCCGCGGGTCCGGTCCGCCCGCCGCTGCGGCCCGCCGGCCGAGAGGTGGCCGACGGACTGCTGGCGGCGTACGAGGAGTTGGCGGCCGCCTGATCAGCGCCTGGCGAAGACCGGTGTCCAGCGCCCGGCGGCACCGTCCTGGCCGCCCCGGAATCCGCTCAGCGGTACCTCCTTGCCGCTGCCCGGGGCGACGACCACGAGCCGGTTGTGGAACTCGTTCGAGCCCGGCGTGATGTCCCAGGCGATCAGGCGCTTGTTGTCGACCCAGGCGAGCAGTTGCTGCCCGCGTACGGTCGTGATCCGCCTGCCGGTGACGGGGTCCAGGATCGCGGAGGCGGTGGCTTTCTTGCCGCCCGCGAAGTCGCCCGCGGCGCGCCTGCCGTCCGGGGACAGCCGCGCGTCGACGTACCAGGGCAGGTGCTTCTCGTTCGCGGGTGCCGGAACCTGGTGGCCCCGGAAGTCGTAGAAGTACTGGCCCGGTGTCGTGGTGAACCCGGTGTGGACCAGGCTTCCGTCGTGGCTGAAGCCGAAGTCCTGGCGGTCGTTGAGGCCGCGGCCGTCGCCGGGCGGCACCTCGCAGGGCGTTCTGCGGCAGATCCTCGGCGGCGTGCCGGTCGCCGCAGCTGAGCAGCACGGCCGTCCTCAACCGCGTGGACGACCGATTCGCCACGAACTCCCGGAAGCTCTTCCGCGCTTCGGCATCCATCGTCACCTGCGTCTTCCCCGGGGGTCTGCTCCGACGGCCCTCACGGCCCGCCCCTGTACCCCCTTGTGACGCGTGTGACCGCCCGCCGCTATGCCCCGGGGCCACGATCAATTCCACGCGGATGAAAGAGAAAGGCGACAAGAGAAAAGGCAAGGAGGTGATGACCCACTCCTTGCCACTCTCAACTTATAGCGCACCGGGGGGCTTGCGGCAAGGCCCCCGTCGTGCCGCAGAATCTCCGGCCGAGGCCGGAATCGACGAGGAGTCCGTAGCGCCGCATGTCCGCATGAACCCCACGGGACCGCCCCGTCAGAACCCCGCACACAAGAACCCGCACACGCCGGTCCACACGCCTTGCCACGCGCAAGGGTCACGAGCGACCTCACCTTCGCAGCATTCGGAGCCAACGACGTGAACCCCCTGACCACCAGCGCGTTCGACCTTCCCGGCCGCCTCTCTGCCAAGGCCGACCCGACACTGATCGCCGGCGACGAGCGGCACTTCGCGGCCCTCGCGGAGTGCCTGGAGCAGTCGATCGCCGAGCTGACCGAACACCTCGACGCCGCGCGCAGGGCGCCCGGCGGCCTCGGCCGGCAGGCGATGGACCGGGACATGGAAATCCACCGGCTGACCGCCCGCCTGCGCGCTCTGCGTCGCTTCGGTCTGGACCTGTGCCTGGGGCGCATGGTCGGCGCGGACAGCCCCGAGCCCCTGTACGTCGGACGACTCGGCCTCACGGACAGCACGGGTCGTCGGCTGCTGACCGACTGGCGCTCCCCCGCCGCCGAGCCGTTCTTCGGAGCCACCCACGCCAACCCGATGGGGCTGGCGAGCCGCCGCAGGTATCGCTGGACGCGCGGCCGGATCGGCGACTACTGGGACGAGGTGTTCACCTCTGACGGGTTCGCCGGGCACGCCGCGCTCGACGACCAGTCCGCCTTCATCGCCAGCCTGGGCGGCGACCGGTCGGGGCGGATGCGGGACGTGCTCGGCACCATCCAGGCCGACCAGGACGCCATCATCCGCGCGGGATCACGCGGCGCTCTCGTCGTCGACGGCGGCCCGGGTACAGGCAAGACGGTCGTCGCCCTGCACCGCTCCGCCTACCTCCTCCACTCCGACCCGCGCCTCGGTCACCGCCGGGGCGGCGTGCTGTTCGTCGGCCCGCACCGGCCCTACCTGGCCTACGTCGCCGACGTCCTGCCCAGCCTCGGAGAGGAGGGCGTGCAGACATGCGTCCTGCGGGACCTGGTCGCCGAGGGGGCCGCGGCGACGATCGAGGCCGACCCGGACGTGGCCGCCCTGAAGTCGTCCGCGAACCTGGTGAAGGCGATCGAGACGGCCGTCAGGTTCTACGAGGAGCCGCCCGCCAAGGGGATGACGGTCACGACCCACTGGTCCGACATCTGGCTGAGCGCCGACGACTGGGCCATGGCGTTCGAAGCGGCGGAACCCGGTACTCCGCACAACGAGGCCCGCGACCAGGTCTGGGAGGAGCTGCTCGCGATCCTGGTGGACAGGCACGACGACGCCTCGGCGCATGACGACGACGTCTCGGCGGACCTGCTCCGCACGTCGCTGCGGCGGAACAGGGAGCTGCTCCTGGCCTTCAACCGCGCGTGGCCGCTGCTCGAAGCGGCCGACCTCGTCTCAGATCTGTGGTCGGTACCCGCCTACCTGCGCACGTGCGCACCCTGGCTCGGCCCCGACGAGGTCCGGAAGCTGCAGCGCGCGGACGCCCAGGCCTGGACGGTGTCCGACCTGCCGTTCCTCGACGCGGCACGGCAGCGGCTCGGCGACCCGGAGGCGGCGCGGCGCAAGCGTCGCGGCGAAGCCGCCGTGGCCGCCGAACGCGCGCGCAGGGCCGACGTCATCGACAGCCTGCTGCAGAACGTCGTGATCGACGAGAGCGAGGGCGCGCTGGGCATGCTGCACGGGCAGGACCTGCGCGACACCCTGGTCGACGAGAGCGCGCTGCCCGGCACCGAACCGGACCTGCTGGCGGGCCCGTTCGCGCACATCGTCGTGGACGAGGCCCAGGAGCTGACCGACGCGGAGTGGCAGATGCTGATGCTGCGGTGCCCGTCCCGGAGCTTCACCATCGTCGGGGACCGCGCCCAGGCCAGGCACGGGTTCACGGAGTCGTGGCGGGAGCGGCTCGAGCGGATCGGGCTCGACCGGATCGAGTCGGCCTCCCTGAGCGTCAACTACCGGACGCCGGAAGAGATCATGGCGGAGGCCGAGCCGGTCATCCGGGCCGTGCTCCCGGACGCCAATGTGCCGACCTCCATCCGCAGCGGCGGCGTTCCCGTCGTCCACGGATCCGCCGCGAATCTGGGTTCGGTCCTCGACACCTGGCTCGCCACGCACGCCGACGGGATCGCCTGCGTCATCGGTGACCCCTCATTCCGGCCGACGTCCCGTGTCCGTTCGCTGACCCCGGAGCTGTCGAAGGGGCTCGAGTTCGACCTGGTCGTCCTCATCGACCCGGAGGCGTTCGGCGAGGGCATCGAAGGAGCGGTCGACCGCTATGTCGCGATGACCCGAGCGACCCGGCAACTCGTCGTCCTCACGAGCTGACGAAACCCTTCCCCGCACCCGGTGACGAACCCTCGGTGCCCGAGGGCTGCTCCGCAGGCAGGGCCTCCCGCATCGCCTTTGCGGTGGCGGTCGGGTCGTAGCCCTCGGGGACTCCTTCGACCAGGATGATCTCGCCGTCGATGTGCCGCGACCGCAGCGGTGCGATCTCCTGGTATGCGGGTGAGTCCCACCAGGCCCGCGCTTCGGCGATCCCCGGGAACCCGATCACGACGACGTGCCCGGGCCAGCTGCCCTCCTTCACCTCGTGCTGCGCGGCGTGCACGAGAAAGCGTCCGCCGTACGGCTCGAAGGTGGTGGGGATGCGTTCGATGTACTCGGCGATCTCCGGGTGCGCGGCAGCCTCTTGCAGGTGAGCAATGGCGTAGGCGGGCATGGTGGTCCTTCCACTCGGTCGGGCTCCGTACGCTGGAAGCCTGGCATGCGGGCACACCCCGGTCGATGACCTGAGAGGTAGGCGGAGATCAGCCCATGACGTCACATCAGGCCAATGCCGCGTAGGTCCCCGCGCGAACTGAGGGCCACCGTGCCCGACGGGCCGAGCGATGGCGCGGCGAGCACGCTGCTCATCAGCGCGTGTCCTGGGCCGCCGGCGTGTGCTGCCGTGCACACGTACCTCTTCGTCGACGGCCTCGACGTGGTCGCGCGCAGCGACGGCAGAATGGCCGGCCTCGATCCGAGGCGGCTGCTCCGCCCGGGCGGACCGCTGTGTCCGACGGATACGCCGCGCACGGTGGCCGTGGCGGCCCAGGAGCAGCCCGAGCCAGGGCCGGACATGCTGACCATCCGGGTCCGGCTCCGGGGCGAGACGGTCATCTGGTCCGGCCTGATGTACCCGGGCCTCGATGGCAAGGTGGTCGAGGAGGCTCGCTTCCGCCTGGAGCAGTACCTGGGCGAGGTCGAGCGCGCGTACGCGGCGTTGAAAGATCCGCGTGCGGTGTCGGCCGAGCCGCTCCGGCACCGCTGAGGTCGAGCCGGCGCAGGCATGAGGACGGGTGCCTGGAGTGGCAGCGAGCGCCCTCCCGGCCGTCCTGGGGCCGTGGGAGGGCGCTCGATGGTGACCAGCGTCGACAGCCGCCGACAGCTCGGCAGCAGGTCAGGGCGTTGATCGAGAGGGCGGCCGCAGGTCACGGCCGCCGCTGATCAGTTGTGGCTGTGCAGAATCTCGTTCAGGCCGCCCCACACCGCGTTGTTCGGCCGCGCCTCGACGGTTCCGGTCACCGAGTTACGGCGGAAGAGGATGTTCGACGCACCGGACAGCTCGCGGGCCTTGACGATCTGCCCGTCGGGCATGGTCACGCGGGTGCCCGCGGTGACGTACAGCCCCGCCTCGACCACGCACTCGTCGCCGAGGGCGATACCGACGCCCGCCTCGGCGCCGATCAGGCAGCGCTCGCCGATGGTGATGCGGACATTGCCACCGCCGGACAGGGTGCCCATGGTGGAGGCGCCACCGCCGATGTCGGAGCCGTCGCCGACCACGACACCGGCCGAGATGCGGCCCTCGACCATCGACGTGCCGAGCGTGCCCGCGTTGAAGTTCACGAAGCCCTCGTGCATCACGGTGGTGCCCTCGGCGAGGTGCGCGCCGAGCCGGACGCGGTCGGCGTCGGCGATCCGGACGCCCTTGGGGGCGACGTAGTCCGTCATGCGCGGGAACTTGTCGATGGACGTCACCTGGAGGTGCAGGCCCTCGGCGCGGGCGTTGAGGCGCACCTTCTCGACGTCGTCCACCGCGACCGGGCCGAGCGAGGTCCAGGCGACGTTGGCGAGGTGACCGAAGATGCCGTCCAGGCTCTGGCCGTGCGGCTTCACGAGGCGGTGCGAGAGCAGGTGCAGGCGCAGGTAGGCGTCGTGCGCGTCGATCGGCTTCTCGTCCAGTGAGGCGATGACCGTGCGGACCGCGACCACTTCGACGCCCCGGCGGGCGTCGGGCCCGATGGCTTTGGCGGCGCCTTCGCCGAGCAGCTCGACGGCACGCTCGGCGGACAGCCGCTCGGTGCCGGCCGGGCCGGGTTCGGCGGTCAGCTCGGGCGCGGGGAACCAGGTGTCGAGGACGGTGCCGTCGGCCGTGAGGGTGGCGAGGCCGGCGGCGACGGCGCCGGTGGTGCGAGTAGCAGTCGTGTCGGTCATGGGTGAAACCTAACGTGGCCCGGGGCGCACGAGCGAACCGGTGCACCCGCCATCTCACGTGCCGGGCGCCCCGTACGCCCCTCCGCGGGACGCCCGGCAGGACCCCGCCCTCGCACCCCCGCGCGTGCCCCGCCCCGGCCCCTCCCACTCAGCCGATCACCCGCCCCAGCACCTCCCGCGCATACCCCTCGTCGTACGAGGCCCCCGTCAGCAGCACCTGCAGACAGATCCCGTCCACCAGCGCCACCAGCGCCCTCGCGGTGACGGGGTCGGTACGGCGGGCGAGGGGTGCGGCGAGGTCCTGGACCCATTCGGCGGCGACGGGGCGCAGGGCGGGTCGGCGCAACGCCGCGAGGTAGAGCTCGTACTCCAGCTCCACCCCCGTACGGTCGCCCGCGAGCCACTCGCCCATCAGCCCGGCGAGTTCACCGGCGAGGTCGGCCCGGGGGTCCTCCAGCGCGCCGCGCGCGGCGATCACCTTGGCGAAGCCCTCGTTCGCCTGGCGCAGCGCGGCGACCATGAGCTCGTCGAGGGTCTTGAAGTGGTACGTGGTGGAGCCGAGCGGCACATCGGCCTCGGCGGCGACGGTGCGGTGGCTCAGCCCGGCGAGTCCTTTGGCGCCCACGACCCGGATCGCCGCGTCGATGATCCGCTGCCGCCGCTCGGGGTCGTAGCGGCGCGCCGCCATCAGTGGGCCCCGCCGAGGTTCAGCACCACGACCCCGCCGATGATCAGCAGTATCCCGGCGACCTTGGTGAGGTTGAGCGCCTCGCCGAGGAACACCATGCCGATCGCGGCGATGACGGCGGTGCCGGCGCCGGCCCAGATCGCGTAGGCCGTGCCGACCTGGACGGTCTTAAGGCACTGCGCGAGCAGCACGAAGGCGATGACGTATCCGAGGACGGTCACCAGCGAGGGCCAGAGCCTGCTGAAGCCCTCGCTGTACTTCATGGCGGTCGTGGCGGCCACCTCGGAGGCGATGGCTCCGGCGAGCAGTGCGTATCCCATGTGTACGAGTGTACGCATCGATGCGTACGCACGTACACAAGGAGCGCGGGCCCCTCGCCCCAGCTCACCCCGTGGCCGGCCGGCAGGCCACCGGCCCCGGTTCGCGTACCCGCGCCAGGCGGTCGAGCGTCCGCCGCTTGGCGTGGGCGGCCCGGCGCAGCACCTCCACCCGCCGGTAGCGCAGCAGTTCGGCGGGGTCGGGGCGGACGGCTCCGGCGAGTTCGTAGCCGTACGAGGTCAGCCGTTCGCCCAACACGGCCTCGCTCAGTCGTATTTGACCGGGCGTCAGAGCGGTGGTCCAGGTGCCCGCCCGGGAGGTGTCCAGTGCGCCGCGGGTGCGCCGGTGCCAGGTCTTGCGGGCGGGTACGGCCATGCCGGCGACGCGGTGCGGTTCGGTCATCCCTGGGGCGTACTCCTCGCCCAGGAACCCGCACACGCCCCGGAGTTGACCCGCGGGATCGGCCAGACGGTCCTCGAAGCGAAGTTCGTACCAGCTGTCCGGGCCCAGTTCGCGCGCGTACTTGCGGGTGGTGTCCACGACCTGTGCCCAGGTGGCCACGGCCTCATGGAATCCCCGGTGCCACCAGGGCATCCGGAGCAGCGAGGCGACGCAGTCCCGGCCGTCCCGTACGAGGTGGACGAACTGCGCGTCGGGGAACAGCCGCAGGATCTCCGCCACGTGCAGGGCGTACGCGGGCCGCTTGTCGCCCCAGCGCACCTTGCCGTGCTCCTCGGCAAGGTGCGCTGGGGCTCGTGGAAGCGGGTCTCCCTGCGGCCCGTGATCCAGCGCGCGAGCCCGGCCCGGTTGTCGCGCTCCGCCAGATCGCCGAACGCCAGCCGTCCTTCGTAGGCGGGGAGCACGATGGGGGTCCCCCCCATGCCCTTAAGGCTATGGGGGAGCGTTTCGGGCGGCAGGGCGATCCGTGGATGCGCGTGCAGCATCAGCTGGAGAAGCGTGGTTCCCGAGCGGGGGCAGCCGAGGACGAACACCGGACGTGTGGGGGTGGGTTGCACAGAAGCGGACACGACCTCACGCTGTCGCGCCCCGATGAGCCCGGACTTGGATCACACCGAGAATGCAATGTGAAGCCACCACGCCCATGAAATCCCATGAACCCCCATGAATCCCCGCGGGGCCATGGGGATCAGTGGGGAAACGGCTGCTCAGAAGTCACCAAGTCCACTACTGTTTCACCAGTCGCGCACCGGGTTTCCACGGCTACCGCCGTTCCGTGTGCCTGCGCCCCCTCTTGTGCTGAGACCAGTAGACGAATCCGCGTGCGCCTTGGGCGACGCTGGAGGAACGCGCATGCCAGAAACAACGCCAGAGTCCGAACCCGAGCCCGGGCCCGACCAGCCCGTGCCCACTTCGGAGGAACCCGCCTGGCGCCCCACCCCCCAAGGCACTCCCTATCCTGCGGAACTGCCTCCCTTCGTCGAGCCGCCGGTGCCCTGGGAGTCCGGGGAGTTCCCGGACGAGGGACGACTGCCCGGAACCCGGCGGCTGTGGATGGCCGGCGGACTCGCGGTGGCGGTACTCATCGCCACCGCGACCGCGATCGCCGTACTGGACAGCAACACTGACGCCGCGTCGAAGAACCGGGCGGACCACACCGCCTCCGACACCGACGTCCCGTTCATACCCGGCTTCTCCGCCTCGGCCGACGGCAGCACCACGGCCCCGGCAGGCAAGAACGCCCTGTCCTCCCCGCGGCACTCCGGCTCCACCTCCACCGCGTCGGACTCGGCCTCGCCGGGGCCCTCGGAACAGGGGTCCGACGACAAGCCCGTCGCCGGCACCACCGAGCCGTCGAAGACCGCCTCGTCCAGCAAGCCTCCCGAGTCCAAGCCCGTCTCCTCGCGGAAGTCGCTCCAGTCGGTCAACTACCCGAACCGCTACTGGCATCTGAGCAACGGCTTCGTACGGCTCGATCCGGTGGATTCGGGCAGTTCGGGCTCGACCAAGCAGGACGCGAGCTTCAAGGTGGTGGCGGGACTCGGCAACTCCAACTGCTACTCCTTCACCACCGCCGACGGCGCCTATCTGCGCCACCGCAACTTCTTTCTGCGCGCCGAGCGCAACGACGGCTCCGACCTCTTCCGGAACGACGCCACCTTCTGCCCGCGGACGTCCCCGTACACCGGCGCCGTCATGCTGGAGTCGATCAACTACCCGGGCCGCTATCTGCGCCACCGCAACTTCCAGCTCCGCCTGGACAGAGACGACAACAGTCAGCTCTTCCGCGCGGACTCGGCGTTCCGTGTGGTGAACGGCTGGTCCTGAACGCAGGAACACCTGTGGCCCCCGGCGAACCGCCGGGGGCCACAGACGTGTGCGAGGGTGTGCGCGGACTCAGACGTTGAACCCGAGCGCCCGAAGCTGCTCACGCCCGTCGTCCGTGATCTTGTCCGGGCCCCACGGCGGCATCCAGACCCAGTTGATGCGCAGCTCGTTGACGATGCCGTCCGTGGCGGACTTGGCCTGGTCCTCGATGACGTCGGTGAGCGGGCAGGCCGCGGACGTCAGGGTCATGTCGATCGTCGCGATGTTCGCGTCGTCGATGTGGATGCCGTAGATCAGGCCGAGGTTGACGACGTCGATGCCCAGCTCGGGGTCGACGACGTCGTACAGCGCCTCACGGACTTCTTCCTCCGAGGCCGGCTTCATCGTCAGGGTCTCGTTCTCGCTCATGCCGTCTTCCTCTCGGCGCTCTCGCCCAGAGCCTGGGCCGTCGCGTCCTTCCATGCCATCCAGCTCAGGAGGGCGCACTTGACCCGGGCCGGGTACTTGGAGACACCGGCGAACGCGACCGCGTCCTCCAGCACCTCCTCCATCGCGTCGTCGGGCTCGATCCTGCCCTTGGACTGCATCAGCTCCAGGAAGGTCTCCTGGATCTTCTGCCCCTCGGACACGTCCTTGCCGACGAGGAGCTCGTTCAGCACGGACGCCGAGGCCTGGCTGATGGAGCAGCCCTGCCCCTCGTACGAGATGTCCGCGATCTGCTCGCCGTCGTACTTCACGCGCAGCGTGATCTCGTCGCCGCACGTCGGGTTGACGTGGTGCACCTCGGCATCGCCATCCCGCAAGCCTCGCCCATGGGGGTGCTTGTAGTGGTCCAGGATGACTTCCTGGTACATCGAATCAAGCTTCACGTCTCAGCCAGCCCCTCAGCCGAAGAAGTTCCGGACGTGCTCCAGGCCGTCCACCAGTGCGTCGATCTCAGCCGGCGTGGAGTACAGATAGAACGACGCTCGCGTGGTCGCAGGAATTCCGTACCTCAGGCAGACCGGGCGTGCGCAGTGGTGTCCGACCCGGACCGCGATGCCCTGCTCGTCCAGGACCTGGCCCACGTCGTGCGGGTGGATGTCACCCAGGGTGAACGAGATCGCGGCGCCGCGGTCCTCGGCCGTGGTCGGGCCGATGATCCGCAGGTCGGGGACCTCGCCGAGCCGCTTCACCGCGTACTCGGTGAGCGCGTGCTCATGGGCGAGGATCTTGTCCATGCCGATCGCGTTCAGATAGTCGATCGCCGCGCCGAGGCCGACCGCCTGCGCGATCGGCGGGGTGCCCGCCTCGAACTTGTGCGGCGCCGGGGCGTACGTCGACGAGTGCATCGACACCGTCTCGATCATCTCGCCGCCGCCCAGGAACGGAGGCAGGTCCTCCAGGAGCTCCTGGCGGCCCCACAGCACGCCGATGCCCGTCGGACCGCACATCTTGTGGCCGGTGAAGGCCACGAAGTCGGCCTGGAGGGCCTGGACGTCCAGCGGCATGTGCGGCGCGGCCTGCGAGGCGTCGATGCAGACCAGCGCGCCGACCTCCTGGGCGCGGCGGACTATGGCCTCGACCGGGTTCACGGTGCCCAGGATGTTCGACACCAGCACGAAGGAGACGATCTTCGTCTTCTCGGTGATGATCTCGTTGATGTTCGACAGGTCGAGGCGGCCGTCGTCGGTGAGACCGAACCACTTCAGCTTCGCGCCCGTGCGCTGCGCCAGCAGCTGCCACGGCACGATGTTGGAGTGGTGCTCCATCTCGGTGATGACGATCTCGGTCTCGTGGTCGACCCGGTAGGGCTCGTCGGCCCAGCCGAGCATGTTGGCCACGAGGTTGAGCGACTCGGAGGCGTTCTTGGTGAAGATCACCTCGTCGCGGCTCGGCGCGTTGATGAACGCGGCGACCTTGTCGCGCGCGCCCTCGTACAGCGCCGTGGCCTCCTCGGCGAGCACATGCACACCGCGGTGGACGTTGGCGTTGTAGCGCTCGTAGTACTCACTCAGGGCGTCCAGCACCTGGCGCGGCTTCTGCGAGGTCGCCGCGTTGTCCAGGTACACGAGCTTCCTGCCGTCGTGGACCTGACGGTCCAGGATGGGGAAGTCCTTGCGGATCGCCTCGGTGTCGAGGAGGCCCGGCAGCTGTGTCACGCGGATGCGCCACCCTTCATGTCGACTTCATGCTTCGCATAAGCCTCGTAGCCCTCGTTCTCCAGCTTGTCGGCCAGCTCGGCGCCGCCGGACTCGACGATGCGGCCGCCGGAGAAGACGTGGACGAAGTCGGGCTTGATGTAGCGCAGGATGCGCGTGTAGTGCGTGATCAGCAGGGTGCCGACCTCGCCGGTCTCGCGGACGCGGTTGACGCCCTCGGAGACGACGCGCAGGGCGTCGACGTCCAGGCCGGAGTCGGTCTCGTCGAGGATCGCGATCTTCGGCTTGAGCAGCTCCAGCTGGAGGATCTCGTGGCGCTTCTTCTCACCGCCGGAGAAGCCCTCGTTCACGTTGCGCTCGGCGAAGGAGGGGTCCATGGAGAGGCGCTCCATGGTCTCCTTGACCTCCTTCACCCAGGTGCGCAGCTTGGGGGCCTCGCCGCGGACGGCCGTGGCGGAGGTGCGCAGGAAGTTGGAGACCGAGACACCGGGGATCTCGACCGGGTACTGCATCGCCAGGAACAGGCCCGCGCGGGCGCGCTCGTCGACGGACATCTCCAGGACGTCCTCGCCGTCGAGGGTGACGGTGCCGCCGGTGATCGTGTACTTCGGGTGGCCCGCGAGGGAGTAGGCGAGGGTCGACTTGCCGGAGCCGTTGGGGCCCATGATGGCGTGCGTCTCGCCCTGCTTCACGGTCAGGTCGACGCCCTTGAGGATCTCCTTCGTGGCGTTGTCGGCCTCGACGGTGACGTGCAGGTCGTGGATTTCAAGCGTTGCCATGGGTTCCTCAGGACTCCTGGGTGAGGGAGACGAGTACGTCGTCCCCTTCGATCTTTACGGGGTATACGGGGACGGGGCGCGTCGCGGGAAGGCCGGACGGCTTGCCGGTGCGCAGGTCGAACGCGGAGCCGTGCAGCCAGCATTCGATCTGGCAGTCCTCCACCTCGCCCTCGGAGAGCGAGACGTTCGCGTGCGAGCAGATGTCGTTGATCGCGAACACCTCCCCCTCGGTCTTCACGACCGAGACCGGCGTGCCGTCGAGTTCCACCCGCTTCGGGGTGTCCTCCTCCAGCTCGCTCAGCCCACAGGCGCGTACGAACGTCGACGAGGCAGTCATCAGACCGACGCCTCCAGCTCCTCGTCGATCTTCACGAGAAGCCGCTCTTCGATGTCGTCGACACCGATCTGCTGCACGAGCCCGGCGAAGAAGCCGCGGACCACCAGTCGGCGGGCCTCGTCGGCGGGGATGCCGCGGGCCATCAGGTAGAAGAGCTGCTCGTCGTCGAAGCGGCCGGTCGCGGAGGCGTGTCCGGCGCCGACGATCTCGCCGGTCTCGATCTCCAGGTTCGGCACGGAGTCGACGCGGGCGCCGTCGGTCAGAACCAGGTTGCGGTTCATCTCGTACGTGTCCGTGCCCTCGGCCTTGGCCTCGATGAGGACGTCACCGATCCACACGGCGTGCGCGCCGTCGCCCTGGAGCGCGCCCTTGTAGGCGACGTTCGACTTGCAGTGCGGGGTGTTGTGGTCGACCAGCAGACGGTGCTCCTGGTGCTGGCCCGCGTCCGTGAAGTACAGACCGAACAGCTCGGCCTCACCACCGGTGCCGGCGTAGGCCACGCGCGGGTGCAGGCGCACGAGGTCGCCGCCGAAGGTGACCACGAACGACTTGAACGTGGCGTCCCGGCCGATCAGCGCGTTGTGCTGGCCCACGTGCACGGCCTTGTCGTCCCAGTCCTGGACGGAGACGACGGTGAGCTTGGCGCCGTCGCCCAGGATGTAGTCGACGTTGGCGGCGAGCACGGCGTCACCGGTGTGGTCGATGACGACGACGGCCTCGGCGAAGGCTCCGAGCTCCACGACCTGGTGGCCGAAGGCGACCCCGCCCTCGCCGTGCACCGCGACCCGGATGGGCTCGGTGAGCACCGTCTCCTTGGGGACGGTGATCACGCCGGCCTTCTCGAACGCGGAGTACGCCTGGGCGGCGACGCGGTCCACCGGGGTGCCCGCCCGGCCGAGGCGCGCGTCGTCACGGCCGACGGTCTCCACGACGACACCCGCGGGCGCCTCCACGTCGACCTTCAGGCCGTCGCCGTTCGCGACCGCGGTCCCGTCGTGCAGCCCGCGCAGGCGCTCCAGCGGGGTGAACCGCCACTCCTCCTCGCGACCGTGGGGGACCGGGAAGTCCGCCACGTCGAAGGACGGGGGCGCGCTCATGCGCGTGGCGACGGTCGACTCGGCGGCCACCGCGATCTGTCCGGCGGTGGTGGAACCCACCGGGATGTTCTGAGCCTCAGCCATGGCTGTCGGTCTGCTCTCTTTCCTGCGTCGGTTGAGATCCTCGGGCCCGCCGGAAGGGGCGGGCCACCAGCTGCTTTCCGGGCGGCGGGTCTTAGCCGACCGCGCCTTCCATCTGCAGCTCGATCAGCCGGTTGAGTTCAAGCGCGTACTCCATGGGCAGCTCCTTGGCGATCGGCTCCACGAAGCCGCGCACGATCATCGCCATCGCCTCGAACTCCGTCAGACCGCGGCTCATCAGGTAGAAGAGCTGGTCCTCGGAGACCTTGGAGACCGTCGCCTCGTGACCCATGGACACGTCGTCCTCACGGACGTCGACGTACGGGTAGGTGTCGGAACGGGAGATGGTGTCGACGAGCAGCGCGTCGCACAGCACGTTCGACTTCGAGCCGTGGGCGCCCTCGCCGATCTCGACCAGACCGCGGTAGGACGTACGACCGCCACCGCGCGCCACGGACTTCGACACGATGTTCGACGACGTGTTGGGCGCCATGTGGACCATCTTGGAGCCCGCGTCCTGGTGCTGGCCCTCGCCCGCGAAGGCGATGGAGAGGGTCTCACCCTTGGCGTGCTCGCCCATCAGGTAGACGGCCGGGTACTTCATGGTGACCTTGGAGCCGATGTTGCCGTCGATCCACTCCATGGTCGCGCCCTCGTACGCCACGGCGCGCTTGGTGACCAGGTTGTAGACGTTGTTCGACCAGTTCTGGATGGTCGTGTAGCGGCAGCGGGCGCCCTTCTTCACGATGATCTCGACCACCGCGGAGTGCAGGGAGTCCGACTTGTAGATCGGCGCCGTACAACCCTCGACATAGTGGACGTAGGCGTCCTCATCGACGATGATCAGCGTCCGCTCGAACTGGCCCATGTTCTCCGTGTTGATACGGAAGTAGGCCTGGAGCGGGATCTCGACGTGCACGCCCTTCGGCACGTAGATGAAGGAGCCACCGGACCACACGGCGGTGTTCAGCGACGCGAACTTGTTGTCGCCGACCGGGATGACGGTGCCGAAGTACTCCTTGAAGAGCTCTGGGTGCTCCTTGAGCGCGGTGTCGGTGTCGAGGAAGATGACGCCCTGCTCCTCCAGGTCCTCGCGGATCTGGTGGTAGACGACCTCGGACTCGTACTGGGCCGCGACACCGGCGACGAGGCGCTGCTTCTCCGCCTCCGGGATGCCGAGCTTGTCGTACGTGTTCTTGATGTCCTCGGGCAGGTCCTCCCAGGACTCCGCCTGCTTCTCCGTGGAGCGCACGAAGTACTTGATGTTGTCGAAGTCGATCCCGGACAGGTCCGAGCCCCAGTTGGGCATGGGCTTCTTCTCGAAGAGGCGCAGGCCCTTGAGGCGGAGCTTGGTCATCCACTCCGGCTCGCTCTTCTTCGCGGAGATGTCGCGGACGACGTCCTCGTTGATACCGCGCTTGGCAGAGGCACCGGCCACGTCGGAGTCGGCCCAGCCGTATTCGTACGTACCCAGACCCTCGAGCTCAGGGTGGGCAGTCTCCTCGATGGGGAGCGTCATGCGGGGTTCCTCCCGGCGGTACTTGCAGATGCGTTGTGGCTAGGAAAATCAGATTCGGAAATCTTGGAAATCTTGGGGATGAACGTGGTGCACACACCGTCGCCGTGGGCGATGGTGGCCAGCCGCTGCACATGGGTGCCGAGCAGCTGGGAGAAGATCTCGGTCTCCGCCTCGCACAGCTGCGGGAACTGCTCGGCGACATGAGCGACCGGGCAGTGGTGCTGGCAGAGCTGCTCGCCGACCGGTGCGCTACGCGCTGCAGCAGCGTACCCGTCCGCACTCAAGGCCTTGGCCAGCGCTTCGGTGCGCTGCTCCGGCGCGGCGGCCTCGACGGCCCTGCGGTACGCCTCGGCCTGGGCGGCCATCCGGGCGCGGGCGAACGCGACGACCGCCTCGTCCCCGCCCTCGCGCGCCGCGATCCAGCGCATCGCGTCCGCGGCGAGCTTGTCGTAGGACTGGTCGAAGGCGTCCCGGCCGCAGTCGGTCAGGGCGAACACCTTGGCGGGACGGCCGCGCGTACGCGCTCCGTAGACCCGCTGCTCCCGTGCTTCCACCACGTCGTCGGCGACCAGTGCGTCGAGATGACGGCGCACGGCGGCCTGGGTCAGGCCCAGTCGCCCCGCGAGGTCGGCCACGGTCGACGGGCCGTGGTCCAGGATGGACCGCGCGACACGGTTGCGCGTGGAGCGCTCACCGGTCGCGAGTTCCTCCTGAGGGGCCCCCGTGGGGGTCTCCCGAGCCTCGCCAACGTTTTTCACAACGCCATTGTTGCGTAATTCCCTGGAGCCTGACAAGCCGCACCCCCGGAGGCGGACGGTGCGCTACATCACTTAGGTATACCTAAGGTGACCTGCGGAAACGATCTTTGATCGATCAATTCACTGGCTTCGGGACCAGCTCTCCGCAAGACTCGGGAACCATGTCGACACCCCCTCCGACCGGCCCACTCGTCACACGCGAGACCCTCGCCGCGCAACTTCTGGAGCTCGGCGTCCAGCCCGGAGAAACGCTTCTCGCACACACCTCCCTGAGGTCCCTCGGCTGGGTCAACGGCGGCGCCGTCGCCGTCGTCCAGGGACTGCTCGACGCCCTCGGTCCCGACGGCACCCTGGTGGTCCCCACCCAGTCCGGGGACCTCTCCGATCCGGCGCTGTGGAGCAATCCGCCCGTACCCGAGGAGTGGTGGTCCCCCATTCGGGCGACGATGCCCGCGTACGACCCCCTCGTGACGCCCAGCCGCGGGGTCGGCGTGATCCCGGAGACCGTCCGCACCTGGCCGGGCGCCCTGCGCAGCGCCCACCCGCAGACCTCCTTCGCGGCCCTTGGCCCCCGCGCGGCGCGGATCGTCGAGGGACACGCCCCCGACTGCCGGCTCGGCGAGCGCAGCCCACTGGCCCGCCTGGAGACCCTCGACGCCCGGGTGCTCCTGCTGGGCGCGGGCTACGACACGTGCACCAGCTTCCACCTCGCCGAATACCGCATACCGTCCCCGCTCGTCGAGGTGGGACGCCCGGTGCGCACCCCGCAGGGAGCGACCCGCTGGGAGGTCGTCACGGAGGTCTCCGTCGACTCCGACCGCTTCGACGAACTGGGCTCCGACTTCGAACGCGACCGCCCCGTCCTGCGGGGCCGGGTGGGCGCGGCCGACGCACGCCTGTTCCCGGTGGCCGACGCGGTGGCGTACGCGGAGCGCTGGCTGGCACTGCACCGCCCCCGCGACGAATGGGTCGTACCCAGGACCGCCTCCTGAACCCCGCCCGACCGATCACCCGACCGGCTCCCTAGACTTGCGCCTCATGCGAAGCGAGCCCGTGGTCCAGGTCCAGGCCCTGGTGAAGCGGTACGGCGACAAGACCGCGGTGGACGGCCTCGACCTGGTGGCCGAGGCGGGCATCACCGCCGTACTGGGCCCCAACGGGGCGGGCAAGACGACCACGGTCGAGACCTGCGAGGGGTACCGGAAGCCGGATTCCGGCACGGTACGCGTCCTGGGCCTCGACCCGGTGAGACAGTCCGGGGAACTCCACTCCCGCATCGGCGTGATGCTCCAGTCCGGCGGGGTCTACTCCGGTGCCCGCGCCGACGAGATGCTCCGCCATGTGGCGAAGCTCCACGCCCACCCCCTGGACGTGGACGCACTCATCGAACGGCTCGGCCTCGACAGCTGCGGCCGCACGACCTACCGGCGGCTCTCGGGCGGCCAGCAGCAGCGCCTGGCGCTCGCGATGGCCGTGGTCGGCCGCCCCGAACTGGTCTTCCTCGACGAGCCGACCGCGGGCCTCGACCCGCAGGCCCGCCGCGCCACCTGGGACCTCGTCCGCGATCTGCGCGCCGACGGCGTCTCGGTCATCCTCACCACGCACTACATGGACGAGGCCGAGCAACTCGCCGACGACGTCGCGATCATCGACGCGGGCAGGGTCATCGCGCAGGGCTCCCCCGAAGAACTGTGCCGCGGCGGCGCCGAGAACACCCTGCGCTTCACCGGCCGTCCCGCGCTCGACGTCGGCTCCCTGCTCAAGGCCCTGCCGGCCGACTGCACGGCCGACGAGCTGACGCCCGGCTCGTACCGGGTGGGCGGCAAGATCGACCCGCAACTGCTGGCCACCGTCACGTCCTGGTGCGCGCAGCACGGGGTGATGCCGGAGAAGATCTCCGTCGAACGCCACACCCTGGAAGACGTGTTCTTGGAACTGACCGGCAAGGAGCTGCGTTCGTGACCACCGCCGGTACCTACACCCCGAAGCCGGGGGCGGCCCCCCTGCCCCGGATGATCGGCGCGCAGGCCGCGCTCGAGACGAAGATGCTGCTGCGCAACGGCGAGCAGCTCCTCCTCACGGTGATCATCCCGACGCTCCTGCTGGTCCTGTTCAGCTCGGTCGACATCATCGACACCGGCAAGGGCAAGTCGGTCGACTTCCTGGCCCCCGGCATCCTGGCACTCGCCGTGATGTCGACCGCGTTCACCGGGCAGGCCATCGCCACCGGCTTCGAGCGGCGCTACGGGGTCCTGAAGCGGCTCGCCGCCTCCCCGCTGCCCCGCTGGGGCCTGATGACCGCGAAGACGGCGTCCGTGCTGGTCACGGAGGTCCTCCAGGTCGTCCTGCTGACGGCGATCGCCTTCTCCCTGGGCTGGTCGCCGCACGGCAACCCGCTGTCCGTCCTGCTCCTGCTGATCCTTGGCACGGCCGCCTTCTCGGGCCTGGGCCTGCTGATGGCCGGCACGCTCAAGGCGGAGGCGACGCTCGCCGCCGCGAACCTGGTCTTCCTGCTGCTCCTCGTGGGCGGCGGTGTGATCGTCCCGATGGACAAGTTCCCCGCGGGCGCCCAGGACGTGCTCGGCCTGCTGCCCGTCTCGGCGCTCTCGGACGGGCTGCGGGACGTGCTCCAGCACGGGGCGGGCCTCCCGTGGGGCGACCTCGGGATCCTCGCCGTGTGGGCGGTCGTGGGCCTGGGAGCGGCGGGCAAGTTCTTCCGCTGGGAGTGACTCCGGGTGTTCTGGGTGTACGGGCCGCCTCCGAGACGGGCTGAGGTGGCGATTTGCGTAGGTGCGGGGGCCTCGTGAAGGCGTGCACAAGCGGCCGCCTACGATGGTGCGCGTGCCAAACGTGACCCGAGCCGACGCCGTAGCCTTCGCGCGCAACCCGCTCGCCCTCATCGCCGAACGCTGGACCCCGACCTCCCGGACGATTCGACGAGCGGCACTCGCCGCGCTCGTCATGTCGGTGGTCATCGTGGTCACCGGCGGCGCCGTACGGCTGACCGGTTCGGGCCTCGGCTGCCCGACCTGGCCCAAGTGCACCGACGACTCGCTCACCGCGACGAGCGCGATGGGCTTCCACGGAGTCATCGAGTTCACCAACCGCATGCTGACCTACGTGCTGTGCGCGGCGGTCGGCTGGGCGATCATCGCCGCGCGCTCCGAGAAGCCCTGGCGGCGCGACCTCACCCGGCTCGGCTGGGCGCAGTTCTGGATCGTCATGAGCAACGCGATCCTCGGCGGCATCGTCGTCCTGGTCGGCCTCAACCCCTACACGGTCGCCGCGCACTTCCTGCTCTCCACGGCGCTCATCACCGTGGCCACGGTGATGTGGCAGCGCACGCGCGAGGGCTCCGCCGAGCCGCGCCCGCTGGTCGGCAAGGCGGTGCAGCAGCTCGTGTGGTGCCTGGTCGCCGCCACCATCCTGCTGATCGCGGTGGGCACGGTGGTCACCGGCGCGGGTCCGCACGCGGGCGACTCCAGCGAAGTCGAACGCATGGCCGTGAACTGGGAGACCGTCGCCAAACTGCACGCCGTGCTCGCCTGGATCGTGGTCACGCTGACCTTCGCCCTGTGGTTCGTCCTCAAGGCCGTCGACGCCCCCAAGGGCCCGCTCGACCGCACCCGCGACCTGTTCCTGATCCTGCTCGGCCAGGGCGTCATCGGCTACGTCCAGTACTTCACGGACCTCCCCGAGGCCCTGGTCGGCCTCCACATGTTCGGCTCCTGCCTGGTGTGGATCGGCGCCCTGCGCGTCCTGCTGTCGCTGCGCGAACGCCCGGAGGCCGCGGCGGAACTGCCGGGCCCTGCCGCGGAATCGGCGCTCACGCGCGCGTAAGCCGTTCACAGGGAGGATTCAGTCCACCCCGTACACCCGCCGCGCGTTCCCCGCCGCGATCAGACCCGCCACCCGCTGCGCGTCCACCAGCGACCAGGCGCCCTCGGCGACCCAGGTGCCCAGCACCCGGGCCAGCGCCTCACGGAACAAGCGCGCGCCGACGACGTGCAGTTCGGGCAGACCGTGCGCCCCGCTGGAGAACAGGAGCTTGCCGAAGGGGGCAAGCTCCAGGATCTCGGAGAGGACGGCCGCCGCCCGGGCTCCCGTACGCACCAGCGCGGCACCCAGGTCGGCGTAGACGTGCGGGAAGACCCCGGCGAGGTGCGCCGCGTGACGGTGGTACGGGTAGCCGTGCAGGAGGACGAGATCCGTGCCCAGCCCGGCCGTGGCACGGGCGAAGTCGGTGAGCAGGACGGGGTCGGTGCGGTCGATGCGCAGACCGGGTTCACCCAGGCCGGCGTGGAGCTGAAGAGGCAGCCCCGAGGCGACCGCGATCCACAGTAAGTGGCGCAGCAGAACCGGGTCGCTCAGCGCCCCGCCCACCCGGCGGCCCGCGAGCCAGCGGCCCGCCGCGCCCCGCACCTCTCCCGGTCCCGGCGGCTCGGGCGCGAGCGCCAGACCATGGCGTCCCCCCGCGACCGACGTGAAGGCGACCGCGTTCGCGGCGGCTCCGTGGACGGACTCGGCGAGATTGGCGAGGAAGGACTCGACGGTGCCCGAGGTGTCCGCGACCTGTTCCGCCAGCAGCTCCAGGCGGACGATCTCATGGGCGTGGGCCGCGCCGGTCGAGGCCATCTCGCCCGGTCCCGTCAGGTCCCCGGGCAGCCCCGTGTCGACGAGATACGTCGTGATACCGCTGCCGCGCAGGAGTCTGCGCCCCGACTCCAGGACACCGAGCTCGCGGCGCCGGGCCAGATAGCGGGCGGGCGGACAGTGCGGTTCCAGACCGAGCAGGGGCGGGCACCAGCGGCGTACCGCGAAGCCGGTCTGCGTGTCGAAGAAGGTGGTGCCGGGGGCCGGGGGGCCCTCGGTTCTGGCGAGGTGGGCCTCGAAGGTGCCGAGGCCCAGCTCCGTCCTCAGTACGCCGTGGCAGTACTGGTCCACCAGGGATGGCGTTTCGATCATCCGGACTCCCCGCGACTGGACCGTTGCGTTCTTCAGGTCCTAACGGGTGAGGCGGGCGTCAGGTGTTGGTGAAGCGCAAGGCGGACCAACAGCTGACGGATGACAGCCGACAGATGACAACTGACGAGTGACAGCCGACGGAAATCAGATGACAAATATCAGATGACAGATATCAACTATCAGGTGACAGATAACAGATACTGTCAGCCGTTACTCGGCGCCCCAAGCTGAATCCCCGCCATCCTCTTCCACTCGTACGGCCCCGTCTTGACCTTCGCCGCGAACTCACCGTCGAACGTCTCGTGAACAGTGATCCCGGCCTTCTTCACGGCCTCTTCGGCAATCGTGAAGGTGGGCGCCACCACGTCCCCCCAGGCACCGTCCGCGCCGACGAGGACGATCCGGGCGCCGCGCTGTCCGATGTACTCGACGTGCCCCTCGGTCCCGCCGTGCTCCTTGGCGAAGGCGTTGATCCGCTGGGCGAGCTTGGCCGCCTTGCGCTCGGCCTTGACGTCCTGGGCGGCGCCGGTGGTCTCGTCAACCTGCTGCGTGTCTGCCATGACCAGGATGCTACCGACGGGTAGATCAAACGGCGACGGGCGGGGTACGTGGCTTGGCCCACGTACCCCGCCCGTGAAGATCCGCCGGACGGTCCCTAGCGCAGGAAGGGGTCCACCGCGACCGCCACGAACAGGAGCGACACATAGGTGATGGACCAGTGGAACAGCCGCATCTCCTTGAGCTTGCCGCCGGTCACCTCGGCCTTGGCGCGGTTCTGAAGACCGTGCGCCTCCCACAGCCAGAACCCGCCCGCGCCGAGCGCGACCAGGGTGTAGAACCAGCCCGTGTAGCCGAGCGGGGTGAGCAGCAGCGAGACCGCGACCATCACCCAGCTGTAGATGACGATCTGGCGGGCGACCACCTTGTTGGAGGCGACGACCGGGAGCATCGGCACGCCCACGCGCGCGTAGTCCTCCTTCACCTTCATGGACAGCGGCCAGTAGTGCGGCGGCGTCCAGAAGAACATGACGAGGAAGAGGATGACCGGCGCCCACGACATGGAGTCGGTGACGGACGACCAGCCGATGAGCACCGGGAGGCAGCCGGCGATGCCGCCCCAGACGATGTTCTGGGAGGTGCGCCGCTTGAGGATCATCGTGTAGACGACGACGTAGAAAAGGAGCGCTCCGAGTGACAGCCAGGCGGACAGCCAGTTGACGGTCAGCCCGAACAGCAGGGTCGAGACGACCGCCAGCGTGATCCCGAAGGCCAGGCACTCGCGTGGGCTGACCATGCCGGTGACCAGCGGGCGCTGCGAGGTGCGCTCCATCAGGGCGTCGATGTCGCGGTCGATGTACATGTTCAGCGCGTTGGCGCCGCCCGCCGACAGAAAACCGCCGAGGCAGGTGAGCAGGACCAGTTTGAGGTCGGGTACACCCTGCTGGGCCAGGAACATCACCGGAACGGTGGTGATCAGCAACAGTTCGATGATTCGTGGCTTGGTCAGCGCCACGAACGCCTTCACACGGGCCCCGAACGGCCGGTGGCTCGGGCTGCTGCTCGTCCCGAGCACCCCCGCTGGACGGGATTCGACGGCCGTCACGCACACCCCTGACAGAGACATCCCAGCAAGCCCCCGGGTGTGAACTCCCCGTAAAGGCTCGCGCGTACCACGCCACTGTAGACGTTGCCTATACCTCGGCCTTCGCGGGGGTGGGGTCGTGTTGGGAGCGGCCGCACCAGGGTGGGAGGCGGGCGTGCACAACGGGCGCGACGGAGCTCGATTGAGCACTCTTACGAGCGGCTCCGTATTCAGTTGCCGAACACGGAACGGACCAGTCGGGAGGCGGATCCCGGAGAGTCCCGGCAGTCTGGAATGACTCGAAAAAACGCACGTACCTACGGGGGTAGGCTCGACAACGGCCGGTGGGCGCCCAGTGCACCGGCATTCGACATGCGTGACATGTGGAGAGGAGCCCTGACCCAGGGTGAGCACCAAGCCGACCACCACAGACCTCGAGTGGACCGAGTTGGACCAGCGGGCCGTCGACACCGCCCGCGTCCTGGCCGCCGATGCCGTACAGAAGGTCGGAAACGGCCATCCCGGTACGGCCATGAGTCTGGCGCCTGCCGCGTACACCCTCTTTCAGAAGGTGATGCGGCACGACCCGGCGGATCCCGACTGGACCGGACGTGACCGCTTCGTGCTGTCCGCGGGCCACTCGTCAC
Organism: Streptomyces sp. NPDC107454; assembly: GCF_055582885.1. Taxonomy (NCBI): domain Bacteria; kingdom Bacillati; phylum Actinomycetota; class Actinomycetes; order Kitasatosporales; family Streptomycetaceae; genus Streptomyces; species Streptomyces sp. NPDC107454. Next base: position 208,974 of record NZ_JBVJPA010000012.1, on the reverse strand, counting down.
TGACCCTCTACACGCAGCTCTACCTGGCCGGGTTCGGCCTGGAGCTGGACGATCTGGAGTCCTTCCGGACGTGGGGCTCCCGCACCCCGGGGCACCCGGAGTACGGACACACCCCGGGCGTGGAGACCACGACCGGCCCGCTCGGGCAGGGTGTCGCCAACGCGGTGGGCATGGCGATGGCCGCCCGCTACGAGCGCGGTCTGTTCGACCCGGACACGGCGCAGGGCGAGTCCCCCTTCGACCACTTCATCTACGCGATCGCCGGCGACGGCTGCCTCCAGGAGGGCATCTCGCACGAGGCGTCCTCCCTGGCCGGTCACCAGAAGCTCGGCAACCTCGTGCTGCTGTGGGACGACAACCACATCTCGATCGAGGGCGACACCGAGACGGCGGTCTCCGAGGACACCGTCAAGCGGTACGAGGCGTACGGCTGGCACGTGCAGCGCGTCGCGCCGAAGCCGGACGGCGACATCGACCCGCACGCCATCTACAACGCGATCGAGGCCGCGAAGAAGGTGACGGACAAGCCGTCGTTCATCGCGATGCGCTCGATCATCGCCTGGCCCGCTCCGCACGCGCAGAACACCGAGGCCGCGCACGGCTCGGCGCTCGGCGAGGACGAGGTCGCGGCCACCAAGCGCGTCCTCGGCTTCGACCCGGAGAAGTCCTTCGACGTCGCGGACGAGGTCCTCGCGCACACCCGCCAGGCTCTCGACCGCGGCCGTGAGGCGAAGGCGGAGTGGGAGAAGGGCTTCCAGGAGTGGCGCACCGCTCAGCCCGAGCGTGCCGCCGAGTTCGACCGGATCGCCGCGTGCGAGCTGCCGGCCGGCTGGGAGGAGAAGCTCCCGGCGTTCGAGGCGGGCAAGGGTGTCGCCACCCGTGCCGCGTCCGGCAAGGTGCTGCAGGCTCTCGGTGCGGTCATCCCCGAGCTGTGGGGCGGCTCCGCCGACCTCGCGGGCTCGAACAACACGACGATCGACCCGAACTCCTCGTTCCTGCCGGCCGACAACCCGCTGCCGGGCGCGAACCCGTACGGCCGCACGATCCACTTCGGCATCCGCGAGCACTCCATGGCTGCGGAGATGAACGGCATCACGCTGCACGGCAACACCCGTGTCTACGGCGGCACCTTCCTGGTGTTCTCCGACTACATGCGCAACGCCGTGCGTCTGTCCGCGCTGATGCACCTGCCGGTGACGTACGTGTGGACGCACGACTCCATCGGTCTCGGTGAGGACGGCCCGACCCACCAGCCGGTCGAGCACCTGGCCTCGCTGCGCGCCATCCCCGGCCTCAACGTCGTCCGTCCCGCGGACGCCAACGAGACCGCGATCGCCTGGCGCGAGATCCTGGGGCGCTACACGAAGGTCTTCGGCAAGGGCGCCCCGCACGGCCTCGCGCTGACCCGTCAGGGCGTGCCGACGTACGAGGCCGACGAGAACACGGTCAAGGGCGGTTACGTCCGCTTCGAGGCCGAAGGGCCCGGCGGGCAGAGCGCGGAGCCGGAGGTCATCCTCATCGCCACCGGTTCCGAGGTGCACGTGGCGGTGGAGGCACGCGAGCAGCTCCAGGCCGCGGGCGTCCCGACGCGGGTCGTGTCCATGCCGTGTGTGGAGTGGTTCGAGGAGCAGGACCAGGGGTACCGGGACAGCGTCCTGCCGCCGTCGGTGAAGGCGCGCGTCTCGATCGAGGCCGGTATCGGTCTGACCTGGCACCGGTTCGTCGGGGACGCGGGACGCATTGTTTCGCTGGAGCACTTCGGCGCTTCGGCCGACGGCAAGGTCCTCTTCCGTGAGTTCGGCTTCACTGCCGAGAACGTCGCCAACGCCGCCCGGGAATCGATCGCCGCAGCCCAGCGCTGACGCTGATATACGACACGTAGGAGATGCAATTTCCATGACAGACGCACTCAAGCGCCTCTCCGAGGAAGGCGTCGCGATCTGGCTGGACGACCTGTCGCGCAAGCGGATCACGTCCGGCAATCTCGCCGAACTGATCGACCAGCAGCACGTCGTGGGCGTCACCACCAACCCGTCGATCTTCCAGAAGGCGATCAGCAGTGGCGACGGCTACGAGCAGCAGCTCGCCGATCTCGCCGCCCGCAAGGTCACCGTCGACGAGGCCATCCGCATGATCACGACGGCGGACGTCCGTGACGCCGCCGACATCCTGCGCCCGGTCTTCGACGCGACGCAGGGCCAGGACGGCCGGGTCTCCATCGAGGTCGACCCGCGCCTCGCCCACAACACCGGCGCGACCATCGCCGAGGCCAAGCAGCTGGCCTGGCTGGTGGACCGCCCGAACACGCTCATCAAGATCCCGGCGACCAAGGCGGGCCTGCCCGCGATCACCGAGGTCATCGGCAGGGGCATCAGCGTCAACGTCACGCTGATCTTCTCGCTGGAGCGATACCGCGAGGTCATGGACGCCTACCTGGCGGGTCTGGAGAAGGCGAAGGCCGCGGGCCTGGACCTCTCCAAGATCCACTCGGTGGCGTCCTTCTTCGTGTCCCGCGTGGACACCGAGATCGACAAGCGGCTCGACGCCCTGGGCACCCCCGAGGCCAAGACCGCCCGCGGCAAGGCGGCTCTCGCCAACGCCCGGCTCGCCTACGAGGCGTACGAGGAGGTCTTCTCCTCCGACCGCTGGGCCGCCCTCGACAAGGCGCAGGCCAACAAGCAGCGCCCGCTGTGGGCGTCGACCGGCGTCAAGGACCCGGCGTACAAGGACACCCTGTACGTCGACGATCTGGTGGCGCCGAGCACGGTGAACACCATGCCGGAGGCCACTCTGCAGGCCACCGAGGACCACGGCGACATCACCGGTAACACCATCGCCGGCACGTACGAGCAGTCGCGCGCCGAGCTCGACGCGGTCGAGAAGCTCGGGATCTCGTACGACGACGTGGTCCAGCTCCTGGAGGACGAGGGCGTCGAGAAGTTCGCGGCGTCCTGGAACGACCTGCTCAAGTCCACAGAGGCGGAGCTCAAGCGCCTCGCCCCTTCGGAGGGCTGAAATCTTGTCAAGCAGCAACCCGCTGCGTGACCCCGCAGACCGACGGCTCCCGCGTATCGCGGGGCCGTCGGGCCTGGTCATCTTCGGCGTCACGGGCGATTTGTCACGTAAAAAGCTGATGCCCGCCGTGTACGACCTCGCCAACCGCGGGCTGCTGCCGCCGGGCTTCTCGCTCGTCGGCTTCGCCCGCCGCGAGTGGAGGAACGAGGACTTCGCCCAGGAGGTCCACGACGCCGTCAAGGAACACGCCCGTACGGAGTTCCGCGAGGAGGTCTGGCAGCAGCTCATCCAGGGGATGCGCTTCGTCCAGGGCACCTTCGACGACGACGACGCGTTCGAGCGGCTGCGCGCCACGATCGACGAGCTGGACAAGGCACAGGGCACGGGCGGCAACTTCGCCTTCTACCTCTCCGTGCCGCCGTCCGCCTTCCCGGTGGTCATCCAGCAGCTGAAGAAGCATCACCTGGCCGACCAGTCGAACGGCTCCTGGCGGCGCGCGGTCATCGAGAAGCCCTTCGGCCACGACCTGAAGTCGGCCGAGGAACTCAACGCGATCGTGCACGAGGTCTTCGCCTCGGACCAGGTCTTCCGCATCGACCACTACCTCGGCAAGGAGACCGTCCAGAACATCCTGGCGCTCCGCTTCGCCAACACCATGTTCGAGCCGATCTGGAACCGGTCCTTCGTCGACCACGTGCAGATCACCATGGCCGAGGACATCGGTATCGGCGGCCGGGCCGGCTACTACGACGGCATCGGCGCCGCCCGGGACGTGATCCAGAACCACCTCCTGCAGCTGATGGCCCTGACCGCCATGGAGGAGCCCGCCTCCTTCGACGCGGACGCCCTCGCCGCCGAGAAGACCAAGGTTCTCGGCGCGGTCCGGATCCCCCGGGATCTGGGCCGCGACACCGTCCGCGGGCAGTACGCGGCCGGCTGGCAGGGCGGCGAGAAGGCCGTCGGCTACCTCCAGGAAGACGGCATCGACCCCAAGTCGAAGACCGACACCTACGCCGCGATCAAGGTCGAGGTGGACAACCGCCGCTGGGCGGGCGTCCCCTTCTACCTGCGCACCGGCAAGCGGCTCGGCCGCCGCGTCACCGAGATCGCGGTGGTCTTCCAGCGCGCCCCGCACTCCCCCTTCGACCACACGGCGACGGAGGAGCTGGGGCAGAACGCGATCGTCATCCGCGTCCAGCCCGACGAGGGCATCACGGTCCGCTTCGGCTCCAAGGTGCCCGGCACCTCGATGGAGATCCGGGACGTCTCCATGGACTTCGCCTACGGCGAGTCCTTCACGGAGTCGAGCCCGGAGGCGTACGAGCGCCTGATCCTGGACGTCCTGCTGGGCGACTCGAACCTCTTCCCGCGCACGGAGGAGGTCGAGCTGTCCTGGAAGATCCTCGACCCGATCGAGCAGTACTGGGACAAGCACGGCAAGCCCGCGCAGTACCCCTCGGGCACGTGGGGCCCCGTCGAGGCCGACGAAATGCTCGAGCGAGACGGACGGAGCTGGCGTCGCCCATGAAGATAGACCTCACGGACACCACGGCCAGCAAGATCAACAAGGCGCTGGTGCGGGGCCGCCGCGCCATCGGCACCCCCGCCGTCGGCATGGTGCTCACCCTCGTCATCGTCACCGACGAGGAGAACGCCTACGACGCTCTGAAGGCCGCCAACGAGGCGTCCCGCGAGCACCCCTCGCGCACCCTCGTGGTCATCAAGCGCGTCTCCCGCTCGCCCCGCGACCGCACGAAGTCGCGCCTCGACGCCGAGGTACGGGTCGGCGCGGACGCGGGCACCGGCGAGACGGTCGTGCTGCGGCTGTACGGTGAGGTCGCCGACCACGCCGACTCGGTCGTCCTGCCGCTGCTGCTGCCGGACGCGCCGGTCGTCGTCTGGTGGCCGGTGAGCGCGCCGCTCGACCCGGCCAACGACCCGCTCGGAAAGCTGGCCCAGCGCCGCGTCACCGACACCTACGCCGCCGAGGCGCCCGTACGCGAACTCAACGCGCGTGCCGACGCCTACACCCCCGGGGACACCGACCTCTCCTGGACCCGCATCACGCCCTGGCGCTCGATGCTGGCCGCCGCCCTCGACCAGGTCATCTGTGACGTGAACGCGGTCGAGGTGGAGGGCGAGGAGTTCAACCCGAGCGTGGAGCTGCTCGCCATGTGGCTCGCGGACCGGCTGGACGTTCCTGTCAAGCGGTCCAAGTCCTCCGGCCCCGGCCTCACCGCCGTCCGCATGGAGACGAGCTGCGGCCCGATCGCCCTGGACCGCGCCGACGGCACTCTGGCGACCCTCTCCATCAACGGCCAGCCCGACCGTGCGGTGGCCCTCAAGCGCCGCGACACCTCGGAGCTGATCGCGGAGGAACTGCGCCGGCTCGACCCGGACGACACCTACGCGTCGGCGCTGCGGTACGGGGTGGACCGGCTGAACGGGGCGACGGCCGAGGCCGTCGAGGAGGAACCGGCCACGGCGAAGGCGGCCGTCAAGACCGTCGCCGCCAAGGCACCCACGAAGAAGGCCCCCGCGAAAGCCGCCGCGAAGGCCCCTGCGAAGAAGGCGGCCTCCGAGTGAACACTCCGCAGCTCGTCGTGCACCGCGACAAGGAGCTGATGGCCCAGGCCGCCGCGGCCCGGCTGATCACCAAGGTCGTGGACGCGCAGGCCTCGCGCGGCTACGCCTCGGTGGTCCTCACCGGCGGGCGCAACGGCAACGGGCTCCTCGCGGCGCTCGCTACCGCGCCCGCCCGGGACGCCATCGACTGGGGCCGCATCGACCTGTGGTGGGGTGACGAGCGGTTCCTGCCCGAGGGCGATCCGGACCGCAACGACACCCAGGCCCGTGCGGCACTGCTGGACTCGGTGCCGGTGGACCCCGCGCGCGTGCATCCGATGCCCGCGTCCGACGGTCCGTACGGTACCGACGTGGACGCGGCGGCGGAGGCGTACGCGGCCGAGCTCGCGAAGGCCGCGGGCCCCGAGAACCACGCTTCCGTGCCCTCGTTCGACGTCCTGATGCTGGGCGTCGGCCCCGACACCCACGTGGCCTCGCTCTTCCCGGAGCTGCCCGCGGTCCGTGAGACGGAGCGCACGGTGGTGGGTGTGCACGGCGCCCCCAAGCCCCCGCCGACCCGGGTCACGCTCACCCTGCCCGCCATCCGTTCCGCCCGTGAGGTCTGGTTGCTGGCGGCCGGCGAGGACAAGGCGCAGGCCGCGGCGATCGCCCTCTCGGGCGCGGGCGAGGTGCAGGCCCCGGCGGCCGGCGCCCAGGGGCGCTCCCGCACCCTGTGGCTCCTGGACTCCGCGGCTGCCTCCCAGCTGCCGCGCTCGCTGTACCCGCCGGCTTCGGCCTGAGCCCAGGGGTAGGGCCCCCGCCAAAGGACCGCGCGGTCTTTTGGCGGGGCCCGAGCCCGCGGCCTCTCACTTCACCGACCCGGCCATCACCCCTTGCACAAAGTGCCGCTGGAACGCGAAGAACACCAGCACCGGAACGATCAGCGACAGAAACGCCCCCGGCGCCAGCACATCGATGTTGCTGCCGAACTGTCGTATCTGGGACTGGAGTTCGACCGTCAGCGGCTGCGAGGAACTGTCGGCGAACAGCAGCGCGACCAGCATGTCGTTCCACACCCACAGGAACTGGAAGATGGCCAGGCTCGCGAGGGCCGGGCGTCCGACCGGCAGCACCAGCCGGGTGAAGATGCGCCACTCGCTGCCTCCGTCCATCCGGGCGGCCTCCAGCATCTCCTTCGGCATCTCCGCGAAGTAGTTGCGCAGCAGGAAGATGGCGAACGGCAGCCCGTAGGAGACGTGGAAGAGCACCACACCGGGAATCGTGCCGAACAGCCCCAGCGCGCCGAAGAGTTTGGCGACCGGCAGCAGCCCGATCTGGACCGGCACCACCAACAACGCCACCACGACCAGGAAGATCGTGTCCCGGAAGGGGAACTCCAGCCAGGCGAAGGCGTATCCGGCGAGCGCCGCGATCACCACGACGAGGACGGTGGCCGGCACGGAGATCAGCACGGTGTTCCAGAACGCCCGCGTCATCCCCGCATTGCCGAGGAGGGCTGAGTAGTTGTCGAAGGAGAGCTGACCGGGTCTGGTCAGCACCGTCCACCAGCCTCCCTCGGCGGTGTCGTGCGCCGAGCGCATCGAGGAGAGGAAGAGCCCTGCGAGCGGGGTGACCCAGACCAGGCCGACGATCACCAGGAACGCCTGCACCAGGCCGTTGCCGAGCCCCCGCCTGAGCGCGTTCATCGTTGACTCCTTCGGAAGCGGCGGACGTTGAAGACCATGGCGGGGACGACCAGGAGCAGGAGGAGCACACCGAGTGCGCTGCCCAGGCCCTGGTTGTTGCCGCCGCCGAAGGACACCAGCCACATCTGGGTGGCGAGCACGGTGGCGTCCTCCTGCACGGGGCCGGGCGCGATGATGTAGACGAGGTCGAAGACCTTCATCACGTTGATCACGAGCGTGACGAAGACGACGGTGAGCACGGGTGCCAGCAGTGGGACGGTGATCCGGCGGAAGATCTGCCACTCGTTGGCGCCGTCCATCCGGGCCGCCTCCAGCGCGTCGCGCGGCAGGGCGGCGAGTCCGGCGCCGATCAGCACCATGGCGAAGCCGGTCCAGATCCACAGGTACGCGCCGATGATGGCGGGGGTGACCAGCGCCGGACCGAGCCAGGACACACCCTCGTACGGCGGGCTGAAGTTCGACGCGGGCAGCCGCACGGTGTACGAGCCGGGGTCCAGCCCAGGGAAGCGGAAGGAACCGTCGGCCGCGGTGGTCGTGCTCGCGACCGTCTTCCCGTCGCGCGCCGCCTCGACCTTCATCTCGGGCAGGCCGCTCTCCCCGCGGTCGACCTGGCCCTGTTTCCCTCCCCCGCCGGGTGTGAAGTCCAGGTAGACGACACCGCGCAGCTCGTCCCGGGCCGCCTTCTGCCCTGCGGCCGTGTAGGCGGGCTTCGCGTCCTTCGGCAGATCCTTGGGCAGGACGCCGACGAGGCCGAGGCCGACCGTGTCGCCGGGCGAGGCGGAGGCGGTCGTACGGTACGAACCGTCGGCGCCCTTGGTGAGGCCCCGGCCGTCACGGGCGCGGGCGGTCGGATACGACGAGGTTCCCTCGAACGCGTCGTGGACGCCGACCACGGCGGCGTTCAGGACCCCCTTGTCGGGGTCCTCGTCGTACGCGAGCCGGAAGATGATGCCGGCGGCCAGGAAGGAGACCGCCATGGGCATGAACAGCAGCAGCTTGAACGCGGTGGCCCAGCGGATCTTCTCGACCAGGACGGCGAGCACCAGGCCGAGCCCGGTGAGCAGCGTCGGCGCGACGACGACCCAGATGGCGCTGTTGCGTACGGCCTTGAGCGTGGCTGGGTCGCGGAACATCTCGGTGTAGTTGTCGCCGCCCACGAACCGGCTGCCGGAGGCGTCGAAGAAGCTGCGCCCCACGGAGAAGACCACGGGGTAGACGACGAGCGCGCCGAGCAGGAGCAGGGCGGGGAGGACGAAGACGAGGGCGATGATCCGGCCGCGGCGTCTGGCGCGCCGTCTGTGGTCGGCCATGCCGGCGGCCGGAGGGCTCGCCTCTTTCACGAGGGTGGCGGTCATGGTGATCAGCCCTGGTACGCCTTGGCCGCGGCCTTCTCCAGTTCGGCCGCGGTCGCCTTCGGGTCCGAGGGGTCACGGAGGAAGTCCTGGAGGATCTTCCACTCGCCGGCGCCCTTGGTGCCGCCGAACGCGGCGGGGGCCTGGTCGGACATGTCGAAGCGGACCGAATCCCCGGCGGCGACCAGGGACTTGGCGGTCTCGCGGGCGATGTCGTCGCTGTAGGAGGCGAGGTCGAGCTTCTTGTTCGGGGAGAGGAAGCCGCCCGCCCCGGCCCAGACGGCGGCCGCTTCGGGGGTCGCCAGGTACTCCAGGAACGTCATGGCGGCCTTCTGGTTCTTGCCGTCCTTGAGGACCACGGCCGCGTCGCCGCCGCTGACGACCGGCGCCTTGCCGCCGTCGACCGCGGGGAAGGGGAAGAAGTTCGCGTCCTGGCCGATCTTCTTGCCGAACTGGTCCTTGGCGACCCCGGCGACGAAGTCGCCCTCGTAGACCATGCCCGCCTCGGGCTTGGGTCCGAAGACCTTCTCGACGGAGCCGGGGAAGTCCGTGTTCAGGGCCCCCTTCTGGCCGCCGGCCATCAGTTGCTTGTCCTTGAAGAGCTTGCCGAGGGTGGTGAGCGCCTCGACCACGGTCGGGTCGGTCCACTTCAGCTGGTGGGCGGCCAGGGCGTCGTACTTCTCGGGCCCCGCCTGGGAGAGGTAGATGTTCTCGAACCAGTCGGTGAGCGTCCAGCCGTCCTGTCCGGCGACGGAGAAGGCGGCGAGGCCCGAGTCGGAGACGGTGTGTCCGGCCTTCAGCATGGCGTCGTACGTGGTCGGTGGCTTGACACCCGCCTGGTCGAGCGCATCGGGGCTGTACCAGACGGTCGACTTGTGGGCGGCCTTGAAGTACAGGCCGTACAGGGTGTCGCCGACGCTGCCGTACTTCTTCCAGACGCTCGCGTAATTGGTGTCGACGGACTGTTCGGTGGTCTTGGAGAGCGGCTTGAGCCAGCCCTCCTTCGCGAACTGCTGGAGGACGCCGACCTGCGGGACCATCACCACGTCGGGGGCGTTGCCGCCCTCGATCTTGCTGCCGACGACCATGGAGACGTTGTCGCCGGTGGAGACGAACTGGGTCTTGGCGCCCGTCTTCGCGGTGAAGGCGTCCAGGACCTTCTGGAAGTTCTTCTGCTCACTGCCGGACCAGACACCGGCCACGGTGATCGTCTGGCCGCTGAGCGACTTGCCGCCGCCTCCGGCGGCTACGGGCCCGCCCCCGCAGGCGGTGGCGCCGAGGGCCAGGGCGAGGGCCGTGCAGCTCGCGAGCAGGGTCGTACGTCGTCGCATCATCGTTGATGTCCCTTTCAGGGCAGGGGAATGGACGGAAACCGGAGGAACGGAAAGCAGAGGAGGGGACGGTCAGGGATTCGTGCAGTCGCTGATCCACCAGGCGGCCGTCGAGCCGGGCAGCACGCCGGCCGGACAGGGGCCGCTGGACAGCAAGGGGGTGCCGGAGACCGGCGCGGGCGTGGGGGCCGTACCGAAGTTGACGGCGCACACCAGGCCGTCGCCGCGGACGAAGGCGAGGACGCCGGGCGGTGCCTGAAGCCAGCGCAGCGCGCCCTCGCCCAGCTGCGGGAGTCCGGCGCGCAGCTGGAGCCCGTCGCGGTACAGGTGCCAGAAGGAGCGGGTGTCGGCGAGCGCGCGGTCGGTGGCGTACTCGGCGAAGTAGGCGGGCTGCGGCAGCCACGGCTTGGCGCTCTCGGCGCCCGAGGTGAAGCCGAACGGCGAGGCGTGCCCGGACCAGGGCAGCGGCACCCGGCAGCCGTCGCGGATACGGGCGCGGCTGCCCGTGCGGCGGAAGATCGGGTCGGTCAGCACGTCGTCGGGCAGGTCGACGACCTCGGGCAGCCCGAGCTCCTCGCCCTGGTAGATGTACGCGGCTCCGGGCAGCGCCAGCATCAGCAGTGCGGCGGCGCGGGCACGGGCCGTGCCGAGGCCGCTCCCCTCGGTGCCGAGCTCGCCGTAGCGGGTGACGGTACGGACCTGGTCGTGGTTGTTGAGGACCCAGGTGACCGTCGATCCGGTGCCGGCGATGTCCTGCATGGCCTCGGAGATCACCTTGCGGAAGGCGTCGGCGTTCCAGGGCGCGCTGAGCAGGTCGAAGAAGAAGGCCTGGTGGAGCTCGTCCGGGCGTACGTACTGGGCGTGTTCGCGGGCCGTCGGTACCGAGACCTCGCCGACCAGCAGCCGGTCGCGGCCGTCGCGCCCGGTGTACTCCTCACAGACGGACCGCCAGTGGCGCCACACGTCGTGCACCTCGGGCCGGTTCCAGGCGAGCGGGTTGACCGAGTCGCGGGTGCGGGCGTCGGCCTCCGGGTCGGACGAGTCCGGCAGGCCGGGGTGCTTGAAGAGGCCGGCGGCGACGTCGATGCGGAAGCCGTCGACGCCCCGGTCGAGCCAGAACCGCAGCACGTGGTCGAAGTGCGCGCCGACCTCGGGGTTGCGCCAGTTCAGGTCGGGCTGCTCGGACGTGAACATGTGCAGGTACCACTGACCGGGGCTGCCGTCCGCCTCGGTGACGCGGGACCAGGCGGGTCCGCCGAACATGGCGTGCCAGTTGTTGGGCGGCTCGGCGCCGTCCGGGCCGCGTCCGTCGGCGAAGTGGAAGCGGGCGCGGGCCGCGCTGCCCGGCTCCGCCGCGAGCGCGGCACGGAACCACGGGTGCTCACTGGAGCAGTGGTTGGGGACGATGTCCAGGAGCACCTTGACGCCGAGGCGTCGGGCGTCGGTCATCAGCAGGTCGAACTCGGCGAGGTCGCCGAAGAGCGGGTCCACGTCGCAGTAGTCGGCGACGTCGTAGCCGTGGTCGTGCTGCGGCGAGGGGTAGAAGGGGCTCAGCCAGATGCCGTCGACACCGAGCTTCTTGAGGTACGGCATGCCCGCGCGAACCCCGGCGAGATCGCCGATGCCGTCACCGGTGCTGTCCAGGAAGCTGCGGACGTACACCTGGTAGATCACTGCGTCGCGCCACCAGCGGTGCGTGTTGAGGGTCACCCGTTGGACCTGTCTGTGCGTGCCTGCGGTTATGCATGCATGTTAGGTAGGCGTGTCGCGTGGGTGTCAACGAGTAGGCAGCATCAACCCGGCATTGACCGGAGAGTTGGTCAGTTATATGCAGATTTTTCGGGCGCAGAATCCAGAGATGGGATGCTCCCTTTACCTAACAAGTAACTAGCAGGATGCCAACAGGGCACCGCCGGGTGCTAGCGGTGTGGGATGGCCGCCAGCTCGCGCGCCAGCCGCCGTACCGCCGCGGATGGCGTCTCGTGCCCCGTCATCGCATCGTGGACCACGGCCTGCACGACCAGGCTGACCTGGTCGTAGCGCGGGCTCTTGGGGCGCGGGGCGGCCGCGAGGACGCTGGCACGCAGCGTGGGCAGATAGGGGAACTCCCGGATCAGCTCCGGGTCCTGGTACAGCGCCGCCCGTACGGGCGGCAGCGCACCCTTGGTGAGGACCTGGCGCTGCGCCCGCTCGGTCGTGAGGTACGCGATCAGGCGCGCGGCCGAATCGGGGTGCCGCGCATGCGTGTTGACGGCCAGGTTGGAGCCGCCCAGCACGCTCGTGCCCGGTCCCTCGGGTCCGGGCAGGGGGACCGCGCCGACCTTCCCGGCGACCGCCGATCCCTTGCCGGAAGCACCGACGTAGGCGTACGGCCAGTTGCGCAGAAAGAGGAGGTGGCCGTCCTGGAAGGCCTGTTTGGACTCCTCTTCCTTGTACGTCAGCGCCTTCTTCGAGATCCAGCCGTCGCGCACGCCGTCGGCGAGGAACCCGATGCCCTCGCGGGCGGCCTCGGAGTTCACGGTGACGCGCTCGCCCTCGTCGCCGAGGATCGTACCGCCCGCCGAGTAGACCGCCTCCGCCGCGTTCACGGTGAGACCCTCGTAGGGCAGGAACTGGCCGGCGTAGCCGTCGAGTCCGTACTTCGGGGCGATGGTCCTCGCCTGTCGCTCCAGCTCGGCCCAGGTCCGCGGCGGCGCGACGCCCTCCTTGGCGAGGACGTCCTTGCGGTACAGGAGGAGTCCCGCGTTGGTGACGTACGGGACCGCGTACAGCCTTCCGTCGTACGTCGCCGTGTCCACGACCGGCGGCAGGAAGCTGCGGAGCGGGAAGCGGCCGCGGTCCAGCGGAGAGATCCAGCCCGCGGCGGCGAACTCCGAGGTCCAGGCGACGTCGATGTTGAGGACGTCGAAGCGGCTTCTGCCGCCGCCGCGCAGGTCTGTCGTCATCTGCGCGTGCGTCTCGTCGGCGGAGTCCGGGAGTTCGACGAGGGTGACCTTCTCGCCGGGGTGGGTACGGTTCCACCCTTCGAGCAGTGGCCCCAGATAGCCGGTGAGGTCCCCCGCGGTCGCCAGGGTGAGCGGGCCGCGACCGGCGCCGTGCGCCCCGTCGGCGGGGGTGCCGGAGGCGACGTAACCGGTCAGGACCACCGCCGCGACCAGGAGGCCCCTACCGGCGGCACGTATCCACCGCATAGGTTCCTCCCTGTACACCGGCGTCGGGCACCCTCGCCCGGCGTCAGTGGCCGTATACCTGTTAGGTATGGGCGATACTAGGGCCTGCGACACATTGGTCTCCGGCCGCATCGACCGGGCAACGGCCTGACATCGGTATGACATCGGTCTGCGGCACATGACAAGGACGCGGGGAGGAGAGCACGGGTGCGGCTGCCCCTCCTGGCCCTGCTGGCGCGAGGCCCGGCCCACGGGTACGAGCTCAAGCAGGACCTTGAGCAACTGCTGGGCTCCGCGTACCCTCAGCCCAACGTCGGCCAGATCTACGTCACGCTCGGCCGCCTCGAGAAGGCGGGACTGATCGAGGGCGAGGAAGTCGAGCAGTCGAGCCGACCCAACAAGAAGATCTACCACCTCACCGATACCGGGCGCGAGGCGCTGCAGGCCTGGTATCAGGAGACGGCGGACGAGCCTCGGGTACGGGACGAGTTCTTCATGAAACTCGCGCTCGCCCCGACAACCGGCCTGGCCGACCAGATCGCGCTGATCAACAAACAGCGGCGGCAGTATCTGAACACCATGCGCAACCTGTCGAAGCTCGCCGCGGCCGAGGACCGGGACAACCGCATCTCCCAGCTGCTGATCGAGGGCGCCATGCTGCACCTTCAGGCCGATCTGGACTGGCTGGAGCGCTGCCAGGAGGAACTGGAGGAGCTGGAATGAGCCACACCGCTCCTGTGCCGCGCGCCGAGGGTTCGGCTCCCTTGCTGCGCGCCGAGGGCCTGGTCAAGACCCACTACGGCGAGGGCGCCCCGGCGTATGCCGTGCGGGGAGTGGATCTTGCCGTGCGCCAGGGCGAGTTCGTGGCCGTCACCGGCCCGTCCGGTGCCGGCAAGTCCACGCTGCTGCACCTCCTCGGCGGCCTCCAGCGGCCCGACTCCGGCAGCGTCTGGCTGGACGGCGAGTGCACGGACGCGTACAGCGAGGCGCGCTGGGCGGTGGAACGGCGACGGCGCATCGGCATCGTCTTCCAGTTCTTCAACCTGGTCTCCAACCTGTCGGTCGCCGACAACGTGGAGCTGCCCGCCCTGCTCGCCGGGGTCTCCCCCAGGCAGGCGCGCGCCGAGCGCGAGCGGCTGCTGTCCGAGCTGGGCTTGGAGGGCAAGGGACGGAGCATGCCGGGTGAACTGTCCGGCGGCGAACAGCAGCGCGTCGCCCTGGCCCGGGCGCTGGTCAACCATCCGTCCCTGCTGCTGGCCGACGAACCCGCGGGCAGCCTGGACAGCAAGGGCACCCGCGAGGTGATGCGGCTGCTGTCCCGCTTCCACCAGCGCGGTCAGACGATCGTGCTCGTCACCCACGACGCCCGGCTCGCCAGCGCCGCGGACCGCGTGATCAGCTTCTTCGACGGCCGCATGGCCGACGACGCGGAACTCGACGGCACGCCGTCACGCGGCGCCGGGATATCCGGCGTGCTGGAACTGAGGGACTGAGCGGCGTGCGGGCCACTCTGCGCTGGGCGCATGCCGATCTGCGCACGCACCGGGGCGAGGCGCTGTTCATCGTGCTCGCCACCGCGGGAATCGTCACCTCGCTACTGCTCGCCGCGGCGCTCTTCGGATACGCGACGAACCCCTGGCAGCGCGTCTTCAGGCAGTCGCACGGCGCCCATGTGTGGATCCACACCGGCGCGTCCGCCGACGCCGGGCGGCTCGCGCGGCTGGACGGCGTCGCGTCCGTGGCGGGCCCGTACCGCACCGCGTCCGCCACCGTCGAGTCACGCGGCACCCGTGCCTCCGTCGAGCTGCGCGGCGCCGTCGAGCCGCCCGCCACCGGTCGGCCGCTGCTCGTCTCCGGTCACTGGCTCGACCACGCCCGGCCCGACGGAGTCGTCCTGGAGGAAAGCCTCGCCCGTGCGCTGTGGGCCGAGCCCGGGGACACCCTCACCGTGCCCGGCACCGCACGCACCCTGACCGTCCTGGGCGTGACCGACAGCGCCGAGCCCCGCTACCGCCCCGGCGAGCGGGCGGGGGTCGTCTGGGCGCTGCCCTCCGCTGTGCGGGGCGCGGACGGACATACGGGCCAGGTCATCGGCCTGCGCCTGACCGATCCCGGAGACACGGACTACGCCGTGCAGCGCGCGGTGACGACGCTCGGCTCCGGCGCGGTCACCCAGGTGTCGAACTGGCAGCAGGCCCGCGCCGAGGCCCAGGGCGACAACCGGCTGCTGGGACAGGTGCTGGGCCTGTTCGGCCTCGGCGCGCTCCTCGCCGCCGCGCTCGCCGTGCACGGCGCGATCGGTACCCGTATCCGCGGCCACCTGCGGGACATCTCGGTACTGAAGGCGATCGGGTTCACGCCCGGCCAGGTGGTGCGCATCTTCCTGATCCAGCACGTGGTGTACGCGTCGCTGGGCGCCCTGGCCGCCGCCACGCTCACGCAGGCGCTGGGGAGCCGGATCCCCGGCCGCCTCGGCGACGCCCTGGGTGTCTGGCAGGGACTGCCCGGACACACCGCGGTCCTGTTGGCGGTACCGGTGGCCGCGGTGGTCTTCATCGGCGCGACGACCGGGATCGCCGCGTGGCGGGCGGGCCGGGTGCCCCCCGTGCCGGTGCTGCGGGCCGCGGCACCGCCGGCCGGCCGCCTGTCGGGTGTGGCCCGCCGGGCGCTCGGACTGCGACTGCCCCCCGCGCTCGTGCTGGGCTGGCACCAGGCGTTCCCGCGGCGGCCGCGCTCGCTGGCCACGGTCGCCCGGCTCGCTCTTCCGCTGCTGCTGATCGTGGTCGCGCTGAGTGCCTGGACCACCATCGACCGCTTCCACAGCGAACCGGAGCGGATCGGCCTCGCGGCCGCGCTCACGGCGCACCCGGACGAGAGCCTCGGCGATCCCGCGGCCCGCGCCCTGCTCGCCCGGAACGCACAGGTCACCGCCGTGCATCCGGGCGCCGAGGTGGCCGCTCTGGTTCCGGGCCAGACGGCGACGATCGCACTGCGCGGGCTCGGTACGCGCCAGGACCCGTACCCGTTCTCGCTGGCCGAGGGCCGCCCGGCCCGCGGGCCCGACGAGGCGGTGGCCGGTCAGGGACTGCTCGACCTGCTGGACGTGCGCGTCGGGGACTGGGTGCGGATGACCGTAGGCGCGCGCCCGCAGATCCTGCACATCGTCGGCCGCAGCATCGAGCCGGAGAACGGCGGCCGCGTCATCTCCACCTCGCTCGACACCCTGCGCGAGAACGACCCGGAGCTGCGCCCGACCCTCTACCAGCTCCAGTTGCGCCCCGGCGCCGATCCGGGCAGGGTCGCCGCCGAGCTGACCGCGGCCGGGCACGGGCACCTGGACGTGCACGCCGTGACCAACCCGGCCGACGGTCTCTCGCCGTTGCGCGGCGTCGTCGTCGGACTGATCGCCGTACTGGCCCTCATCGGACTCATCGAGCTGCTGACCGCGGTCGGCGGCACCGTACGCGAGGGCGAACGGGATCTCCTGGCGCTCAAGGCCATCGGGCTGTCTCCGCGGCAGATCACGGCGGTCACCGTCACGGCCACCGCCTGCACCGCGCTGGCAGCGGTCCTCGCGGGTACGGCGCTGGGGCTGCCTCTGGCGCACTGGCTGATCGACGTCCAGGGCAAGTCGAGTGGAATCGGCGCCGGTATCGCCCGGGGGCCGTCCCCCCTCCTGCTGTCCCTGTTCGGTCTGGCCGCGGTCCTGGGCGCCGCCGCCCTCGCCGCGCTCCCCGCCGGCCGCGCCGCCCGACGACGACTCGCGGACACCCTGAGCGCGGTGGCCTGAGCCTGGGACCCGCGCGCGGTCAGAACCCGTGCGGGTCCTGCTGGTTGTAGGGGTTCTGCGGTCCCTGGTTGTAGGGGTTCCGCGGTCCCTGGTTGTAGGGGTTCCGCGGTCCCTGGTTGTAGGGGTTCCGCTGCCCCGGCGCATAGGGGTTGCCCTGGTTGTACGTGTACGCCGGACCCGGCCCGTACGGGTTGCCCTGCGGCGGCAGGTACCCGTACGGCGGGGCAGGCGGAGCCGACGGGACTGGCGGAGGCAGTGTGGCCGGATGCGCCCTCAGCCGTATCCCGTGCCGCCTGCGCAACCGGTACATCTCCAGCGCGGCAATCCCCGTGACCGTCACCGGCGCCCCCAGAATGAAGACGACCCCCATCCCGAGACTGAGCCCGTGCAGATCCCCCGTGGCGAGGTCCGGAAGGGCCATCAGCCACGTCGTCACGGTGGCGAGCAACGGCGGCAGACACCGATGCACCGCGGCCGTACCGAAGAAGTTGCCGGACACCTTCACCGCACCCGAGCCGACGAAGCCGGTCAGCCAGATCGCCACCAGCCCCAGCACCAGGGCGAACCCTCCGACCCCGGTGGCAAGCCACCACATCAGCACGGTCAGGACGATGGACCCGACGAATGCCAGCAGCAGCTTGAACGAGTTGCCGAGCGGCACCCGCAGCTGCCGGACCGTCCCGGTGCGCCGCCAGACGAAGAGCATCGCCCCGACGGTCAACGGTGTGATGAACAGCAGCACGGCGGACGCCGTCAGCATGTTCTGCAGCATTTCCGTGAAGGCGAACCCGCCTTGCACGAAGGTGTAGACACCGACCGCCGCGACCGCCCCGGCGATGACCCGTACCCGCTTGAGCCGCTCCACCCCCGGATCGACCGCCTCCGGGATCCACGCCGGATGGAACACCGCCTCCGCGACCCGCTTCGGCCTCAGAAACGACCTCGCCGTCAGCGTGCCGCCCGTCCAACTCCCTCGCGAATCAGTCAACTTCCGCTCCCCCGAGCCTTCATCCGCATGATCGCCCGGGAGTCTACGGGAAGCGGGCGGACTCCCACCGCCCGCTTTCCGTGACCCACGCGCGACCGCGCCTACCGGCCGCGCAGCTCCCGGTACTTCGCGACGAGTGCCTTCGTCGACTCGTCCAGGCCCGGCACGTCGGCGCCCTCGGTCAGCGCGGGTTCGACCCGCTTGGCGAGGACCTTGCCGAGCTCGACGCCCCACTGGTCGAAGGAGTCGATGTTCCAGACCGCGCCCTGGACGAACACCTTGTGCTCGTAGAGGGCGACCAACTGGCCGAGGACCGAAGGCGACAGCTTCCTCGCGAGGATCGTCGTCGTCGGGTGGTTGCCCTTGAACGTCTTGTGCGGGACCAGTTCCTCGGGCACGCCCTCGGCGCGCACCTCGTCGGGCGTCTTGCCGAAGGCGAGGGCCTGGGTCTGCGCGAAGAAGTTCGCCATCAGCAGGTCGTGCTGGGCGACCAGGCCCGGCAGCAGATCGGCGACGGGCTCGGCGAAACCGATGAAGTCCGCCGGGATCAGCTTCGTGCCCTGGTGGATGAGCTGGTAGTAGGCGTGCTGCCCGTTGGTGCCGGGCGTGCCCCACACCACCGGGCCGGTCTCCCACTCCACGTCGTGCCCGTCGCGCCCCACGGACTTGCCGTTGGACTCCATGTCCAACTGCTGCAGATACGCCGTGAACTTCGAAAGGTAGTGCGAGTACGGCAGTACGGCGTGCGACTGGGCGTCGTGGAAGTTGCCGTACCAGATGCCCAACAGGCCCATCAGCAGCGGCACATTGGTCTCGGCGGGCGCGGTGCGGAAGTGCTCGTCGACGAGGTGGAACCCGTCGAGCATCTCCCGGAAGCGGTCCGGCCCGATCGCGATCATCAGGGACAGACCGATCGCGGAGTCGTACGAGTACCGTCCGCCGACCCAGTCCCAGAACTCGAACATGTTGGCCGTGTCGATACCGAAGTCGGCGACCTTCTCGGCGTTGGTCGACAGCGCCACGAAGTGCTTGGCCACCGCCTCCTGACCGGCCCTCAGCTCGGTCAGCAGCCAGTTGCGCGCGGAGGTCGCGTTGGTGATCGTCTCGATGGTGGTGAACGTCTTCGAGGCGATGATGAACAGCGTCTCGGCCGGGTCGAGGTCGCGGACGGCCTCGTGCAGGTCGGCGCCGTCCACGTTCGACACGAAGCGGACCGTGAGGTCGCGGTCGGTGAAGGAGCGCAGCACCTCGTACGCCATCGCCGGACCGAGGTCGGAGCCGCCGATACCGATGTTCACGACGTTCTTGATGCGCTTGCCGGTGTGACCGGTCCACTCGCCGGAGCGGACCCGCTCGGCGAAGCCGGCCATCTTGTCGAGCACGGCGTGCACGGCCGGGACGACGTTCTCCCCGTCGACCTCGATCACCGCGTCGCGCGGGGCGCGCAGCGCCACGTGGAGCACGGCCCGGTTCTCGGTGACGTTGATCTTCTCGCCGCGGAACATGGCGTCCCGCAGCCCGAAGACGTCGGTCGCCGCCGCCAGCTCGCGCAGCAGCCCCAGCGTCTCGTCGGTGACCAGGTGCTTGGAGTAGTCGACGTGCAGATCGCCGACCTGGAGGGTGTACCCGGTTCCGCGCCCGGGGTCGGTTGCGAACAGGTCCCGCAGATGGGTCTGGGCGAGCTCCTCGCGGTGCTTGGCCAGAGCGGTCCACTCGGGCGTCTGGTTGAGCCTGGCACGGCTGTCTGCGTTCATCTCTGGCTTCCGCCTTCTTTCCTGCGTGTGCTGCTGCTTGCCTCGCCCCACTGCCGGTCCCAACCTAATTGATCAGGGCTTGACGTGAGCTGTCGTAGCGCCGTCGTCCGGCTCAACAACAGATACGTCCGGCAGATGCGCGGGTATCAGCGAGGTGACGGCGAGCCCGAAGAGGACGGCCGCGAACAGCGCGGGTCCGTTCAGCCCGTAGGCGCCCGCCACGGTGCCTCCGAGCAGGGCGCCGACCGGGGCCCCGGAGGTGGAGGCGGTGCGGAACGCGGAGCTGACGCGGCCCACCATGGCTGCCGGGCTGCGCTGCTGCATCAGCGTGACCTGGTTGACGTTCCACACCATGCCCATCAGTCCGAGCAGGACCATGCCCGCGAGGAGTGCACCCAGGTGGCGGACGGTGCCGAGGAGTACGAGGGCCGCCGTCTGGACGCATCCGCACAGGATCAGGCTCCGTACCCGCCCGATCCGGCGCGCGATCCACTGGGCCTGCACTCCCCCGGCCAGGGATCCGGCCGAGTAGGCCGTCATCGCGGCCGCGAAGCCCGCGTTTCCCGCGTGCAGCCAGCCGGTCACGTGCAGGACCAGCGTGGCGATCAGGGCGCCCATGCCGATGTTGCACAGCAGTGTGGCCGTGCAGACCGCGCGCAGCACCCGGTCGTGCCACAGGGTGCGCACTCCTTCGGCCACCTCCGCCCGCAGGGTGCTCCCGGCGGGCCGGGGCTCCCGCTCGGGCCCCCGGATCCGCAGGGAGGCCACGAGGGCCGCGGCCAGCAGATAGGTGACCGCGTCGGCCGCGAACGGCGCGGCGGCCCCGAGCGTGAGCAGCAGCGGCACGAAGGGGCCGGCCAGGAAGCCGCCGGCCAGCTGCTGGCCGGTCATCAGCCTGGCATTGGCGCTGCCCAGGGTCTCTTTGCCCACCAGGGAGGGCAGCAGTGCCGTGGACGCGTTGTCGAACAGTGTCTGGAGGCTGGTCAGGGCGAAGGCGAGCGCGATCAGCAGGCCGATCGTGGCGTGGCCGAGCCCGACGGCGAGGGCGAAGCAGGCCACCAGCCCGCCGCGTACGGTGTCGACGGCCCACATCGCCCGCCGCTGGTCCACCCGGTCCGCGACCGCGCCGCCCAGCAGCCCGAACAGGAGCCAGGGGAGGTAGCCGCAGGCCGTGACGGAGGCGATGACGAGCGGATCGTCCGTGAGCCGCACGGCGAGCAGCGGCAGCGCGGCGGTGCGCAGGGCGTCCCCGAAACGCGACACCACCGCCGCGCTCCACAGCCGCCCGAACCCCCCGCCCCACGCGGGTGCACGCGCCCCCGCCGCCTCGACCGTCGTCACAACGCCCCCTCCGGTTCCGCCACTTCAAGAACGGTAGAGGGCACCACTGACAATCGGCTCGCGACGGGGCCGCGGACGCTCCGTGACCGGGTGGACACGCGGGCGCGCCCCGGCGGCGCGCCCGCGCGCGACCCGGTGTACGAAACACGTCCGGCCAGGCACCTCGGTGCCCGGCCGGTTCTCAACTCCTAGATTTCGCCCCGCAGTTTGGCGAGCGCCTCGGCGAGGATGGCCTCGCCGTCCGCGTCGCTGCGCCGCTCCCGTACGTACGCGAGGTGCGTCTTGTACGGCTCGGTGCGCGGCGGGTCCGGCGGGTTGTCCTGGTCCTGTCCGGCGGGAAAGCCGCAGCGCGGGCAGTCCCAGGTCTCGGGAACCTGCGCGTCGCTGGCGAAGCTGGGCACCGTCTCGTGCCCGTTGGAGCACCAGAAGGAGATGCGCAGCCGCGGCGCGGACTCGCCGCGCTCGGCCTCGCCCATCGGCCCCGCCCCGACCCGGCTTCCTCGGATCGCGTTGCCACTTGCCACGGTCGTAACTCCCTGCGTGATGGTGCCGCGAAGCGAGTCGGCGTGACGCTTCGCTGCGAGCGCCTCAGTCTACGTAAGGCCCAACGCGCGTCCAGTGATTGGAGTTACACCCCGGCCCCTAGACGCAAGCCCCATGATAGGCCGCGCCTGGGGGCGCGCACCGGACATGGGGCCTTACGTGCGGATTGTGCTTGCGTAATGTGCAGTTGTGCTGCTGTACCGATGTCGGTCGGTGATCAGTTGTTGACCTTCATCAGGATGCCGAGCACGACAATGGACGCGAACCAGAGCAGACCGATCACCACGGTGATGCGGTCGAGGTTGCGCTCGGCGACCGAGGAGCCACCGACGGACGACTGCATGCCGCCACCGAACATGTCGGAGAGACCGCCGCCCTTCCCCTTGTGCATCAGCACCAGCAGCATCAGCAGCAGGCTGAAGACGATCAGGGCGATCGAGAACCCCAAAACCACGGCTGGACCAACTTCCTCGGAACTGAATGGACGACGGGGGCCGAAGCCTACTGGGTGAGCACCTCAAGCCCACTCGGAAGGCCGCGACCCCCGCAAGGGTACGACGAATCGCCGCTAGCGCATACTTACTGGTCGCGGAAGCGGACGATCTTGACGAACTCGTCGGCGTCCAGAGAGGCACCGCCGACCAGGGCGCCGTCGATGTCGGGCTTCGCCATGATCTCCGCGACATTGCCGGACTTCACGGAGCCGCCGTACTGGATACGGACCTGGTCGGCCACTTCCTGGGAGTACAGCTCGGCCAGCCGGGCGCGGATCGCCGCGCAGACCTCCTGGGCGTCGTCGGAGCCGCAGACCTTGCCGGTGCCGATGGCCCAGACCGGCTCGTAAGCGATCACGATCGACTCGGCCTGCTCCGCCGGGACGTCCTTGAGACCGCCGTCGACCTGGGAGAGCGTGTGCGAGACGTGATTGCCCGCCTCACGGACGTCCAGCTCCTCGCCGACGCACAGGATCGGGGTCAGGCCGTGCTTGAAGGCGGCCTTGATCTTGGCGTTGACGATCTCGTCGGTCTCGTTGTGGTACTGCCGACGCTCGGAGTGGCCGATCGCCACGTACGTGCACTTCAGCTTGGACAGCATCGGGCCCGAGATCTCGCCGGTGTAGGCGCCGGAGTCCTGCGCCGACAGGTCCTGCGCGCCGTACTTGATCTTGAGCTTGTCGCCGTCGACCAGGGTCTGCACGGAGCGCAGGTCGGTGAAGGGCGGCAGGACGGCGACCTCACAGGCCTCGTAGTCCTTGTCGGCCAGGGCGAAGGCGAGCTTCTGGACGTGCGCGATGGCCTCGAGGTGGTTGAGGTTCATCTTCCAGTTGCCCGCCATCAGCGGCATACGGGTCGTCATGCGGGGTCAGTCCTCCAGTGCGGCGAGGCCGGGGAGCGTCTTGCCCTCGAGGTATTCGAGGGAGGCGCCGCCACCGGTCGAGATGTGACCGAATGCCTTCTCGTCGAAGCCCAGGATGCGGACGGCCGCGGCGGAGTCGCCACCGCCGACGACCGTGAAGGCCGGGGATTCGACGAGGGCCTGGGCGACCGCCTTGGTGCCCTCGGCGTAGTCGGGGTGCTCGAAGACGCCCATCGGACCGTTCCAGAAGACGGTGGCCGCGTCGGCGAGCTTCGAGGCGTACAGCTTGCGGGTCTCCGGACCGATGTCCAGGCCCTCCTGGTCGGCCGGGATGGCGTCCGCGGCGACGGTGGTGGGGTTGGCGGGGGCCTTGGTCTTCAGGTCCGGGAACTCCGGAGCGACCAGGACGTCGACGGGGAGGACCAGCTCGACGCCGTTCTTCTCCGCGCGGTCCATGTACTCCTTGACGGCCGGAACCTGGTCCTCCTGAAGGAGGGAGATGCCGACCTCGTACCCCTTGGCCTTGAGGAAGGTGTACGCCATGCCACCGCCGATGAGCAGACGGTCGGCCTTGCCGAGCAGCTGGTCGATGACGGCGAGCTTGTCGGAGACCTTGGCGCCGCCGAGCGCGACGACGTAGGGGCGCTTGACGTCCTCGGTGAGCTTCTTCAGGACGTTGACCTCGGTGGCGATGAGGTAGCCCGCGTAGTGCGGAAGGCGCGCCGGGAGGTCGTACACGGAGGCGTGCTTGCGGTGCACGGCACCGAAACCGTCGCCTACGTAGACGTCGGCCAGGGCGGCGAGCTGGTCGGCGAACTCGCCGCGCTCGGTGTCGTCCTTGGACGTCTCGCCCGGGTTGAAGCGCAGGTTCTCGATGACGGCGACCTGGCCGGGCTGGAGGCCGTTCACCGCGTCGTGGGCGGCAGGGCCGACGGTGTCCTGGGCGAACGCCACGGGGGCACCGAGCAGTTCACCGAGACGCTCGGCGGGCTGCAGCAGGGAGAACGCCGGGTCCGGGGCGCCCTTGGGGCGGCCCAGGTGCGAGGCAACGACCACCTTGGCGCCCGCTTCGGCGAGGGCCTTGATGGTGGGCAGGACGGCGCGGATACGGCCGTCGTCGGTGATGAGGCCGTCGGCCAGCGGCACGTTGAGGTCGGCGCGGACGAAGACCCGCTTGCCGTCCACGCCTTCGGCGAGAAGTTCGTCGATCGTCTTCATAAAGGGACTCCTAGGAAGGCTCTGTTGTCCGGGAGGGCTGATCGATCCGTGCACAGAGCAGGGCTCGGACAACGCGGCGCTGCGTTGCCCGAGCCCTGCTCTCACATCAGAGGTGCCTGCTCCGGGACTTAGAGCTGGCCGCCGACGAAGACCGTGAGGTCGACGAGGCGGTTGGAGTAGCCCCACTCGTTGTCGTACCAGCCGAGGATCTTCACCGAGTTGCCCTCCTGGACCATCGTCAGGGAGGAGTCGAAGGTGCAGGAGGCCGGGTCGCCGACGATGTCCGAGGAGACGATCGGGTCCTCGGTGTAGGCCAGGTAGCCCTTGAGGTCGCCGTCGTCGGAGGCCTTCTTGAACGCGGCGTTGACCTCGTCCTTGGTGACCTCGCGCTGCAGCGTCACGACCAGGTCGGTGGCCGAGCCGGTCGGGACCGGGACGCGCATCGCGATGCCGTCGAGCTTGCCCTTGAGCTGCGGGAGGACCAGGGCGGTGGCCTTGGCGGCACCGGTCGTGGTCGGGATGATGTTCTCGGCGGCGGCGCGGGCGCGACGCAGGTCCGAGTGCGGGAAGTCCAGGATGCGCTGGTCGTTCGTGTACGCGTGGACCGTCGTCATCAGGCCCTTGACGATGCCGAAGTTCTCGTCGAGCACCTTGGCCATCGGCGCCACACAGTTGGTGGTGCAGGAGGCGTTGGAGATGATGTTGTGCTGCGCCGGGTCGTACTGGTCCTGGTTGACGCCCATCACGATGGTGATGTCCTCGTCCTTGGCCGGAGCCGAGATCAGGACCTTCTTGGCGCCGCCGGCGATGTGCTTCTCGGCGTCGGCCTTCTTGGTGAAGATGCCGGTCGACTCGATGACGATGTCGACGCCCAGCTCGCCCCACGGGATGTCGGCGGGGTTGCGCTCGGAGAGCACCTTGATGGTGTGGCCGTCGACGGTGATCGTGTCGGCGGTGTGCGACACCTCGGCCTTGAGGCGGCCCAGGATGGTGTCGTACTTCAGCAGGTGAGCGGTGGTCGCGGTGTCACCCAGGTCGTTGACAGCCACGATCTCGATGTCAGCACCCTGCTCCAGCAGCGCGCGGAAGTAGTTACGACCGATGCGGCCAAAGCCGTTGATGCCTACGCGGATCGTCACGAACCGATCTCCTCGTTAGGTACGCCGACTCAGTGCCGGCGAGTTGTATGGGATGTCCCCGACCGCCTACGACCCTACCTCCCCGAGGCGTCTGCGGTGACATCGAGATACCCCATACACGGCAGGGCGTTCCGTACCCACCAGTAGGGGTACGGAACACCCTCGGTGTTGACGAGATAGTCACACTGGGTTAGCTGTTCAGCGCCCCGAGCGCCTTCTTGACGAGGGCCGCGCGGTCGGCCGCCGCGGTGACGTGCTCCAGGCCGAAGCCCAGCAGCACCGTGTCGTCCGTGGTGACTCCGCCGTACGTCTTGAACAGTTCTCCGTAGCGCGCCCAGTCCTTGAGCACGGAGGGGCTGCCCGGAGGCGGCCCGGAGGCGCTCCAGGGCCCGAGGGAGGTCTCGAAGCCCTCGGTCTCGGTGGCCGCCCCGCCGACGACGAGGGAGGCGTTGTCCGCGAGGACGCCGTGACCGCCGGTGTTCGGGTCGGTGATGTAGCTCAACGACACCTGGACCGACTTGCCGGCGTACGCGCTGAGGTCGAAGTTGACCTGCTGCCAGCCACTGGAGGCACCGGTGAAGCTGTTCCACGCCCCGCTGGTACCGGTGTTGGCGCAGCCGGTGGGACTCACGGTCAGGTACCGCTTGAGGAAGGGGTGCTCCCTGACCAGGAATCCGGCCTCGCACTCCGCCGGGACCGCGGTGCTGGTGGCACCGCCCGCCTCCGGCAGCGTCGTCCAGTCGTCCGCACCGGTGGTGTGGGCCTCGAGCACCGCGTGGTCGTAGCCGGGCTCGGTGTCCCACAGGAGCTGGGTGCGCAGCGTCGGCTTGTCGGCGGCGCTGACACCGGTGAGGTCGATGGTCCGGGTGAGGCGCTTGTAGGCGTCGTCGGTGTGCACGGCGGCGGCCATGTACGAGCCCGCGTAGGGCCCGTACGGGTTGACGGTCCCGGCGAACTGACCCGCTCCCGCGCTCGAGGCGAACTGCGGGTACTGCGTGGGTGCCAGCGAGTCCGAGGTGACGCCGTAGGTGCCCGCGGTGTTCAGCGGATTGCCGGGCGCGTCGCCGAGCGCCCCCGTGAAGCCGGTGAGCTTCCCGGCGCCGGTGAATCCGTTGGCCCCTGGAGTGGACGTACGGGAGTAGGCGCCCAGGTAGTACTGGCTGAAGTCGTTCGAAAGGGTGCCTCCGCCGAGGTCGACGTTGCCGCCGGCCTGCTCGCCCGCCTCGATCAGCTTGCCGCCCTCGTTGAGGAAGGCGCGCAGCTGGAGCTGGGTGGCGTTGCCCGGCCGTGCGGCGCCGGTGTAGTGGACGACCGTCTTGAAGTGGTCGAGCACGCCGAGCGCGTCGGGTGCGCCCAGGGTTGCCACGTCCCAGACGAGGGGCTTCTTGCCGTTGGCCTTCAGGGCGTCGACGTAGGCCTGGGACTGCGTGGCGGTCGCGCCCTCCTCGGCGACGACCAGCGTGTCGGCACTGGGCCGCTGGGCCACGGTGTACGTGAAGTGCGTACTGGAGGTCTTCTTGCCGCTCTTGGTCTCACCGGTGAACCACACCTCGACCTTGTCGCCGGGGCCGCCGCCCTTCACCTTGGCGCGGTACTCGTCGAAGTAGAGGTTGTCCTTGCCGCCGTAGGTCTCGCCGCCCTTCCATGCCTTGAGGGCCACGTCCAGCGTACGGCCGCCGTTGACGCGGTACTTGAGCTCCTTGTCGCGTACGGACTTGCGGACGACGACGGAGACCGCCTGGTCGGCCCCGCGGGAGTACGACGTCGTGAAGGGGGCCGGGGTGAAGTCGGCCGCGGCGAGGCCCACCGAGGACGACGGCTGGTCGGGGTGGGCCGCGGTCTCGGCGACGGAGAGCGCGAACGGGACGTTCTTCTCGAATTCCTGCTCGATCAGCTTCTCGTCGTCCGGGAAGGTGAAGACCGAGGCGCAGTCGGCCGCGTTCCAGGCGTCGTTCGGGTCGATGTTCGAGGCGGTCTCACAGGTCGACATCTCGGGGGTGAACATCGCCATGCCGTTGACGTTGCCCGCGTGGCCGTCCGCCTCGCCGTTGGTCGTGTAGAGCTCCGAGGAGACCTGGGGGTGGTAGCCCGGGATCGCGGAGTGCTCCGGGGTTCCGGCGAGCGCCTTGTAGAGCACGTCGTCCGGGGTGGGCGTCGCCACCTGCCAGCCCACTCCGTAGAGGAGCAGTTCGGCGGCGGAGTGGTAGTTGATGCCGTACGTGAAGCCGATCCGCTTCTCGAAGGCGTCGAGCGCCTTGGTCTCGGGCTCGGAACCGGGGCTCGCGCCGCGGTAGGTCTCACTGGTGGGGTTGGGTGACGAACCCTCGTCGTCGTAGCCCCACTTGTAGGCGAAGTTGCGGTTGAGGTCGACGCCGTCACCGGTGGAGATGACCCCGTCGCCGTTGACGTCCCGCAGGTTCTTGCGCCACTGGCGGGCGTCGGCGTCCTTGAACGTGTAGTCGTAGCCGTCGGGGTTGGCCGACAGGACGAACCACAGTTCGGTGGAGTCGACGATCTTCTTGATGCGCTTGTCCGTGGAGTAGTTGTCCAAGTAGTAGTGCATCAGACGCCGTGTCATCTCGGGCGTGATCCACTCGCGCGCGTGCTGGTTGGACATGTACAGCACGGACGGCTTGGAGCCGTCCTTGGACTTCTTCGCGCCCTTGGTCAGTTTGAGCGCGAGGATGTCCTGGCCGTTGACCGTCTTGCCGATGGAGACGACCTTGGTGAGGTCGGGGTGGGCGGCGCCGGTCTTGACGATCTCCTCCTGGAGATTGCCCTTGCCGCTGTACGGGCGGAACACGCCCTGGGCCGCGTTCTCCACCCGCGCCTCGGCCTTGGCCGACAGGGTGTGCTCGGTGAGGTCGACGCCCTGCTTCTCCAGCTTCTTGGCCTGCTGGTCGGTGACGTAGACCTCGACCGCGCTCTTGCCGTTCTTCCACGTCGTGTCGCCGAGTTCGTGGCCGTCCTGCCCGGCCGCGAGCAGCAGGGGTATCTGCTGCTTCGTGATCTCCGCGTGGAACACCTTCACGGCGTTCGCGTCGGGCTTGGGTGAACCGCCGTTCTGCGCCTGGGCGATGGGCGCCATGCCCGCACCGCCCAGCAGGAGCGCGCCGGTAGCGAGGATCGCTCTCGCTCTTCGTCTCATGAGCCCCCCTTGCGTGAGTCCGCCACAGCAGCGAACAGATGCCAGGCTCATGACACTTCATGGTCAAGTCAAGGGTGCCTCACAGGAACGCAAACGCCGGTACCGACGCCCCAAGTGGACATCGGCACCGGCGTGTTGGGCTTGCGGCGATCGGTCGGACGGGTCAGCCCGCGAGGTTGTCCGCCATCTCCTCGGTGAGGTTCGACTCCGTCCCGGGGATGCCGAGATCCTGGGCCCGCTTGTCGGCCATCGCGAGCAGCCGCCGGATACGGCCGGCGACGGCGTCCTTGGTCAGCGGCGGGTCGGCGAGCGCGCCCAGCTCCTCCAGGGAGGCCTGCTTGTGCTCCATGCGCAGCCGTCCGGCGGCCGCGAGATGCTCCGGCACCTCGTCCGCGAGGATCTCCAGGGCGCGCTGCACGCGGGCTCCGGCGGCGACGGCGGCACGGGCCGAGCGACGCAGGTTGGCGTCGTCGAAGTTGGCGAGCCGGTTGGCCGTGGCGCGGACCTCGCGGCGCATCCGCCGCTCCTCCCAGGCCAGCACCGACTCGTGCGCTCCGAGCCGGGTGAGCAGTGCGCCGATCGCGTCTCCGTCACGGACGACCACGCGGTCCACGCCGCGCACCTCGCGGGCCTTCGCGGCGATCGAGAGCCGGCGGGCGGCGCCGACGAGCGCGAGCGCGGCCTCCGGACCCGGGCAGGTCACCTCCAGGGAGGAGGAGCGCCCCGGCTCGGTGAGCGAGCCGTGCGCCAGGAACGCTCCGCGCCAGGCCGCCTCGGCGTCGCAGGTGGCCCCCGAGACCACCTGCGGCGGGAGGCCCCGGATCGGGCGCCCACGGCCGTCCACGAGCCCCGTCTGACGGGCCAGCTGGTCGCCGCCCGCGACGACGCGTACGACATACCGGGAGCCGCGGCGCAGACCGCCGGGCGCCATCACGATCAGTTCGGAGCTGTGGCCGAAGATCTCCAGAATGTCCCGCTTCAGCCGGCGCGCCGCCATCGCGGTGTCCAGCTCCGCCTCGATCACAATCCGGCCGCTCACCAGGTGGAGGCCGCCGGCGAACCGCAGAATGGCGGAAACCTCCGCCTTTCTGCAGCAGGTCCGGGTGACGGGGAGCCGGGAAATCTCATCCTTCACCGCTGCCGTCATCGCCATGGGCCGATCCTTCCATGCATCCGAAAAATACGGTCGTACGCGGCAGCCAACAGCTCCGGGTCGTGCCGCGGAGATCCGTCGGTCCGGGCCACCGGCGCCAGCTCGACCGCGGCGCCGAACCGCTGGGCGGCGTCGGTGAGTGAGTCGCGATCGGGCACGGCGGCCTCGTCGGCCAGCACCACGTCCAGGGCGAGTTTAGGGGCGTGTCGTCCCAAAACCTCCAAATGACGCTGCGGGGAGAAGCCCTCGGTTTCTCCGGGCTGCGGGGCGAGGTTCAGGGAGAGTACCCGGCGCGCCTTCGTCTCGGTGAGCGCATCGAGGAGCTCGGGCACGAGAAGGTGCGGAATCACCGAGGAGAACCAGGAGCCGGGGCCGAGGACCACCCAGTCGGCGTCGAGGACCGCCGCCACGGCCTCGGGGACGGCCGGCGGGTCGGCGGGGACGACGTGCACGGACTGCACCTCGCCGGGGGTGAGGGCCACGGTCGCCTGTCCCCGTACCGTGTCCACGTCCTCGGGCCGCTCCGGGTCGTGCCCCTTGACCAGGGCCTGGAGCTCCAGGGGTACGGCGGACATGGGCAGCACCCGGCCGTGCGCGCCGAGGAGCCTGCCGACCAGGTCCAGGGCCTGGACATGGTCGCCGAGCTGTTCCCACAGGGCGACGATCAGCAGATTGCCGACCGCGTGCTCGTGCAGATCGCCCTGGGACTGGAACCGGTGCTGGATGACGCGGGCCCAGGTCTGGCCCCAGTCGTCGTCGCCGCACAGCGCGGCCAGGGCCTTGCGCAGGTCACCGGGCGGCAGCACGCCCAGCTCGTCGCGCAGGCGCCCGCTGGATCCGCCGTCGTCGGCCACGGTGACGACGGCGGTGAGATCGCCGGTGATCCGGCGCAGCGCGGCGAGCGAGGCGGACAGCCCCATGCCGCCGCCGAGGGCGACGACCTTGGGCTGGGCACCCCGGCGGCGCGGCTTCCCGCCGCGCGCCTCGGCGGGCCTGTCGCCGCGTCCCTCGGAGGCGACCCGGCGCAGCCTGCTCAGCCGCAGTGCGGCACGTCCGGTCACTCGCGCCCCATGTCCCGGTGGACGACCACGGTCTCCACGCCCTGCGAGGCGAGGCGGGCGGCGAGCTTCTCGGAGGTGGCGACCGAGCGGTGCTTGCCACCGGTGCAGCCGACCGCGATGGTCACATAACGCTTGCCCTCACGGCGGTACCCGGCGGCGATGAGCTGGAGGAGCTCGGTGTAGCGGTCGAGGAACTCCTTGGCGCCGGGCTGGTTGAAGACGTACGCCGACACCTCCTCGTTCAGGCCGGTGAAGGGGCGCAGCTCCGGGACCCAGTGCGGGTTGGGCAGGAAGCGCATGTCCACGACCAGGTCGGCATCGACCGGAAGGCCGTACTTGAAGCCGAAGGAC
This sequence comes from Streptomyces sp. NPDC107454, assembly GCF_055582885.1. NCBI lineage: Bacteria > Bacillati > Actinomycetota > Actinomycetes > Kitasatosporales > Streptomycetaceae > Streptomyces > Streptomyces sp. NPDC107454. The sequence continues at coordinate 177,993 of NZ_JBVJPA010000012.1, read as the reverse complement.
ATGACGGTGGCCCGCAGCTCGGGCTCCTCCTCGCCGGCGAACTGGGCGTCCATCTTGGCGCGCAGCTCGTGCACGTTCAGGCTGGAGGTGTCGATGACCAGGTCGGCGTCGCCGCGCAGCTCGCGCAGCAGCTCGCGCTCGGCGTCGATGCCGTCGACGATGCGGCCGTCGCCCTGGAGGGGGTGCGGACGGCGCACGGACTCGAAGCGGCGCACCAGGGCCTCGTCGGAGGACTCCAGGAAGACGATCCGCCGGGTGACGTTCTTCGCCTCCAGGTCTGCGAGGGACTCGCGGAGGTTGTCGAAGAAGCGGCGGCCTCGTACGTCGACGACGACCGCGATCCTCGCCACGTTGCCCTGGGAGCGGGCGCCGAGCTCCACCATGGTGGGGATCAGCGCGGGCGGCAGGTTGTCGACGACGAACCAGCCGAGGTCCTCCAGACACTTGGCGGCCGTCGAACGGCCCGCCCCGGACATCCCGGAGATGATCACCAGCTCGGGGATGGCGGCTTCGGGCACCGCGGGCGTCTCCATCGTCGTACCCCCCTGGGTCTCGTCGGCGGCCTGTGATGCGGCCGTCTGCCCGGTCTGCGGTCCGGCCGTCTGTTCGGCCGATTGTTCGGCCGGTGCTGGGATCTCTTGTCGTTCGTTGTCGCTCATGTCTCCTGCCCCCGTCGCTCGTGTGAGGCGCCCGCGGACACGGGCTCCTCCGGGGAGCCCGCGGTCGTAGCGGACGCCCCGACTTCCTCGTCTTCCATGATCTCTCCAGTCGCCGTGTTCACGGCGGGTGCGGCCGGAGCCGCCTGGGCGAGGGCCACGGCGACCGCCTCGGCCGTCTTGCGGCCTATGCCGGGGACCTCGCAGATCTGGTCGATGGTCGCGGATCGCAGCTTTTTCACCGAGCCGAAGTGCTTGATCAGCGCCTGCTTGCGGGTCTCGCCGAGGCCCGGCACCTCGTCCAGTGGGCTCGCCTTGAAACGCTTGGCCCGCTTGGTGCGCTGGTAGGTGATGGCGAAGCGGTGGGCCTCGTCACGGACCCGCTGGAGCAGGTACAGGCCCTCGCTGGTGCGGGGCAGGACCACCGGGTCGTCCTCGTGCGGCAGCCAGACCTCCTCCAGGCGCTTGGCGAGGCCGCAGACGGCGATGTCGTCGATGCCCAGTTCACCGAGGGCCCTCTGGGCCGCCGCGACCTGCGGCTGGCCACCGTCGACGACGACGAGCTGCGGAGGGTAGGCGAAGCGCTTGGGGCGGCCGTCCTCCTCGGTGAAGGCGTTCCCCGCGAAGGCGTTCCCCGTGGTGTCACCTTCCAGAGCGGTGTTCCCCAGGGGGGCGCTTTCGGTGGAGGTCCCGTCGGCGGAGGTCCCGTCGCTTGAGACGTTCTCGCCGTCCGTCCACTCGCCCGTCCGCTCCTTCTCGGCGAGATAGCGCTTGAAGCGGCGGGTGATCACCTCGTGCATGGAGCGGACGTCGTCCTGGCCTTCGAAGCCCTTGATCTGGAAGCGCCGGTACTCGCTCTTGCGCTGCAGCCCGTCCTCGAAGACGACCATGGAGGCGACCACATCGTCCCCCTGGAGGTGCGAGATGTCGTAGCACTCGATCCGGAGCGGGGCACTGTCCAGGTCGAGGGCTACGGCGATCTCCTCCAGGGCGCGCGAGCGGGTGGTCAGGTCGGAGGCGCGCTTGGTCTTGTGCAGGCCGAGAGCCTGGAGCGCATTGCGCTGCACTGTCTCCATGAGCGCCTTCTTGTCGCCGCGCTGCGGGATGCGGAGGGAGACGTTCGACCCGCGGCGCTCGGTCAGCCATTCCTGGACGGGCTCCACGGGGTCGGGCAGTGCCGGGACGAGCACCTCCTTGGGGACGGAGTCACCCCTCTCCTCCCCGTAGAGCTGCTGCAGCGCGTGTTCGACGAGGTCACCGGTGGTGACGGCCTCCACCTTGTCGGTGACCCAGCCGCGTTGGCCGCGCACCCGGCCGCCGCGCACGTGGAAGATCTGCACGGCGGCTTCCAGCTCGTCCTCGGCGACGGCCATCAGGTCGGCGTCGGTCGCGTCGGCGAGCACGACCGCGTTCTTCTCCATGGCCTTCTTCAGGGCCTCGATGTCGTCGCGCAGACGGGCCGCCCGCTCGTACTCCATCTCCTCGGCCGCGTCCGTCATCTGCTTCTCGAGGCGGCGGATGTACGTCCCCGTACGGCCGGCCATGAAGTCGCAGAACTCCTCGGCCAGGTCGCGGTGTTCCTCGTCGGAGACCCGCCCGACACAGGGGGCGGAGCACTTGCCGATGTAGCCGAGGAGGCAGGGGCGGCCGGTGCGGGCGGCGTTCTTGAAGACGCCCGCCGAACAGGTGCGGACCGGGAAGACGCGCAGCAGCAGGTCGACGGTGTCGCGGATCGCCCACGCGTGCCCGTAGGGACCGAAATAGCGCACGCCCTTGCGCTTGTGGCCGCGCATCACCTGCACACGCGGGAACTCCTCGTTCATCGTCACCGCGAGGTAGGGGTAGCTCTTGTCGTCGCGGTACTTGACGTTGAACCGGGGGTCGAACTCCTTGATCCAGGAGTACTCCAGCTGGAGCGCCTCGACCTCCGTGGACACCACCGTCCACTCCACGGACGCGGCCGTGGTGACCATGGTGCGGGTGCGGGGGTGCAGCCCCGCCAGGTCCTGGAAGTAGCTGGCCAGGCGCTGGCGCAGGCTTTTCGCCTTTCCGACGTAGATCACCCGGCGGTGCTCGTCGCGGAATTTGTACACCCCGGGAGAGTCCGGGATCTGTCCCGGCTTGGGGCGGTAGCTGGAGGGGTCGGCCATGTCACACACCCTACTGGCGAGGGCTGACACCGCGCCGACCTCCCGGCCCGCCTGTGGACTCGGCCGCCGGGACAGCGATCGCAGATCGGCCACAGGGCGGTACGGCAGGTTGAGTAGGTTGCGTATCAGGTGTTGTCGGGGCTTGGTCAACACGCTTCAATGCGTGGGAACTCGGGGTCGTGGACGGCGACAGGCGCGTGTGAACAAGCCCCGCGCGCCGGCCGGGCGCCCCCGACGACCTGCATCCAACGGTCTGACCAGCCGTTGTGAACATTCACAGAAAGGCCCTGCATGCGGTACGGCACACAGCACGCGGACGTCGCCATTGCGGAACTGGAGACGGCCCTGGCGGGAGGCCCCTTCCATGTCGCGCTGCGCGCCGCGATCGCCGCACGCGGCCTGCCCCTGCAGCGTGTACAGCACCACCTGTCCCGGTACGGGGTCAAAGTCGGGGTCACGAGCCTGAGTTACTGGCAGCAGGGCGCCCGGCGCCCACAGCGCCCCGAGTCGCTGCGCGCCGTACGCGCCCTGGAGGAGATCCTCCAGCTCCCGGACGAGTCGCTGATCCGGCTCCTGGCCAAGGCCGACCAGCGCTGCGACCCCCAGCGCCCCACCGGCCGCTCGTACCGCTCCCTGGTGGAGGCCTCCGGCGTCCTGGAGCGGCTCCTGGCCGAGCTGGAGTCACCGCTCGACGGCGGGCTGCACACCCTGGGCCACCATGAACTCGTCCGGATAGGCACACACCGCGAGCTGCTCGCGCGTGAGTCCCACCACATCGTGCGGGCCTACAAGGACGGTGTGGACCGCTATGTGGCCGTCCACCACGGTGACCCTGGCTGCGCCCCGGAGCGCACGGCGGTCCGAGCCCTGGAAAACTGCCGCACGGGACGGGTGCGCTGGCACCACGACACCGGAGTGCTGGTCGCCGAGCTGCTCTTCGACACGCGGCTGCGCGCGGGAGATACGTTCCTCTTCCGCTACGGCTTCGAGGACGGCACGGCCGGTGCGTCCAGCGAGTACGTACGCGGGTTCGGCTTCGCGGGCGGGCAGTACGCCCTCCAAGTGCGGTTCGACGAGGATGCGCTGCCCGCGCGCTGTCACCGGTTCACCCAGCACTCGGCGGCGGCGCCACGCAGCGGCCGCCAGGAGCTCCCCCTCAGCGGGCGCCATCGCTCGGTGCATCTCGTCGAGCCGCGGGTGCGGTCGGGCATCGTGGGCATCGGCTGGGACTGGGAGTGACCCCGGCCGGCCGGGGACGTGGTGTCACCGCGCTCCCGGTCAGGGGCCCGCGACGATCCTGCCGCCCTTGGCCTGCACGGACAGCTCCTGCAGCGGCTCGGTGGCAGGGGCCTGCAGCACCTTGCCCGTCGCCGCGTCGAATTCACTGCCGTGGCACGGGCAGATCAGCGTGGTGCCCTGAAGCTTGTTGATGGCGCACCCGGCGTGCGTGCAGATCGTGCTGAACGCCTTCAGGGAGCCGTTCTCGGCACGGCTGACCACGACGTTCTCTTCCCGGTACAGCTTGGCGCCGCCCTTGGCGATCTCGCTCTCCGCGCCCAGCTCGACCGGCGCGGTCGGCGCCGCCGGCGTCCCGCCCCCGCTGCCGCCGGAGCAGGCGCTGACGGCGATCCCGGCGACCGGGGCGAGTGCCGCTCCTCGCAGGACGGTACGGCGGGCAGGCATGGCGTCTCCACAGGTCGGGGCCGGGTGTGTGTCGACGATACCGGTAGGGATGATTCCGCCCCGAGGGTGTCCTCATGGGTGCGGCCCCGAGGGGTCCTCAATATGGGCGGGCGACAGGACGTAAACGTTTGCGCAAGCGTTTACGTCCACCGTCGAATGCGATACGTTCCCGCCGGAGCAGGCCGAGAGTTCGGGGAGGGCCCCAGTGGGTCGCCCGGGGAGAGGCGAGGCAGGGCGATGGCAACGATGGTCGACGTGGCGGCGCACGCGGGAGTGTCCGTGGCGACCGTCTCCCATGTGCTCAACGACACGCGCCCTGTGCTGCCCCACACACGCCAGGCCGTCCTGGACGCCATCGACGCACTCGGCTACACGCCCAACACCCTGGCCCGTTCCCTGGTCACCGCGCGCACCCGGTCCATCGGCCTCGCGGTGTCGGCGATCAGCAACCCGTACTTCACGGAGATCCTCCAGGGCGTCGAGGCGGGCGCCCTGGAGCACGGGTACGGGCTGCTTCTCGTCGATCCGCACGACGATCCCCAGCACGAACGGAAGGTCGTCCAGTTGCTGCACGAGCGACGCGTCGACGGTCTGATCGTCGCACCCTCCGCCGATCCGGACGCGCTCCTGCGCTATCTCGGGCAGCACCACGTGCCGACCGTCTTCCTGGACCGCCTGGTCGAGGCCCCGGCCGACCACCCCTTCCGCTTCGACCAGGTCTGCGCCGAGAACGCCGAGCCGATGGCACGGCTGGTCGGGCATCTCGCCGAGCGGGGTCACCGGCGCATCGGGCTCGTCGCGGGCCTGCCCGGGCTCAGCACCACGAACGAGCGGATCTCCGGCTACCGCCACGGCCTCGCGGGCGCAGGGCTCCCCTATGACGAACGGCTCGTGGCGCACGGTGACTCCGAGGCGACGGCCGCCGAGCGTGCCACCGACGCGCTGCTGTCCCTGGCCGCGCCCCCGACCGCGCTGGTCACCGGAAACAACGCGATGACCATCGGGGCCCTGCGCACCGTGCGCGAACGCGGTCTGTCCGTGCCGGACGACCTGGCGCTGTGCTGCTTCGACGACTTCGCCTGGGCGGATCTCTTCGCGCCCCGGCTGACCGCGATCTCCCAGCCCAGCAAGGAGATCGGCGCGCAGGCCGTCCAGCTGCTCCTGGAACGGCTCGCCGCGCCTGACCACCCGGCCCGCACCGTGCGGCTCCCCTGCGCCTTCGTGCACCGCACCTCATGCGGCTGTCCCGAGCCCCCCGGGACATGGGGGGCCTCCCCCACCGACCTGAGTCAGAAGAGTCCCGCGAAAGGATCCCTGTCGTGATCGTCGTCGCCGGTGAGGCCCTGATCGACCTGGTACCGCAGGGCGCGGGCGCGCTCGTCGGCCTGCGCCCCGCACGCGGCGGCGGCCCCTACAACACGGCGGTGGCGCTGGGCCGCCTCGGCTCCCCCACCGCCTTCTGCTCCCGGGTCTCGTACGACGCCTACGGCGAGGCGCTCCTCGGAGGGCTGCACGAGGCGGGGGTCGACGTGTCCTCGGTGCAGCGCGGGACGGAGCCGACGACCCTCGCGCTCGCCTCCGTCGACGCGGACGGTTCGGCGGCATACTCCTTCTACGTCGAGGGCACCGCCGACCGCCTGTTCACCGCGCCGGAGCGCCTCCCGGACGCCACCCGGGCCGTGTCCTTCGGGACCTGCTCGCTGGTCCTCGAGCCAGGCGCGAGCGCCTACGAGGAGCTGATGCGGGCCGCCGCCGCGCGCGGGGTGTTCACCACGCTCGACCCGAACATCCGGGCCGTACTCATCCCCGACGCGGACGCCTATCGGGCCCGCTTCAAGAGCTGGCTGCCGTCGGTGTCGCTCCTCAAGCTCTCCGAGGAGGACGCGCTGTGGCTGGGCGGCACCCCGCGCGAGTGGCTGGCCTCCGGTCCCGCGGCCGTCGTGATCACTCAGGGCGGCGACGGCCTGACGGTGTTCACCCAGGACGGCTCCGTCCACTCCGTGCCCGGAGAGCCGGTCGAGGTCGTGGACACCATCGGCGCAGGAGACACGGTGAACGCGGCCCTGCTGCACGGCCTGGCCGCGCGGGACGCGCTGTCCCCGGCGGCGCTGGCCGAGCTGGGCCCCGACGGCTGGAGCGAGCTGCTGCGGTTCGCGGCCCGCGCGGCGGCGATCACCTGCTCCCGAGCGGGCGCGGAGCCGCCGTTCGCCGCGGAACTCGACGCCCCTTGACACAGCTGGAGCCTCTGAAACCGGCAGCTGGATCTCTGAGACCGATGTGGTCCAAGGGCGGCTGACCGTGCAACGGGCGGTGCCCCATGGGGAGTTCCCATGGGGCACCGTGTTCTTCGTGATGTGCCGGGCCCTGCCCGTCCGGCCGGATCAGGCCTTGCGTGCCCGCGTGGTCTTCTTCGCGGGGGTCGCCTTCTTCGTGGCCGTCGTGCCGGTGGCCGCGGCGGCTTTCTTCGTGGCCGTGTTGTTCACGGCCTTCGTGGTCGTCTTCCTGGCCGTCGACTTGGCCGCGACCGCCTTCTTGGCCGCCGCGTTGCGGGGAGCCGGTACGGAGGCGGCGTCGCTGATCCGGTCCGCGCCCAGGACCTCGCGCAGGAACTTGCCGGTGTGGCTGGCCGGAATCCCGGCGACCTGCTCGGGCGTGCCCTCGGCGACCACGAGACCACCGCCGTTGCCGCCCTCCGGGCCCATGTCGACGACCCAGTCGGCGGTCTTGATGACGTCGAGGTTGTGCTCGATGACGATGACCGTGTTGCCCTTGTCGACCAGGCCGGAGAGCACCGTGATCAGCTTGCTGATGTCCTCGAAGTGCAGACCGGTGGTCGGCTCGTCCAGCACGTACACCGTGCGGCCCGTGGAACGCTTCTGCAGCTCGCTGGCGAGCTTGACGCGCTGGGCCTCGCCGCCGGACAGCGTCGGCGCGGACTGGCCGAGCCGGACGTAGCCGAGACCGACGTCGTTGAGCGTGCGCAGGTGGCGGGCGATCGCGGGGACGGCCTCGAAGAAGCCGAGGGCCTCCTCGATCGGCATGTCGAGGACCTCGGAGATGGACTTGCCCTTGTAGTGGACCTCCAGGGTCTCCCGGTTGTAGCGCGCCCCGTGGCAGACCTCGCAGGGGACGTACACGTCCGGCAGGAAGTTCATCTCGATCTTGATGGTGCCGTCGCCCGAGCAGTTCTCGCAGCGGCCGCCCTTGACGTTGAAGGAGAAGCGGCCGGGCATGTAGCCCCGCACCTTCGCTTCGGTCGTCTCGGCGAACAGCTTGCGGACGTGGTCGAAGACTCCGGTGTACGTCGCCGGGTTCGACCGCGGGGTGCGGCCGATGGGCGACTGGTCGACGTGCACGACCTTGTCGACGAGGTCGTCGCCGTCCACGCGCGTGTGCCGCCCGGGAACGTTCCGGGCGCCGTTGAGCTCGCGCGCCAGGTGCGTGTACAGGATGTCGTTGACCAGCGTCGACTTGCCGGAACCGGAGACACCCGTGACCGCCGTGAGCACGCCCAGCGGGAAGGACACGTCGATGTCCTGGAGGTTGTTCTCACGGGCTCCGTGCACGGTGAGCCTGCGGCCCGGGTCGGCGGGACGGCGGATGTCCGGAAGCGGGATCTCCCTCTTGCCCGACAGGTACTGGCCGGTCATCGACTCGGGGTTGGCGAGCAGCTCCTTCAAGGGGCCGCTGTGCACGACCTTGCCGCCGTGCTCACCCGCGCCGGGGCCGATGTCGACGACCCAGTCGGCGACCTTGATGGTGTCCTCGTCGTGCTCGACGACGATGAGCGTGTTGCCCATGTCGCGCAGCCGGACCAGGGTCTCGATCAGCCGGTGGTTGTCGCGCTGGTGCAGGCCGATGGACGGCTCGTCGAGGACGTACAGGACGCCGACGAGGCCGGAGCCGATCTGGGTGGCCAGGCGAATGCGCTGGGCCTCGCCGCCGGAGAGCGTGCCGGCCGCGCGGTTGAGCGACAGGTAGTCGAGGCCGACGTCGACCAGGAAGCGCAGCCGTTCGTTGACCTCCTTCAGGACGCGCTCGGCGATCTTCTTGTCGCGCGCGTCGAGCTTCAGCTTGCCCAGGAAGTCCGCGCAGTCGCTGATCGACATCGCGGAGACCTCCGCGATCGACTTCTCCATGACGGTGACGGCGAGGATGAGCGGCTTGAGGCGGGTGCCCTCACAGGTGGGGCAGGGCACCTCGCGCATATAGCCCTCGAAGCGCTCGCGGCTGGCGTCGCTCTCGGACTCGCTGTGCCGCCGCTTGATGAAGGGGACGGCCCCTTCGAAGGGGGTGGTGTAGACACGCTCGCGCCCGTACCTGTTGCGGTAGCGCACCTCGATCTGCGTCTTGTGGCCGTAGAGCAGGGCTTTCTTGGCGCGCTGCGGGAGACCGGCGAAGGGGATGTCGGTCCGGAATCCCAACGCGTCGGCGAGGGCTCCGACGAGCCGCCCGAAGTAGTCCTTGGTGTGGCCGTGCGACCAGGGGTGGATGGCGCCCTCGTCGAGGGACTTGTCCTCGTCCGGGACGATCAGCTCGGGGTCGACCTCCATGCGCGTACCGATACCGGTGCACTCGGGGCAGGCGCCGAAGGGCGAGTTGAAGGAGAAGGAGCGGGGCTCCAGCTCCTCGAACGACAGGTCGTCGTACGGGCAGTACAGGTGCTCCGAGTACATGCGCTCGCGCTCGGGGTCGTCCTCGGGGAGGTCGACGAAGTCGAGCACGACCATGCCGCCGGAGAGCCCGAGGGCGGTCTCCACGGAGTCGGTGAGGCGGCGCTTGGCGGAGTCCTTCACCGTGAGGCGGTCGACGACCACCTCGATGGTGTGCTTCTCCTGCTTCTTCAGCGTGGGCGGCTCGGTGAGCTGGATCGTCTGACCGTCGACCCTGGCCCGGCTGTACCCCTTGGTCTGGAGATCGGCGAACAGGTCGACGAACTCGCCCTTGCGCTCGCGCACCAGCGGCGAAAGCACCTGGAAGCGGCTTCCCTCGGGCAGCTCCAGAACCCTGTCGACGATGGCCTGCGGCGACTGGCGCGTGATGGGGCGGCGGCACTGGGGACAGTGCGGCTTGCCGATGCGCGCGAAGAGCAGACGCAGGTAGTCGTAGACCTCGGTGATGGTGCCGACCGTCGAGCGCGGGTTGCGCGAGGTCGACTTCTGGTCGATGGAGACCGCCGGGGAGAGGCCTTCGATGAAGTCGACGTCCGGCTTGTCCATCTGGCCGAGGAACTGCCGGGCGTACGAGGACAGTGACTCCACGTAACGCCGCTGTCCCTCGGCGAAGATCGTGTCGAAGGCCAGCGAGGACTTGCCCGACCCCGACAGGCCCGTGAAGACGATGAGCGAGTCGCGCGGGAGGTCGAGCGAGACATTCTTCAGATTGTGCTCGCGCGCTCCACGGACGATGAGACGGTCGGCCACGCCGGTCCGCACCTTTCTTGAGAGAAGTGACAGGGGCCGAGGCCCCCGTCTTTCCCAGACTAGGGGGAGCCACTGACAGCGCCGGTTGCTTTCCCTGGTTCACAACAATCCCGGGCCATCCAGCATGCCCGACGCCGCAGTCGAGGGTATAGCACGTGCATTCGATTTGCGGGCATGACCGACCACCTTCACCCGAACGTGTGGCGGGGCTAGGGTCGGCCGCATGATGGATCATGCGCGCGACCTGGCGTCTGTACATGACGCGACCGAACGGCTGCTCAACGCAGCCGCCGAACTGGACAACGCTTCCGCGGCCGAGCCGTCACGGCTGCCTGGCTGGAGCCGCGGCCATGTGCTCGCCCACCTCTCCCGTAACGCGGACGCGCTCGTGAACGTCCTCGACGGGCGCCCGATGTACGTCTCCGGGGAAGCCCGGGACACCGACATCGAGCGGGACGCGCCGCGCCCCCTGGACGCACAGCTCGCGGACCTGCGGAAGAGCGCGGCCCGGTTCCAGGACGCCGGGGCGGCGCCCGCGGACTGGTCGCGCACGGTGGAGCTGCGCAACGGGGTCACGGACTCCGCGGCCCGGGTGCCGTTCCGGCGCTGGGGCGAGGTCGAGCTGCATCACGTGGACCTGGGGATCGGGTACGAGCTCGAGGATCTCCCGGAGGAGTTCGTGCAACGGGAGATCGCGTTCCTCGCCGATCGGTTCACGGGGCACCCCGAAGTGCCCTCCACACGGATCACCGACGCCACGCGCGCGTGGAGCACGGGACGCGATGCCGAGGGCGGACCCGAGGTCACCGTGACCGGTCCCGCGCCGGCTCTTCTCGGCTGGCTCTGCGGACGGCGCGACGGTTCGGGGCTGAGCGTCGATGGCGGGCCACTCCCCGCGCTCCCCCCGCTATAGGCTGCCGTCATGACCTACAGCGGAGCGGTGAAGGTCGGCGGACCTGCCGATGTGCACGAGCTGCAGAACCTGATGATCTCCAAGGTCGCGGTCGGCCCGATGGACAACAACGCCTATCTGCTGCGCTGCCGGGCCACCGACGAGCAGCTGCTGATCGACGCGGCCAACGACGCCGGCACCCTGCTCACGCTGATCGGTGACGACGGCATCGCGTCCGTCGTCACCACACATCAGCACGGCGACCACTGGCAGGCGCTCGCGGAGGTCGTGGTGGCCACCGGCGCCCGCACCTACGCGGGCCGGGACGACGCCGAGGGCATCCCCGTGCCGACCGACGTCCTCGTGGGCGACGGCGACACGATCCGGGTGGGGCGCGTGGAGCTCACCGCGCGCCACCTCGTGGGACACACACCGGGCTCGATCGCCCTCGTCTACGACGACCCGCACGGGCACCCGCACGTGTTCACGGGGGACTGTCTCTTCCCCGGCGGTGTGGGCAACACCCGCAAGGACCCGAAGGCGTTCGCCAGCCTCATCCACGACGTCGAGACGAAGATCTTCGACGCGCTGCCGGACGAGACCTGGGTCTACCCGGGGCACGGCAACGACACGACTCTGGGCGCCGAGCGGCCACACCTTCCGGAGTGGCACGCGCGCGGCTGGTGACTCCGGGCCGCTCGACGAACGAGCCCGACCGATCCGAGTCGTACGCCGAACGAACCCCGGCCGGTCCGAGTCGTACGACGAACCCCGGCCGGGGGCGTGAAGTCCGCGAACACGCGCCCCGTGTGAATAGAGCGCACGCGCCGGTGCCCTGCGCGCGCTCCCGGCGCGTGCGGTGGTGCAGTCCACTGGAAGCAGCCCCGCTCAGGTCGACGGCTCCTGACGCGAAACGGGCCGCCGGCCCATTGATCCCCGCCCTCGGCCGGCGGCCCCGGCAAAGCCGTCGGCAGGCCGCTCAGCGGCTCTTCTCATCGAGCGTTCACGGGACCGCAACACACGTTCCCACTATGCGGACTTTTACCGTTGTGACCTCGACAAACGGCATGCCTCGCTGTCACTCTCCCGCCATGCATCTCGCCCAACGCACCCTGCGCCGCGCCGCGTCCGCCGCCACCCTCGCCCTGCTCGCCGTCGCCGTGGGCTGTGCCCCGCAGCCGGAGGACAAAGCCTCCGCCAAGGCCTCCGGGACAACCGGGGAAGCCTGCGCGAAGGGCGCGTTGGGCACCCGGACGTCCGGCAAGCTGACCATCGCCACCGACGAGCCCGCGTACGAGCCGTGGTTCAAGGACGACAAGCCCGCCAACGGCAAGGGCTTCGAGTCCGCGGTCACGTACGCCGTGGCCAAGCAGCTCGGCTACGACAAGAGCGACGTCGTCTGGCAAACCGTCCCCTTCAACAAGGCCTTCGCGCCCGGCGTGAAGACCTTCGACTTCGACATCAACCAGGTGTCGATCAGCGCCGAACGCAAGAAGGCGGTGGACTTCTCGTCCGGCTACTACGATGTCCGCCAGGCCGTCATCGCGCTCAAGGGCTCCAAGGCCGCGAAGGCGAAGAGCATCGCGGACCTCAAGGGCGTCAAGCTGGGCGCCCAGGTCGGCACCACCAGCCTGAACTACATCGACGACGTGGTGAAGCCGACCCGGCAGCCGGCCGCGTACGCGAAGAACGACCAGGCCAAGTCCGCTCTGAAGAACGGCCAGGTCGACGCCATCGTGGTCGACCTGCCGACCGCGTTCTACATCACGGCGGCCGAGGTGACCGACGCCAAGATCGTCGGACAGTTCGAGAACACCAGCGGCACACCGGAGCAGTTCGGACTCGTCCTCGACAAGGGCAGCGCCCTGACCCCGTGCGTGACGAAGGCCGTGGACGCCCTGCGCCAGGACGGCACGCTCGCCTCGATCGAGAAGCAGTGGCTGTCCGAGGCCGTCGACGCTCCGGTGCTCAAGTGACCATCACCAAGGAGGAGTCGGAAGGGGAGCCGGGAGAGGAGCCGGGCGCGGGCTCCGATGAGGGCGACATGCCCGAGGCGTACGTCCCCTCGCAGCGGCGGATCGAACGGGAGCGCCACAAGCGCGCCCGCGCCCGCCGCGCGACGGCGATCGCCGCGCTCTCCACTCTGGTCACCGGCGTCGTGCTGTACCTCGTCGTCGTCAACGCGCCAGGCTGGTCGCGCACCAAGGAGACGTTCTTCGACGGGCAGTACGCGCGCGAGGCGTTCCCCAAGGTCATGGAAGGGCTGTGGCTGAACGTACGGCTGCTCCTGATATGCGGCGCCGCGGTCCTCGTCCTGGGCATGCTGATCGCCATCGCCCGCACCCTGCGCGGCCCGGTGTTCTTCCCCGTACGGGCGCTGGCCGCCGCGTACACGGACTTCTTCCGCGGCCTCCCGCTCATCATCAACCTGATGATCGTGGTCCTGGGCGTCCCCGCGCTGCGGCTGCAGGGCGTGACCGTGGACCCGGTCCTCCTGGGCGGTACGGCACTGACACTGACGTACTCGGCGTACGTCGCCGAGGTGTTCCGCGCCGGCATCGAGTCCGTCCACCCCTCGCAGCGCGCCGCGGCCCGCTCGCTCGGGCTCACCAACCGGCAGGCCCTGCGCTACGTCGTCCTCCCCCAGGCGGTACGCCGCCAGGTGCCGCCGCTCCTCAACGACCTGGTGTCCCTCCAGAAGGACACCGGGCTCGTGTCGATCGGCGGTGCGGTCGACGCGGTGCGGGCCGCCGACATCATCGTGGGCCGCAGCCTCAACTACACGCCGTACATCGTCGCGGGACTGGTCTTCGTCGCGCTGACCATTCCGATGACCCGCTTCACGGACTGGATCACGGCCCGGATGGACCGTCAGCGGGCCCAGGGAGGGACCATATGACCGCCACACCGGTGCTGCGGATGGAATCCGTCCGCAAGACCTTCGGAGACTCCGTCGTACTGCGGGACGTCGACCTGGAGGTCGCCCCGCACACGGTGACCGCGCTGATCGGCGCCTCCGGCTCCGGCAAGTCGACCCTGCTGCGCTGTGCGAACCTCCTCGAGGAGATCGACGACGGCGCGATCTGGCTTGACGACGAGGAGATCACCGACCCGCGGGCCGACCACGACGCCGTACGCCGTCGGATCGGCGTGGTCTTCCAGGCGTACAACCTCTTTCCGCACATGACCGTGCTGGAGAACGTCACGCTCGCCCCGCGCCGCGTGCACGGTGTGAGCCGCGCGGAGGCCGAGGCACACGCGCGTGAGCTGCTCGACCGGCTCGGCCTCGGCGCGAAGGCGGGCGAGTATCCCGACCGGCTGAGCGGCGGCCAGCAGCAACGGGCCGCGATCGTCCGCGCGTTGGCCGTACGTCCCCGGCTGCTGCTCCTCGACGAGATCACCGCCGCCCTCGACCCGGAACTCGTGGGTGAGGTCCTGTCCGTCGTCCGGGACCTGAAGGACGAGGGGATGACCATGGTGCTGGCCACGCACGAGATGGGCTTCGCCCGCGAGGTCGCCGACCAGGTGTGCTTCCTGGACGGCGGTGTGGTCCTCGAACGCGGCACGGCCGAGGAGCTCTTCGGGAGCCCGCGACAGGAGCGCACCCGGCGGTTCCTGCGCCGGATCGTGGAGGCGGGGCGGCTCTGAGTCAGGCTTGCGCCTGCCCCGTCCCCGCCAGCGCCGCCACCCGCTCCACCGCGAACGCGTACCCCTGGACCCCGCACCCCGCGATGACCCCGTCGGCCCGCTGCGAGACGTAGGAGTGGTGCCGGAACGCCTCGCGCTGGTGGATGTTGGAGATGTGGACCTCCACCACCGGAAGGCCGTCACAGGCGTTGAGCGCGTCCAGGATCGCGACGGAGGTGTGCGAGTACGCGGCCGGGTTGATCACGATCCCGGCGTGGTTCAGGCGCGCCTCGTGGATCCAGTCCACCAGCTCGCCCTCGTGGTTGGACTGACGGAAGTCCACCGTGCCGCCGTGCGCGGCGGCCGCCTTGGCACACAGGGCCGCCACGTCCGCGAGCGTGTCCGAGCCGTAGATCTCCGGCTGACGCTGCCCGAGAAGGTTCAGATTGGGCCCGTTGAGGATCATGATCGGGGCGTTGGCGAGAGTGCGGGGCACGGTTCCTCCGGTCCTTCCAGATCTGCCGGCCCGTTGCGGGCCGCTGCTCGGACCCGGTCTATCACGCTACGGCGCGGTGGTGACGGGCCGTCCAATCCGTGATGGGACCAGCCTTTCCGTGACGCCGCCCGCCGTTCCGTGACGAGAGCCGCTGCGAGCAGTACGAGGTCGGTCCGCTCCGGCGCATCGCGATCAGCCGCCGACGCGCACCCTGCTCCCGCGCGCCCCCGTAACCGTCCGTCACCGTGGGTAGTTGACGCGGCATGCACGACGTACACACCGTAAGGGCGCCCTCCATGCTGCGGCTCGCGGCCGCCTCGCTCGCCGGAACGGCCATCGAGTTCTACGACTTCTTCGTCTACGGGACCGCGGCCGCCCTGGTCCTGGGACCGTTGTTCTTCCCGACCTTCTCACCGCTGGCGGGAACGCTGGCGGCCTTCGCGACGTTCGGCGTCGGGTTCGTCGCCCGCCCGCTCGGCTCGATGCTGTTCGGGCACATCGGGGACCGGCGCGGACGGCGTCCGGTGCTCGTCGCCTCGCTGTTGCTGACCGGCGCCGCGACCGTCGCGGTCGGGTGCGTGCCGACGTTCGACTCGATCGGTACGGCCGCTCCCGTGCTCCTTCTCGTACTGCGTTTCCTTCAGGGGCTCGGGCTCGGCGGGGAGTGGGGCGGTGCGGTGCTGCTGAACGCGGAGCACGCGCCCGCCGAGCGGCGCGCACTGTGGTCGAGCTTTCCGCAGATCGGCCCCTCCCTGGGGTTCGTGCTGGCCAACGGCGTGATGCTGGTGCTGTCGACCACGCTGTCCGACGCGCAGTTCGCGGCATGGGGGTGGCGGGTGCCGTTCTGGGCGGCGGGTTTGCTCGCCGCCGCGGGGCTGTGGCTGCGCAGTTCGCTCGCGGAGAGCCCCAGCTTCCTCGAAATGGAGGACCACGCGCGTGTGCCGCTCGCCGAGGTGGTGCGCGACCACTGGCGGCTCGTCCTGCTGACGGCCGGTGGACTCGCGGTGGGCTACGCCGTGTTCTACGCGGTGACGACCTGGGCGCTCGCGTACGGCGTCGAGCGGCTCGGGGTGAGCCGTACCGTCATGCTGTCCTGCATCATGGCGGCCGTGGTGGTGAAGGGCTCCCTCACACCCGTGATGGCCCTTCTCGGCGACCGCTACGGACGGCGGCCGCTGTGTCTGGCGGGGTGTACGGCCTCGGCACTGTGGATGTTCCCGATGATCGCGCTGCTGTCGACCGGCGAACCCCTGTTGATGTTCCTGGGCTTCCTGGTGGCACTGCTCGCGTTCATCATGATGTTCGCCGTGATCGCCGCGTATCTGCCGGAGTTGTACGAGCCTCGGGTGCGCTGCACGGGGGCGGCGGTGGGTTACAACCTGGGCGGGGTCCTGGGCGGCGCGCTCACGCCCATCGTGGCGACGGCGGTGGCCGAGGGAGAGCGGGTGCCCTGGGGTGTGGCGGCGTATCTGACGGGGATCGCCCTGTTCAGCCTCGGGTGTTTCGCACTGCTGCCGGAGACCCGGCCGGTGCCCCGGCTGGCCGTCGCCCCGGCCACGGAGTGAGCGATGGTTCACTGGCTGAGCGGTGGCTCCACCGGCTGAGCAGTGGCTTCACCGGCTGAGCGTCGGCTAGGGAGTGACCGCCAGCTCCAAGTACGCCGCGAACACCACCAGATGGACGCCTCCCTGAAGGGGGGTCGCACGTCCGGGGACGACCGTCAGGGAACTCACGACCACCGTGAGCGCGAGCAGCACCATATGGGTGGAACTGAGGCCGAGTACGAGTGGTCCGGAGAGCCAGACGGAGGCCAGGGCGACCGCGGGAATCGTCAGACCGATGCTGGCCATCGCGGAGCCGAGGGCGAGGTTCAGACTGGTCTGCACCCGGTCGCGGCGGGCCGACCGGACCGCGGCGATGGTCTCCGGAAGCAGCACGAGCAGCGCGATGATCACACCGACCACGGACTGCGGCATACCGGCCGCCTCCACGCCGGACTCGATGGTGGGCGACACGCCCTTGGCTAGGCCGACCACTCCGACGAGGGCCAGGGCGAGCAGGCCCAGGCTGATCCCGGCGCCACGGGCGGACGGGGCGTCCGCGTGTTCGTCCACGTCGATCACCTCGCCCAGACGGGTGATCGGGAGGAAGTAGTCGCGGTGCCGCACGGTCTGGGTCGTCACGAACAGGCCGTACAGGACGAGTGAGGCGAGCGCGGCGAAGGTGAGCTGGGTCGTGGAGAACTCCGGGCCCGGCTTGCTGGTGGTGAAGGTCGGGAAGACCAGGCTGAGTGTGGCCAGCGTCGCGACGGTCGCCAGGGCGGCGCCGGTGCCCTCCGCGTTGAAGACGGCGAGCCCGTGACGCAGGGAGGCGACGAGCAGGCACAGTCCCACGATGCCGTTGCACGTGATCATCACCGCCGCGAACACCGTGTCACGGGCGAGCGTCGAGGTCTTCGGGCCGCCGTCCACCATCAGGGTGACGATGAGCGCCACTTCGATGATCGTGACGGCGATGGCCAGGACGAGGGACCCGAAGGGTTCACCGACCCGGTGCGCGATCACCTCGGCGTGGTGGACCGCGGCCAGCACCGCTCCGGCCAGGACCAGGGTCACCAGTGCGACGATCGCGGCGGGCAGGTCGCGCCCCCAGGTGAAGGCCAGCAGGACCACCGCGACCACGGGCACGACGGCCGTCCACTGCGTCAGGAGTGACCGGAGCCGAACGATCATGCAGCGATCGTCGCAGGCGCGGACGGGCCCCGCATTCCGATGGCCGTCCGAGCGAACACCTGGCGGGGTGCGCGGCCCAGCACCGCGCACCCCGCCACGAGGCGGCTGTCGCCGCCTCCGACGTGATCAGACGTCGATGCGGTTCGTCGGGGACTTCTCGGACGTCGGGGTCTCCGAGGCGCCTTCGGACGCTTCCAGCGCCGCCTGCTTCTTGGAGGCGATCAGGCTGGTGATCGTCGTGACGACCAGGACCGCGCAGATCACCCCGAGCGAGACCGGGATGGAGATCTCGGGAACATGGACTCCGGACTCGTGCAGTGCGTGCAGCACCAGCTTGACGCCGATGAAGCCGAGGATGACGGACAGGCCGTAGCTGAGGTGGACCAGCTTCCTGAGCAGGCCGCCGATGAGGAAGTACAGCTGACGCAGACCCATCAGCGCGAACGCGTTGGCCGTGAAGACGATGTACGGGTCCTGGGTCAGGCCGAAGATCGCGGGGATCGAGTCGAGCGCGAAGAGTACGTCCGTGGTGCCGATCGCGAGCATCACGACCAGCATCGGCGTCATGACACGCTTGCCGTTCTGCTGTATCCACAGCTTCGTGCCGTGATAGCGGTCAGCCACACCGAAGCGTTTCTCGGCGGCCTTGAGCAGCTTGTTCTCCTCGAACTCCTCCTCCGGCTCGTCGGCCCGCGCCTCCTGGATCAGCTTCCAGGCCGTGTAGATGAGGAACGCGCCGAATATGTAGAAGACCCATGCGAAGTTGGAGATGATCGCGGCGCCCGCGGCGATGAAGATCGTGCGCAGGACGAGCGCTATGAGGACGCCGACGAGAAGCACCCGCTGCTGGTACTGCGTCGGCACGGCGAACTTCGCCATGATCAGGACGAAGACGAAGAGGTTGTCGACGCTCAGCGACTTCTCGGTGATGAAGCCGGCGAAGAATTCGCCGGCGGGCTGGCCGCCGGAGAACACGAGCAGTCCCAGGCCGAACAGCCCGGCCAGAGCGATCCAGACGATCGTCCAGATTCCGGCTTCCTTGATCGATACGTCGTGCGGTTTGCGACCGATGAAGAAGTCGACCGCGATGAGGGCGGCGAGGCCCACGATCGTGAGGACCCAAAGGGTCACGGAAACATCCACTGCGCCTCCGGCAGTCGTAACGGCAAATACCAGCGTCGTCGCTGCCGGAGGTCTCTTCCACCCGCGACCGAGGGGACGCGTGATGCGTCCGCGGTCCACGGGCCGACGCCCCGGGATCTGGTCGGATCCGTATTGACGGGAACGCCGCTACTGGTAGGGAGTACTCCCCTCCGTACGGAAAACAGTACCCGAAACACCAAGGAAAGGTAAAGTGGTTAGTAAAAGAAAGACCAAACTGCCTGGTCAGATGGCTTTACCGATGCTTGGCAAAGTCCTCTGCGGGGTCAGCGGTTCCATGCGCGGCGGGCCGCCACCACCTGGGAGAGCACCTGCTGGAGCACCTGACTGCCCGGCGGGACGAGCGCGGGTTCGTACGTCCAGGCGTGTCCCACCCACGGGTCGGCGAGATGGTCGTCGGGCACCGGGGTGAGTCGCAGCAGCGAACGCCAGAGAGGATCGAGCAGCGGCCCGTAGGCGGCGGCGTCCTCCCGGTCCGCGACCATCATCAGATGGACGCCGACGGCCGGTCCCTCGTCCGCGAGATAGCGCAACTGCGTCACGGCGCGGTCGTCGAAGCCGTGCGGGAAGTCGTTGACGATCAGCAGTTGTTCGGCGGTGTCGAGGTCCGGTGGCAGCGAGTCGGCCACGCCGCCACGCACCGCCATCTGCACCAGGTCCACACGCTGGGTGAGCCGGGCCAGCACCTCGCCCACCCCCGCGGCCCCGGCGGCGGGCGGAGCGTCGAGGGCTCCGGAACGCACCAGCGGCGCGAGACACGAGGCTCCCGAACCGCCCGGGTCGATCACATGCACCGTGAACTCACCCGCGGGATAGACGGCGAGCAGCCGGGCGGCGTGCGCCACCGCCGTGTCCATGGCGAGTCGGCGCAGCTCGTCGGAGTCGGCGAGCGGGTCGTCGAGGCCCGCGCGTCCGCTGTCGATCCACAGTCCACGTTCGAGCGGAAGCCGGACCAGCATCGGGATGCTCAGGTTCTCGCTCTCGGGCAGCCGGAGGTCGCCGAGGCGCAGGGCCATGGGGATCTCCATGGGCACCCGGTAGCCGTGCCAGACCGGGTTGTCCCAGGACGCGTACGCCGCGGGCAGGGCGGGCTCGACCACCTCGGCCTCGGCCGCAAGCTGGGCGAGGTCCCGGTCGAGCGCGGCGCGGGCCTGGTCGACCAGGTCCGCGCGCTTGGCCTGGGCGGCCTCACGCGCGGCGTCGCCCTGCCCGCCGATCCGGCTGCGCGGGTCGGAGAGAACCTTGTCTAGCTCCTGCTCCAGGCGCGAGTCGGCGAAGTCGACGGCGCTGCGATACGCGGCCGTGGTGCGCGCCAGGTCCTCGAACATGCCCCACACCTGGTTGTAGAGCCGCTCCTCCATGGACCAGCCGGTCGCGTCACCGGCGACGGGCTGGGCGGGCTGCCCCGGCGCGGCCGGTGGTGCGGTCGGCGCGGGCGGGGGCGGCGCGGCGGCCTGTCTGCCGGGGTGGCTGTAGTTGACCGGGCCGCCCGTGGGGGCGGACGGCTGGGTGACGGCGGAGGGGTCGGGCTGCGCGGGGCCTCCCGGGTAGCCCGTCTGCGGCACCGTGGCTCCTTGCGGACCCGGCGCGTCGTACGGGGACTGCGGCGGTACGGTCCCGGAGGCGCCCTGCGGTCCGGCGTACGGCTGGTCCGGTCCCGGCGCCGAGGCGGCCGCCTGTCGCGAGCGGTCCGTGTCCGTCGTACGCGGCGGGGGTGCCGACACCGAGCGGGCCAGCCCCTGGGCCACCGCTTCGTTGATGCTGCCTGCGAGCTGCCGGGCCTCGGACAGGCCCTGGTCGGTGAGGAGTTCGGCGAGGCCGCCCGCGTACCCCTGGCCGACCGCGCGTACCTTCCAGACGCCCTGTCTGCGGTAGAGCTCCAGGGCGACGACGGCCGACTCCGCGTCCAGCCCGGTGATGGTGTAGCTGGCGACCTCGGAGCCGTCGAGGCCGGTGACGGCGACGAAGGGGGCGGCGACGGCCCCGAACCGGAGAGGGCCACCGACACCGGTCGGCAGTGCGAGCAGCACGCTGACGCGGTGCACGGTCCCCGGCAGGGCGTCCAGGTCGAACGCGAGGCGGTGGTCGGCCGCCGCCTGCTTGGAGACCTCGAGTCCGGGCAGGGTCGGCGCGCCCGGGTGAGCCACCCATTCGACGCCCCGGACCCTGCCCTGCTCGTCGCTCAGCGTGGCCCCGGCCACGATCGGCCGGCCGGCCGATACGCGGACCTCAAGACGGGCCTGGGAGAGCGGGTGGTTCTGCCCCCGGACCAGCTCGGCCGTCATCGCCTTGTCCCCCCGTGTCGCTTCGTGTGCCGCGCTGCCTACAGGTGCGGCAGGATCGCGGGCATCAGGTCCTGGAAGGTACGGCCGTTGGCCGGTGTGCCCAGGGCCGTCATCTGCCAGCCGGGGCCCGCGCGGTGCACCTTCGCCATGATCTGCGCCGTGTACTGGCCGCCGCCCGCGAGCGTGTAGCGGGCGAGCTCCTGGCCGTTGGTCTCGTCGACCAGACGGCAGAACGCGTTCTGCACTTCCTGGAACGTCTGGCCCGTGAAGGAGTTCACGGTGAAGATGATCTGGTCGATGTGGACCGGGATGCGCTGGAGGTCGACGAGGATCGCCTCGTCGTCGCCGCCCTGGCCCACGCCACCGACCAGGTTGTCACCGGTGTGCCGCACGGATCCGTCGTCGCTGACGAGGTGACGGAAGAACACCACGTCGACGGGCTGCTTGTCCGCGAACAGCACGGCGGACGCGTCGAGGTCGATCTCCCGGGTGCGCGAGCCGAACAGGCCGCGCCGGGGAGCCGCCTGCCAGCCGAGCCCCATGCGCACCGCGGTCAGGGTGCCCCCGTCGTTCTTCTGCAGACTGATGGCCTGACCCTTGGTCATGTTGACCGTCACGCGCTGTTCCCCTCTCGAGCTGTCCCCTGTTGCCGCGGAGTCCGCGGATGTCCAGCACCCTACGCAGCGCCGGCGACCGTGCCGAACCCTGGGGCGCGCTTTGTGTCGGTGTTGCAACACAGCGCGCATCCGCCGAGGTCGGGCACGGTGGGCGGGGGCCTCAGGCCAGGCCCGCCTCCTTCATCTGGCGCAGCTCCTTCTTCATCTCCGACACCTCGTCGCGCAGCCGTGCCGCGATCTCGAACTGGAGGTCGGCCGCGGCGGCCCGCATCCGCTCCGTCATCTCCTCGATCTGCCCGGCGAGTTCGGCCGCGGGTCGGTCGGTCGGCACCGTCTCCTTGGTCTTGCCCTTGGCGGACTTGGCCGCCTTGCCGCCGAGCGAGGGCACGGGGGCCTTGGCTCCCTTGCCGTCCTTGCCCTTGCGGTATCCGGAGCCGAGCAACTGCTCCGTGTCGATGTCCTCGCGGGCGATCTGGGCCACGATGTCGTTGATCTTCTTGCGGAGGGGCTGCGGGTCGATGCCCCTCTCCTCGTTGTAGGCGACCTGCTTCTCCCGGCGGCGGTTGGTCTCCTCGATGGCCTTCTCCATCGCCGGGGTGATCCGGTCGGCGTACATGTGGACCTGGCCGGAGACATTGCGCGCCGCGCGGCCGATGGTCTGGATCAGCGAGGTGCCCGAACGCAGGAAGCCCTCCTTGTCGGCGTCGAGGATCGACACCAGGGAGACCTCGGGCAGGTCGAGGCCCTCGCGCAGCAGGTTGATGCCGACCAGGACGTCGAACTCGCCCGAACGCAGCTCGCGCAGCAGCTCGACACGGCGCAGGGTGTCGACGTCGCTGTGCAGATAGCGCACCTGGATGCCGAGCTCCAGGAAGTAGTCGGTGAGGTCCTCGGCCATCTTCTTGGTGAGCGTGGTCACCAGGACGCGCTCGTCCTTCTCGGTGCGCGCCCGGATCTCGTGCACCAGGTCGTCGATCTGGCCCTCGGTGGGCTTGACGACGACCTCGGGGTCGATCAGACCGGTGGGGCGGATGATCTGCTCGACAAAGCCGTCCCCGCGGGAGAGCTCGTACTTGCCGGGCGTCGCCGACAGATAGACGGTCTGGCCGATGCGCTCCTGGAACTCCTCCCACTTCAGAGGGCGGTTGTCCAGGGCGGAGGGCAGCCGGAAGCCGTGGTCGACGAGGGTGCGCTTGCGGGAGGCGTCACCCTCGTACATGGCGCCGATCTGCGGCACGGTGTTGTGCGACTCGTCGATGACGAGCAGGAAGTCGTCCGGGAAGTAGTCGATCAGCGTGTTCGGCGGGGAGCCGGGTTCGCGGCCGTCGAAGTGCATCGAGTAGTTCTCGACGCCGGAGCAGGAGCCGATCTGGCGGAGCATCTCCAGGTCGTACGTCGTACGCATGCGCAGGCGCTGGGCCTCCAGGAGCTTGCCCTGCTTCTCCAGCTCGGCGAGGCGCTCCCCCAGTTCCTTCTCGATGTCGTTGACCGCGCGCTCCATGCGCTCGGGGCCGGCCACGTAGTGGGACGCCGGGAAGACGTAGACCTGGTTGTCGTCGCTGATGACCTCACCCGTGAGCGGGTGCAGCGTGGAGAGTGCCTCGATCTCGTCGCCGAACATCTCGATGCGGACGGCGAGCTCCTCGTAGACCGGGAAGATCTCGATGGTGTCGCCGCGGACCCGGAAGGTGCCGCGGGCGAACGCCACGTCGTTGCGCGTGTACTGGATGTCGACGAAGCGGCGCAGCAGGTCGTCGCGGTCGATCTCGTCGCCGACCTTGAGGCTGACCATCCGGTCGACGTACTCCTGCGGCGTGCCGAGGCCGTAGATGCAGGAGACCGAGGCGACCACCACGACGTCGCGGCGGGTGAGCAGCGAGTTGGTCGCGGAGTGGCGCAGGCGCTCGACCTCCTCGTTGATCGAGGAGTCCTTCTCGATGTAGGTGTCCGACTGCGGGACGTAGGCCTCGGGCTGGTAGTAGTCGTAGTACGAGACGAAGTACTCGACCGCGTTGTTCGGCAGCAGCTCGCGGAACTCGTTGGCCAGCTGGGCGGCCAGCGTCTTGTTCGGTGCCATGACGAGCGTGGGGCGCTGGAGCTTCTCGATCATCCACGCGGTGGTGGCGGACTTGCCGGTGCCGGTCGCGCCCAGCAGGACGACATCCTTCTCACCCGCGCGGATGCGCTTTTCCAGGTCGGCGATGGCCGCCGGCTGGTCACCGCTCGGCTGGTAGGGACTGACGACCTCGAAGGGCGCCACCGAACGTTCGATCTTTGATACGGGCCGCATGGGTTCCACCGTACGACCCCGCACTGACAACGGGCCCCGATCACCGGTTCTGGGGGGTGCGTGAGCTGCGGTGGCCGCGCTCCCGGCCGGCGCGCGGCAGAGGGCGGCGGCCGACGTACTGGACCGTGGAGTGGGCCGGGACGCCGGGCCGGTGCTCAGCGGGCCTCCAGTCGGGCTTGCCCATGACCATCAGCGGGTCGAACATCACGACGACGCCCGCCAGACACAGGAAGGCCAGCGGGCCGATCATCATGGGCGCGAGCAGTGCGGCGGCCGAGTCGCCGCCGGGGCTGCTGGACGTGCCGTGGAGATGGACGCTGAGGGCGGCCATGCCCGTGTAGTGCATACCCGTGACGGCCAGGCCCATGACGAGGCTGGCGCCCACGCTCCACAGGAATCCACGGACCTGCCCCGCCGCCCACAGGGCGGCGGTGGCGGCGACGACGGCTATGACCACCGAGGCGGAGACGGTGAGGGTGTTGTACTCGAGGTTCCCGTTGAGGCGCATGCCGGCCATGCCCAGGTAGTGCATCGAGGCGACTCCCAGACCGGTGATGGTGCCCCCGGTGAAGAGCGCCGTTCCGGTGGCGCCCCGGTAACCCACGATGAAGATCCCGATGCCGACCATCACGATGGCCACGCCCAGGCTCGCGAACGTCGTCGGCTTGTCGTAGTGGACCGGGGTCTCCTTTACGGCGAACCCCATCATGGCTATGAAATGCATGGTCCATATGCCCGAGGCGATCGCCACCGAGCCGAGCGCGAGCCAGCCGGCCCGCCAGGAGTGGGCGACGAGCATCGATCTGGTGGTGCAGCGCAGGCCGAGCGCTCCGCCCAGGCAGGCCATGAGATACGCCACCAGCGGTGTGACGAGTCCGTAACTGAAGCCGTCGACCGTGCCCTGCATGCGCGGCTGCCCTTCCCGCCCTTTTACGCCAGAAATTCCCGGAAATGCCCCCACCCTCGGGACCGAAACAACGGCCAGGGTCGAGGCAGAGAGTATGACCCTCACCTGAATGGTCGAACGATTTTCCGGCAAAGAATCACGACCTCGCCGCACCTGTGTGATGTCGGTGAGCGGACTTGGTCAACTCCATTCAATCCGTGTCCATCCCGTACCCCTCCGTCGTTGACTCTCTGCTGTCACTCTTAACCTGTCTGTGATCGCTCGACGCGAGGAGTACGTATGCACGCGCGCGTTGCCGCCGCCACGACCGCCGCGTTTATCGGGGGAACCGTCCTGATACTGCCCACCTCCCACGCACAGGCCGGCTCCCTGCGCAAAGCTCCGTTGATCGTCTCGCACCGCGGAGCGTCCGCCTACGCGCCCGAGAACACCGTCGCTTCCATCGACAAGGCGGCCGCGATGGGCTTCGGCTGGGTCGAGAACGACGTCCAGCGCACCAAGGACGGCGAGCTCGTCGTGCTTCACGACGCAAGCCTGGCGCGTACGACCGACGTCAAGAAGGTCTATCCGCACCGGGCTCCCTGGAAGGTCAAGGACTTCACCGCGGCGGAGATCGCGCGCCTGGACGCGGGGAGCTGGTTCGGTCCCCGGTACGCGGGCACCCGTGTGCCGACGCTGAAGCAGTACATGAACCGCGTCTCGCACAATCACCAGAAGCTCGTGCTGGAGATCAAGAACCCCGAGCTCTATCCGGGTATCGAGCGGCAGACCCTCAAGGTCCTGAGCAACGAAGGCTGGCTGGATCCGGACCATCTCAGGAACCGGCTGGTCGTCCAGAGCTTCAGCGAGCAGAGCGTGCGGACGGTCCACGAACTGCGTCCCGGGATCACGACGGCCTTCCTGGGCAAGCCGTCGGTCGCGCGTCTGCACGAGTACGCGCGGTTCGCCGATCTGATCAACCCGGACCACGCCTCCCTCTCGGCCGGCTATGTCTCCGCGGTCCACTCGCTCGTCGGACCGCACAGCCGACCGATGGAGGTCTTCGCCTGGACCATCGACGACGCGAACACCGCACGGCGCCTGGCCGGCTACGGCGTGGACGGCGTGATCACGAACAAGCCCGACGTGATCCGGAGCGCTCTGCAACAGACCTGATCGGTTGTCGGCGGGTCTCTTCGCCCGCGGTGCGGACGCCGGGCGGCGTCCGTGCCGCGGGCATTGTCAGTGGCGGATCGTACGGTGGATCGCATGAACAGCGATGGGCAGGACGAACAGCGGGTGGTGTGGGCCGTCGTCGGCACGGACATCGGTCCGCTGCTGCTGGCGGCGACACCGGACGGCCTGGTGAACGTGGTGTTCCACGCCACGGACGCGGTGCGTGACAAGGCGCTCGAGCGGCTGACCGCGCGTCTGGGCACCCAGCCGGTCGAGGCACCCGGCTCACCGCTCCTGGCCGAGTCGATACGCCAGGTCATGGCGTACTTCGCGGGCGAGCGGCGGGACTTCGAGCTGCCGCTGGACTGGTCGCTGATCTCCGGGTTCAACCGTCAGGTGCTGCGCGAGCTGGCCTCGGGAGTTCCGTACGGAGGGGTCGTGGGCTATGGCGACCTGGCCCGGCGGGTCGGCCAGCCGGGCGCGGCGCAGGCCGTGGGCGTCGCCATGGGCTCGAACCCGCTGCCGGTCGTCGTGCCGTGCCACCGGGTGGTGGAGAGCGACGGCGGCATCGGGGGGTTCGGGGGCGGCCTGGAGACCAAGCGGAAGCTGCTGGCGCTGGAAGGGGTGCTGCCGGAGCCGTTGTTCTGACGGGCGGCGCCGACGGCTGGCGGCTGGCGGCTGGCGGCTGGCGGCTGGCGGCTGGCGGCTGTGTACGGTGCCTGCCGTGCCCGGTGCGGGCTGCCGTTGCCTGCCCGCACCTGCCGTACCTGCGGAGCCGACAGCGCCCATTGCTCGCGACACCCCTTGTTCATGTGGGGGCGCGGGCTGGAAACTGCGCCGGTGACCCGAGCCGATTCCAGCGCGTCCGAGTGTTCGCCGTGACCACCGTCGAGCGGCAGCTCGCCGTGCCCGTGGACGCCGAGGAGATACCGGCGTTGCGGCGCCGCATCACCGCCGTACTCATCGCCGGTCAGATCCTCGGCGGGCTCGGCGTCGCCACCGGCATCGCGCTCGCCACCGTGCTGGCCAAGCAGGTCAGTGGCACCGAGTCGCTCTCCGGGCTCGCGCCCACCGCGACGGTCACCGGGACGGCGGTGCTCTCCGTGCCGCTGGCCGCGCTGATGACCGCGCGGGGACGCCGCCCGGGCCTGGTGCTGGCCTACCTCATCGGGGCGTCGGGAGCGGGCGTCGTCGTGGTCGCCGCGTGTGTGGGGAGCTTTCCGCTGCTGCTGCTCGGCATGGCGGGCTTCGGCGCGGCCTCCTCGGCGAACCTCCAGGCGCGGTTCGCGGCCGCCGATCTGGCCGAGCCGCAGCGGCGTGCCCGGGCCATCTCGAACGTGGTGTGGGCGACCACGATCGGAGCGGTGCTGGGGCCCAACATCGCCGCGCCCGCCGGACGCAGCGTCTCCGGGCTCGGGATACCCGAGGCGGCGGGGCCGTTCCTCTGGGCGGCCGGGGTCTTCCTCCTCTCCGCGCTGCTGGTGGCCGTACTGCTGCGTCCCGATCCCCTGTTGACCGCCCGGGCGCTGGCGCCCGTCGAGGAGCAGTCGGCTCAGGCGCGTTCCATCCGCGCCGGTTTCGCCGCGGTCGCCGCCTCGCCGCGGGCCAGGCTGGCGCTCGTGACAGTGGCCGTGTCGCACACCGCGATGGTCTCGATCATGTCGATGACCCCCGTCGACCTGGGACACCACGGGGCGAGCATCGATCTGATCGGGCTGGTGATCAGTGGCCACATCGCGGGCATGTACGCGTTCTCGCCCCTCATGGGGCGGCTCTCCGACCGGCTCGGGCGGCTCTCGGGGATCGGGCTCGCCGTGGGCCTGCTGGCCTGCGCGGCGCTCCTCGCGGGCACGGCGGGCGGCAGCCACGGACAGATCGCCGCGGGTCTCTTCGTGCTGGGCCTCGGCTGGTCGTCCGGGCTCGTGTCCGGCTCGGCGCTCCTGACGGACTCGGTGCCCCAGGCCGCGCGGGCCGCCGCCCAGGGGGTGTCCGACCTGACCATGAACACGGCGGCCGGCCTCGGTGGCGCGACCGCCGGTCTCGTCGTCGCACAGGCGAGCTACGGGTGGCTGAACCTCCTCGCCGCGTGCCTGCTGGTGCCGCTGGGCGGGCTGGCGCTGTTCACTCGACGCCGAGGCCGAAGCCGCCGGTGAGCGCCGACGGGGCCTCAGAGGCTGATGTGGTACGCCTTGCGGAGCGTCTCGTGCACGGTCCACGTCGTACGGTCACCCTCGCGCAGCACGGCCGCGTCGCCCGGGCCCACCTCGATCACGTCACCGCCCTCGACCTCGATCGTGGCGCGGCCGCTGACGACGACGAAGAGTTCGTTGGCCTCAATGTCCGTCACCACGCCGGGCGTGATCTGCCAGATGCCGCGCAGTTGCTTGCCGTCGGCCGACTCCCACAGCACCTTGCCGCTCACCACCGGATCACCGGAGACGATCTGAGCCGGGTCCAGGGGTTCCGATTCCAGCTCGGCGTCGGGGATGTGCACGGCGAAGGACGGGGTGGCCTGTGTGTTCGTGGTCATGAGCGGTCACCTTAAGGGCATGCGAGAGAGTTTCACGCGGGGGGTGGTCCGAAGGCCCGGAACCTATCCGAAGGAACCTAGTCGTAGTGGCGTGCCTCGAACACGTTTCCGTCCGGGTCCTGGAAGTAGAAGCTGCGCTTGGCCATGCCACGGGCGCCGAAGGAGTCGTACGAGAAGCCCGAGAGAGGGACGGACCGTTCCTCCAGACGTGTGTGCAGCGCGTCGAAATCGGCTTCCTGGAGGGACAGGCATACGTGGTTGACCGGGTGCCCCGCGCTGTCCGCGGCCCCCGGGATCATGTTCATGTACTCGGCCATGGGGAGGGCCATGAGGTCGAAAATGGTCTCTCCATTGAGGCGCACGGAGGGAAACGGTGCCTTCCCCTCCGCGTATTCGGCGACCCTCACGGGTTCCAGGCCGACCGACTTCTCGTAGAAGTCGGCCGAGGCGACCGGATCGCGCACCCACAGGACGACATGGTCAAGACGTGCCGAGTTGTCCGTCATGCCCCCAGGCTGGTGTCGTACGCCGCAGGCCGCAAGGGTTTGACCGGGCGCGCCGTCCGCCAGAGATGAGGAAAGGCGACAGACAGGAGACAGGCACGTGATCGTGGTGTCCGAAGAGGTGCGGGAGGCGCTCGACGCGCGCCGGCCGGTGGTGGCCCTTGAGTCGACGATCATCGCGCACGGGCTGCCCCGCCCGCGCAATCTGCAAGTCGCGCTGGAGCTGGAGGACGTCGTACGGCAGGAGGGCGCCGTACCGGCGACGATCGCCGTGCTGGACGGGCGGCCCCATGTCGGACTGGACAAGGAGCAGCTGGAGCGGGTCGCCAACGAGGACGGGATCCGCAAGCTGGGGCACCGCGATCTGCCGCTCGCGGTGGCGGCGGGCGCGAGCGGCGCGACGACCGTGTCCGCGACGGCGCTGCTGGCCTCCCTCGCGGGCGTCCGCGTGTTCGCGACGGGCGGCCTCGGCGGGGTGCACCGGGAATGGACGGTGACGCAGGACGAGTCGGCGGACCTGGGCCTGCTGGCGCGAACCCGGATCACGGTGGTGTGCGCGGGCGTCAAGTCGATCCTGGACGTGCCGGCGACGCTGCAGCGCCTGGAGACACTGGGCGTCGCGGTGGCCGGGTACGGCACCGGCCGCTTCCCCGGCTTCTACCTGTCCGACTCGGGACATCCCGTGGACTGGACACTGGACTCCCCCGGGCAGGTGGCGGACGTCATGCGCGCGCAGGACGCGCTGGACGGCCCGGAATCGGCGCTCATCGTGGCGAACCCCGTCCCCGAGGAGGAGCAGCTCGATCCCGCGCTCCACGCGCGCGTGCTCGCCGAGGCGTTGCGGGCGTGCGAGGCGGAGGGCGTGAGCGGGCAGGCCGTGACGCCGTTCCTGCTCGACCATCTGGTGCGGCACACCGACGGCGCGTCGCTGAGCGCCAATCTGGCGGCGGTGCGCGGCAACGTACGACTCGCGGGACGGATCGCGGCGGCCTGGGCCGGGGCGTGAACGGAACGGATCGCGGCGGCCTGGGCCTGGGCCGGGGCCTGAACGGAGCGGATCGCGGCGGCGGTCCGGGCCGGGGCGCGAACCGGGCGGACCGGGGCGGTGCCGAGCGGGACGTGGGTCCGGCGACGGGAGCGCTGCTCGTCGTCGGTGACGTGGTCACGGACATCGTCGCCCGGCACCATGGGCCGCTCGCGTCGGGCACCGACACGGCCGCCGCGATCCGGACCCTGCCGGGCGGAGCCGGCGCCAACGTCGCCTGCTGGGCAGCGCGTTGGGGCCACACCGAGGTGCGGCTGCTGGGCCGGGTGGGGGCGGACGCCGCCGCTTGGCACGAGCGCGAGCTGGTGGCGTGCGGGGTACGCCCCCTCCTCGTCGTCGATCCGCAGGCGCCGACGGGGACGGTGATCTGCCTGGTGGACCAGGGTGCCTCGGCAGAGCGGACGTTCCTCACCGACAGCGGGGCCTCCCTGCGGCTCGACCCCGACGACTGGTCGCCCGCACTGCTCGACGGTGTCGCGCGGCTGCATCTGTCGGGCTATCTGTTCTTCTCCGAGCCGAGCCGGGCGCTGGTGTCGGTGGCTCTGGAGTCGGCACGCGCGCGTGGGGTACCGGTCAGCCTGGACCCCGCGTCGGCGGGGTTCCTCACGGAACTGGGCGCGGACCGTTTCCTCGCGCTCGCCGAGGGCGTCGACCTGCTCCTGCCCAGTCGCGACGAGGCGTTCCTGCTGACGGGACTGCCCGATCCGGCGGACGCGGCGGCCAAGTTGAGCCGCCACGTCCCCCTGGTCGTGGCGAAGCAGGGCCCTGACGGGGCCTTGGTGGCCCGTTCGGGCGCCGTACGGGCCCACGTCCCCGCGGTGCCCGCGGACGCTCGCGACACCACGGGCGCCGGCGACGCCTTCACCGGAGCGTTCCTCGCCGCCCTACTCGCGGGCGCCGAGCCCGAGGCGGCGGCGGTGGAGGGGTGCAGGGCGGGGGCGATGGCGGTGGAGCGGGTCGGGGGCAGGCCCGAGGGGGCGCGGGTCCGGTAGTGGCGCTACTTGCGTCCCCAGGCGGAGATCATCGGCGCGGTCGCCAGGTCCATCGAGCCGGAGGCCACGTTGGCCAGATGACGGTCGATGTCCTCGTTGGTGGCGATTCCCGCGGTGACGAGCTGGTCGCGGATCTGACGGACCGTCGCGGACTCGAGGTCCGCGCAGGCGGTCGAGGTGACGGGGAAGTACGCGTCGGCCTCCACCTCGCGCAGTCCCGCTTCCCGCAGCAGGCGAGGGAGTTTGCGTCCGTAGGAAAGGTCGGCGCCGCGCTCGGCGAGCAACTTGCGGAAACCGTGCCGCAGCCGGTTCGCGAGCTGTTGCTCGGGGCCGTGCTCATCCGGGCAGAGCAGCGGTTGCAGCGCGGGGTCGGCGTCCTCGACGAGAAGCCGCCCGCCGGGCCGCAGCGCCTTGACCATCGACCGCAACGCCCGCTCCCGGTCCGGCACATGGACCAGCACGAGCCGTGCGTGCACGAGGTCGAAGCCCTCCCCCGGCGGCTCCTCGGCGCCCACGTCGTGCACCCGGATCTCGACCGGCGGGCGGGCCGCGGAGGCCGCCCAGGACGTGTCGATGTCGGTCGCGACGACCCGCCCGGTCGGGCCGACCTTCTTGGCGAGCCAGGACACCACGGACGTGCCACCCGCGCCGACCTCCCAGCAGCGCCAGCCGGACCCGATGCCGAAGCGCTCGATGTGCCGGAAGGTGGTGGGGTCGAAAAGAGTGGCGAAGGCGTCGAAGCGCTGCCCCGCCTCGGTCTGCCGGTTGTCGAGGAGATAGCCGTCGGTTTGCGTCATGCAGTGATCATCCCAGTTGACCCGCTTGTCCGGAATCGCCGACGCTCCCGTTCTCCTCACCCGTGCGTCACGGCGGGCACCGCACGCCTCTGACGCTCGAACAGCAACCCTGCCGGTCTGGTCCGATGTCGCCCGGCACCACCGAAACGAAGTGGAATATTCCGTTCCCACAGGCTTTCCCGGCGAGCGAAAGGGACTGGCAGACTTGCACGCCAGGGCGCAAAGTGCGGCGCGAGGAGATCCACGCAAGGAGTTCCGGATGTCCATGGCAGGGAATCTGCGGAAGGTCACGAGCCTCGGCAAGGTCGGTGGGCTCCGCAAGGTGGCGCGGCTGGCCCGGCGGCGTACCCGTGTCGACCTGAGTCACCACGCCCGGTCCCCGCTGGGCACGGCGGTGGTGAACTGCGTGGCATATCAGGACGGTGCCAGGGTCCCGGGCGGACGTGATCTCGTCGAGACCGTGGAGCGGATCCGCAAGAGCGACGAGGGTTTCGTCTGGCTCGGACTCCACGAGCCCACGGACCTGGAGTTCGCCGGCATAGCCGAACTCTTCGACCTGCACCCGCTGGCCGTCGAGGACGCGGTGGAGGCCCATCAGCGGCCGAAGCTGGAGCGGTACGGCGACACACTCTTCGCGGTGTTCAAAACGGTCTGCTACGTCGAGCACAAGGAGCTGACGGCGACCAGCGAGGTGGTGAACACCGGCGAGATCATGGTTTTCGTCGGGTCCGACTTCGTCATCACCGTGCGGCACGGACGACACGGGTCGCTGGGGCCGCTGCGCGAGGAGCTGGAGGCGGACACCCGTCAACTCGCCAAGGGCCCGGCCGCGGTGCTGCACGCGATCGCGGACCATGTGGTCGACGACTATGTGCATGTGACGGACTCGGTCCAGGAGGACATCGACCAGGTCGAGGCCGATGTGTTCGCCGAGAACGGCGCGCGGGCGGACGCGGGCCGCATCTACCAGCTCAAGCGCGAACTCCTGGAGCTGAAGCGGGCGGTGGTGCCGCTCGCCCGCCCCGTCCAGGAGCTCGCCACCCGGCCGATTCGGGTGATCGCCCCGGAGATACAGGCGTACTTCCGGGACGTGTCCGACCATCTGCTGCGGGTCACCGAGCAGATCGCCGCCTTCGACGAACTGCTCAACTCGATCCTGCAGGCACACCTCGCGCAGGTGACGGTGGCGCAGAACGAGGACATGCGGAAGATCACGGCATGGGCGGCGGTCATCGCCGTACCGACGATGGTCTGCGGGCTCTACGGCATGAACTTCGACCACATGCCGGAACTGCACTGGCGGTTCGGTTACCCCATAGTCATCGGCGTGATCACCCTCGCCTGCCTCGTCCTGTACCGGGGGTTCCGGCGCAACGGCTGGCTGTGAGAGTGGTGAGCCGCCCCTCGCCCGGCACGGCCGGCCGGGCGGGAGTGCGCGCTCATGACCCTCCCGGCCGGGAGAGTCCGCGCGGTCAGCGCACCGCGCTCCTCGAGTAGACGCTCTCTACCCACGCGGCAAGCTGTTCGTCCGTCAGATGCTGGGCCAGGTCGGCCTCGCTGATCATGCCGACGAGGCGTTTGTTCTCGATCACGGGAAGCCGGCGGATCTGGTGCCCCTTCATCTCCTGGAGCACCTCGCCGACATCGGCGCCCGACTCGATCCAGCGCGGGGTGCCCTGGGCCATCTCACCCGCGGTGACCTGGGCCGGGTCGTGGCCCATGGCGACACAACCGACGACGATGTCGCGGTCGGTGAGGATGCCGCAGAGCCGCTCGTTCTCGTCACTGATGGGCAGCGCGCCCACGTTGAGCTCACGCATCAGCTGGGCTGCGCGGTCCAGGGTCTCGTGAGCGGGGATCCACTGGGCACCACGGTGCATGATGTCTCCGGCGGTGGTCATGAAGTACCTCCCGGTGCCGGACGGCCGGCGCGGCGCGGAACACACCGCTAGTCCCGGCGCCCTACATTCTCGCCGTGTCCCCAGGCACGCGCACCCGGAAGTCCGGGATGCGCTTTCGTGGCCGCCGCTCAGCCGTTCCAGGCGGGGTGGCGAGGATCGTCGGCGCGGACCAGGACGTCGGCCGTGGCGCCCGGGTCCACCTCCGTCTCGTAGCGCTCGAAGGCGGGCAGGGTCCAGTGCTCGGGTTCCGGAGTGCGGCGGCGAAGGGCGCCCTGAGAGAGGAGGACGTGGACGCTCAGGTCGAACGGAAACCAGTGCCGAAGCAGGAAGGGGCCGTGGAGCAACAGCACCCCGCCGGGTGGGAGCTGGACATAGGGGCTGCGGGTGGCGCGGTCGGTGACCGGGTCCCAGAGGTCGGGCAGGACGCGGCCGTCGCCGCCGGGGTCGAGCGGGCCGAAGACCTCGCGCCACAGAGCGCCGGTGTCGACCCAGCCGTTGTAGTACGCCTCGGCGTCCTCGTGACCGTATTCGAGCCGGAGTGACGCGGGGCGCAGGAAGCCCTCCGTGCCGACGACGAGCGAGGACCGGCCCCGTATGCGCAGCGCCTCACGGACGCGGTGGGCGAGGTCACCGGGGTGGGCGGCGGGGGCTCCGTCGAAGGCGATCCGCGGCCACGGACTGCCGTCGTCCGGCTTCAGGTCGAGCAGACGCTCGGCGAGGAGGTCGCCGAGCCGTTCCCAGGTGATCGCTTCGAGTCGC
Organism: Streptomyces sp. NPDC107454; assembly: GCF_055582885.1. Taxonomy (NCBI): domain Bacteria; kingdom Bacillati; phylum Actinomycetota; class Actinomycetes; order Kitasatosporales; family Streptomycetaceae; genus Streptomyces; species Streptomyces sp. NPDC107454. The sequence goes on along the minus strand of NZ_JBVJPA010000012.1, from coordinate 143,392 downwards.
ACAGGCCCATGATGCCGCGATCACGCGTCGCTCTCGTGGGGGCGGCGAGCGCCGAGGGCGGACAGCGAGGGCGGATGGAGGCTGCGCGCGACTCCGGGCGTGGGCCGCGACCGGGGAGGGATGCGTCGAGGCGGGCGGATGTGGCCGGGAGGGGTCGCGCCGAAGAGGCGGGCCGTGGCCAGGAGGGAGGCACGAGGCACACCGAAGAGGGGGGCTGTGGGCCGGAGGGGCCGCGTCGAGAAGAGGGACCGCGGGCCGGGGGCGGCCCGTCGAGAGAGAGGGCCGCGGGCCGGAGGCGGCCGCGTCGGCCAAGAGGCAGCGCCTAGAACAAGGCGGGGCTCGATAAGGACGCGGGGGTCGAGGAGGACGCGGGGGTCCAGGAGAAGGCGGCGGCGAGAAGGGGGCGGCATCGCGTAGGGAGCCGCCCCGGACGGGGGAATGAACGACCTATGGCACCGATCGCAACTCCCCCGCCCCGTGGCGGACTTCTCGTCATCCAGCCGCTCAAGAAGCGCCGCTGTGTCGAGTGCCGGAGTGGGCCGTTGGCGCTGCTGGTGCTGGAGGAGGCGGAGTCACGCTGTCTGGACTGCGCGGATCTGGGACACCTGGTGTTCCTGCCGCGGGGCGACACCGCGCTGACGCGCCGGTCGCGGGAGGGCAGCGCGCTGTCGGCGGTGGTGGTGCGCTTCAACCGGCGGCGGAGCCGGTACGAGCGGCAGGGCGTCCTCGTCGAGGAGGCGGCGCTCGCCCGGGCCGAGGAGCGGTGCCTGGCGGACGCGGAGGCGCGACGGCGACGGCGGGCGCGGGACGCGCGTCGGCGGGAGGCGGAGGATCTTCGGTTCACGGAGGCGTTCGCGCGGGAGATACGCGGGCTCTTTCCCGGCTGTCCCGCCGACCGGGCGCACGCGATCGCCGCGCACGCCTCGGTGCGCGGGAGCGGGCGGGTGGGGCGCAGCGCCGCGGGCCGTGCGCTGTCCGAGGCCGCCGTGACGGCCGCGGTCCGTGCCGCCGTACGGCACACGGACACTCCGTACGACCAGTTGCTGATGAGTGGCGTGCCGCGGCACGAGGCGCGCCGGCGGATCGCGGCCGCGGTGGAGGCGCGGCTTGAGGGGTGGCAGGACGAGCTCGCGGCACGCGCGTGACGGCGTGCACCCGCAGACGGCGTGCCCGCGAAGGCGCGCCACCCGGCAAAAACGTGCCACCCGGTTCTGGACGCTCGCGCATGCCTCCGCGTCCCTCGGCCATGGTCACTGTGGCAGTAAGGGATTTCACTTGTGGTGACGGTGGGTGCCGTGCAGGATCTCTGCATCTCAGGATCTTGGACTTCGGCTTCGGCTTCGGCTTCGGCTTCGGGGAGCTACGGGGGAGTTGTCATGATCGATGGACCGTATTTCGTGCTGACCGTGCTGGGGGTGCTCGGCTGCGGGCTGGTGGCCGGGGTGTTCTGCGGGTTCTCGACGTTCGTGATGCGGGGGCTCGCCGAGTTGCCGCCCGCGCAGGGCGTGGCGGCGATGAACGCGATCAACGTGGCCGCGGTGCGCCCGCCGTTCATGCTCGTGTTCGTCGGGTCGGCGGGGCTGTGTGCCGTGCTCGCCGTGGTCACCTTCGTGCTGCTGCCCGACGAGGGGACGGTGGAGCTGTTGCTGGGCAGTGCGTTGTATCTGTTCGGGACGTTCGGGGTGACGGTCGTCGCCAACGTCCCGCGCAACGACGCGCTGCTGAAGCTGGCCCCGGGTACGCCGGAGGCCGCCGTGTACTGGCGTTCGTATGTGCGCGAGTGGACGAGGTGGAACCACGTCCGCGCGGTCGCGTCGGCCGCCGCGGCGGTCTCGTACACGCTGGCGCTCACGTGAGGCCGGCGACCACCGCGACCGGGGCCCGCAGCTGAGCGGCAGGGTACTGGGAGGCGACGTATCGTGGCGGGAAAGGAGTGCCGCCCAGGGCCGTGGGCCGAAGGCGTTCGATGGTCGCGCGGCCCCGTACCGGTACGCGTACGTGAGGGAGACGGCCATGGCCGATCCCAAGGGATTCATGACCACTCCGCGCGAGGAGTATCCCCGTCGGCCCGTCGAGGAACGGGTGCGGGACTGGAACGAGGTGTACGTCCCCGGTGCGCTGCTGCCGATCATCAGCAGGCAGGCCGACCGCTGCATGGACTGCGGTATCCCGTTCTGTCACGACGCCTGCCCGCTGGGCAATCTGATTCCCGAGTGGAACGACCTGGTCTCGCGCGAGGACTGGCGGGCGGCGAGCGACCGGTTGCACGCGACGAACAACTTTCCAGAGTTCACCGGCCGGCTGTGTCCCGCGCCCTGCGAGGCGGGCTGTGTTCTCGCGATCAACCAGCCCGCGGTGACCATCAAGAACGTCGAGGTCGCCATCGCCGACCGCGCCTGGGCGGACGGTTTCACTCCACCGCGTCCACCGGACCGGCTTTCGGGCCGTACGGTCGCGGTGATCGGGTCGGGGCCCGCCGGGCTCGCCGCGGCGCAGCAGCTGACCCGGGCCGGGCACACCGTCGCCGTGTACGAGCGGGCCGACCGGATCGGCGGGCTGCTGCGGTACGGGATCCCCGCGTTCAAGATGGAGAAGCGGCATCTGGACCGGCGGCTGGAGCAGATGCGGGCGGAGGGCACGAAGTTCCGGACGTCCACGACGATCGGCCGGGACCTCGGGGCGGCCGAGCTGCGGGCGCGCTACGACGCCGTCGTGCTCGCGGTGGGTGCCACGGCCTGGCGCGAACTGGATGTCCCGGGGCGGGAGTTGGCCGGCATCCATCAGGCGATGGAGTATCTGCCGTTGGCCGACCGGGTGTGCGAGGGGGATCTGGAGGTCTCGCCCTTGTCCGCGGCCGGGAAGCACGTCGTCATCGTCGGCGGCGGTGACACGGGCGCCGACTGTCTGGGGACCGCCGTCCGGGAGGGCGCCGCGTCCGTGACCCAGCTCGACATCTACGCGCAGCCGGAGGCCGAGCGCGACGAGGACGTCGAGCCGTGGCCGACCTACCCGAAGATCTACCGGCTCTCGGCCGCGCACGAGGAGGCCCGCGACCTGGAGACGGCGCCCGCCGCGGACGCGGACGCGCGCCTCTTCGCGGCGTCCACGCTCCACTTCACCGGGGACGCGGACGGGCATGTGCGCTCCCTGCACCTGGTCGAGGTCGACGAGCGGCGCCGCCCGGTCCCCGGCTCCGGGCGGACCCTCCCCGCGGACCTCGTGCTGCTCGCTCTCGGCTTCTCGGGGCCCGACCGGCACGACGGGCTGGTCGACCAGCTCGGCCTGGTCCTCGACGCGCGCGGCACGATCACCCGCGACACCGACTTCGCGACCAACGTGCCCAAGGTGTACGTCGCCGGGGACGCGGCCCGCGGGCAGTCGCTCATCGTGTGGGCCATCGCCGAGGGGCGGGCGGTGGCGGCCGCCGTGGACCGCGCGCTGGCCGGGACATCGCAGCTGCCGGCGCCGATCGGACCGTACGACCGCCCCATGACCGCGTAGGGCTCCGCCGGTCGGTGCGGGAGACACCGGGCCTGCGTTGCCGTGCGGGTCAGCGGCGTTCGTCCGTGCCCGCCACCTTCGCCGTGGCCAGCGCGACCCGGTTCCAGGTGTTGATCGTGAGGATGAGGGCCAGGACGTGGGCCAGTTCCTGGTCGTCGAAGTGGGCGGCGGCCTCCGCGTAGACGTCGTCGGGCACGCCCGCGTCGGCGATGCGCGTGACCGCCTCCGTGAGGGCGAGGGCCGCGCACTCCCTCTCGGTGAAGAAGTGCCGGGCCTCGCGCCAGACCGGGACCATGTGCAGGCGGTCCTCGCTCTCGCCGGCCTTGCGGGCGTCGTTGGTGTGCATGTGGAGGCAGTACGCGCAGTGGTTGAGGTGGGAGGCGCGGATCTGGATCAGTTCGACGAGGGCCGGGTCGAGCCCGTCGCGGGCCGCCGCGTCGAAGCCGACGAGGGAACGGAAGACCTTCGGGGCGGACTTCGCGAAGTCGAGGCGAGCGGGAGCGGTGGCCGTCGTGTTCATGGTGTCCTTCGCGTTCGTCGTGTTCGTGTTCGTGTTCTTCGTGTTCGCGTTCGTCGTCATGACCATGAATCTACGGACTGGAAAGACCGGCTGTAGGGTGCATTTTCATGGCGGAATCATGGGTCAATTCTGCGGAGCGGATCGGCGCCGACCTGCACCTGGAGCTGTCCGGGCCGGGCGGACGGCGGGCCGCGCTGATCCGGGCGCTGCGCGAGGCCGTGCGCGAGGGCAGGCTCGCCCCGGGCACCCGGCTGCCGCCGTACCGCTCGCTCGCCGCCGACCTGGGCGTGGCCCGCAACACGGTCGCCGACGCGTACGCCGAACTCGTCGCCGAGGGCTGGCTGACCGCCCGGCAGGGTTCGGGCACCCGCGTCGCCGAGCGCGCCGCACCGCTGGGGGCCCCGGAGCGCGTACCGAAGGCGCCCCCGCGCGCGCGTGGACCCCGACACGATCTGCGGCAGGGGACACCTGACGCCTCGTCGTTCCCGCGTGCCGCCTGGCTCGCCTCGTACCGGCGGGCGCTCCAGCAGGCACCCAACGCGGCCTTCGGGCCCGGCGATCCCGCGGGCCGCACGGAACTGCGCGAGGCCCTCGCCGAGTACCTGGCCCGCGCGCGTGGCGTGCGCACCGAGCCGGGGCGGATCGTGATCTGCTCGGGCTTCGCGCACGCCCTGCGGCTGCTCTTCCCGGGCGTGTTGCGCGGGCCGCTGGCGGTCGAGTCGTACGGCCTCGGCTTCCACCGCGAGTTGCTGGCCGCCGCGTCGGTCCGGACCGTGCCGCTGCCGCTGGACGAGGACGGCGCCCAGGTGGGCGAGTTGGGCCGGGAACGGGCGGTCCTGCTCACGCCGGCGCACCAGTTCCCGACCGGTGGCCCGCTGCACCCGGAGCGGCGGGCCGCCGTCATCGACTGGGCACGCGCGCGTGGCGGCGTGATTGTGGAGGACGACTACGACGGCGAGTTCCGCTACGACCGCAAGCCCGTCGGCGCCATACAGGGACTGGACCCCGAGCGGGTCGTCCTCATCGGCTCGGTGAGCAAGAGTCTGTCGCCCGCGCTGCGGCTCGGCTGGATGGTCCTTCCTCGCCGTTACGTCGACGCCGTCCTCGCCGTCAAGGGCGAACGGGAGGCGTGGGCAAGCGTCCTGGAGCAGCTGACGCTCGCGGACTTCCTCGCCTCCGGGTCGTACGACCGTCATGTCCGCCGGATGCGGCAGCGGTATCGCGGGCGGCGTGACCGGCTCGTCGCGGCTCTCGCGGAGCGGGCGCCGCACATCGAGGTGACGGGGATCGCGGCCGGGCTGCACGCGGTGCTGCGGCTGCCGCCCGGGACCGAGCGGTCGGCCGTCAAGGCCGCGACCTGGCAGGGTGTCGCGCTCGACGGACTCGCCGAGTTCCGGCATCCGGAGGCGACGATGTCCGCGCCGGACGGGCTGGTGGTGGGTTACGCGACACCCTCGGAACATGCGTACGGGGCGGCGTTGGAGGCGTTGTGCGGGGCGCTGCCGCCGGGTCCTTGGACACCTCTCGGCCGACGCCCCGCCAGGTAGAGCGACGTTTGTTGTCGTGGCCCTACGGTCTCGATCCCGGCCTCGATCTCAGTATCGGTCTCGGTCCCGGTCTGCTACCGCTGCAAGTAATCAATTCAGCACCAATTTATTCAGCACCAATGTCAAGAGAGTTCAGGAAAGAAGGAAGTCGGCCACCCCCTCCTTGGCACCTTGGATGAACGCGGTCATCTCGCCGGGTGTGTAGATCAGCGCGGGCCCGTCCGGGTCCGCCGACTGGCGGACGGCGATACGCCCGTCCGCGAGCTTCATCGCCTCCAGGCAGTTGCCGCCGTTGCCGCCGCTCCACGGCTTGTGCCAGCCCTCGCTGCCCAGTTCACGGGCGGGCATCCCGTTGTAGATCCGCTCATTGCAGATTCGCTCATTGCGTATCCGCTGCTTGATGTTGTCCATTCACAACTCCTTGCGGAAATCCCGGAGGATCTCCTTCGTGCGATGTGCCGTGGCGGCCTGAGCCGCCATGCGGTCCATGACCTCGAGGTGGGTCGCCACCTCGGAACGCTCGTCCAGATAGACGGCGCCGGTCAGGTACTCGCTGTAGACCATGTCCGGGAGTTCCGGCATGGCAAAGCGAAAGAGCACGAAGGGCCCGTACGTGCCGGGGTGCGGCCCCGTGGAGAACGGGACGACCTGGAGCGTCACGTTGGGCAGCTTCGTGGCCTCTGTCAGCTTGTCGATCTGGGCGCGCATCACCTCGGGACCGCCGACGGGTCGGCGCAGGGCCGTCTCGTCCATCACGGCCCAGATCCGGGGTGCGCCTTCACGAGTGAGCAGATTCTGGCGTTGCATGCGCAGCGCCACATGGCGCTCGATGTCCTCGGGTCTGGTCTGGCCGACGGCGCCCGACTTCAGGACCCCGCGGGCGTACTCCTCGGTCTGCAGGATTCCGGGCACGAAATGGGGTTCGTACGAACGGATGAGGGTGGCCGCGCCCTCCAGGCTGACGTACATCGAGAACCAGCCCGGCAGGATGTCGTGGAAGCGCTGCCACCAGCCGGGCCGGTTGGCCTCCTCGGCCAGTTGGACAAAGGCCTCGGCCTCGTCGTCCGACACCCCGTACGACTTCAGCAGGAGCTGCAGGTACGGGATTTTGAGGGCGACTTCGGCCATCTCCATCCGGCGGACCGTGGCGGGCGCGACACGCAGGATGCGCGCCGCCTCCTCACGCTTGAGACCCGCGCGTTCTCGCAGGTCCAGTAGGCGCCGGCCGAGGACGACCTGGCCGACCGTCGGCGCGGACCGCGGTTCGCTCACGTCCCACCTCCACTGAGTCCCGAACAGGCGCCGTCGCGGCGGTCGGATGCCGTGGTGAGCGGTCCGACGCCGTTCTGAACGCTTCTGAACAGGTACTGCGTCCTGACAGACCGGACGGCGCCGTTCGGGGTCCGCCTCGTCTTCTTCGACTCGTTCGACGATCCCAACTGGCGCCGCTCGGCGTGCTGTTGCCAGCAGTGTGCCACGGCCCTTCTCAGAGTCACACGGCACTCTGCAATTTTCAGAGTGACACTTGCCAAGTGTTCACGGCGGGGAGATAGTGGCAAGCGTGATTCCGTCCGCGCCCTTAGGAACAGACGCCGCCGAAGTCCGCTCCGGTCTGCGTGCCGTCGCAGGGGCGCGCCCCGGCGCCGCCGACGCGCGCCGGTTCCGCTTCGAGCTGGCCGCACATCCGGGTTCCGTGGCTCAGGCCCGGCACCTGACGCGCGCCCGGCTCTCCGGCTGGGCCGTGTCCGACGACACCTGTGACACGGCGGTCCTGGTCGTCTCCGAGCTGGTCACCAACGCCATCGTGCACAGCGCGAGCGCGCGTGTGGTGTGCGAGCTGCACGACAGGGACGACCTGGTGCGGATAGCCGTACGTGACGAGGGATGCGCTCCTGACGAGCCGCACCCCTCGCCGCAGCGTCCCGAGGAGGAACACGGCAGGGGGCTGCTGCTCGTCGCGGCCGTGTGCCGGTCCTGGGGCGCCCAGGACACCGCGCCAGGACTGCTGGTCTGGGCGGATCTCCCGCGCTCCCCGGCGGCCGACTCCACGGGTGCCGGGGCGGCCCGCTCCGACCTCGGATGGGGCGCGAGGAAACCACCGGCCGACGGCCGGGGCACCGGGACGGAAGGGTCCTGGGGAACGGAAGCATCCCCGACGACGGAGGCCTCCTGGCGGGCGGAGGCGTCCTGGCGGAGGGAATCCTCCTGGGGCAAGCGGGCCATGGGGATCCCCCCGACCGGGCGAAGCCGGGATCGGGGAAGGCTGTGAGGAGTACGTCGGCGACAGGACCCGGTGCTCAGGTCCTGAGCCTGGACACGCTGGTCCGCCTGAAGCGCGAGCAGACGGTGTCCAGGACGCTGCGACGTCTCCCCGTGCCCGACGGCATGACGGTACCGCTGGGCTGCGACGCGGTCGCGGTGCCCGCCCGGTTCGGGCCCCTGCTGATGACCCGGCTGCCCCGGGTGGGCTGTGTGTACGCCGACGGGGCGCACTGGTGGTGGCTCGTGCCCTCCGAGTCCGATGTGGCGCTGGACTGGCCCGCGCCCGCCCATTACGCCGCCGGCGCGGTCGTACCGGACACCCCGCACGCCCCCGGCCTCATCCACAAGCCGGCCGGCACCCTTCCGTACACCCCGCCGATCCCCCTCTATCTGGCCCTGTGCCGCGTCACCGGTACGACACCCGTCTGGTCGCGTCCGATCAGCGCGTGACCCTCCGCTCGGCGAACGGCGCGTGACCCTCCCGTCGGCGAGCGGGCGCGTCATCCGGTTCAAGGGCCCGCGAGTGTGTCCGAAGTGCGCCGGTCGCCACCCGTACTCCGCCATCACCACGAGTGGAGTGCCGTGTTCCTGGGGAGGGCACCGTTCATCCGTTCCCGGGGAGGCCGATGGTGGGGAAATCCACAGGGAAAGCGCGCAAGAAGAAACGCGACGACGACGAACCGGCGCCGTCCGCCTCCGAACACCTGCTCTTCGGCGGCCCCCTGCGCTACGACATGGGCTGGTCGCAGCACTCCGAAGCGTTCCTGGAGTTGAACTTCCGCGCGATGGTGACGCGGCTGCCGTCCCTGCTCGCGTCCAGTTTCCGGCTCGCCTGGACCGCGGACCGCCGTGCCGCCCGGATCGTGGTGTCCGCCGAACTGGCCCGGGGCGCGGCGCAGGCGGTGAGCCTGCTGGCCGTCAACATCGTGCTGGGCCGGCTGATGACGAGCGGCTCCGTCGGGGACCGGCTGCACGGCGCGGTCCCTGCGCTGATCACGGTTGCCGCCGTCATGCTGCTCGGCGCGCTGCTGCGGGCGGCCTCGACGTATGCCACCGGGCGCCTGGAACCCAAGGTGGAACGGGTCGCCACCGAGCTGTACCTGGAGCGGGCGGCGGCCGTCGAACTGTCCGCGATCGAGGACGACGCCTTCCACAAGCTGCTGGACACCGCGCAGTACGGTGCCTCCTCGGCCCGCCGCATGATCGCGATCGCCACCCGCGTGGTGAACGCGATGATCTCGCTCATCGCGGCCGCGGGCGTGCTGACCGTGCTGCATCCCGCCCTGCTGCCGCTGCTCGTGACGATGACCCTGCCCAGTGCCTGGAGTTCCCTGACGATCGCCCGGCGCCGCTACGAGTCCTTCCACACCTGGGTGCAGCACGCCCGTGCCGGGCACCTGATCAGCAGTCTGCTCACCGAGCCCGCCGCGGCCCCGGAGATCCGCGTGCACGGCGTCGGCCCGTTCCTGCTGCGTCACTTCCGCTCGATGTCGGAGACCGCCGAGGCGGAACAGGCCCGCCTGGCCCGTCTCTCCGCCCGCACCGGCCTGGTCGCGGCGGGCTGGACGGGCATCGCCACCGTGGCGACGTACGCGACGCTCGGCGGACTGCTGCTGGCCGGCGCGATGGCACTCTCCGTCGCCGGTACGGCCGTGATCGCGATCCGTACCGGCTCCGCGAGCCTCGACACGCTCGTCCTGGAGGTCAACTCCCTCCATGAGGAAGCCCTGTTCGTGGGCGATCTGCAGCGCCTGTACGTGGAGGCGGCCGAGCGCGCGATCCCGGTGGGCGGCGAGCCGCTCCCCGACGATCCGAGCGAGATCCGCTTCGAGAACGTCACGTTCACCTATCCGGGCGCCTCGACCCGGCCGGCGCTCGCGGACGTCACGCTGCGTCTGCCGCTCGGCAAGATCGTGGCGCTCGTCGGTGAGAACGGCTCGGGCAAGACGACCCTGGTGAAGCTGCTCGCGGGCCTGTACGCGCCCGAGCGGGGCCGGATCCTGTGGGACGGCGTCGACGCGGCGACCGCGGACCGGCAGCAACTCGCCGAACGTATCGCGATGGTGGCGCAGGACTTCAAACGATGGCCCTTCACGGCCCGGGTCAACGTGGCGGTCGGCCGGGCCTCGGCGCCGCTGACGGACGAGCGTGTCGCCTCGGCGGTGACGGAGGCCGGGGCCGAGGACGTGGTCGCGGACCTGCCCCGCGGCCTGGACACGCTGCTCGCCCGCGGGTTCAGCGGTGGGCACGAGCTGTCGGGCGGGCAGTGGCAGCGGCTGGGCATCGCACGGGCCGCGTACCGCCGTGGTCGCATCCTGATCGTGGACGAGCCGACCGCGGCGCTCGACGCCCGGGCCGAGCTGGAGGTCTTCGACAAGATCAGGGCCCTGGCGGGCGGCGGTCAGACGGTTGTCCTCATCACCCACCGGCTGGCCTCGGTCCGCCACGCCGACCTGGTGCATGTCCTCGAACAGGGCCGCCTGGTGGAGTCCGGCAGTCCGGACGAACTGCTGGCGAAGGGCGGTGTCTACGCCGAGCTGTACTCCTTGCAGGCCGAGCAGTTCACGACGAAGGTGGCGACGAAGATTCCTGCGAAAGCGCCCATGAATGCGCCCGCTCCGAAAGTGCCCGCTCCGAAGGTGGGCTGACCTCGGCCGGCCTCACTCGACGAGTTCCCCGGCGCGCACGATCACGAGGAACGCGTCCGAGGCGAGGTCCATGACGACCTCGGCGGCCTGCCCCTGAAGGCGGCACGCCTGCGCGAACTCCTCGGCGGGCCACGAACCGCGCGGCCCACCGGCGGGAAAGCGCTCCAGCACCATTCGCCCGTTCACCCTGCACCTCCATGTAGCGCCGTACTCATGACGCGTACTCATAGAGTTAAACGCCAAAGGCGGGGTGAAGGGCTCGGTCAGTGACGGTACTGAGACATAGTCAACACTCGTTCACCACTCTGCTGTGAGGGAGCTCTCGGCCTGTGCGCGTTTCATTTCCTGAGTTTTCCCTTCTCGTACTTTCCTGTCATTCCTCGTACTCGTCGTGGTAGCGGATGCGCTCGCTGCCCGCCGGCGCCCCCAGTGCCGAGGCGCGTCCCCGGGGCACCTCCCACTCCTCCTGCCTGCCGAGTGCCGTCAGATCCAGCAGGGTCGTCGTCGAGCCGAGCCCGTCGAGGCCGCGCTCGTACGTCGAGTAGGTGTGGAAGACCCGGTCACGGTCCCGCAGGAAGCAGCTCATGCCCGGCCGCTCGTAGGGCTCGTCGTCGACCTCGACGGACACCCTGAAGTCGTGGTTGAAGTCGCTGTCGTACGACGAGTACCAGGGCACCGTCCAGCCCATACGGGCCTTGAAGGGCAGGATCTTCGTGTACGGCGCCCGCGACACGGCGGCGAACGCCGTACCCCGGGCGCGGAGATGGGCGAGGTGGCCGATCTGGTCGAGGAAGGCCGAGCAGCTGCGGCAGCCCGCGTCCCACTCCGGCGCGAACATGAAGTGGTAGACGACGAGTTGGTGGCGCCCCTCGAAGAGGTCGAGCAGGACCGCCTTGCCGTCACCGCCCTCGAACACGTACTCCTTGTCGATCTCGACCATCGGCAGCCCGCGCCGCTCCGCGTTGAGCGCGTCCCGTGCGCGGGTCGCCGCCTTCTCCTTGACCAGCAGTTCCTCGCGCGCGGCGCGCCACTCCTCGCGCGAGACGATCTGCGGAAGCGTCATGTGCCCCTCCTACGAAACGGTGCCTTCGCAGTGGTGACCGGGCGCGGGAGCGGAACTCATCGGCGTCGGCGGAGAATTTCCGGATTCAGTACGTCACCGGGAGCGCGAGCAGGCCGCGGGCGCGCAGGGAGGGACGCCACCTCAGCTCGGCCGGGTCGGTGGCGAGCGCGAGGTCCGGAAGGCGTTCCAGGAGCGCGGACACGGCGATCTCCGTCTCCAGGCGGGCCAGTGGCGCGCCCACGCAGTAGTGGATGCCCCGGCCGAGGGCGAGATGGCCGGAGGCGTCCCGGTCCAGGTCGAGGCGCTCGGGGTCCGGGAAGCGGGCAGGGTCCCGGTTGGCCGCGGCCAGGGACAGCAGGACGGTCTCGCCCGCGGGCACGGTGACCTCGCCGATCGTCACGTCCTCTACGGGGAAGCGCCGGATGGCGAGCAGCGCGGGCCCTTCGTGGCGCGCGAACTCCTCGACGGCGTCGGGGAATCGCTCCGGGTTCGCGCGCAGGGCGGCCAGCTGGTCGGGATGGGTGAGCAGTGCCTGGATGGCGTTGCCGATGAGCTGCACGGTGTTCTCGTAGCCCGCGAAGAGGATGAGGAAGGCGAGCGACGTCAGCTCGTCCTCGGTGAGCCGGTCGCCCTCGTCCCGCACCGCGATCAGGTCGGAGAGCAGGTCGTCCCCCGGCTTCTTCCGTTTGTCCGCGAGGAGTTGGGTGAGGAAGGCGAGCATGGCCACGACCGCCTCCTTGGCGGCCCGGGGACGCGTCGGGTCCGGCGCGACGAGCACGTCGGTCCAGGCCCGGAAGTCCCGGCGGTGCTCCCCCGGAATGCCCAGCAGGTCGCAGATGACGGTGATCGGCAGGGGTGCGGCGTACGCGGCGATCAGGTCGGCGCTGCCGTGCGGTCCGAGCGCGTCGAGGAGCCGGTCGGCGGTTTCCCGCACGGGTGTGCGCAGTTGCTCGACGCGGCGCGATGTGAAGGCGCGGACCACCAGGCGCCGGATGCGGGTGTGGTCGGGCGCCTCCATGTTCAGGAGGTTGGCGTCGAGGGCGGGCGGCAGCGACAACCCCTGGTAACTCCCGGGCAGCGCATGCTTCTTGTCCATCGAGAGCAGCGGGTTCGCGAGCGCCTCGCGGACATCCTCGTACCGCGTGACGAGCCAGGCGGGGTTGCCGTCGGTACCGGCGACGCGATGCACGGGCGCGGTGTCGCGCAGGCGGTCGTAGACGGCGTACGGGTGGTCGATGAGGCCTTCTGCGGGGTCCATGCCCTCCAGCCTAGGCAGAGTGGATCAGGTGTCGTACTCCTGAATCCGCCTCCCGTGGCTCCGGTCGACGAGCGCGGGCAACCGCTCCCCCAGCTCCGCGACGGTGGCGGGCAGATCGAGTGTCAGCAGCTCGCGGTCGCGCATCAGGACACGTCCGTCGACGATCGTCGTCGTCACGTCTCCGGCACGGGCGCTGTGGACGAGGGTGGCGGCGAGATCGTGCACGGGCTGGGTGTGCGGGCCGCTGAGGTCGACGAGGACGATGTCGGCCCGCCGCCCCGGCGCGAGGCTGCCGATCCGCTCGGCAAGGCCGACGGCCCGCGCGCTCTGGAGTGTCGCGTGGTGCAGGGCTTGACGGGAGGTCAGCCATCGTGGGTCGCCCTCGGTGGACTTCTGCACGAGTGAGGTGAGCGCCATCGACTCCCACACGTCCAGGGAGTTGTTCGACGCGGCTCCGTCCGTGGCGAGTCCGACGGGGACGCCGATCTCGCGCAGGGCCCGTACCGGGGTCGGGCCCCAGGCGAACTTGAGATGGCCGCGGGGTGCGGTCGCGACGGCCACGGGTCCGCTCGCGCCCGCCAGCACCGGCAGGTCGCGGTCGAGGATGCCGGTGCCGTGCGCGATGAGCAGACCGGGTTCGTTGTCGAGGAGCCCGGCGCGCTGCAGGATCTCAATGGGCGTCCGGCCGTACCGGGCCAGGCTGGTGTCGGTCTGCCCCCGGCTCTCGGCCGCGTGCAGGTGCACGGGAAGGCCGTGCTCGCGGGCGAGGGCGGCGGTCGCGGCGAGATCGGCGTCGTCCACGGTGTACGGGGCGTGCGGGGCGAGGGCAGTGGTGATACGGCCGCCCGCGGCGCCTCGCCGGCGCAGCGCGAACTCAAGGGATCTCTCGCGGCCTTCGGCGCCCTGCGAGGAGAAGAAGGCCTCGCCGAGGTGCGCGCGCAGCCCGCTCTCGCTCACCACGGCGGCGACCGCGTCCATCGAGAAGTAGTGGTCGGCGAAGCAGGTGACGCCCCCGCGGATCATCTCGGCGCAGGCGAGCCGCGCCCCCAACTCCACGTCCTTCCGCGTGAGGTTGGACTCGATGGGCCAGATGAGGTCGTTGAACCACTCCTCGGCGGGCAGGTCCTCGGCGATCCCGCGCAGGGCGACCATGGGGGTGTGCGTATGGCAGTTGATCAGGCCGGGCATCGCCACCTGGCCGGGCGCGTCGATGCGCAGGGCGGCGTCCGGAGGGGGCGCCTCGCGCGTGACCGCCTCGATGACCCCACCCCGTACGACGATCGAGGCGTCCTCGACGAACGCGATCTCCTCATGCTCGTCGTGCACGAGCGCGGTGCATCCGGTGATGAGGAGGTCGGCGGGGCCGGCCCCGAAGGGGGTGGCGGCGGACGGGGCCGGGACGGACGGCGTCATGACGTCACCGTACGACGGGTCGGGCTCCCGGTGCTCAGCCCGCGAGCGGAACGGGGAGCGCCTGCCCCTCCTGCACCGCCAGCCCCGCGCGTTCCCGCCCCTCGGCCAGCTCGTCGAGGAGTTCGGCGATGCGTTCGGTGTGCCGGGGGGTGAGCCGTCCGGTGTCGTCGAGCTGCACGGCGCACGCGGTCGTGGTGTCGACGAGGCGTTCGAGGGTGGCCGCGACCTCGTCCGTTCCCTCGGCGTGCCGGGCCAGCGCGGGGAGTTCGGCGGCGGCGAGGTCGATCGAGGCGCGGGCCTCGGCGAGCGCGCGGTAGGCCTCGCGGCGCAGGGTCCAGCGGCCGGCCCGGTCGTCGGCCGTGCCGTCGTCCAGTACGTGGGCGAGGTAGACGTGCGCGGCCTCGGCGGCGTGGGTGAGACGGGCCCGTACCCCTCCCCCGCGCTGTCCGAGCGTGGGCAGGTGACCGACGATCAGCACGATCGCGCAGGCCAGCAGCGTTTCGCCGATCCGGCTCCAGGAGGCCCCCGGTTCCCCGCCCACCATGACGAGGGAGAGCACGAGCACGGTGACGACGGCGGTCTGCGCCGCGAAGTGCCGGGTGGCGACGGGGATCAGGGCGCCGCACAGCGCCACCAGGGCGACCAGCCCGGCGGGGCGCGGGAGCAGTGCCGCGAACCCGGCGAAGAGGGCGGCGCCGAGCACGGTCCCCGCCGCCCGGCAGATCACGCGTGAGGCGAGCGGTCCGAGGTCGGGCTTGACCAGGAAGACGGCGGTCGCGGGGAGCCAGTACCAGTGGGAGTGGCTGCCGTACCAGCGGGCGTGGTGCAGGGCCTGGGCCACGGCCGCGCCGGCGCCGAAGCACAGGGCGACCCGGAGCCCGTACTCGCGCCCTGCGGAACCGAGGACCGTGCGGGTGAGGGACGTGGCGGTACGGCGCCTCGTGTGCAGCGCGGTGTCGTCGCGACCCCTGTCGAAGGCGTCGGCCGCGTGCAGGAGTGCGTCGTCGAGGGCGCGCAGGGCGGGCGCGGAGCGGCTGGGCGCGGGCAGCGGCCCGGTGTGCGTACTGGTCCGTACGGCGACGGCGAGTCGCCGCGGCCCTTCGACGGCCCTTGCGGGCACCGCGTCGCCCGCCCAGGCGAGCGCGGTGGCGGCCTCGGCGAGCGGGAGCGCGGCGGCGTACTGCGCGTGCAGCCGCCGCTCGGCCGCGGAACTGGCGTAGGGCCGCAGCCGGGGCCCGCCGAGCGCGTCCTGGGCGTGGTCGAGCGCGGCGGTGAGGGCGACCCGGCGACCGGGCGCGTCCGGTCCCCCGACCGCTTCGAGCAGCGCGGCGACGGCGTCGTACACACCGCCGACGGCGTCCCGCTCCCCGTCGAAGCGATAGTCGCCGGCGGTGGCCCCGGGTGTGGGCAGCGCGAGCCGCAGCACGAGCAGCCATCCGGCCCCGCCGACGAAGAAGAGCGCACGCTGCCAGCCGGGCTCGGGCAGCGGCATCCCGGCCCCGATGGCGGCGGCGACGAGCAGTTGTGTACCCGCTCCGCTCGCGACGGGCCCGACGGCGCTGACCGCTCCGGCGAGCAGCCCGAGCACGGTGAGGAGAAGGGTGAGCGTCACCGCGCCGACGTGCTGTCCCGCGTACGACCCCACGAGCAGCCCACCGGCTCCCGCGAGCGCCGGCACGCCGAGCCGCCTGACCGCGGCCCTGCGACTGCCCGGCCGGTCGTTGATCCCGGCGAGCATGGCCCCCAGGGCGGCGACGACACCCACGGACGTACGCCCGCTCAGTACCGCCACGAGCAGCAGCGGTCCGGCGGCGAGTGCGCCCCGCACGACCGCGCTCCAGGGCACGGGGCCACGCTGTGCGCGCAGGGCGTGGGCGAGCCAGGGCGGTACGGCGGCGCTGAGGCGGGACACGGGACTCCTGTCGGGCGAGGGCGGGGGCGCCTTCGGGCGACGTCGGCCGGGCGGTGTACTGCCTACGGTAGATCGCGTTGCCGGAGGAAATGGAACGGATGCATTTCCGGAAGGTGACGCATCGCGGGGATGCCGCGTTCTTTATGAACGCAACTGCCGGGCGGCCGGGAAGGAAAGGGAGCGGGTCCGAGGGCGTAGCCGGCCCCCGGACCCTTGAAATGCCACCCATGTCACACGCCGGCACGCTTGAGAACCCAGGTCAGTCGTTATGTCGCCGCGTCCTGCCTTTGGACCACCACGCATCGAGCTGCGCGGACCGGACTTGAACCGGCATTTCGGCGTCCCGGGGCCTGGGCCCGGTTGATCCGGCGATCGGCGGCGAATGCTGAGTCTGGAGCAAGAGTCTGAGATTGATCACGGTCTGCCTCTGCCGAGTTGGGCTACCGCGGCGCGTGGGCACTCCGTGGAGTGCCGTGTGGTGCCGCGGGGAGGGTTCGAACCTCCACTGGAACCGTGCATTCACGACAAGCTTCAGGTTCAGCTTGCGCTCCTCGCGCACCCCGGCCGTGGTGCGTGGTGGCCGGGGAGTTTCAGAGGCTACCCGAACAGGTAGCCGAACACGGAGTCCCCGACGCGCTGGTCGACGACGTCCACGCCGTTCGCCTCTTCCCGGGCGAACTTGACGGCCTGCTGCAACTTCTCGACCCGGTCGAGCAGTTCGTTCACGCGTCGCGCGGGCAGGGCGCCGGAGAACTTCACGGTCGTCCAGTACCCGACGGGAATGTCCTCGTAGTACACCTCGACCTGGGCCGGATGCTTCTCGGTGGCCTCGGCCTTGACGTGGTTGCGCGGCACCTTCTTGGTCCGCAGCGTCCTGACGGGCTCGGTCTTCCAGGCGTCCGTCGACGGGTCCTGCACCCACGACTCGGAGGCGTCCAGAACGGGCAGCTTCCTGACGAAGGTGTTGAGATCGGTGAGCTGCTTCTCGAGAAAGAGCAGATACGACACGGGTACGTCGGCGACGAGGACCCGCCCGTCCACCTTCACATCCGCCCGGGCCGTGCAGTTCGCCCAGTCCTTGGTGGCGGTCACATCGAACAGCCGGGTGAGCGTCCCCGCGGTCTCCCGCAACACGTCCTCGGCCTGCACCTGCACCCGCGTCGACTCGGGCGGCAACTGCTCGCCCTCCTCGTCCTTCGGCTGATAGGTCCGCGAGATACCGGCCAGCAATGCGGGCTTCTGCAGCCCGTGGTGAGCGGCCGTCAGGTCCTGATGGGACTTGGACTTGATGCCCTTCTCCACTGCGATGATCTGATTGAGTTTCGCCACGTCGGTGACGGTAGCAGTGGCGGCGGGGGCATTTCGAAGGGTTATTCGACGCCGGGCCGTGCAGCGATCTCGATGGCAGCCAGGAAAATCAGCGTGCGACCGCCCTCCGTCCGCCCGCATCATGAGCAGGTCGCCCACCCAGTCGAGGATTCCCGGAGTTCCCGTGCCCGCTCGTGTCACCGTCCCCAGTCTCTTCCCGCCTCCCGGCTACGCTCACGTGTCGGTCGTCGAGGCGGGTGCGCGGCTCGCCTTTCTCGCCGGGGCCGTGCCGCTGGACGCGGCGGGGAAGATCGTCGGTGTGGGGGATCCCGTGCGGCAGGCCGAGCAGGTGATCGCCAATCTCGGCGAGCAACTCCGCGCGGTGGGCAGTGACTTCGCGCATGTGGTGGCGACCGATGTGTATGTCGTCAGCGGTGAGCCGAGGGTGCTGTCCGACGTGTGGGGTGTCGTCGAGGCGTCCGGGCTCAGTACCGGACCCCACTCGTCGACGCTGCTCGGCGTGGCCTGCCTCGGGTACACGGGGCAGCTGGTGGAAATCACGGCGACGGCGGTCGTGCCCGAGTCCGCATCAGAGGCAGAAGCAGAGGTAGAAGCAGCGGCCGACGGCCGTTGTTGAGGGGGCGGACGCAGTCCCCCTCCTCCGGGAGCGCGCCGTCGTTTCCCCTTCAGCCCCGGTTGCCGCCCCACACCCTCCGCTTCGGCAGCGGTCGCGCATAGCTGCCGATCCGGCTCGTCCTGAGGCCCAGGGAGACCAGGGACTCCGCGAGTTTGACCGCGGCGGCGACGCCGTCGACGACCGGGAGGTCCAGTTTCTCCCCGACCGCCCGTTGCAGGCCCGTCATGCCGGCACAGCCGAGGACGAGGACCTCGGCGCCGGCCTCCCGGGCCCGCTCCGCCGCGGTCACGAAGGCCTCCTGCGTGCGCTGGACGTCGCCCAGGTCGAGGACGCCGAGGCCGGTGCCGACGACCGCGGCGCAGTTCCGCCCCACCCCCGCCGCCACCAGGCTGTCCTCGATCTGGCCGCACGACCGCTCCAGGGTGGTGACGACTCCGTAGCGGCGGCCGAGCAGGCAGGCGAGGTGGGCGGCGGCCTCGGTGATGTCGACGACGGGCACGTCCATGAGTTCGCGCGCGCCCTCGCGTCCGTGTTCGCCGAAGCCCGCCATGACCACGGCGTCGCAGGGACCCTCGTAGGTGCGCAGCGTGTCGAGGACGGCCGCGGCGGAGAGGTAGCTGTCGAGCCAGCCCTCGGCGGACTCGGGTCCCCAGGCGGGGGTGAGGCCGGTCACGGTGGTGCCCGGGCCTGCGGCGGCCCGGGCACCTCGCACGATCTCCTCGGTCATCTCCTGCGTGGTGTTGCAGTTGGTGACGACGATGTGCACGCCGCTCAGACCTCCACGGGCTCGGTGACGGTGGTCTCGCCGGCGGCGCGTTCGGTGCGGCAGAGGGTCAGGTACAGGCCCGCGGCCAGCGCGGTTCCGATGAACCAGGAGTACGGGGCCACGTCGCTGAACGCCTTCACCAGGGCCAGTACCGCGGCGACCGCCGCCGAGGGCAGGAACGCCCACAGGGCCTTGGGGTTGACGCCCTTGCGGTAGTAGTACGGCGATCCGGGCCGGGCGTCGAAGAGCCGGTCGACGTCGATCCTGCCGCGCTTCACCCAGTAGTAGTCGATCATGATGACGCCGAACAGCGGGCCCAGGAAGGCGCCGAGGCCGCCGAGGAAGTAGTTGACGACCGTGGGGTTGGAGAAGAGGTTCCAGGGGGTCACGACCAGTGCGGCCACCGTGCTGATCATGCCGCCGATCTTGAAGGTGATCTTCTGCGGCCAGACGTTCGCCAGG
This sequence comes from Streptomyces sp. NPDC107454, assembly GCF_055582885.1. Lineage (NCBI taxonomy): Bacteria > Bacillati > Actinomycetota > Actinomycetes > Kitasatosporales > Streptomycetaceae > Streptomyces > Streptomyces sp. NPDC107454. The sequence goes on along the minus strand of NZ_JBVJPA010000012.1, from coordinate 124,095 downwards.
TCGTACGCGGGTGAGACGAAGTTGGCGACGATGTTGACGCCCATGGTGGCGATGGCGAAGGTCAGGGCGCCGAGGACCAGGACCCAGGTGTTGCCGACCTTGGCTACCAGCAGCGCGGGGTCGGTGATGGCCTCGCCGAACGCCTCGATGGAACCGGCCGTGACGATGACGGACACGATCACGAAGGCCGTGGAGTTGATCGGCAGGCCCCAGAAATTGCCGCGCCTGACCGTCTTGTAGCTGGGGGCGAAACGCGAGAAGTCGCAGAAGTTGAGCATCAGCGTGCCGTAGGTGGCCAGGATCAGGCCGACCGCGCCGAACCACTGGCGCCACTGTTCGCCCACGGAGACCGGGTGCGGGGTCGAAGTGAGGGAGATGCTCCAGCCGGCCTTGGCGAGGACCCAGACGGCCAGCGCGATCATGACGAGCCAGATGGCCGGACCGCAGAAGTCCTGGAACTTGCGGACCGCCTCCATGCCCTGACTGATGATCATCGCCTGGATCAGCCAGAGGGAGACGAAGGACGTCCAGCCGAGCGCGTCCAGGCCGAGGAAGGAGTGGTGGGTCCACGACTCCAGGCCGGGCCAGGCGGCGAGCAGCATGACGTTCACGGCGACGGAGGCCAGGTAGGTCTGGATCCCGTACCACATGATGGCGATGACGGCCCTGATCAGGGCCGGGATGTTGGCGCCCCAGACGCCGAAGCTGATGCGGCTGACGACGGGGAAGGGCACGCCGGTGCGCTGGCCGATGCGGCCCATCAGGTTCATGCCGGCGTAGATGATCACGAAGCCGACGAGCAGCGAGGTGAAGATCTGCCAGACGTTCATGCCGAGGACCAGCAGGCCGGCCGCGAAGGTGTAGTTGCCGAGGTTGTGGACGTCGGACATCCACATGGCGAAGAGGTCGAAGACCTTCCAGTTGCGCTTTCCCGCGGGTGCGAGGTCTTCGTTGGTGAGGCGGGGGTCGGGGACGAACGCTGGGGTGCCGGTGGCTTCGGCACGGTCGGCGAGGGACACGGGGCCTCCATGGGCGAGGGGACGGAGGACGGCGGTTCGCGTGGGGGGCGGCGGCCGTGGCGCGTGCGAGACGGCCCTGCGGAGCGTGTTTGGTATACCAAACTGCCGTCATGGTCTCGCCGTCAAGCGTTCTGACCGATGTCCGAGCGGTTACGGCTCCGTAAAACACCCCCGGAGTCGGCGAAGATGGCCCCATGACGAAGATCGAACCCCTGGGCGCGCAGCGGGAACCCCTGGGCGCTGTCCGCGAGCGCGTCCTGGCCGCGCTGCGGCAGGAGATCATCGCGGGGCGACTGCGCCCCGGGGACCGTCTCGTCGAGCGCGAACTGGCGGAGCGGTTCGGGGTCTCACGGGTTCCCGTGCGCGAGGCGATCCGCGCGCTCGTGGCGGAGGGGTTCGTGCATTTCGAGACACCGCGCCGCACGGTCGTCCGCCGGCTCACCCCGACGGACGTGGCCGAACTCTTCGAGCTGCGCGAGGCGCTGGAGGTCTACGCCGCCGGGCTCGCGGCCGCACGGGCGACGCCGCAGGACCTCGCCGGGCTGGCGGACCTGCTGGACCGTGCGGCGGCGGCGACCCGCGCCGACGACGCGGAGGCGATCACCGACATCAACACCCGCTTCCACGACCGCATCCTCGCCATGGCGGGCAACAGCCTGCTGATCTCCGTCATGGAGCCGGTCGACGGCCGACTGCGCTGGCTCACCCGCCAGAACGAGGAGTGGCCCCAACTCCTCACCGAACACCACGAGTTGTACGAGTCCATCGCCTCCGGCGACCCGGAGCGCGCCCGCGCGCACGCCCTCGCCCACGTCCAGGCCAACTACCGGTCGACGGTGCGGCATCTCTTCGGCGACACAGAGGCTCCCCGGGCCTGAATCCGCCAGGGTCTAGCGCAGGGCGTACTTGTCCGTTGCCGCCACCAACGCGTCCACCACACCCCTCGCCCCCATGGTGTGACCCACGTCGTCGACGACGATCAACTCGCTGTCGGGCCAGGCGTGGTGGAGCCGCCACACCGTGCCCAGCAGGTTCCCGAAGTCGAGACTGCCCTGGACGAGCGTGCCGGGGATGCCCTTCAGCAGGGGCGCGTCGCGGATCACGACGCCTTCGTCGTTGCCTTCCCCCAGGAAGTGGTCGTTGCCGAAGTAGTGGGTGACGGTCCGCGCGAAAGCCATGCGGAACTCCGGGTCCTCATAGCGCTTCTCCGACCGCGGCGGCGCGGGAACGATCGCCGTCTCCCAGTCGGTCCAGGCCCGCGCCGCCCGTGCCCGCACCTCGGGGTCGGGCGATTCGAGCAGCCTGCTGTACGCGGCGGCGAGGTTCCCGTCCCGCTCCCCCTCGGGCAGTTCGGCGAGGAACCGCTCGAAGGCCTCGGGGAAAAACCGCCCAAGTCCCCTGGTCAGCAGGGCCACTTCGGGGTTCGCGCCGGTGGCCACCGCGGTCAGCACCAGTTCTGAGACGACGTCCGGATGCGTCTGCGCGTACCGCAGCCCCAGCGCCGACCCCCACGACACGCCCCACACCAGCCACCGCCGGATGCCCAAGTGCCGTCGCAGCAGCTCCAGGTCGCCGATCACATGCGCCGTCGTGTTGACGGCCATGTCCGTCCCGTACGCGGCGGCGTGCGGCGTGGAGCGTCCGCAGCCGCGCTGGTCGAGCAGCACGATCCGGTACTCGGCGGGGTCGAAGTAGCGCCGGAACCAAGGACCGCAACCGGAGCCGGGACCGCCGTGCAGCATGACGGCGGGCTTGCCGTCGGGGTTTCCGCAGATCTCCCAGTACACGTGGTTGCCGTCGCCGACGTCGAGCATGCCGTGGTCGTACGGTTCGATCTCCGGATACAGGCTCATCGGGCGAGGTTAACCGTCGTACGGTCGTGTCGTCAGCCCCGCCGCCCCGGCCGCCGTACGCAGCACGTCCCGCAGCATGGCGGGTGTCAGCCGTCCGGTGAACGTGTTCCGCTGGCTGACGTGGAAGCACCCGAACAGCTCGATGGATCCCGCCGCCGGCCCGTCCCGCGCCTCCAGCGAAACCCTCGCCCCGTGCGCGAACACCGGCCTGGGCCGGGGCACCGTCCATCCCGCCGCGGCGAAGGCGGGCAGCGCGGCCTGCCAGCCGAAGGCTCCCAGCACGACCACCGACCGGAGCGTGGGCCGCAGCAGCTCCAACTCCCGTACGAGCCAGGGGCGGCAGGTGTCCCGTTCGCCGGGTGTCGGCTTGTTGGCGGGCGGCGCGCAGTGCACGGGCGAGGTGACGCGTACGCCGTACAGCTCCAGTCCGTCGTCCGCGCTCACCGAGGTCCCGCGCGAGGCGAGCCCCACGTCGTGCAGCGCCGCGTAGAGCACGTCCCCGGAGCGGTCCCCCGTGAACATCCGTCCGGTCCGGTTCCCGCCGTGGGCGGCGGGTGCGAGCCCGACGATGAGCAGCGAGGCGTCGGCCGGTCCGTAGCCGGGGACGGGGCGGCCCCAGTACGTCTGGTCGGCGAAGGCGGCGCGTCTGGTGCGGGCGACCTCCTCGCGCCACGCGACCAGCCGCGGACACGCCCGGCACCCGGCGATCCGGGCGTCCAGATCCGTCAGTGCGTCCAGGCCGTCCAGATCCGTCAGTGCGTCCAGATCACCCGCTGCGCCCGGGCCCTCCGGGTCGCCGACGATGCCGGGATCGCTCCTGCCGTCCGGGCTGCTGTCCATGCCCCCACCGTACGACCGGGCGCCCCGCCCCTCCCCCACCCGGCCCCGGTGGGTCAGGCAGTGGGTCAGTCGGTGGGCTGTTCGGCGGGGCGCAGCCCGGCGGTCCACTTCTCCTCGATCCGGCCGAACTTCCACACCGCCATGGCGACGAGCCAGGTCACGAAGAACAGTCCGACGATGACGAAGCCGAGCACGTTCAGGTCCAGACCCGCGACCCAGTCCCAGAAGACCCCGTGCAGAGCGAGCTTCTCGGCGAGCAGCCCCAGCAGTTCCACGGTGCCGATGATCAGGGCGACGGCGACGGACAGACCCGTGATGGTGAGGTTGTAGAAGACCTTGCGGACCGGCTTGGAGAACGCCCAGCCGTAGGCGAAGTTCATGAAGGACCCGTCGATGGTGTCCAGCAGCGACATGCCCGCGGCGAACAGCACCGGCAGACACAGGATCGCGTACCAGGGCAGGCCGGAGGCGGCGCCCGAACCGGCGAGGACCAGCAGGGCGATCTCCGTGGCGGTGTCGAAACCCAGGCCGAAGAGCATGCCGAGCGGGTACATCTGCCAGGGCTTGCTGATCGACTTCATCAGCCGGCCCAGGAGGCGGTTCATCAGTCCGCGGTTGTTGAGCTGCTCCTCCAGCGCCGCCTCGTCGAAGTGCCCGGTGCGCATCTGGCGGAACACCTTCCAGATCCCGACGAGGATGAGGAGGTTGATCCCGGCGATGAGGTAGAGGAAGACCCCGGAGACGGTCGTACCGATCATGCCGGTGACGCTGTGCAGCTGGGAGTTGTCGTCCCGGACGGGTCCGGCCAGTGCCTTGACGCCCAGCGACAGCAGGAGGGCCAGCGCGAAGACGATGCTCGAGTGCCCGAGCGAGAACCAGAAGCCGACGGAGAGCGGGCGCTTGCCCTCGCCCATCAGCTTGCGGGTGGTGTTGTCGATGGCGGCGATGTGGTCGGCGTCGAAGGCGTGCCGCATACCGAGGGTGTAGGCGGTGACACCGATCCCGATCCCGAAGCTCTTCGTGCCGACGCTGTAGTGCTCCGGCGCCACGATCACCACCAGGATGAACCAGCCGATGACGTGCAGCACGAGGACGAAGGCCGCCATGCCGCCGAGCCGGGCCCACTCCCTGCGGGTCATCGAGGTGCGGATCCGCTGCCAGCGCGAACCCGTCGAGGCGACGGGCTGCGGGGAGGTGGGAGCGGGGACGGTGACCATACGTGCCTGTCCTTACTTCCTATTACAAGTACCGAAGTCACTCTCTGGCACAGATATCGCAGCTGCAACCAACTCGCAGTAAAGCCATCGGGGCACGCCGGGCCAGGACTCTTCTAGAGTCGAGGCATGGCTTCTGAGGGTGCGGACGTCGAGCGGACCGACGAGAAGGTCGACGAGAAGGTCGACGAGGAGAAGGCGGTGGCCGCCGCCGAGGCCGCCCGTCCGGCGGGCGGCGAGAGCGTGCGGGTCGACAGCTGGATCTGGTCCGTACGTCTGGTCAAGACCCGCTCGGCGGGCGCGACCGCGTGCCGGGGCGGACACGTCCGGGTGAACGGGGACCGCGTCAAACCCGCGTACGCCGTGCGCGTCGGCGACGAGGTGCGCCTGCGGCAGGGGATCCGGGAACGGGTCGTCGTCGTGAAGCGGGTGATCCGCAAGCGGGTCGGCGCGCCCGTCGCCGCCGAGTGCTACGTCGACAACAGCCCGCCGCCCCCGCCGCGCGAGGCGATCGCCCCGGCCGGCGTCCGCGACCGCGGAGCGGGCCGCCCGACCAAGCGCGACCGCCGCGAGATGGAACGCCTCCGGGGCCTCGGCGGCCCCGACTCGCCCTGACCCGAGGGCGGCGCCGTACGACGTCAGGGGCTCCCCGTGGTCACTTGGGGAGCCCCCGACGTCGTACGGTCGTCGTGCGCCGTCGCCGTGTCATGCCCGTCGCCGCACCCACCGGACCAGCTCGGTGGTGTGGTTCCTCCTGGCCCACGCGATCAGCGCGAGCGGCAGGATCAGGATGAGCGGGGTCGCCACGTACGGCCCGTGGATGACGGTGACGTTCACGACGAAGGCACCCACCATCAGCGCGCTGAGCGCCACCGCCGCCACCGAGGACAGCAGCGGGACCAGCAGGGCGAGGCCTCCGGCGAGTTCGAGCGCGCCGATGAGGTACATCCCCGTGCTGCCCCAGCCGAGCTTGTCGAACGCCTCGGCGGCCGACGGGTGGGCGATCAGCTTCGGCAGCGCGCTCGCGAGGGCGTAGAAGAGTCCGAGCACGATCTGCAGCGCGCCCAGGGAGATCCGGGCACCGCGGCCGCGGGTCTTCAGCGAAGAGGGGGCGGAGATGGGGGTGGAGGCGGAGGCGAGCGTGGTGACGGGGACGGTGGTCTCGGACATGAGGGTCTCCTGTGCGAAGCGGTACGCGTTGCTGTCGCAGGGGTAGACCGGGGGCGCGTCCGGAACTCATCGCCGTGGACCGGAAACTGGCTACAGCGCGAACCAGCCGTGCCCGACGTACCAGTGCCCGCCCGCGCGCAGATGGTCCCCCACCGCACGCTCCACCGCGCTCCGGCGCGGCAGCGCGCGCGTGGGCAGCTCCGGGTCGCCGAAGACGAAGCCGACCGGCACCCCGTCGTCCGGGGTCGTCTCCTGGTACGCGATCCGGAAGCGTTCCTGGAAGCGGATGATGTTCGAGTCCGCCGGGAGATACCGCCCGAGCTGTGGATCGAGCAGCCAGGAGTGGCACACGGCGACTTCATGGCGCTCGTCGGGAAAGTGCCGGGCGAAGAACTCCCGTGCCAGTGAGAGCGACCGCTCGCAGGCGGCGGGTGACAGCGGCCCGTGGAAGTCGGGTATGTGCAGGCTCAGACACACGTCGCCGGGGCCGGTGTCGAGGCCCGCCGCCGCGACGGCCCGCCCCGTGCGCCGGCCGAGCCGCGACCGCTGGAACTGCAGCCGACCCAGCTGGAACAGCTCGCCGTGGAAGTGCAGGGCGATCCACCAGGGGAACAGCAGTCCCGGCGTCCCGAGCCGTCTGTGGTGCACGGACACATGCCGTCCGAGGTCGGCCAGGGTGCGCCGGGACACGTCGTCGGTGATGCCGAGCTCTCGGTGGTAGGCCCGGACGTACGGGAGCGCCGCGATGAAGACGTACAGGTGGAAGCTGCGCCCGAGCGGCCCCGCCGACTCGGGGAACGCGGGCGGCTCCCAGCCCTTCCCGATCTCCCCCATGTCCCGTACGAAGCGGCCGACGCACCGGGCGAGGAGCGTCATCGCCTCCGGGTCGGCCGCCAGCCGGCCGCGCAGCGCGACGAGTTCGTTGATGTGCTCGTGGGCCACGGTCAGGTCGAGCAGGAGGTCCGGCAGCTCGTCCGCGTCCGGGAGCACCGCCTCCAGCCGGGGAGCGCTCTCGCTCTCCAGGTCCCTCAGCCACTCGGCGAGTCTCGCGTCCGCCCGCAGCGCCTCCAGCAGCACCCGCGCCTCCCGTCGGTCCGGCCGCCGCTCGCTCTCCGCGGCCCCTTGGTCAACGTGCACGACGAAGAGTACGTTTCCAGTAGGAGCGATGGTCACGGATCAGCGTCACGGAGTAGTGATCCGTATGCGTACAGGCAGTGAACCGACGACGGCGCGCAGCGCCCTGCGCATGCGCTTTTGGCTGAGTGTCTGGGGCCTGGTCTGGACGATCTTCGGTACGGCCGCGTTCGCGCTGGTCGGACGTCCCGGCTGGGCGGCCGCGTGCGCGGTGCTGTGGCTGATCGTCACCGTGGACATGACCATGATCTTGCGCCACATCCACCAGGGGCCGCACTACCAGCCGGGCCGCGACATCCCGCCGTACCGGCCTCCGGAGCACCGTCACCCGTAGCGGATCGGCGACGGCCACGCCGAGTCACCACTTACGACTTACGGCCTATGCCTTACGAGTGCCTTACGAGTCGAAGCGCGCCGCTTCCAGGTACTGGGGCTTCGGGTCGAGCGCCGCCGCCAGCCGGAAGTGCCGTTTCGCCTGGTCGGGGCGGAGCTGGCGCTCATAGGTGCGGGCCAGCGCGAAGTGCGCGAACGCGTTGTCCGGCTCGCGCTCCAGGACGATCGTGAACTCCAGCTCTGCGGGCCGCAGTTGCGCGGCGGCGAAGAAGGCACGCGCGCGCAGCAGTCGGGCGGCGGTGTTCTCCGGGTGCGCGGCGATCACTGGGTCGAGCAGCTTCACCGCGCCCCGCGGGTCCCGTGCGGCGAGCAGTTGCTCGGCGGCACGGAAGTCGATGACATGCGTCTCCGGAGTACGTCCGGTCGATCCGCTGGTCTCGGGCACGGCAGAGTCCTTCCCTCGCTGAACGGGTTCAACGCCCCCGTCCGGGGCGGCTATTCCTTGCGGGCCTGCGCCCGGCGCACGAGATCCGCCCAAACCTCCCGTACGCGCCCCTCCAGCTCCTCCAGGGGGACGTCGTTGTCGATGACGACGTCCGCGATCCCCAGCCGCTTCTCGCGGGTGGCCTGGGCGGCCATGCGGGCGCGGGCGTCCGCCTCGGTCATGCCGCGCAGCCGCACGAGCCGGTCGAGCTGGGTCTCGGGGCTGGCGTCGACGACGACCACGAGGTCGTACAGCGGTCCGAGGGCGTTCTCGGCGAGCAGCGGGACGTCGTGGATCACGACGGCGTCCCCTGCCGCGGAACTCTCCAGCTCGCGGGAGCGGGCGCCCACCAGGGGGTGCACGATCGAGTTCAGGACGGCGAGCTTCTCCGGGTCGGCGAAGACGATCGAGCCCAGCTTGGGGCGGTCCAGACCGCCATCGGGTGCGAGCACGTCCTGCCCGAAGGCGTCGACGACGGCCGCGAGCCCGGGTGTTCCGGGCGCGACGACCTCCCGCGCGATCAGATCCGCGTCGATCAGCACCGCGCCGAGCCGTACGAGCTGCCTCGACACCTCGCTCTTGCCGGCGCCGATACCGCCGGTCAGGCCAACCTTCAGCATGACCGAGAGCTTAGAGCCTGCCGGTGACGAACCCCCCACGGCCCCCAAAGGGGCCTGTGCGGAGGCACGAACAGGTCTGAGCGCAGGCATGAAGGGGCCTATCTGCGTCCTCGCCCCACCGCGTCGTCCCCTACGGCGTCACCCCGCCCTACGCGTCGCCTTCGCGCTCCGCGAGGAAGCGTTCGAACTCCAACCCGATCTCGTCCGCCGACGGAATGTCCACCGGCTCCGCGAGCATGTTGCCCCGCGTCTCGGCGCCCGCGGCGGCGTCGTACTGGTGCTCGAGACCCTGGACGAGGGCCACGAGCTCCTCGTCGCCTTCCTGGATCTGCCGGTCGATCTCCGTCTGGGTGCGGTGCGCCTCGGTGCGCAGGGAGTGCGCTATGGCGGGGAGCACCAGGCCCGTGGCGCCCGTGATGGCCTCCAGCACGGTCAGCGCCGCGTCCGGGTACGGGGAGCGGGCGATGTAGTGCGGGACGTGCGCGGCGACGCCCAGGACGTCGTGTCCGGCCTCCATGAGGCGGTACTCGACGAGGGATTCGGCGCTGCCGGGGACCTGCGCCTCGTCGAAGGGGCTGCGGTGGCCCGGCACCAGGTCGGTGCGGTTGCCGTGCGGGGTGAGGCCCACGGGGCGGGTGTGCGGGACGCCCATGGGGATGCCGTGGAAGTTCACGGACAGCCGGACGCCGAGTCGCTCCACGATCTGCTGGACGGCGGCGGCGAAGCGCTCCCACTCGACGTCCGGTTCGGGTCCCGACAGCAGCAGGAAGGGCGCGCCCGTGGCGTCCTGGACGAGCCGGACGTCGAGCGTGGGCTCCTCGTAGTCCGTCCAGCGGTCGCGCTTGAACGTCAGCAGCGGGCGGCGCGCCCGGTAGTCCACGAGCCGGTCGTGGTCGAAACGGGCCACGACCTGGTGGGGCAGCGAGTCGAGCAGACGGTCGACGATCTGGTCGCCCGTCTCACCCGCGTCGATGTATCCGTCGAAGTGGTAGAGCATGACCAGACCGGCCGACTCCTGGGCGAGTGCCATGTCCACCACGGCCAGGCCCTTCGGCTCCCATGCGTACAAACCCTGCGGATCAAGCACTGTGACCGCTCCTCCTCGTGTTCGTACTCCACAACGTGGTGAGGATCGCGAGCATTCCCCGGACCGCTCCTTTTACGGCTCGGTTCGCCTCCGGGGCGCGCATGCGCGCCCCTTCGGCTCACCCGCCGGGTTCGTCGACCCGCCGGCCTACGCCGACAGCACGCGCGCGTGCAGCGCCGTGACCGCCTTGCGGGCGGAGGTGAACGCGCCGTGCTGCCACGCGTCGGTGTAGCTGAGCCAGTCGCCCGCGAAGTAGACGCGTCCCGTGGGCTCGTTCAGCGGTTTGTAGCGGATGTCGTCGGGGCCGCCGGGGGTGTTGTGCCAGGCGGCCTCCAGGTGCGGCGTCTGGCGCCAGTGGTGCGAGAAGGAGGACGCGAGTTCGGTGCGGTACTTCTCGCCATAGATCTTCACCCCGGCCGCCACGGCGCGCTTCTCGCGCTCCTTGGGGGTGAGCTGGGCGTACGAGTCGGCGTCGCCGCCGTAGTTGTAGTAGCCGATCATCACGCCGCGCGCGCCGTGGAAGCCGTACGAGGGGTGCCAGATGTGGGTGACGTCCTGGTCGGTCTCGGTGATACCGCCGTAGATGTGGTGATCGAGCTCCCACCAGCGGGAACGGTACTCGAGCCCGATCTTCGCCGCCGACGAGGGAGTGATCGCCTCCAGGGCGCTCTGCACACCGGAGCCGAGGTTGTGCGGGATCCTGGCGAGGATGTTGGGCGGGAGGGCGCCGACGCAGTAGTCGGCGTCGATCACCTTCGTACGGCCTCCCTGGGCGTATGTGACCGAAACCCCACTCCCCTTGTCGGTGATTTTGGAGACCACGGCCCCGGTACGGATGCGATGCTCGCCTATCGCCCTGGTGAGCGCGCGCGGTATCTGATCCATGCCGCCCACCGGCTGGAACATCAGCATCGCCTGGTCGAAGCCGAACTCGAAGGAGAAGTAGCGGCCGACACCGGACGCGAGGACGTCGGAGGCCGACGGGACGTCACCGAGGAGCACTCCGGAGGTACCCGCGGCGGCCGGGACGGTCGTGTATCCGCGGCGCTCGCCGCCCTCGTACGTCAGCTTGTCGCCCAGTTCGCCCCAGTCCTTGAGGAACTCGACGAGCTTCTCCTGGTCGGTGGCGGTCAGCTCCTTGTCCAGGGCTCCCTTGTCGGTGGCCTTGGCGAGCAACTCTGAGACGTAGCCGTACACATCGGCCTTCGCGGTGCGGTACCGCACGGGCTTCTTCATTCCGGTGGACTCGTTGAAGAGGTACGCGTCCGCGTTGACGTTGGTGAACACCTCGATGGGGACGCCGAGTTCGCGGCAGTAGTCGAGGGTGACCATCCACTGGGGGATGCGGGCGGGGCCGCAGTTCATGTACTGGCCGTCGCTGAAGCGGGCCGTCTGCGTGTTGCCGTGGAGGTCGGTGGTGGTATCGCCGCCGCGGACCGTGAAGTTGCGGCCGCCGGTGCGGCCTCTGGCCTCCAGGACCGTACAGTCGTAGCCCGCCTTGCCGAGTTCGTACGCGGTGGCCAGGCCCGCGATGCCGCCGCCGACTACGACCACCTTGGCGGCGCCGCGGCCGGTGAGGGTGAAGTCGCCCGGCTGCGGGGCGCGGAAGGGCTGTTCGCGCTGGGCGGCTTCGGCCGTGGGCGCGAGGCCGAGGGCACCCATGGTGGCGAGCATGGTGCCCGCGCCGCCCGTGAGTCCCACGTTGCGCAGGAAGGAACGCCGACTCGTGCCAGGACCGCTCTGAGGTTGTGCCATGACGGGGGCTCCCCTTTCGATCTTGAACGACCGGGGAAGCCTCCCAATGGCTGGTTACGGCCCATCAGTTACTCGTGTATCTCGCATGTTTCTGCATCCGCACACGTGCGACCCGCCGGACGGCCGGGGGACGAAAGCGGAGTAAACGCACTGCGGGCCCGCACCCCGAAGGGTGCGGGCCCGCAGTCACGTGCTACTGGCTAGCGGTGAGCTTTCAGCTCTGGCCGCCGGCGAGCTTCTCGCGGAGGGCAGCCAGGGCCTCGTCCGACGCCAGGGCGCCGGAGGTGTCGTCCGACTCCGAGGAGTAGGAACCGCCACCGGAGGCAGCCGGAGCCGCACCCGTGGAGGTGGCACCCTCGGCCTCGGCCTGAGCGTCGGCCTCGCGGGACTTGATGACCTGAGCCTGGTGCTGCTCGAAGCGCGACTGCGCCTCGGCGTACTGGTGCTCCCACGCCTCGCGCTGGGTCTCGTAGCCCTCGAGCCAGTCGTTGGTCTCGGGGTCGAAGCCCTCGGGGTAGATGTAGTTGCCCTGGTCGTCGTAGGACGCGGCCATGCCGTACAGGGTCGGGTCGAACTCGACCGAGGCCGGGTCGGCACCGAAGGACTCGTTGGCCTGCTTCAGCGAGAGGCTGATGCGGCGGCGCTCGAGGTCGATGTCGATGACCTTGACGAAGATCTCGTCGTTGACCTGGACGACCTGCTCCGGGATCTCCACGTGGCGCTCGGCCAGCTCGGAGATGTGGACCAGACCCTCGATGCCCTCGTCCACGCGGACGAACGCACCGAACGGAACGAGCTTGGTGACCTTACCCGGGACGACCTGACCGATCTGGTGCGTACGGGCGAACTGCTGCCACGGGTCTTCCTGCGTCGCCTTGAGCGACAGGGAGACGCGCTCGCGGTCCATGTCGACGTCGAGGACCTCGACGGTGACTTCCTGGCCGACCTCGACAACCTCGGAGGGGTGGTCGATGTGCTTCCAGGAGAGCTCGGAGACGTGCACGAGACCGTCGACGCCACCCAGGTCCACGAAGGCACCGAAGTTGACGATCGAGGAGACGACGCCGGAGCGGACCTGACCCTTCTGGAGGGTGGTGAGGAACGTCTGGCGAACCTCGGACTGGGTCTGCTCCAGCCAGGCACGGCGGGACAGGACCACGTTGTTGCGGTTCTTGTCCAGCTCGATGATCTTGGCCTCGAGCTCCTTGCCCACGTAGGGCTGGAGGTCGCGGACACGGCGCATCTCGACGAGGGAAGCCGGCAGGAAGCCACGGAGGCCGATGTCGAGGATGAGTCCACCCTTGACGACCTCGATGACGGTACCGGTGACGATGCCGTCCTCTTCCTTGATCTTCTCGATGGTGCCCCAGGCGCGCTCGTACTGGGCGCGCTTCTTCGAGAGGATCAGGCGGCCTTCCTTGTCCTCCTTCTGGAGAACAAGGGCTTCGATCTCGTCACCGACGGCGACGACCTCGTTCGGGTCGACGTCGTGCTTGATCGAGAGCTCGCGGCTCGGGATGACACCTTCGGTCTTGTAACCGATGTCGAGCAGGACCTCGTCCCGGTCGACCTTCACGATGACGCCGTCGACGATGTCGCCGTCGTTGAAGTACTTGATCGTCTCGTCGATCGCGGCGAGGAAGGCTTCCTCGTTACCGATGTCGTTGACCGCAACCTGCGGAGTGGTGGCGGTGGTCTCGGTGCTGCTCGTCATGTGGGAAAGGGCTCCGGTACGGACAGAGAGTCGTAGGTACTGCTTACGCCGGGAGCCCGTTTCGCCCTGTAGAAGCCGGACAGCCAAGGAAGCGCCCAACCCGGGTGACCGGTGACGCCTCGACAACCGAGGGGACATACATACAGATGCGAGCGCAGCCTGCTACGTCTGAGGAGCGCAGGCCCGCAGCGCAACTTGTAGCATACGGGGGCAGCCGGGCAGGGTCAATGCGCGAAGGCGCACACCCGGGGCGGATCGCCGCATTCCCGGCACAAAACCTGTCTCACGAGGCCACGCGGGCCAAAGGCAGCCCCTGCCGTGACACTCCCGAGACCGGTTGGAGCCGCAGACTAATACGAGGGAGCCGATCATCCAAGAGCCCCAGATCCACGAACCGGAACACTCCGAGGTCTCGGAGCCCGAACCCGCCGAGCCGGAGGCGACCCGGCGCGACGCGGGCGTCACGGAGAGCTCCCGCGCCAACCGCGGCTGGTGGGACCGGAACGCGGACGACTACCAGACAGAACACGGCACGTTCCTCGGGGACGACCGTTTCGTATGGGGCCCCGAGGGCCTCGACGAGGTGGAGGCCGAGCTGCTCGGCCCGCCGGAGGACCTCAAGGGCAAGGACATCCTGGAAATCGGTGCCGGCGCGGCCCAGTGCTCGCGCTGGCTGGCCGCCCAGGGGGCCCGTCCGGTCGCCCTCGACCTCTCCCACCGCCAGCTCCAGCACGCGCTGCGCATAGGCGGCGGGGTGCCGCTCGTGGAGGCCGACGCGGGCGCGCTGCCCTTCGCGGACGGCTCCTTCGACCTCGCGTGCTCGGCGTACGGCGCGTTGCCGTTCGTCGCCGACCCGGTGCGCGTCCTGAAGGAGGTCCACCGGGTGCTGCGCCCCGGCGGCCGCTTCGTCTTCTCCGTGACGCACCCGATCCGCTGGGCCTTCCCGGACGAGCCCGGGCCCGAGGGCCTGTCCGTCTCCTCCTCCTACTTCGACCGCACTCCCTACGTCGAGCAGGACGAGGAGGGCCGCGCGGTGTACGTCGAGCACCACAGGACGGTCGGCGACCGGGTACGGGACGTGGTGGCCGGGGGCTTCCGGCTGCTCGACCTGGTCGAGCCGCAGTGGCCCGCCTGGAACACCCAGGAGTGGGGCGGCTGGTCCCCGCTGCGCGGAAACCTGATCCCCGGTACGGCGATCTTCGTGTGCGTACGAGACTGAACGGGTGATCCGCTACGACGCCCTGGACGCGCTGCCCGTACGCGGCGCCCTGCCCGCCCTGGACGACGCCCTGGAGGAAGGCGGCAGCGCCGTGCTCGTCGCGCCGCCAGGGACGGGCAAGACCACGCTCGTGCCGCTGGCGCTCGCCGGACTCCTCGGCGGCCCGGGTGACGGGCGGCCGGCGCGTCGGGTCGTGGTCGCCGAACCGCGGCGGATCGCCGCCCGGGCCGCGGCGCGGCGGATGGCGTGGCTGCTCGGCGAGAAGGTCGGCGAGAGCGTCGGGTTCACCGTGCGCGGGGAGCGGGTCGTGGGGCCACGCGCGCGTGTGGAGGTCGTCACGACGGGAGTCCTCCTCCAACGGCTCCAGCGGGACCAGGAGCTCGCGGGCGTCGACGTGGTGGTGCTCGACGAGTGCCACGAACGCCATCTGGACGCCGACACGGTCGCCGCGTTCCTCCTGGACGTACGGGCCGCGCTCCGTCCCGAGCTGCGGCTCGTGGCGGCGTCGGCGACCACGGACGCGGCAGGGTGGGCGCGGCTGCTCGGCGACGCGCCCGTCGTCGCGGCGGAGGGCGTCTCGTATCCGGTGGAGGTGCAGTGGGCGCCTCCCGTACGTCCGGTGAGGCCGCCGCACGGCATGCGCGTCGACCCGGCGCTGCTGACGCATGTCGCGTCGGTGGTGCGGCGGGCCCTGGCGGAGTGCGCGGGGGACGTCCTCTGTTTCCTCCCCGGGGTCGGGGAGATCGCGCGGGTGGCGGGCGGGCTGGGGGACCTGGGCGGCCGGGTCGACGTGCTGCAGGTGCACGGGCGGGCGCCCGCCGCCGTGCAGGACGCGGTGCTGTCACCGGGGTCCGGGGACCGGCGGCGGGTGGTCCTGGCGACCTCCGTGGCGGAGTCGTCGCTGACGGTTCCGGGGGTGCGGGTGGTCGTCGACTCCGGGCTGGCGCGGGAGCCGCGGGTGGACCACGCGCGCGGGCTGAGCGCGCTGACGACGGTACGGGCCTCGCAGGCGGCCGGACGGCAGCGGGCGGGGCGGGCCGGGCGTGAGGCGCCGGGGCGGGTGTACCGGTGCTGGACGGAGGCCGAGGACGCCCGTCTGCCGCGATTTCCCGCTCCGGAGATCAAGGTGGCCGACCTGACGGCGTTCGCCCTGCAGGCGGCCTGCTGGGGCGATCCTGGGGCGACGGGGCTGGCGCTCCTGGATCCGCCGCCGGGCGGGGCGATGGCGGCAGCGCGGTCCGTCCTGTCGGCGGTGGGCGCGGTGGACACGGCCGGCCGGGCCACGGAACGGGGTGTGCGCATGTCGCGGCTGGGCCTGCACCCCCGGCTCGCCCGGGCGCTGCTGGACGCGGCCCCCGTGGTGGGCGCCGACCGCGCCGCCGAAGTGGTCGCCCTCCTGAGCGAGGAGCCGCCCCGCGAGTACGGCGACGACCTGGCCGGGGCCTGGAGACTGGCCCGACGCGGCGGCGACCCCTACGCGTCCCGCTGGCGCACCGAATCCCGGCGCCTGCGCTCCGCGTCGACGGGACTTTCCCGGCCACCCGCCCAGGACAGCGCCCGCGGTGAGGAGCTCGAAGGTGGTCCGTGGCCGGCCGGTGGCGGCGACGATCGCGTGGTCGCGCTGGTCGCTGCCCTGACGTTCCCCGAGCGGCTCGCGCAGGCGCAGGGCGGCTCCTACCTCATGCTCAACGGCACCCGTGCCGACGTCGGCGACGGCTCGGCTCTGCGCGGCGCGCCCTGGCTGGCGGTCGCCGTGGCCGATCGGCCCGTCGGGGCCGGGCACGCGCGTGTGCGCCTTGCCGCCGTCGTCGACGAGGAGACGGCACGGCGGGCCGCGGCGCCCCTGCACTCCGAGGGGGACGAGGTCCACTGGGCCGACGGCGACGTCGTCGCGCGGCGCGTCGAGCGGCTCGGGGCCGTGGAGCTGGCGGTGCGTCCGCTGAAGAACGCCGACCCCGGGCTCGTACGGGAGGCGTTGCTCGAAGGGCTGCGGGAGGACGGGTTCGGGCTGTTGCGGTGGTCCCCGGATGCCGAGGGGCTGCGGCGTCGGCTCGGGTTTCTGCGGCTGCACCTGGGCGACCCCTGGCCCGACGTGTCCGACGACGCGCTCCACGCGCGCGTGGACGAGTGGCTGGAGCCGGAGCTCGGCCGTGCCCGGCGGCGGGCCGATCTGGCGCGGATCGACGCCGGGCAGGCACTGAACCGGCTGCTGCCCTGGGCCACGGGAGACGCGGCCCGGCTGGACGAGCTCGCGCCGGAGCGGATCGAGGTGCCCAGTGGGTCCAGGGTCCGGATCGACTACGCCAACCCCGAGCAGCCGGTGCTCGCCGTCAAGCTGCAGGAGATGTTCGGACTGCACGAGTCACCGGCCGTCGCCGGGGTGCCCGTGCTCGTCCATCTGCTCTCGCCCGCCGGGCGCCCCGCCGCCGTCACCGCCGACCTCACCTCCTTCTGGAAGGACGGGTACAAGGCGGTGCGGGCGGAGCTGCGGGGCCGCTATCCCAAACATCCGTGGCCCGAGGACCCGGCCACCGCCGAGCCGACCCGGCACACGAACGCGCGGCTCAGGCGTTGACCGGCTCCGGTTCCACCGCCTCCGTGGGGGCCGGGTCGCCCGGGCGGCGGCTGCGCGCCTCGAGGTAGAGGGAGAGGGACAGCAGAGCCGCGCCCAGGATCAGGAAGCCCCACGGCAGATACGACGTCAGCAGCAGGATCAGGGTGCGGTTGGACGTGACCAGGGCGACGGTGTTCTTGATGTAGTCCTCGCGCATCTTCACGTCACCGGCGAAGGCGGTCACCTTGTCGCGGCCCCCGAGGAGGGTGCCGCCCCGCAGCTCCTCCTTGTGGAGCTCCTCGCCGTAGACCGGCGCCCCGGTGACCGGTTCCACCCAGAACTTGCGGACGGTCGTGTACCAGCGTGTCGTGCCCGTCTTGGCGACCGACTCCGGAGTGATGCCCTGGACCGGCATGATCTTGGGGAACTTGACCTTCGTCCAGGGGATGGTCTGCTCGAAGTAGTACACCTTGACGCCGCGGAAGGTCTGGGTGCCCTTGTAGTGGATGGGGGCCGAGGTGCGGGTCTGTGCGTCGAAGTACTCGTAGTCCCGCTTCTCCGTGTGGAAGGGCCACTTGAACTCGATGCCCTCGCGCGTGACGGGGTCGCCGTCGACGGACTCGCCGGTGGCGTGGACGGGGTCCTGGCTGTGCGCGTCGAAGATGTAGCGCTCGGGGAGCTTGGAGACCATCTTCCCGTCGGGGCCCTGCACATAGGAGAGGCTGTCCCAGACGACGACGTCACGGCCCGCCGTCTTCTCGATGCGGTCGGAGGCCTCGACGTTTCCCTTCAGGGTCTGCACGATGGTGACCTTGGGGACCTTCTTGGCCTGCATGGTGCCGTAGTCGAGCAGGGTCGCGTCCTTCGCCTCCAGGACCATGTCCTGGTACTGGTTGGCGGGGATCTTCGCCAGCCGCGGGAAGGCGTACCAGCGCAGCAGCGGGGACAGCGCCGCGAAGAACACGGCGAAGGCGAGCAGGATCAGGCTGGCCTTGCGACGCATCTCGGCGTCCCTCCCTGAGAGTTGCGGATGCCCTGAGCGCTACGGGTGCGCGGGCACGGTGGTCAGCAGCGGCTTGGGCGAGGTCTTGCCTGCCGGTGAGCCCATGGCCGTGATCGTGAGCACCAGGGCGAACGCCACGGCGAGACCGGTCGCGGCGGCGATGAGGGCGCGCATGCGGGGCCTCCCGGGGGACGGCGGATCGAGAACTGATACCTCGTCAGATCCGGCACCGTAGCAACGGCGGGGCGAGATGAGAACACCTTGCGCGCACGAACGAGAACGCCCCTCCGCCTGTCGGCGGAGGGGCGCCCTTGACGCGCGTACGGCCTACGAGGTGGCCGCGGCGACCTTCAGCTCGACCGTCAGCACCGCGCCGCCCGTGGTGTTGACGCGGAGCAGGAACGTGCCGGTCGCATCGTCCGCGTACAGCTTGGGGAGCTTGAGCACGCCGTCGGCGTCCGTCGTGAGGTCCGTGAGGGTGCGGATCGTCTTGCCGTCCGCGTCCTTGAAGTACGGGCCCTGGTCGTTCTCGGTCGCGTCGTCCGCCGACTTGATGAGCGTCGCGGTGGCCGCGACCTTGCCCGCGACGGCACCCTTGTAGGTGGCCTTCAGCTCGACCTGGTCGGCGAACTCGCCGCCCGGCACGCAGGTCAGCGCGGTGTCGCTGGTGCGGGTGAGGGTGTCGGCCTGGCGCGGGGTGACGGTGGCCGTGTAGTCGAGGCCGCCCAGCACGCGGCCCACGACGGTGGCGCGGACGGTGAAGTCACCGGCCTTCTCCCCCGCCACGAGTGCGGGCGCGGTGGCCGTGCCCGCGCTGCCGGTGACGACCGTGGCGACGCTCTCGCCGCCGGTGAAGGTGGCGTCCGTGTCGCCGACGATCGTGAACCGCACCCGGACCTTCGCCACGCCCTTGCTCGCCTTGGACTCGGCCCGCACGGCGACCTTGGCGCCGAAGGCGCTGCCCGCCGTCGCCGTGAGCTTCCCGGTGTTCGCGTCCTCCAGATGGTCCACCGTCTGGGTGGGCGTGGGAGGCGTCGGGCTCGGCGCGGGCGAACTCGGCTTGGGCGGCTTCGGGGTGGGGCTCGTCGAGCCGCCACTGCCCGGCTTGGGGGAACTCGGCGTACTCGGTGTGCTCGGCGTACTCGGTGTCGCGGGCGTGGACGGGCTGGGGCTCGCCCCGGGGTCGCTGTTGCTGCTGTGCGAGGGCAGGGTGCCCGTGCCGTCGGGGACCTCGTGGGTGCCCTTGCGGTAGTACTCCAGCCACGACAGAACCGTGTTGAGGTACTCCGTCGAGTTGTTGTAGTTCAGGATCGCGGCGTTCATCTGCGACTGCACGGACAGGTCCCGGTCGAACCGGCACAGGTAGTGGCCGGCCGCGAGCGCCGCGTCGTAGACGTTGTTGGGGTCCTTCTTGCCGTCGCCGTTGCCGTCGCGGCCCGCCCACTCCCAGGTGGAGGGGATGAACTGCATGGGGCCCACGGCCCGGTCGTAGGCGGGGTCGCCGTCGTACGCGCCGTTGTCGGTGTCGGCGATCAGCGCGAAGCCGTTGCCGTCGAGCTTGGGGCCGAGGATCGGCGAGTACGTCGTACCGCTCGCGTCGACCCGGCCGCCGCGGGCCTGGCCGGACTCGACCTTGCCGATGGCGGCGAGGAGTTGCCAGGGCAGGTTGCAGCCCGGCTTGGAGGCGCGCAGCTCGGCCTCGGCCTTCTTGTAGGCGTCGAGGACGGTCGCGGGTATGCCGGCCTCGGCCTCGCCCACGGAGACGGTCGTGCCGGTGGTCGGACTCGCCGACGGGCTCGGGTCGGGGCTCTTCAGCGGCGGAAGGTCGGTGTAGTACGGCGAGTCGCCGGTCGCGCCGCCGCCTTCGCCGCCGGTCTTCGCGTCCCCCGATGGCTGGGCGGAGCCGGCGGCCTGTCTGCCGAGGTCGTCGGTGGTCACTCCGGGTGCCTGGGAAGCGGACAGGGCTGCGACCGCGACCGCGGCCACGGCGGTGGTCGTCGCTCCCTTGCGCAGTCTGCCGAAATGCGCCGCCATTGAGTGAACCCCTCCCGTGGACGACCGCCCGCGCACCGCGCGTTCGCTGGCTCAGTGACCCAGGCGACCCTACGACAACTTCCGTCGCCCGGGCACCCGTTCGTGCCCGATTTTCACCGGTTGGCCATGTGGGGTTGTCCAAGAGAACACGCACCGCGAGGTGGAGCCAGCGGACATTTTCCTACGTCCCTCATACTGGGCTTCGGAGATCACCGGGGCCGACATATCAGACCAACGTCTGCCACAGGGGGACGCTTTGCCCTTCACCCTCAGCCACGCGGCAGCCGTACTGCCCGCCCTGCGCGGCGACGGAAGCGGCCGCGGCCGCCTCGCGCCCGCGGCACTCGTGGCCGGCTCCTTCGCCCCCGACATGACCTACTACGCGGCGAGCGTGGTCCCCGGAGCGATGGAGTTCGGCGACTTCACGCACTCGTTCACCGGCGTCCTCACCTTCGACGTACTCGTCGCCTGCGCGTTGGCGGGTGCCTGGCTGGTACTGCGCGAACCCTTGGTGGCACTGCTGCCACGGGCCCGTCAGGGCCGTCCCGCGGCTCTGCTGCGCTGCGGGACACCGCGCGGGCCGGTGCGCTCCTCGGCCGCAGTGTGGTGGTACGCCTCCGCGGTGCTCGGCGCGCTGACACACGTCGTGTGGGACGCGTTCACGCACCACGACCGGTGGGGGGTTCGGCTGGTCCCCGTCCTGTCGCGGAACGCCGACGGCACGCCGGTGTTCACCTACGCGCAGTACGGCAGTTCGCTGCTGGGGGCCGTCGTGATCGTGGCCTTCGTGAGCATCGCGCTGCGCCGGGCGCCCTCGGCCGAACCGGTGGGGGTGCCGGTGCTTTCGCGTTCCGACCGGTGGCTGGCGGCCGCCGTCATCGGCGGCTGCGGGCTGGTGGGCGCCGTGCAGCGGGCGTCACGCTGGTGGGCCTACTGGGGCACCCGCGCGAAGCCCTGGGAGTTGATCCCGGCGCTCTGTTTCGGCGCGGGGGCGGGTCTCGTGCTCGGCCTCGCGCTGTACGCCGTCGGGGTCAGGGTGTGGCGCCCCGCTCCGGCTCGTCCCAGCCCGGCACCGGTCCGCGCGGCGCCGAACCGTCCGACACCTCGCTGATCCTGTTCTCCGGAGTGAATCCCTGGACGACACCGCGCCGACGGTTGAGGCCGCGGTGGACGGCCTGGGCGATGCGCTCGATGGTGCGGACCCCGTACGTCATCGTCGGGTTGTCGTGCGACAGGACGACGATGCGGTACATGCGGCCGGAGCCGGTGAACGCGCCGACGCTGTGGACGCGCCAGCCATGGGTGGAGCGGGGCAGCCAGCCGTTCTTGATGTGCGCCTGCAGGCCGCGGGGCATGCCGGCGGGGACGCCCCAGCGCTGGTCGGCGCGGACCTGGCTGAGCAGTTTCATGCCGTAGGCGCGGCTCTTCAGGAAGGAACGGGCGCCTGTGAGCACGCCCAGCACCCGCATCTGGTCGGCGGCCGTGGTGCGGGTCAGGCCCCAGTAGCCGGCCCGGCCGAGCTCGGTGCGGCGCGTTCCGACACGGTTCAGGAAACGGCCGAGGTAGGTGTGGCCCAGGTCGTTCCACAGATGCTGGGCCGCGGTGTTGTCCGAGATGGTGATCATGGGGCGTACGTTGGCGACCTCCCAGCTCGTGAGGGTGCGGCGCAGCTCGTCCGCGCGGCGCAGGGTGGCCTCCATGATCGTGAGCTTGACGACGCTCGCCGAGTCGTACTGCCGCTCGCTCGCGAGGGCGCAGGTCAGGCCGGTTTTGTCGTCGCGCACCGCCACGGCGACGGTGCCCTGGCGTGACGACAGTGCCGCCCCGATGTCACGGGACATCCGGGCGGCGAGCTCGGGGTTGCGGGTGGAGCGGCAGGACGCGGGCACCTGGGCGGTGCTCGCGCTCGCGGCCACCGCGGGTACCGGCGCGAGCAGCGCCGAGACGACTGCTGTGGCCATGGCCGTGCGACGGTTGAGCATGCTTGTACCCATGCCCGCATCCTTACGGTCCCCTTGCACGGGGGGCGTCTTTGCGAGGGCCACGCGAGTGACGGTTCCCTCCGGGGGTTGAGCGACCCCCCTCCCCTGCGCCTCCGGCCCACCGGAGAGAGCTCATGCCCTACGAGCAGCCAACGCACGGACTTCACCGTGCGGGCGGCTTGGAAGGCGTGGCGGGGGGCGACATTCCGCGCGGGCGGCTCGCACGGCAGAGCGGGGGACCACTTTCCCTGCGGGGCCCGCACGGCGGAGCGTGGGACAACTCTCCGCGCAAGCCGCCCCCGCGCGCGGCGCAGCGCGGGGGCGGCTTGCGCCCCAAGCGGCTGCGAGGGGGGTGCCCCGTGGGCGGAGGCTTCTCCCAGCGGGGTGGGCCTCTGTCCACACCGGTGCACAAGCCTCCCGCAGGGCACCCGATGCCGAGAGCGGGCGCAGCCACGCCCGCTCCGCCCGGGGCCGGCCCGGCCCGGCCGGGCACGGGGGCCGAGACCCGAGGCCGGACCCCGCGACCGGGACCCGAGGCCGGGATCGGGATCGAAGCCTGGTCCGGGGCCCGGGACCGGGGCGCGAGGCAGGGGTGCGAGGCCGACGCCGGAACCCGGGCCCGAGGCCGGGGCCCGAAGCCCGGACCCGAGGACGGGGCCGGGATCTAAGCCGGGCCGGGGCCCGGGGCCGGACCCGAGGCCGGAACCCAACGCCGAGGCCTGCGGCCGGAGCCCAGGACCGGGACTGACGTCGGGACCGAGGCCGAGACCTGCTGCCGGAGGCCCAGGACGAGGACCGACGCCGGAAACCGGGGCCGGGACCGAGACCGGAAACCGGGGCCAGGGGGCCGACGTCGTCGCCGGGACCGGCGTCGAGACCCTGGGGCGGAGAAGTGGGCCGGGGTTTCAGGGGCTCGGTCGCCGGGGGCTAGTGCGCTGCGGATTCCCAGTCGGGGCCCGCGCCGACGGAGACGTCGAGGGGCGCCCGGAGATGAACGGCGGACGCCATCTCGCGGCGGACGAGTTCCTCGGTCCTGGCCCGCTCTCCAGGGGCGATCTCCAGGACGATTTCGTCGTGGACCTGGAGAAGCATCCGGGACTTGAGCCCGGCCTCACGCAGCGCCCGGTCCACGTTCAGCATCGCGATCTTGACGATGTCCGCGGCCGTGCCCTGGATGGGGGCGTTGAGCGCCATGCGCTCGGCGGCCTCGCGACGCTGCCGGTTGTCGCTGTTGAGGTCGGGCAGATAGCGGCGGCGCCCGAAGAGCGTCGCCGTGTAGCCCGTGGCGCGGGCCTCGTCGACCGCCCGGCGCAGATAGTCCCGCACGCCTCCGAACCGCTCGAAGTACGTGTCCATCAACGCACGCGCCTCACCCGCGTCGATGTTCAGCTGCTGGGAGAGGCCGAACGCCGACAGCCCGTAGGCAAGGCCGTACGACATCGCCTTGATCTTGCGACGCATCTCCGCGTCGACCGCCGAACGCTCGACCGAGAACACCTGCGACGCCACCGTCGTGTGCAGGTCCTCGCCCGATGTGAACGCCTCCAACAGGCCCTCGTCCTCGGACAGATGGGCCATCACGCGCAGTTCGATCTGGCTGTAGTCGGCCGTCATGAGGGACTCGAAGCCCTCGCCGACCACGAAGCCGCGACGGATCGCGCGGCCCTCCTCCGTACGGACCGGGATGTTCTGCAGGTTCGGGTCCACCGACGAGAGCCGGCCCGTCGCGGCCACCGTCTGGTTGAACGTGGTGTGGATGCGGCCGTCCGCGGCGATCGTCTTGATCAGACCCTCGACCGTCACCCGCAGCCTGGCCTGCTCACGGTGGCGCAGCATGACGACCGGCAGTTCGTGGTCGGTCTGAGTGGCCAGCCAGGCCAGCGCGTCCGCGTCCGTCGTATAACCGGTCTTCGTCTTCTTCGTCTTGGGCAGGTCCAGCTCGCCGAAGAAGACCTCCTGGAGCTGCTTGGGCGAGCCGAGGTTGAACTCGTGCCCGACGGAGGCGTGGGCCTCCTTCACCGCCTGCTGCACAGCGCCGGCGAACATCTGCTCCATGGCTTCCAGGTGCGCCCGGTCCGCCGCGATGCCGTGCCGCTCCAGCCGGGCCAGCAGCGCCGACGTGGGCAGCTCCATGTCGCGCAGCAGCTCGGCCGCGCCGACCTCCGCCAGCTTCTCGCCGAACGCCTCGCCCAGGTCGAGGATCGTGCGGGCCTGAACCATCAGCGCCTCGGCCTCGGCCTGGTCGTCCGCACCGAAGGCCAGCTGACCGTCGGCCGTCGCGGCGGGCCCCAGCTCCCGGCCCAGGTACTCCAGGGACAGCGCGTCCAGCGCGAAGGAGCGGCGCCCCGGCTTCACCAGATACGCGGCGAGCGCGGTGTCCATGGACACGCCCTCGATCGTCCACCCGTGCTCGGCGAAGACCCGCATCGCACCCTTGGCGTTGTGCAGCACCTTGGGCTTCTTGGGGTCGGCGAGCCACTTCGCGAACGCGTTCTCGTCGGCCTCGTCCAGCCGCGAGGGGTCGAACCACGCCGCCGCCCCGTCCGCCGCGGCCAGCGCGACCTCGGCCACCGACCCCGAACCCAGCGCCCATGTGTCGACGGTGGCCAGACCCAGGACCGCCTTGCCGTCGTGCTCGGCGAGCCACGGCTTCAGCTCGCCGGCCCCCAGCACGGCCCCGACCAGCTCGACCCCCTCGACGACCGGAGCGGCCGCCTCGGCCTCCGCCGTTCCGGGGTCGACGGCGAAGAGCCGCTCACGCAGGGAGGGGTTGCGGATCTCCAGGGTGTCCAGGACCATCACGACCGCCGTACGGTCGTACGCCGCGCGCTCCAGGTCGGTGACCGTCTTCGGGAGCTCGACGTCCTTCACCATCTCCGTGAGACGGCGGTTGAGCTTCACCGCCTCCAGGTGGTCGCGGAGGTTCTGCCCGGCCTTGCCCTTGACCTCGTCGACGCGCTCGACGAGGTCAGCGAACGAACCGAACTGGTTGATCCACTTCGCGGCCGTCTTCTCGCCGACGCCGGGGATGCCCGGCAGGTTGTCCGACGGGTCGCCGCGCAGCGCCGCGAAGTCGGGGTACTGCGCCGGCGTCAGCCCGTACTTCTCGACGACCTTCTCCGGAGTGAAGCGGGTCAGCTCGGAGACGCCCTTCGTCGGGTACAGCACCGTCGTGTGCTCGGACACCAGCTGGAAGGAGTCGCGGTCACCGGTGACGATCAGGACCTCGAAGCCCTCGGCCTCGGCCTGCGTGGCGAGCGTCGCGATGATGTCGTCGGCCTCGAAGCCGTCGACCGCGAACCGCTGCGCGTGCATCGCGTCCAGCAGCTCGCCGATCAGCTCGACCTGCCCCTTGAACTCGTCCGGGGTCTTCGAACGGTTCGCCTTGTACTCCGTGAACTCCTCGGAGCGCCACGTCTTGCGCGAGACGTCGAACGCCACCGCGAAATGCGTGGGCGCCTCGTCGCGCAGCGTGTTCGCCAGCATCGACGCGAAACCATAGATCGCGTTCGTCGGCTGACCCGTCGCGGTCGTGAAATTCTCCGCGGGCAGCGCGAAGAACGCGCGGTACGCCAGCGAGTGCCCATCCATGAGCATCAGCCGCGGACGGCCCGCACCTGCGGTTTTCTCGGTCTTCTTCGATGCTGTTTCTGCCACGCCCCCGATCCTGCCACGCCCCACTGACAGTGCGGACCTCCCGGGACCGGCCGCCGCCATTCTCACCGGCCCGTGCGAGGATCCTCGATGTACTTCACACGTACAGGCGAAGGGGTTCAACGATGGCCAGCAAGCCGCCGGCAAGCGATCCGGTCCAGGACGCGCCACAGGTCACCGAGCCGAAGCGCGCCGCGGCCGGGCTGCCCGCCATCGGGCACACCCTGCGCATCGCCCAGCAGCAGATGGGGGTGAAGCGCACCGCGCTGACCCTCCTGCGCGTCAATCAGAAGGACGGCTTCGACTGCCCGGGCTGCGCCTGGCCCGAGCCGGAGCACCGGCACGCGGCGGAGTTCTGCGAGAACGGCGCGAAGGCGGTCGCCGAGGAGGCCACCCTGCGCCGGGTCACCCCGGACTTCTTCGCCGCGCACCCGGTCACCGACCTGCACGGCCGCAGCGGCTACTGGCTCGGCCAGCAGGGCCGCCTCACCCACCCCATGTACCTGCCCGAGGGCGCCGACCACTACGAGCCGGTCTCCTGGCAGCGCGCCTTCGACATCATCGCCGAGGAGCTCGCCGCCCTCGGCTCCCCCGACGAGGCCCTCTTCTACACCTCGGGGCGCACGAGCAACGAGGCCGCGTTCCTCTACCAGCTCTTCGCCCGCGAGCTCGGCACGAACAACCTGCCGGACTGTTCGAACATGTGCCACGAGTCCTCGGGCTCCGCGCTCTCCGAGACCATCGGCATCGGCAAGGGCAGCGTCCTGCTCGAGGACCTCTACAAGGCGGACCTGATCATCGTCGCCGGGCAGAACCCCGGCACCAACCACCCGCGCATGCTCTCCGCCCTGGAGAAGGCCAAGGCCAACGGCGCGAAGATCATCAGTGTCAACCCGCTGCCCGAAGCGGGCCTGGCACGCTTCAAGAACCCGCAGACCCCCCAGGGCATGCTCAAGGGCGCCGCCCTCACCGACCTGTTCCTGCAGATCCGCCTCGGCGGCGACCAGGCCCTCTTCCGCCTCCTGAACAAGCTCGTCCTGGAGACCGAGGGCGCGGTCGACGAGGACTTCATCGCCGAACACACCCACGGCTACGAGGAGTTCGCGGCCACCGCCCGCGCCGCCGACTGGGACGAGACCCTCACCGCGACGGGCCTCACCCGCGAGGAGATCGACGAGACCCTCCGCCTCGTCCTGTCCTCCGAGCGCACCATCGTCTGCTGGGCCATGGGCCTCACCCAGCACAAGCACTCGGTGCCCACGATCCGCGAAGTGGTCAACTTCCTTCTGCTGCGCGGCAACATCGGCCGTCCCGGCGCGGGTGTCTGCCCGGTCCGCGGCCACTCGAACGTGCAGGGCGACCGCACCATGGGCATATTCGAGCGCCCCGCCCCGGCCTTCCTGGACGCCCTGGAGAAGGAGTTCGGCTTCGCCCCGCCCCGCGAGCACGGCTACGACGTCGTACGGGCCATCCGCGCCCTGCGCGACGGCGACGCGAAGGTCTTCTTCGCCATGGGCGGCAACTTCGTCTCCGCCTCCCCCGACACGGACGTCACCGAGGCCGCCATGCGCCGCGCCCGCCTCACGGTGCACGTCTCGACCAAGCTCAACCGCTCCCACGTCGTCACCGGCGCCCGCGCCCTGATCCTGCCCACCCTCGGACGGACCGAGCGCGACCTCCAGGGCAGCGGCGAGCAGTTCGTGACCGTCGAGGACTCCATGGGCATGGTCCACGCCTCACGCGGCCGTCTGAAACCCGCGGGCGAGCACCTCCTGTCCGAGCCGGCCATCGTCTGCCGCCTCGCCCGCCGCGTGCTCGGCGAGGCCTCCCGCACCCCCTGGGAGGAGTTCGAGAAGGACTACACCACGATCCGCGACCGCATCGCGCGCGTGATCCCCGGCTTCGACGACTTCAACGCGCGCGTCGCCGACCCCGCAGGCTTCGCCCTCCCCCACGCCCCCCGCGACGAACGCCGCTTCCCCACCGCGACCGGCAAGGCCAACTTCACCGCCGCGCCCGTCGAGTACCCGAAGCTCCCCGAAGGCCGCCTCCTCCTCCAGACCCTTCGCTCGCACGACCAGTACAACACCACCATCTACGGCCTCGACGACCGCTACAGGGGCATCAAGAACGGCCGCCGAGTGGTCCTCGTCAACCCCGAGGACGCCCGCGCACTGAACGTCACCGACGGCTCGTACGTCGACCTCGTCAGCGAATGGCGCGACGGCATGGAGCGGCGCGCCGCCGGCTTCCGCGTCGTGCACTACCCGACCGCCCGCGGGTGCGCCGCCGCGTACTACCCGGAGACCAACGTCCTCATCCCGCTCGACGCCACCGCGGACACCAGTAACACCCCGGCCAGCAAGTCCGTCGTGGTCCGTCTGGAACAATCGGCCACCGACTGAGCGTTCGCTCAGGCAGTCAGCCAGAGAGATCGACGACGATCGGAGCCGGCCCCCATGGGCGAGCAGAGCCAAGTGAAGTTCCCGCAAGAGGTCATCGACGAGTACGCCGCGCTCGGCGTCGACCTGCCCGCCCTCTTCTCGGCAGGTCACCTCGGCACCCGCATGGGCGTACAGATCATCGAGGCCTCCGCGGACCGGGTCGTCGGCACCATGCCGGTGGAGGGCAACACCCAGCCGTACGGCCTCCTGCACGGCGGCGCCTCCGCCGTCCTCGCGGAGACCCTCGGCTCGGTCGGCTCCATGCTCCACGGCGGCAGCTCCAAGATCGCCGTGGGCGTCGACCTGAACTGCACCCACCACCGCGGCGCCCGCTCCGGCCTCGTCACCGGCGTGGCCACTCCCGTACACCGGGGGCGCACGACAGCGACGTACGAGATCGTCATCACCGACGAGAACGACAAGCGCGTCTGCACCGCCCGCCTCACCTGCCTCCTGCGCGACGTCACCCCCGCCGACACCGCCCGCACAAGCCACCCCTGACCCCCACCCCCACCCACCACCAGCCGAGTACGGCGGGGACACAACTACCGCCTGCTCACCGGCAGTCGGGACTCACCGGCAGTCGGGTACGGCGGGCAGGGGACGGGGCGGAGGTGTCCGCCCGCAGCGGCCGGCGCGTCAACACCGGCCCCTTCTGGGACCGACCGATTCCGCGCCTGACCGAGGACGGATACCTCCGCCCCGGCCCCGACCCCCCGCACACCCCTTCCGCACGCCCCTTCCGCACGCCCCTTCCGCACGCCCCGGCCTCCGCCCCGCCCCCGCGCGCACCCACCCGCCGCAACCGCACTCCAATACGCCGGAGTTATCGGAAATCAGCGGCAACTCGCAACTTTTTCAGGCGACTTCACGCGCCTTCACGAGACCCGCACTCCCGGACCGCACCCCATGCGCCCAAATACCGTGCACGCCGACCGAACTCCGAGTTCCCTTTTCTCGACGTAACGCTGCGTAACACGCACGCAATACGGCATCAGAGTTCCGTCTTCGACGGCCCGCACTCCCGCGCCCCCTCCCGGCGACTCCACTCGACCTGCGACGCCGCCCGACCGCGACCTTCGCCCACGCGCAACCGGAAGTGCGGATTCTCAACATGTGGAACGAGAAGAATTTCCGCCAAATCGGCCGAGAATACCCGTCCCTGAAGCCCACCAACCGGCACGTCATAACAAGAAAGTCACAAGCCAGCCCACGGCGATGCCCGGGCCCACAGACAGGCTTAGAGTCACGGCCAGTCACCGCGCCGCCGGGCGCGTCTGCAGCACGGCTCGGTATCACCCAGTACGGCCCGGCGAGACACACGGCAGCTCAGCAGGGCTGCTGCGCCAGGGAGAGGATTCAACGTGCGACAGCGTTCTTTGGTCATACTCACCTCCGTGCTCACCACCGGAGCACTCACGCTGACCGCCTGCGGTTCGCGTGACAACAGCGGGGACAAGAGCAGCAGCAGCAAGACCGAGATCATCATCGGCGTTGACGCTCCGCTGACCGGTCAGAACTCCGCAACCGGCCTCGGCATCCAGGGCGGCGTGCAGATCGCCGTCGACGACGCCAACAAGAACAACACCGTCCCCGGCGTGACCTTCAAGGTCCAGGCGCTCGACGACAAGGCGATCCCGGCCAGCGGCCAGCAGAACGCCACCGCCCTCGTCAACAACGAGAAGGTCCTCGGCGTCGTCGGCCCGCTGAACTCCGGTGTCGCCACGCAGATGCAGCAGGTCTTCGCGACCGCCAACCTGGTCGAGATCTCGCCCTCCAACACGGCGCCCGAGCTCACCCAGGGCAAGAACTGGCAGACCTCGAAGTCGCGCCCGTTCAAGACGTACTTCCGCACGGCCACCACCGACGCCCTCCAGGGCGGCTTCGCGGCCGAGTACGCGTCCAGCACGCTCAAGAAGAAGAACGTCTTCGTCGTCGACGACAAGCAGACCTACGGCGCGGGCCTGGCCAAGCTGTTCAAGGCCGGCTTCACAGGGAACGGCGGCAAGGTCGCCGGCGAGGACCACGTCAACACCGGCGACACCGACTTCTCGGCCCTCGTCACCAAGATCAAGAACTCCAAGGCCGACCTGGTCTACTACGGTGGCCAGTACGACGAGTCGGAGAAGCTCACCAAGCAGCTCAAGGACGGCGGAGTGAAGATCCCGCTGTTCGGTGGTGACGGCATGTTCAGCGACACCTACATCCAGACCGCCGGCAAGACCTCCGAGGGTGACCTGGCCACCTCCGTCGGCCAGCCCGTCGACTCCCTGCCCTCCGCCGCGGACTTCATCAAGAAGTACAAGGCTTCCGGCCTCAAGGGCGACTACGGCACCTACGGCGGCTACTCCTACGACGCCGCGACCGCCATCATCAAGGCGATCGCCAACGTCGTGAAGGACGGCAAGGTCCCCGACGGCGCCCGCGCCAAGATCGTGGACGAGGTCCAGAAGACGAAGTTCGAGGGCATCGCCGGCCCCGTCTCCTTCGACGAGTACGGCGACACCACCAACAAGCAGCTCACCGTCTACCAGGTCGTGGGCGGCAAGTGGAAGGCCGTCAAGAGCGGCACGTTCAACGGCTGATCCGATCCGATCCCAGCTGATTTCAGCTGACTCCAGCTGAAATCAGCCAAGTCCAGCTGAGCCCAGCCAACTCCGGCTGATACCAGCTGATTCGAGATCCGCCGCTAGCTACACCCCAGGGCCGCGCGGCCAAGACCACACGTCACCGCGCGGCCCGCCCCATATCCCCCCGTTCACTCTCCCCACCCACATGGAGGCCATGCGGTGAACACCCTGCCGCAGCAGCTGGCCAACGGGCTGTTTCTCGGCTCGATGTACGGGCTGATCGCCATCGGCTACACGATGGTGTACGGCATCGTCCAGCTCATCAACTTCGCCCACGGCGAGATCTTCATGACCGGAGGCTTCGGCGCACTCACGGTCTACCTCTACGTCCTGCCCGACGGCACATCCATGTGGATAGCCCTCCCAGCGATGCTCATCGGCGGCGGACTCGTCGCCGTCCTCATCGCCGTCGGGGCGGAACGGTTCGCCTACCGACCACTGCGCGGCGCGCCACGCCTGGCACCCCTCATCACCGCCATCGGCCTCTCCCTCGCGCTCCAGCAGGCCGTCTTCAACTGGTACCCGAACGCCAAGACCGACCGCAACTTCCCGCAGATCGACGCCGGACCCTGGCACATCGGGTCCATCAGCATCAGCAGCGGCTCGCTCTTCGTCATCGTCGCCGCCCCGCTCTGCATGGCGGCCCTCGCCCTCTTCGTCAGCATGTCCCGCACCGGCCGCGCGATGCAGGCCACCGCCCAGGACCCTGACACCGCCCAGCTCATGGGCATCGACACCAACAAGATCATCGTGATCGCCTTCGCCATCGGCGGCTTCTTCGCCGCCGTCGCCGCCGTCTCCTACGGCCTGCGCTACGGCTCGATCCAGTACAACATGGGCTTCCAGATGGGCCTCAAGGCCTTCACGGCCGCAGTCCTCGGCGGCATCGGCAACATCTACGGCGCCATGATCGGCGGCCTCGTCCTCGGCCTCGCCGAGACCATGGCCACCTCCTACATCGACGGCATCCCCGGCATGCAGCAGCTCGGCGGCGGCGGCTGGTCCTCCGTCTGGGCCTTCGTCCTCCTCATCCTCGTACTGCTGTTCAGGCCACAAGGCCTGGTCGGCGAACGCGTCGCGGACAGGGCGTGACCACCATGGCAACCACCGAGAACACCACCGAGATCACCGCCCCCGCGCGCGGCCTGATCGCACTCCCCCAGACCGCCGCGCGCGCCCTCGTCGCCGTCGGCGCCGTCGCCACCATCGCCAGCACCTTCATGTCGTGGACCTACACGGCCGACTTCCCCGGGGACCTCACCTACTACGGCTCCCCGGCCGGCCTCCAGATCCTCGACCTCGTCGCCGGCGCGATCACCCTGCTCTTCGCGCTCACCCTCTTCGGCGTCCGCGGCCTGCGCTGGCTCAACCCGGCAGGCGCCACCGCGCCCGTCGTCCTCGCCGCCGCCTCCGCGTTCGCCGTCAGCTGGTTCAGCGCCATCGCCATCGCGGTCGACCTCAAGGGCCTGGTCGCCCTCGACCCCGGCGGCTACGTCACCGCCATCGGCTCCCTGATCGCCCTCGTCGGCGCCCTCGCTCTCCCGAGCCCCGGCAACACCTTCAAGGACTGGGTCAGCAAGCCCGACCGCATCCCCGCGGCCGAGAAGCTCCCCGGCTGGGCCGAGCGCCTCGTCATCACCGGCGCCACCGCCGTCGCCCTGATCGTCTTCACGTACGGCATCGGCGTCGACCCCGACGCCAGCGAGACGTTCATCGGCTACCTGCTGCTCGTCGTCTTCGGCACCTGGGCACTCCAGGCCGCCGGACTCTTCGACCGGTTCGCCACGCTCAACGCCCGCCACAAGGGATTCGCCACCTCCATGGCGTTCCTCGCCGCGGCGGTCTTCCCCTTCGTCGAGAACAACGAGCACAACGCCAACCTCGGCGTGAACATCCTCGTCGTCGCCACCGTCGCCCTCGGCCTGAACATCGTCGTCGGCCTCACCGGACTCCTCGACCTCGGATACGTCGCCTTCCTCGGCGTCGGCGCCTACGCCGCGGCCCTCGTCTCCGGCTCCGAGTTCTCCCGCTTCTCCGGCGTCCAGTTCCCCTTCTGGGCCGCCATGCTCACCGGCATGGCCGCGTCGCTCGTCTTCGGCGTCCTCATCGGCGCCCCCACCCTGCGACTGCGCGGCGACTACCTCGCCATCGTCACCCTCGGCTTCGGAGAGATCTTCCGCATCTCCGTCAACAACCTCGACGGCTCCTCCGGACCGAACCTCACCAACGGCCCCAACGGCATCTCGATGATCCCGGACCTCGACATCTTCGGGTTCAACCTCGGGAACTCGCACGACATCGGCTCAATCACCCTCGGCCGCTTCGCGAACTACTTCCTGCTGATGCTGATCATCACCGGCATCGTCGTGATCGTCTTCAACCGCGCCGCCGACTCCCGTATCGGCCGCTCCTGGATCGCGATCCGCGAGGACGAGACCGCCGCGACCGCCATGGGCATCAACGGCTTCCGCGTCAAGCTCATCGCCTTCGCCCTCGGCGCCTCCCTCGCCGGCCTCGCCGGCACGGTCAGCGCCCACGTCGGCTACAGCGTCAACCCGGCCCCGTACCAGTTCGCCGGCTCCGTGCCGCCCAACTCCGCGTTCCTGCTGGCCGCGGTCGTCCTCGGCGGTATGGGCACGGTCAACGGCCCCATCCTCGGCGCCACCCTGCTCTACCTCCTCCCCGAGAAGCTCGGCTTCCTGAAGGAGTACCAGCTCTTCGCCTTCGGCATCGCGCTCGTCATCCTCATGCGCTTCCGTCCCGAGGGCATCATCGCCAACCGCCGCCGCCAGCTCGAATTCCACGAGTCCGACGACAGCATCGACATCCCCGAACAGGGCCTGCCCGACTCCACCGTCGGCGTCACCAAGGCAGGGGCGTGACCCACATGACCACCACCACGGCCACCAGCCCCGTACTCGAGGCCAGCGGCGTCACCATGCGCTTCGGCGGCCTCACCGCCGTCCGCAGCGTCGACCTCACCGTCAACTCGGGCGAGATCGTCGGCCTCATCGGCCCCAACGGCGCCGGCAAGACGACCTTCTTCAACTGCCTCACCGGCCTGTACGTGCCGACCGAGGGCAAGGTCTCCTACAAGGGCACCGTCCTCCCGCCCAAGCCCCACCTCGTCACCAGCGCCGGCATCGCCCGCACCTTCCAGAACATCCGGCTCTTCGCCAACATGACCGTCCTGGAGAACGTGCTCGTCGGCCGCCACACCAGGACCAAGGAAGGCCTCTGGTCGGCCCTCCTGCGCGGCCCCGGCTTCCGCAAGGCAGAAGCCGCCTCCCGCGAACGCGCCATGGAACTGCTGGAGTTCATCGGCCTCGACCACAAGGCCGACCACCTCTCCCGCAACCTCCCCTACGGCGAACAGCGCAAGCTCGAAATCGCCCGCGCCATGGCGAGCGAACCGGGACTGCTGCTCCTGGACGAGCCCACGGCCGGCATGAACCCCCAGGAGACACGCGCGACCGAAGACCTCGTCTTCGCCATCCGCGACAGGGGCATCGCCGTCCTCGTCATCGAGCACGACATGCGCTTCATCTTCAACCTGTCCGACCGCGTCGCCTGCCTCGTCCAGGGCGAGAAGCTCGTCGAGGGCACCTCCGAGGTCGTCCAGGGCGACGAACGCGTCATCGCCGCCTACCTCGGCACCCCCTTCGAGGGCGCCCCCGGCGCGGAGGAACTCGCCGAGGTCGAAGCCGCCGAGGCGGCGGAGGCCACGGACACCCCCGAGCCCACGGACACCCCCGAGCCCGCGGAAACCTCCGGGACTCCCGAGGTCACCGAGACTCCTGAGGCCGCCGAGAGCGACGCCGCCGCGGAGGGCACCACCAGCAAGGAAGGAAACGCCCAGTGACCGCACTGCTCGAGGTCGAAGACCTCAAGGTCGCCTACGGCAAGATCGAAGCCGTCAAGGGCATCTCCTTCTCCGTCGAAGCAGGCCAGATCGTCACCCTCATCGGCACCAACGGCGCCGGCAAGACGACCACCCTGCGCACCCTCTCCGGGCTCCTCAAGCCCACCGCGGGCCGCATCACCTTCGACGGCAAACCCCTCAGCGGCATCCCCGCCCACAAGATCGTCTCCCTGGGCCTCGCCCACTCCCCCGAGGGACGCCACATCTTCCCCCGGCTGACGATCACCGAGAACCTCCAGCTCGGCGCGTTCCTGCGCACCGACAAGGCGGGCATCGAGAAGGACATCCAGCGCGCCTACGACCTCTTCCCCATCCTGGGTGAACGCCGCAAGCAGGCCGCGGGAACCCTCTCCGGCGGCGAGCAGCAGATGCTGGCCATGGGCCGCGCGCTCATGTCCCAGCCCAAGCTGCTCATGCTCGACGAACCCTCCATGGGCCTCTCGCCGATCATGATGCAGAAGATCATGGCCACCATCGCCGAACTCAAGGCCGACGGTACGACCATCCTCCTCGTCGAGCAGAACGCCCAGGCGGCGCTCTCCCTCGCCGATCAGGGACACGTCATGGAGGTCGGCAACATCGTCCTCTCGGGCACCGGGCAGGACCTGCTGCACGACGAGTCGGTACGCAAGGCCTACCTGGGCGAGGACTGAGACCAGGCTCCGGCCGTACGACCGTACAGCCGCTGTACGAAGAGGCCCGCGGCCCCCAGTCGGGGGGCGCGGGCCTCTTCGTCACTCGCCGATACCGCTCACCCGTACCGCTCGCCGGGGAATCAGCCGACGAAATTCTCGATCGGCCTGGAGAAGTCGGCACCGAGTTGCGACATCGCGTGGCCGAACTCCTTCTCGCTGATCGCTTCACGGAGCGTGACCAGCACGGCACGGACGCCGCTGTCGGCCTCGTCCGGCCTGAGCACGTTGCGCTGAGCCACACGCCGCACGAGCTCGTCGTAGTCGAAGCGCTCGATCTCCGCGGTGGCACCCCGCCGAACGGACTCCGCCAGACCCTCCGGGAGCTCCAGCGCCAGGTTCCGCGCCTCGCCCGAGCTCAGCCGATGGGCCAGAGTTTCGAGCGTGGCACGCGTGAGATCGGCCGACTCCTGCCGAGTCAGGCCCGTACGTTGCGACACCTCTTGGACGAACGCCTTCTCTTCCACGCGCCGTCTCCTTTGCTGCCTTGCCGACCCGAAGGCCACGCGGCCCCGGAACCAGCCTGACACGCGCTCGCCGGGCTCGCGCGGGCACCAGCGCGCGGGCCTGTCCTCTAACCCTTGGAGGACTTCTTCTCCTCGGCGTCCGCGATGACCGCCTCGGCGACCTGCTGCATGGACATACGGCGGTCCATGGAGGTCTTCTGGATCCACCGGAACGCGGCGGGCTCCGTCAGCCCGTACTGCGTCTGCAGCACGGACTTGGCCCGGTCGACCAGCTTGCGGGTCTCCAGGCGCTGGCTGAGGTCCGCGACCTCCTGTTCCAGCTGCTTCAGCTCCGTGAACCGCGAGACGGCCATCTCGATCGCGGGTACGACGTCGCTCTTGCTGAAGGGCTTCACGAGGTACGCCATCGCGCCGGCGTCACGGGCCCGCTCGACGAGGTCGCGCTGCGAGAACGCGGTGAGCATCAGCACGGGGGCGATGCTCTCCTCGGCGATCTTCTCGGCCGCCGAGATCCCGTCCAGCTTGGGCATCTTGACGTCGAGGATCACAAGGTCGGGCCGGTGCTCACGGGCCAGCTCGACGGCCTGCTCCCCGTCCCCCGCCTCGCCCACGACGGCATAGCCCTCTTCCTCGAGCATCTCTTTGAGGTCGAGGCGGATCAGCGCCTCGTCCTCGGCGATGACGACACGGGTCGTCAGCGGAGGCACGTGCGACTTGTCGTCGTCGGCGACGGGCTGGGGCGACTCGGGGGCGGTCACGGGGGCTCCTCGTTCACGGGCCGGGCAGGTAGTGCTGCTTATGCAGCCTACCTAGGGGCAGCGGCCTGCGATGACCCGGTACACTTCCCGACAGTTACGCAGCTGGCCCGGTTGGTGGAATGGCTAGACACGCGGCGCTCAAACCGCCGTGCTCTTCGGGGCGTGTGGGTTCGAATCCCACACCGGGCACTTCTTGCACAGAAGCGGATGCTCACGTTCTCGTGAACATCCGCTTTTTGCTGCACATGGTCACGATCAGTGACACAGAGTGCTCGCATGAATTCCCACGGTACAGCGGTGCGACAAAAGGCGCTCGCGTTGCTGCACGAAGGTGTGCGGAACGCGGACGTGGCGCGTCAACTCAACGTCCCCGCAGGCACAGTCGGCAAGTGGCTCCACCTCGACCGCTCGAAGCGTGGGGAGCGCCCCGGCCGACCAGTTCGCACGTGCCCCCAGTGCCACGACGGCGCACTGGACGAGATTGCGTACGCCTACCTCCTGGGCCTCTATCTGGGCGACGGTTACATCGTCCAGTGGTCCGGGCACCGGAGCCCAAGCCTAGTAATCACCTGTGATGACTCCTGGCCTGGCCTCATGGACGAGTGCGAACGGGCTATGCGCGCCGTTTTCCCAGGCAACTCGGTCTGCCGTGCCGGCAAGGCTGGTTGCCACGACGTGAAGCTTTGCTCGAATCACCTCCACTGCCTGTTCCCACAGCACGGCCCCGGCAAGAAGCACGAACGCCGTATCGCTCTTGAACCCTGGCAACAAAGGATCGTCGACGCCCACCCGTGGGAGTTCATTCGCGGGCTCGTGCACTCTGACGGCTGCCGCCTGACCAACTGGACCACGCGCCTGATCGCCGGCGACAAGAAGCGCTACGAATATCCGCGGTACTTTTTCACGAACCTCTCTTCAGACATCAGGCAGCTCTACACCAACACCCTCGACAAGGTCGGCGTCCAGTGGAAGCAAGCCAACTCCCGGAACATCTCCGTCGCCCGCAAAGCCTCCGTCGCTCTCATGGACGCCCACGTCGGCCCCAAGTACTGACAGCCGGGCCTACTTGGGGCTGTCGTCCTCTCCGATGTGGTGGACGCGTACGAGGTTCGTGGTGCCCGACACCCCGGGCGGGGAGCCGGCGGTGATGACGACGATGTCGCCCTTCTCGCAGCGGCCGTACTTCAACAACAACTCGTCCACCTGGTCGACCATCGCGTCGGTGGAGCCGACGTGCGGCCCCAGGAACGTTTCCACACCCCAGGTCAGGTTCAGCTGGGAGCGGGTGGCAGGGTCGGGGGTGAAGGCCAGCAGGGGGATCGGGGAGCGGTAGCGGGACAGGCGGCGGACCGTGTCGCCGGACTGGGTGAAGGCGACGAGGAACTTGGCGCCGAGGAAGTCGCCCATCTCCGCCGCCGCACGGGCGACCGCACCGCCGTGGGTGCGGGGCTTGTTGCGGTCGGTCAGGGGCGGCAGGCCCTTGGCGAGGATGTCCTCCTCGGCGGCCTCGACGATGCGGGACATCGTGCGGACGGTTTCCACGGGGTACTTGCCGACGCTCGTCTCGCCGGAGAGCATCACGGCGTCCGTGCCGTCGATGACGGCGTTGGCGACGTCGGACGCCTCGGCTCGCGTGGGGCGGGAGTTGTCGATCATCGAGTCGAGCATCTGGGTGGCGACGATGACCGGCTTGGCGTTGCGCTTGGCCAGTTTGATGGCGCGCTTCTGGACGATCGGGACCTGTTCGAGGGGCATTTCGACGCCCAGGTCACCGCGGG
Organism: Streptomyces sp. NPDC107454; assembly: GCF_055582885.1. Taxonomy (NCBI): domain Bacteria; kingdom Bacillati; phylum Actinomycetota; class Actinomycetes; order Kitasatosporales; family Streptomycetaceae; genus Streptomyces; species Streptomyces sp. NPDC107454. Next base: position 85,735 of record NZ_JBVJPA010000012.1, on the reverse strand, counting down.
CGACCATGATGCCGTCGAACGCGGCGACGATGTCGTCGATCGCGTCGACCGCCTGGGGCTTCTCGACCTTGGCGATGACGGGGAGGCGGCGGCCTTCCTCGTCCATGATGCGGTGGACGTCGTCGATGTCGCGGCCGCTGCGGACGAAGGAGAGGGCGATGACGTCGAAGCCGGTGCGCAGGGCCCAGCGGAGGTCCGCTTCGTCCTTGTCGGAGAGGGCGGGGACGGAGACGGCGACGCCGGGAAGGTTGAGGCCCTTGTGGTCGGAGACCATGCCGCCTTCGACGACGGTGGTGTGGACGCGGGGGCCGTCGACGGCGGTGACTTCGAGGCAGACCTTGCCGTCGTCGACGAGGATGCGTTCGCCGGGGGTGACGTCGGCCGCGAGGCCGGAGTACGTCGTGCCGCAGGTGAGGCGGTCACCCTCGGCGCCTTCTTCGACGGTGATGGTGAAGGAGTCTCCGCGTTCAAGGAGTACGGGGCCTTCGGTGAAACGGCCGAGTCGGATCTTCGGGCCTTGAAGGTCGGCGAGCAGTCCGATGCTGCGGCCGGTCTCCTCGGCGGCCTTTCGCACGCGGTGGTAGCGCTCCTCGTGTTCGGCGTAAGTGCCGTGGCTGAGGTTGAAGCGGGCTACGTCCATTCCGGCGTCGACCAGGGCTTTGAGCTGGTCGTACGAGTCGGTGGCGGGACCCAATGTACAGACGATTTTTGCTCGGCGCATGGTTTGAGCCTAGGCCTTACCGGTCGGTAGAGAATTGGTCCAGCATGACTACTCAACAACCTTTACGTGAAGCCTTATTGACAACAGTTGAATTGTGCGCCGGGGTGCTCTGATGAGCGCGTCGGTACCTTATGGCGACCGGTCCGCGCTTTAGAGTTCCGGCGGTGCCATCGTGAATCGGGCGTTGACCTGGGCGTAGACGTGTTGGCGCTCGGGTTCGAGGTCGAGGGGGGCGGCTTCTTCGGGTGTGCCGCCGGCGAAGGACATGGAGCGCATGGCGCGGCCGGGGGCCGCCGGGTAGGGCTGGGCGTTCTCGGCGCCGATGTCGGCGAGTTCGACGAGCGCGGCGAGGGTGGTGCCGAGGGCTTCGGCGTATTCGCGGGCGCGTTGGACGGCTTCGCGGACCGCCTGCTGTCGGGCCTGTCGGTGGGAGGGCGAGTCGGGGCGCAGGGCCCACCAGGGGCCGTCGACCCGGGTGAGGTCGAGGTCCGCGAGGCGTGTCGTCAGCTCGCCGAGTGCGGTGAAGTCGGTGAGTTCGGCGGTGAGGTGGACGCGGCCGTGGTAGGCGCGGACGCGTTCGCCGCGGCCGTGTTTCGTGAGTTCCGGGCTGATGGAGAAAGCGCCGGTTTCGAGGCGTTCGACGGCGTCTCCGTAGGACTTCACGAGGTCCATGGCGGTGGCGTTGCGGCGGGTGAGGTCGGCGAGGGCCTCGCGTCGGTCGGTGCCGCGGGCGCTGACGGTGATGCCGATGCGGGCGATCTCGGGGTCGACTTCGAGGTGGGCTTCGCCGCGGACGGCGATGCGGGGTGATGCGGGGGTTCCGTAGGGGACTGCGGGTCGGGGTTCCTCTGCGGTGGGGGCCATACGCCCCACTCTGTCACCGGAAGGGCGGGCGTGGTGCCCGGTGGTCACCAGATGGAAACCTCCCGGACCTGTTCTGGAGTGTCATGCGTGGGTCAGAATCTACGCGCGTCGTTGACCAATTCCCAAGGAGCCATAGACATGCCGTTGAACCGCCGGAAGTTCCTGAAGAAGTCCGCCGTGACGGGTGCGGGGGTGGCGTTGACCGGTGCGGTCGCGACTCCGTCCGCGCAGGCGGCGACCTCGGCGGCGGCAGGGGGTAGGAAGAAGCCTGTGAAGCGGCACTCCCTCACCGTCATCGGCACGACGGACCTGCATGGACATGTCTTCAACTGGGACTACTTCAAGGACGCGGAATACACGGACGCGGCGGGCAACGCGCAGGGTCTGGCGCGGATCTCGACGCTGGTGAACGAGATCCGCAAGGAGAAGGGGCGTTGCAACACCCTCCTTCTGGACGCGGGCGACACGATCCAGGGCACCCCGCTGACGTACTACTACGCGAAGGTGGACCCGATCACCGCCAAGGGCGGTCCGGTGCACCCGATGGCGCAGGCGATGAACGCGATCGGCTATGACGCGGTGGCGCTGGGCAACCACGAGTTCAACTACGGCATCGAGACGCTGCGGAAGTTCGAGTCGCAGTGCCGCTTCCCGCTGCTGGGCGCGAACGCGCTGGACGCGAAGACGCTGAAGCCGGCCTTCCCTCCGTACTTCATGAAGACGTTCCACGTGCCGGGCGCGCCGTCGGTGAAGGTGGCGGTGCTCGGTCTGACGAACCCGGGTATCGCGATCTGGGACAAGGCGTACGTCCAGGGGAAGTTGACGTTCCCGGGTCTTGAGGAGCAGGCGGCGAAGTGGGTGCCGAAGCTGCGGTCGATGGGTGCGGACGTGGTCGTCGTGTCGGCGCACTCCGGTTCGTCCGGCACGTCCTCCTACGGTGACCAGCTGCCGTACGTCGAGAACTCGGCGGCGCTCGTCGCCCAGCAGGTGCCGGGGATCGACGCGATTCTCGTCGGACACGCGCACGCGGAGATCCCGGAGCTGAAGGTCACCAACGCCAAGACCGGCAGGACGGTGGTGCTGTCGGAGCCGCTGGCGTATGCGGAGCGGCTGTCGGTGTTCGACTTCGAACTGGTCCTCGAGAAGGGGAAGTGGCAGGTCGAGTCGGTGGCGGCCACGGTCCGCAACTCGAACTCGGTCGCCGACGACCCGAAGATCACCCGGTTGCTGAAGGACGAGCACGACCTGGTGGTGGCGTACGTCAACCAGGTGGTCGGCACGGCCACGGACACGCTGACGACGGTCGAGGCGCGTTACAAGGACGCCCCGATCATCGACCTGATCACCAAGGTGCAGGAGGACGTGGTCAAGGCGGCGCTGGTGGGCACGGAGTACGCGTCGCTGCCCGTGATCGCGCAGGCCTCGCCGTTCTCGCGCACCTCCGAGATCCCGGCCGGCAAGGTGACGATCCGGGATCTGTCGAGCCTGTACGTGTACGACAACACGCTGGTCGCGAAGGTGCTGACGGGGGCGCAGGTGCGGGCGTACCTGGAGTACTCGGCGAACTACTTCGTGCGGACGGCGGCCGGTGCGGTGATCGACACGGAGAAGCTGACGAACGCGAGCAACCGTCCGGACTACAACTACGACTATGTGTCGGGGCTCCGGTACGACATCGACATCGCGCAGGCGGAGGGTTCGCGGATCAAGAACCTGACGTACAACGGTGCGGCGCTGGACGACGCGCAGCAGTTCGTGTTCGCGGTGAACAACTACCGGGCGAACGGTGGCGGCGCCTTCCCGCATGTGGCGTCCGCGAAGGAGGTCTGGTCGGAGTCGACGGAGATCCGTACGCGGATCGCCGAGTGGGTGACCGCGAAGGGTGTGCTCGACCCGAAGGAGTTCGCTTCGGTGGACTGGAAGCTCACGCGGGACGGCACGCCGGTCTTCTAGGGCCTCTGTTCCGGCACGCTTGTCTTCTGGACCCCGGACGTGTGTCCGGGGTCCTCTTCTTACCGTCCGTCGACGAGCGGGGTGAGGGTCTGGGCGGTGTGGCGGGCGGGCGGGACCTGGGACCGGGGTTCGAGTCCGAAGGTGGTGAAGGCCGTACGGCGCGGGAGCGGGTAGGGGTCCTTGCCCGTCAGCGAGTTGAGGATGGTTGCGCTGCGCCAGGCGGCGAGGCCGAGGTCGGGGGCGCCGACGCCGTGGGTGTGGAGTTCGGCGTTCTGGACGTAGACGCGGCCGGTGACGGAGGGGTCGAGGGCGAGGCGGAACTGGTCGTCGATGCGGGGGCGTTCGGCGCTGTCGCGGCGCAGGTAGGGGTCGAGTCCGGCGAGGATCTGGCCGAGGGGGCGTTCGCGGTAGCCGGTGGCGAGGACCACGGCGTCGGTGGTGAGGCGGGTGCGGGCGCCCTGCTGGCCGTGTTCGAGGTGGAGTTCGACCTTGGTGGTGGCGACGCGGCCCGCGGTGCGGACGGTGACGGCGGGGGTGAGGACGGCGTCGGGCCAGCCGCCGTGGAGGGTGCGCCGGTAGAGCTCGTCGTGGATGGCGGCGATGGTGTCGGCGTCGATGCCCTTGTGGAGCTGCCATTGGGCGGCGACGAGCCGGTCGCGTACGGGCTCGGTGAGGGCGTGGAAGTAGCGGGTGTAGTCGGGGGTGAAGTGTTCGAGGCCGAGCTTGGAGTACTCCATCGGGGCGAAGGCCTCGGTGCGGGCGAGCCAGTGGATCTTCTCGTGGCCGGCGGGCCGGTTGCGCAGGAGGTCGAGGAAGACCTCGGCGCCCGACTGCCCGGCGCCGATGACGGTGATGTGTTCGGCGGTGAGGAAGCGTTCGCGGTGGGCGAGGTAGTCCGCGGCGTGGATGACGGGGACGCCGGGGGCGTCGACGAGGGGTTTGAGGGGCTCGGGGATGTGGGGTGCGGTGCCGACGCCGAGGACGATGTTGCGGGTGTACGTACGGCCGAGGGCCTCGGCCTCTCCCTCGTTGTCGAGCTGGGTGAAGTCGACTTCGAACAGGGTGCGTTCGGGGTTCCAGCGGACGGCGTCGACCTGGTGGCCGAAGTGGAGTCCGGGGAGGCGGCCGGCGACCCAGCGGCAGTAGGCGTCGTACTCGGCGCGCTGCATGTGGAAGCGCTCGGCGAAGTAGAACGGGAAGAGGCGGTCGCGGTCCTTGAGGTAGTTGAGGAAGGACCAGGGGCTGGCGGGGTCGGCGAGGGTGACCAGGTCGGCGAGGAAGGGGACTTGGAGGGTGGCGCCGTCGATGAGCAGGCCCGGGTGCCAGTCGAAGCCGGGGCGCTGTTCGTAGAAGACGCTGTCGAGTTCGGGGAGGGGGTGGGCGAGGGCGGCGAGGGAGAGGTTGAACGGGCCGATGCCGATGCCCACGAGGTCGCGGGGCGCGTCGGGCTCGTGGGGTGGGGGGAGGGGCGTCGGGCTCATCGGGGTGTGTGTCCTTCCACCAGTTTCAGGAGCGCGGCCAGGTCGCCCGGCCGGGTGTGGGGGTTGAGGAGGGTGGCTTTGAGCCAGAGCCGGTCGTCGAGCAGGGCTCGGCCGAGGACGGCGCGTCCTTCGTGGAGCAGGGTGCGGCGTACGGCGGCGACGGCTTCGTCGGAGGCCTCTGCGGGGCGGAACAGGACGGTGCTGAGGGTGGGCGGGTCGTAGAGCTCGAAGCCGGGGTGTGCTTCGACGAGGTCCGCCAGCTCGACGGCACGGGCGCAGACCTGGTCGACGAGGGCGCCGAGTCCCGCTCGCCCCAGGGTTTTGAGGGTGACGGCGACTTTGAGGATGTCGGGGCGTCGGCTGGTGCGCAGGGAGCGGCCCAGGAGGTCGGGGAGGCCCGCTTCGGTGTCGTCGTCGGCGTTGAGGTAGTCGGCGCGGTGGCTCAGGGCGTCGAGGTCGTGGGGGTCCTTGACGGCGAGGAGGCCTGCGGCGACGGGCTGCCAGCCGAGTTTGTGCAGGTCGAGGGTGACGGTGTGGGCGCGGTCGAGTCCGTCGAGTTTGCCGCGGTGGTGGTCGCTGAAGAGGAGGCCTCCGCCGTAGGCGGCGTCGATGTGGAGGCGGGTGCCGTGGGCTTCGCAGAGGTCGGCGATGTCGGGCAGGGGGTCGATGAGTCCGGCGTCGGTGGTGCCTGCGGTGGCGGCCACGAGGAGGGAGCCGCGGAGGCCTTGGAGTTCGGTGAGGGCTTCGTCCAGGGCGGCGAGGTCCATGGTGCCGGCGGGGGCGGGGACGACGACGGGGTCGGGCAGGCCGAGGAGCCAGGCGGCGCGGGGCAGGGAGTGGTGGGCGTTGGCGCCGTGGATGAGCCGCACGCCGGCGTGTGCCTCCCGGGCGAGGAGGAGGGCGAGTTGGTTGGACTCGGTGCCGCCGGTGGTGATCAGGGCGTCGCCGGCGCCGATCTCCTGGGCGAGGGCCCGGGTGACGAGTGCCTCCAGTTCCGAGGCGGCCGGGGCCTGGTCCCAGGAGTCCATGGAGGGGTTGAGGGCGGAGGCGGCGAGGTCGGCCGCGGTGGCGACGGCGAGGGGTGGGCAGTGCAGGTGGGCGGCGCACAGGGGGTCGGCGGGGTCGGCCGCGCCCTCGGCGAGAGCCCGCACGACGACGCGCAGGGCGTCCTCGGTTCCCTGCTCGGGCAGTACGTCGCCGAGCGCGTCCCGTACGCGCCGGGCCACGCTCTCCGGTCCGCCGGCGGGCAGCGGTCCCCCGCGTGCCTCGCCGCCCTCGCGCAGTGCGTCGAGGACGGTGTCGAGCAGCGGCCGCAGCGCGCCGGGACCTTCGGGGCCTGAGGCGAGGGGCGGCGTGCTCATGAGGTGTCCTCCGGTGGGCGCGCGGCAGAGGGAGTACCAGCGTGTACGGGGATGGGCCCGCGCGCCCCGAAAGGTCAACGATCCGACCCGAATGGGGGTACTGGTGGGCGGAGGAAATGTGGGCGGTGGGTGAAGCTGCTAGACGCCACGCCGGGCCGGGAACCACGTTTCCTCGTCCTCGAACGCCGGACGGGCTGAAGGGTTTCGGGGGCGCGGGGCGAAGCCCCCGCCCCCAGGGCCGCGGGGAACTGCGCGCCCAGCCCCCGCACACCCGCGGACAAGGCCATGGCTACGCGGTTCGTACCTTCAAGGCTCGTGACAGGTCGTCGAGTTGGTCGACGAGTTTGCGGCGGAGGGCGGGGATGGGGTCGGCGTCACGGAGGCACGCTTCGCCGAGGGCGAGGGTTTCGGGGGTGACGGCGTGGACGGGGAACGCGTAGCGCCCGGCGGCATCGGCGATGGCGGGGCCGCGACGCGCGGAGACGGCGACGGCGTCGGCCCAGTAGCGCTCGACGTACTCCCTGACGAGGTGGGTCTGTTCAGGCTGCCAGAAGCCCTGGGCGGTGGCGGTGAAGAGGTAGTTGGAGAGGTGGTCGGAGGTGAACATCTCCTCCCAGGCGCGGCGCTTGGCCTCGGGGTCGGGCAGCGCGGCGCGGCAGCGGGCGGCGCCTTCCTGGCCGGTGGCGCTGGGGTCCTGGACGAGTTCGGCCTCGATGACGGCGTCGTCGATGGCGCCGAGGACGGCGAGCCGGCCGAGGATGCGCCAGCGCAGTTCGGGGTCGAGTTCGGGCCCGCCGGGGACGGTGCCTTCGGAGAACCAGGCGCTGATGGTGTCGGGGTGGGCGGCGACGTCGATGTAGTGGCGTACGGCGGTGAGGCGCAGGCCGGGGTGGGAGCCGTCCTCGGTGCGGCGGATGAGGTCGCGGCAGAGGTCGGTGAGGGTGGCGAGGGCGGTGGGGCGGTCCTCGGCGGGGAGGTAGCGGTCGGCGACCTGGGCGGCGGCGAACGACAGGATGCCCTGGACGAGGGCGAGGTCGCTCTCGTGCGGAAGGTGGGCGCGGGCGGCGTCGATGTAGGCCATGGCGGGCAGTTCGCCGTCGCGGACGGCGTCGCGCAGGGCGTTCCAGACGACCGCTCGGGTGAGGGGTTCGGGCAGTCCGGCGAGGGCGGTGCGCACGGCCTGGAAGGACTCGGGGTCGAAGCGGACCTTGGCGTAGGAGAGGTCGCCGTCGTTGAGGAGGAGCAGGGCGGGGCGCTTGCCGATCACGGTCGGCTCGGTCCCCGGGACGTCGGCTTCGAGGCGGTCGCGCAGGGTGAGGCGGCCTTCGACGCCGAGGTCGTGGTCGTAGAGGCCCACGGCGATGCGGTGCGGGCGGCTGCCGTGGTGTTCGACGGTGAGGGTGTGGGTGCCGTCGGGTCCGGCGGTGAGGGTGGGGGTGAGGGTGTCGACGCCGGTGGTGCGCAGCCAGGAGTCGGCCCAGGCGTGGACGTCGCGTTCGGTGGCGGAGGCGAGGTTGTCGATGAAGTCGGCGAGGGTGGCGTTGGCGAACTTGTGGCGGGCGAAGTGGGTGTTGATGCCGGCCAGGAAGTCCTTCTCGCCGAGCCAGGTGACGAGTTGGCGCAGGGCGGAGGCGCCCTTGGCGTAGGAGATGCCGTCGAAGTTGAGCATGGCGGACGCGGTGTCGGGGACGGCGTCCGGGTCGGGGGCGACGGGGTGGGTGGAGGGGCGCTGGTCGGCGTCGTAGCCCCAGGGTTTGCGGGTGACGCCGAAGTCGGTCCAGGTGTCGGTGAAGCGGGTGGCCTCGGTGAGGGTCTGGTAGCCCATGTACTCGGCGAAGGACTCGTTCAGCCAGATGTCGTCCCACCAGCGCAGGGTGACGAGGTCGCCGAACCACATGTGGGCCATTTCGTGGGCGATGACCATGGCGCGGGTCTGGCGTTCGGTGTCGGTGACGGCGGAGCGGTAGACGAACTCGTCGCGGAAGGTGACGAGGCCGGGGTTCTCCATGGCGCCGGCGTTGAACTCGGGGACGAACGCCTGGTCGTAGGAGTCGAAGGGGTAGGGCTCGTCGAACTTCTCGTGGTAGCGGTCGAAGCAGGCGCGGGTGACGTCGAGGATCTCGTCGGCGTCGGCGTCGAGGTAGGGGGCGAGCGAGCGGCGGCAGTGGATGCCGAAGGGCAGGCCACGGTGCTCGGTGCGGACGGAGTGCCAGGGGCCGGCGGCGACGGCGACGAGGTAGGTGGAGATCAGCGGGGTGGGGGCGACCTGCCAGCGGCCCTCTCCCAGGTGTTCGGTGACGCCGTTGGCGAGGACGGTCCAGCCGTCGGGCGCGGTCACGGAGAGTTCGAAGACGGCCTTCAGGTCGGGCTGGTCGAAGGCGGCGAAGACGCGCTGGACGTCCTCCATGAACAGCTGGGTGTAGAGGTAGGTCTCGCCGTCGGTGGGGTCGGTGAAGCGGTGCATGCCCTCGCCGGTGCGGGAGTAGCGCATCGTCGCGTCGACGCGCAGTTCGTGCTCGCCCGCGGTGAGGCCCTTGAGGGGCAGCCGGTTCTCGTCGAGGGTCTCGGGGTCGAGGGGCTGTCCGTCGAGGGTGACGGAGCGCAGTTCGGCGGGCTTCAGCTCGACGAAGGTGTCCGCGTCGGCGCGGGCGGTGAACCGGATGACGGTCAGGGAGTCGAAGGTCTCGTCCCCGTGGGTCACGTCGAGTGCGATCCCGTAGTGGTGGACGTCGAGGAGCTGGGCACGGGTCTGCGCTTCGTCGCGCGTCAGTACGGACATGGGGGACATGCTGCCTGATGGCTCGGACAGGACACAGGGCTGGTCCGGTATGCGGCCTTTGTTCGGCACGGTCGCGGCGGGATCGGCGCACTCAGGCGGTGCGGTCCTGCTCCCGCGCGTTCCGCGCGTCCCGTGACTCCCGTGCGTCCCGTGCGTCGGTGTGGCCGTCGCGTTGCGGGGGGACGCGGGTGTCGGGGTGGAGGCGGCCCGGGGCGGGCGGTGAGGCGCGTTCCGCGGTCCGGGCGCGTAACTCGCGCACCTCCGCCTCCAGGGCCCGGCGGCGCTGGTGGGTGTCGTACAGGTAGCGGACCTTGGTGCGCAGGGTCCAGGGGTCGACGGGTTTCATGACGAGGTCGGCGACGCCGAGGGCGAACGCGGTGGCGGACAGTTCGGTGTCCGGTCCGAAGCCGGTGAGCAGGATGACCGGGATGTGCTGGGTCTGTTCCACGCGGCGCATGTAGCGCACGACGTCGAGGCCGCTGACGCCGGGCATGCGCACGTCGAGGAGGAGCAGTCCGACCTGGCCGCGCAGTACTTCCTTGAGGGCGTCGTCGCCACTGGTCGCGCGGGTCACGAGGTGGCCCAGCGGGGCGAGGGCGCTTTCGAGCGCGTACAGCGTGTCCTCGTGGTCGTCGACGATGAGGATCTTGGCATCCGACGGCATGGCCCGACGTCCCCTCGATCGGCCACATGCCGGCCCGGGCCGGTACGGATGGGGGGCGGGTGCCTTGGACGGCGGGTGGCGGGTGCCCCGGAGCCCGTACGGACGGTCGGCCGGCATGTGCCATTGGCCTGACACCTGACAGGGAGTGCTCACGCAGGATGCACGCTGGGAGCGCCCGGTGTCACTCCCCCGTGGCCGCCGCGCCCCGCCCGGCACCGTCCGCGATGCTCTCGTGGTGCCGGATGACCTCGGCGATGATGAAATTCAGCAACTTTTCCGCGAAGGCCGGATCCAGCTTGGCGTTCTCGGCGAGGCGGCGCAGCCGGGCGATCTGGTGGGCCTCGCGGGACGGGTCGGCGGGCGGCAGCTGGTGGGCCGCCTTGAGATGGCCGACCTGTTGGGTGCATTTGAAGCGTTCGGCGAGCATGTGGACGACGGCGGCGTCGATGTTGTCGATGCTGTCGCGCAGCCGGGCGAGTTCCGCGCGCACGGCGGGGTCGACCTCGCCGCCCGCCCCGTCGTTGGTGTTGCTGGTGTCGCTGGTGGTCATGAGGAGCAACTTTACGTGGCGTGCGGGGGCTCGATCATGGGCGGATCGTCGGGGTCGGGTATGCGGTCGCTCCAGCCGCCGGGGAGGGTGCGGCCCTGCTGTTCGCGGAAGCGGACGGGGGCCATGCCGACACGGCGGGTGAACAGGCGGGAGAAGTAGGCGGGGTCGTCGTAGCCGACGCGTCGGGCGACCGCGGCGACGGGGAGTTCGGTGGCGGCGAGGAGTTCCTTGGCGCGGCCCAGGCGGATGCCGAGGAGGTAGTCCTTGGGGCTGCGGCCGGCTCCGCGGCGGACGGCGGCGCGCAGTTCGGCGGGGGTCATGCCGTGCCGGGCCGCGTGCTCGGCGACGGACAGCGGCTGGAACGCGTCACGGGCGAGGGCGTGCAGGACGGGGTCGCCGTCGGGGGCGAGGTCGGCGCGGGCGCGGCGCAGGGCGACGAGGAGTTCGTGGACGGCGGCGCCGGTCTCGACTTCGAGGAGGGGGTTGCCGCGGCGGGCGGCGCGGGCGATGCGGCCGACGGTGGCGCGGGCGCCGGTGGCGTCGGAGAGCGGCACGACGGGGCGGTCGGGTTCGATGTAGCCGAGTTCGGTGTACGTGGCGGTGGCGGGCCCGGTGAAGTCGACGAAGCACTCGTCCCAGCTGGGGTCGGGTCCGTAGTGGTGGGGTACGCCGGGGGTGAGCCAGAGCAGGGCGGGCGCGGTGACGGTGTGGTGGTGTCCGTCGGGGCCCCGGAACCAGCCGCCGCCCGCGCTGACGACGACGGCCACGTGGTGGTCGAGGGTGCGGGGCCCGACGGTGGGCAGTTCGCCGTACTGCAGGCCGACGCCGAGGCAGGCGAGGCCGAGCCGGTGGTGGACGGGAGCGGGGGAGAAATAGCGCATCCAGGTGTGGTGCATCCGCGGGCCTCCCCTCCTTCGCGCCCTTGCCGCCGGCGTCACTCTTTGGTCCAACCAGAGCTGATCTTTGTCCATGGACGTGGCCGCCGCCAGAGGTGAGGGTGAGCTCATGAGCGAGTTCACGGTGGGGGACACGGATTTTCTGCTGGACGGGCGGCCGGTGCGGCTGCTGTCCGGAGCGTTGCACTACTTCCGGGTGCACGAGGAGCAGTGGGGGCATCGGCTGGGGATGCTGCGGGCGATGGGGCTCAACTGTGTGGAGACGTACGTCCCGTGGAATCTGCACGAGCCGCGTCCGGGCGAGTACCGGGACGTCCAGGCGCTGGGCCGGTTCCTGGACGCCGTGCGGGAGGCGGGCCTGTGGGCGATCGTGCGCCCCGGCCCGTACATCTGCGCGGAGTGGGAGAACGGGGGGCTGCCGCACTGGCTGACGGGGCGGCTGCGCACCAGGGACGAGGAGTACGTGGGGCACGTGGAGCGCTGGTTCCACCAGGTGCTGCACGAGATCGTGCCGCGGCAGATCGACCGCGGCGGACCGGTGCTGATGGTGCAGGTCGAGAACGAGTACGGAAGTTACGGCTCCGACCAGGTGTATCTGCGGCGCCTGGCGGACGTGCTGCGCGCCAAGGGCGTGAGCGCCGCGCTGGTCACCTCGGACGGTCCCGAGGACCACATGCTCACCGGCGGTTCGATCCCCGGTGTCCTCGCGACCGTCAACTTCGGCTCCCGCGCACGCGCGGCCTTCGAGGTACTGCGCCGGCACCGGCCCGAGGGGCCGCTGATGTGCATGGAGTTCTGGTGCGGCTGGTTCGACCACTGGGGCGGCGAGCATGTCGTACGGGATGCGAAGGACGCGGCACAGGCGCTGCGCGAGATCCTGGAGTGCGGGGCTTCGGTCAACCTGTACATGGCGCACGGGGGTACCAACTTCGCGGGCTGGGCGGGGGCGAACCGGGGCGGGGGCGCGCTGCACGAGGGCCCCTTGGAGCCCGACGTCACCTCCTACGACTACGACGCGCCCATCGACGAACTGGGGCGTCCCACCGAGAAGTTCTGGCGCTTCAGGGAGATCCTGGGCGCGTACGCGGACGGGCCGCTGCCGGAGCTGCCGCCGGCGCCCGCGCCGCTCGGTGCGGGCGCGGACGTGGATCTTCGGGAGTGGGCCGCCCTGGACGCCGTACTGGAGACACTGGGCGGCCCGGACGCCGAGTACCCCGTTCCGCCCACCTTCGAGGAACTGGACGTCGACCGGGGCCTGGTGAAGTACGAGGTGACCGTCCCCGGTCCGCGGGCGCCGTACCCCCTCCTGCTGCGCGGGCTGCGGGACCTGGCGGTGGTGTACGTCGACGGTGTGGCGGCCGGTGTGCTCACCGAGGACGATCCGGGGCTCAAGGAGCCTGTCGCGGGGCACGCGCGAGTGGAGGCGTGGGTGGAGTCTCTGGGGAGGGTCAACTACGGTCCGCGTTCGGGTGAGCCGAAGGGCATCACCGGGGGGATGCTGCACGAGCGGCAGTATCTGCACGGGGTGCGGGCGCGGGGGCTGCGGCTTGACGCGTTCGACGGTGGGGGTGTGGGGCGGGTGCCGTTCGGGGGGCTGCCCGCGGAGGGTGGTCGCGGGCTGTACCGGGGCACCGTGGAGGTGCGTGGCGTCGGGGACGCCCTCCTGGAGCTTCCGGGCTGGACGCGGGGGTTCGTGTGGGTCAACGGGTTCTGTCTCGGGCGGTACTGGTCGGTGGGGCCGCAGCGGTCGTTGTACGTTCCCGGGCCGGTGCTGCGTGAGGGTGCCAACGAGGTGTGGGTCCTGGAGCTCCAGGCGCCGTCGCCGACGGCGCCGGTCCTGAGGGCCCCGGCATAACCCGACCGCCTTCTCTCGCCCCCGCCGCCCCTACCCGTCCCCTCCTCACTCGGGGGCTCCGCCCCCAAACCCCCGATCGGCCTGAACGGCCTCGTCCTCGAACGCCGGACGGGCTGAAGACGCGGGCCGGGGTGGGCGGGTCAACGGCCCCCGCCCGCCCTCGTCCTCGGCCGCCGGGCGAGTTGAAAGAAGCGGGCTGGGGTGGGTGGGGTGCGGCCTCCGGCCGTGGCCTCGGGCGCTGGACGACCGATGCTTTAGGGGCGCGGGGAACTGCACGCCCAGCCCCCACCGCCCGGCACCCGAGAACGTCGGCCGCGCGGGGACGTGGGGCGCAGCCCCACCCTCAGGGGCGCGGGGAACGGCGCGACCGGCCACCACCCACCCGCACCCGAACGACGACAACCGGACGGGCATCCGGGGCGCAGCCCCGTCCAAGGGGCGCGGGGAACGGCGCGACCAGCCACCACCCACCCGCACCCGAACGACGACAACCGGACGGGGATCCGGGGCGCAGCCCCGTCCAAGGGGCGCGGGGAACGGCGCGACCGGCCACCGCCCACCCGCACCCAAGGAACCCACCCGGGACCGGAGGGGCGCAGCCCCTACAGGGTGGACGCCGCTCTGGCTATGTCGGCGGCGAAGGTCGAGACCTCGGAGTACACCCCGGGATACCCCGGCTCCGCACAGCCCTGCCCCCAACTGACGATCCCGACCTGGATGAACGCCCCGGAGTCGTCCTTGCGGAACATCGGTCCACCGGAGTCACCCTGGCACGTGTCGACCCCACCCTGCTGCACGAACCCGGCACAGATCTCGTCGCCGGGCACAAGATCGCTGCCGTACGCCTGCTGACAGGCGGCGTCGCTGACGAAGGGGACGGTGGCCTTGAGGAGGTAGCGCTGCTGGGCGCCGCCCTCGCGCGCGGCGCCCCACCCGGCGATGGTGAAGTTGCCGTTGTTGTACGCGGTGGTGGTGGCGATCTTCAGTGTGGGCTGGTTGACGGGCGAGGCGAGCTTGATCAGCGCCCAGTCCTTGCCCTTGCCGTTGTAGCCGGGCGCCTGGAGCACCTTGGTCGACTTGACCTTGGTCGCGCCGCTGCTCTGGAGGTCGACGACGCCGGCGGTGGCGGTGATGGAGGTGTTGTTGCCGGAGCCGCTCACACAGTGCGCGGCGGTGAGGACGATCTGCTGGGTGTAGAGCGCACCGCCGCAGCCCATGGAGAGCCGGACCATGAACGGGAACTCTCCCTGCGCCGCGCGGGTGCCGCCGACGACGGGCGTGGGCGCGGCCTGCGCGGAGACGGGCTGGAGCGAGACGGTGGCGAGGGTGACGGCGCCGAGGGCGAGAACTCTCTTGAGGCCCGTGAACTTCTTCGTAGACTTCAACGTGCTTCCTCTCGTGGGGGGTTGGAAGCCCGACGGGGTCACACCGAGGCCGCGCGACACGACCGTCGTCGCACGCATCGAGTGACATGCACCCGCCAAGCCTTTGCGAATTATTTAGACACGGCGGCCCTCCGACAAGGACCCCATTTCAGCCAGCCGCGCCCCGCCACCCACCGGAACGGCGCTTAGAGTGGAACGCAGGAGGCCCGGCGTCTTCAGGGGGTACGGACGTGGCGAACGGCGGACCCGTCGAGCACGGCTTCCCGCATCTGGACACGGTGCGGGCATCGATCACCGCGCTCTACAAGCGGCTCTCGTACGACACCATCCACACCTTCGCGACCAGCGTGCCCCCCGCCGACGTGGCCTTCGGCGACATCGACGACCTGCATCTGGGCGCGCAGCGCGTGGCCCGCGAGATGGTGCGCCACTACCACCTCCCGGACGCCCGGCTGATCATCGGCTTCCGCGAGATGACCCAGGCGGCCAACGTCGAACTCACGGCGGGCCCCGAGTACTTCGTCGAACTGAACGACCGCTTCCGCACCCACCGCCGGGACATCGGCGCGGCCCTCGCCCACGAGGTGATGCACGTCTATCTGCACCGCCTCGACCTCTACTTCCCCGGCACGCGCGACAACGAGATCCTCACGGACACCGCGGCGACCTACCTCGGCGCGGGCTGGCTGCTTCTCGACGCCTACCGGGAGGACGCGGACTCCTCGCAGAAACTCGGCTACCTCACCCCGGAGGAGTTCGGCTACGTCCTCGCCAAACGCGCCCTGGTCTTCGGCGAGGACCCCTCGATCTGGTTCACCAGCCCGCAGGCGTACACGGCGTACACGCAGGGCATGGCGCAGGCCCGCCGTGACGAGCAGCAGCCCCCGCTGACCGCGGCCGGCTGGGCGGGCCGCCGCCGCTACGCGAAGGACCGACGGCACGCCCAGGACCAGCACGCACCGGGCCCGCACCCGGGTGTCCCCTACGCGTTCAGCCCCGACAGCCGCGGGCCCCTGCGCGTCTCCTTCCCCTGCCCGACGTGTCACCAGCGGATCCGCGTGCCGGTCCGGGGCCGGGTACGGGCGCGCTGCACGCTGTGCAGGACGGTGCTGGAGTGCGACACGTAGGAAACGCGACGCACGCGGGTGTGCGTGGGGGAGGTGAGACACAACACCCCCAAAGACTTTGCCTCTCGCGTCCTTCGCGAGCGAGGGTCGAAGGATGAGCACGAACGACCCCGCGGCACACCTCTTCACAGCTGTGCACGAGGGTGACGAGGACGCGGTGGTACGGCTGCTGCGCTCCGGTGTGAGCCCGGACGCGGTGGACGAGGACGGCCAGACGGCGCTGTATCTCGCGGCGGTCAGCGACCGGCCCGGCGTCGTACGGCTGCTGCTGGTGGCCGGGGCCGCGCCCGACCGGCTCAGCCAGGGCACGGACGCGCCGCTGTGCGGGGCGGCGTGCGGTGGGCACACGGAGGTCGTACGCGCCCTGCTGGCGGCCGGGGCCGCGCCGGACACGGTGGAGGAGTTCGGGTTCACGGCGCTGACGTGGGCGGTGCGGCTGGGGCGGGTCGCGGTGGTGGGGGAACTCCTCGCGGCGGGCGCGGACCCCGACCGCCCGGGCCCGACCGGTGAGCCCCCGCTCGTCGCGGCCGCCCGCCGTGGTTCACCCGGCTGTGTACGCGCCCTCCTGCGGCACGGAGCGCGGGCGCGGTCGGCGGCGCTCGCCGAGGCCCACCGCCGGCTCACCGCCGATGTGGAGACCGAGGTGCGCGCGGGCCTGGAGGAGACCTGGGGCCCGGGCCACCCCTCCGTCACCCACCGCTACCCGCAGGACGGCGGCATCACCGTGGAGGTCCAACTCCTCGACCCGGCCGGGAATCCCGTCGCGAGCAACGACCAGCAGACGGGCCATGCCGCGATAGCGACCCTTCTCGAATCCGCCCTCGGCATCACCGCGCCCGCCGCCGAACTGGCCGCCCGCGCCCTGCGTCCCGCCGACCCCGGCAACGACGACTGGACCGAGGCGGCGACGGCGCTGGGCCTGCGCGGCGACGAGGAGACGTTCCGGGCGGCGGTCGAGTGGTGCGCCGCCCCCGACCCCCTCCGCCAGGCCTTCGGCGCGGACGTACTGGGCCGCCTGGGCAATCCCCACGGCCTGCCGATCCTGCGCGTCCTCACCGGCGCGGCCGACCCCGTGATCCGCGACCGGGCGGCGAGCGCGCTGGCGCGGCTGAACTCCCCCGGCCCGTCCGGTCCTTGAACCACGCGCCCACAGGGACACGTCCTCGGGATACGACCTCAGGGACCGCCCTCAGGGACCGTCCCCAGGGATACGTCCTCACGGATGGAGGCGTCCCCTACCCCGCCCCGTACACCGCCCCCGGAACCTCCGCCTCCGCCAGCAGCTTCAGGGCCGTGTCGCCGGCCTCGGACGGGGTCCAGCGGGCGCCCTTGTCCGCGGTGGGGCCCGGCCGCCAGCCCTCCATGACGGTGATGCGGCCGCCCTCGGTCTCGAAGACGCGGCCGGTGACTCCGGTGCTCGCGCTCGCGCCGAGCCAGACGACGAGGGGGGAGACGTTCTCGGGGGCCATCGCGTCGAAGGAGTCGGCGCCAGGGGCCGCCATGGTGTCCGCGAAGGTGCGTTCGGTCATCCGGGTGCGGGCCGCGGGGGCGATCGCGTTGACCTGGACGCCGTAGCGGCCCAGTTCGGCCGCGGCGACCAGGGTCAGGCCGATGATCCCGGCCTTGGCGGCGCTGTAGTTGCCCTGTCCGACCGAACCCAGCAGACCCGCCCCGCTGCTGGTGTTGACGACCCTGGCCCGGGGCGTGCGGCCGTCCTTCGCCTCCGCCCGCCAGTGCGCCGCCGCGTGCTTCAGCGGCAGGAAGTGACCCTTGAGGTGGACGCGCAGCACGGCGTCCCAGTCGTCCTCGTCGAGGTTGACGAGCATCCGGTCGCGCAGGAACCCCGCGTTGTTGACGAGGGTGTCCAGGCGTCCGTACGTCTCCAGCGCGGTGCGTACGAGGGAGGCGGCGCCGTCGGTGGTGGCGATGTCGCCGCCGTGGGCCACCGCCTGTCCGCCCGCCGCCCGGATCTCCGTCACGACCAGCGCGGCCGGGCTGTCCGGGCCGGGCGTGCCGTCGAGGCCCACCCCGAGGTCGTTCACGACGACCCGCGCTCCCTCGGCGGCGTACGCGAGCGCGTGCGCGCGGCCGAGTCCGCGCCCGGCGCCCGTGACGATCACGACCCGCCCCTCGCACAGCAGCGGTCCACTCATCTCAGTCCCCCTTGTCGGACGTGCCGGCCTTGTTGGCGGTCGCCGCGTCCAGGAAGGCGGGCCGCTCGCCGCCGCCGTGGACGAGCAGTGAGGCCCCGCTGATGTACTTCGCCGCCTCCGAGGCGAGGAAGACCGCGGCCCCGCCGATGTCGGACGGGTCGGCGAGACGGCCCAGCGGGACGGTGCGGGAGACGGCCGCGATGCCGTCCTCGCCGCCATAGTGCAGATGGGAGAGTTCGGTGCGGACCATGCCGACGACGAGGGTGTTGACCCGGACGTCGGGAGCCCACTCGACGGCCATCGAACGGGCCAGGTTCTCGAGGCCCGCCTTGGCCGCCCCGTACGCCGCCGACCCGGGCGACGGCCGCGCTCCGCTCACGCTGCCGATCATCACGATCGATCCCCGGGCCCGTCTGAGGTGCTCGTACGCGGCGAGCGAGGCGGTCAGCGGCACGATGAGGTTCAGCTCGATCACGCGCGTGTGGCGCCCGGCGTCCGCCTCCGTCAGGGGACGGTAGGGCGCGCCGCCCGCGTTGTTCACCAGCACGTCGAGCCGGGGCAGCGCGGCGAAGAAGGCGTGCACGGCGGCCGGGTCGCGGAGGTCCACCGACACGAACTCCGCACCCTCCAGCGGTACGTCGGGGGGTCTGCGGGCGCAGACCACCACGTCCGCGCCCGCCTCGACGAACGACCGGGCGATCCCGGCCCCCACCCCACGGGTGCCGCCCGTGACGACGACGGTCCTGCCCCCGAGATCCAGGTTGTCCACAGGGCCTCCCGCCCGGATGCATTCACTGCTAGCTTCGAGAGTGCGCCTAACAAACGTTTGGTGGAATGGTCCTGAGGTGGAAAGGTAGCTGATGCGTCCATGGGTGTCTCCACCTCGTCCCCGGAAAAGGGGATTTCCGTCGTCACGGTCGACTTCCCACCGGTGAACGCGCTGCCGGTGCGCGGCTGGTTCGACCTGGCCGACGCCCTGCGCGCGGCGGGCCGCGACCCCGGCGTCCGGTGCGTCGTGCTGACGGCCGTGGGGCGCGGTTTCAACGCGGGCGTGGACATCAAGGAGATGCAGCGCGAGACCAGGGACAGCGGGGGCCATCGCGCGCTCATAGGGGCGAACCGCGGCTGCTTCGAGGCCTTCGCCGCGGTCTACGAGTGCGAGGTCCCCGTCGTCGCGGCGGTGCACGGCTTCTGTCTGGGCGGCGGGATCGGGCTGGTGGGGAACGCGGACGCGATCGTGGCGAGCGAGGACGCCACGTTCGGCCTGCCCGAGCTGGACCGTGGCGCCCTCGGCGCGGCCACGCATCTGGCCCGCCTGGTCCCGGGCCACCTGGTGCGCGCGCTGTACTACACCTCGCGCACGGCGACCGCCGCCGAGCTGCACGCGCACGGCTCGGTGTGGCGGGTCGTGCCGCGCGGGGAACTCCTGGGCGCCGCGCTGGACCTGGCGCGAGAGATCGCCGCCAAGGACGGCGAGCTGATCCGGCTCGCGAAGGCCGCGCTCAACGGCATCGACCCCGTGGACGTGCGCCGCAGCTACCGATTCGAGCAGGGCTTCACCTTCGAGGCGAACCTCGGCGGGGTCGCCGACCGTGTCCGCGACACCTTCGGAAAGGAGGGGGTCGACAGGTGAGCGACAAGACGATGACCACCGACGAGGTGGTCTCCCGGCTCCACAGCGGGATGACCCTGGGCATCGGCGGCTGGGGCTCGCGCCGCAAGCCGATGGCCCTGGTGAGAGCACTGCTGCGCACCGGGATCACCGATCTCACCGTGGTGTCGTACGGCGGCCCGGACGTCGGCCTGCTCGCCGCCGCGGGCCGGATCCGCAGGCTCGTCACCGCCTTCACCACCCTCGACTCGATCCCGCTCGAACCGCACTACCGGGCGGCGCGCGAGCGCGGGGCGTTCGAGCTGATGGAGGTCGACGAGGCGATGTTCATGTGGGGCCTGCACGCCGCCGCGAACCGGCTGCCCTTCCTCCCCGTCCGGGCCGGGCTCGGTTCGGACGTGATGCGGGTCAACCCCGGCCTGCGCACGGTCACTTCGCCGTACGCCGATGCCTCCTCGGGGGTACGGGAGGAGCTCGTCGCCATGCCCGCCCTGCGCCTGGACGCGGCCCTGGTCCACATGAACCGCGCCGACCGCCTGGGCAACGGTCAGTATCTGGGCCCGGACCCGTACTTCGACGACCTGTTCTGCGAGGCGGCCGACGCCGCGTACGTCTCGTGCGAGCGCGTGGTCGACACGGCGGAGCTCACCAAGGAGGCCGCCCCGCAGACCCTGCTGCTCAAGCGGTCGAGCGTGACGGGCGTCGTCGAGACTCCGAACGGCGCGCACTTCACGTCCTGCGCCCCCGACCACGGACGCGACGAGCCCTTCCAGAAGCTGTACGCCACCACGCCGTACGCCGAGTTCGCCGCGCGCTTCCTCGCCGACGACGAACAGGCCTACCAGTCCGCCGTACGGGCCTGGCACAAGGAGCAGCGATGAGCCCCGCGTCCACCCCCGCCCCCGGCGCCCCCTCAGCCGAGGTCTCCCGGGCCGAGTACTGCGTGATCGCCTGCGCCGAGGCCTGGCGGGACAACGGCGAGGTGCTCGCCGCCCCCATGGGCTCCGTCCCCTCCATCGGCGCCCGTCTCGCCAAGCGCACCTTCTCCCCCGATCTGCTGCTGACCGACGGTGAGGCGATGCTCGTCGGCCTCGACGGCACCCCGGAGGGCTGGCTGCCCTACCGTCAGCACCTGACCATGGTCACCGGCGGACGCCGGCACGTGATGATGGGCGCGAGTCAGCTCGACCGCTTCGGCAACCAGAACATCTCCTGCATCGGTGACTGGTCCAGGCCCACGCGCCAGTTGCTCGGCGTGCGCGGCGCGCCGGTCAACACCCTCAACAACCCGACCAGTTACTGGGTCCCCAGGCACTCGCCGCGCGTCTTCGTCGAGCGGGTCGACATGGTGTGCGGGGTGGGGTACGACCGTGCGGCCGCCGCGGGCCCGAGCGCCACCCGCTTCCATCGCATCCCGCGCGTGGTGAGCGACCTCGGTGTCTTCGACTTCGCCACCCCCGACCACTCGATGCGGCTCGCCTCACTGCACCCGGGCGTCACCGTGGAACAGGTGCGGGAGGCCACGGGCTTCGGGTTGTCGGTCCCCGACGAGGTGCCCCGCACCCGCGAACCGACTCCCGAGGAGCTGAGGCTGATCCGCGAGGTCATCGATCCGGGCGGCGCCCGGGACCGAGAGGTCAGGAGCTGATGGAGACCGCGCTCACCCGCCTCGTCGGTGTCCGTCACCCCGTCGTGCAGACCGGTATGGGCTGGGTCGCGGGCCCCCGCCTGGTGTCGGCGGCGGCGAACGCGGGGGCGCTGGGCATCCTGGCCTCCGCGACGATGACCCTCGACCATCTGAGAGAGGCCATACGCGAGGTCAGGTCCCGTACGGACGCGCCGTTCGGGGTGAATCTGCGCGCCGACGCCGGGGACGCGGGCGAGCGGGTACGGATCATCGTCGACGAGGGGGTACGGGTCGCGTCGTTCGCCCTCGCGCCCTCCCGCGAGCTGATCACCGAGCTGAAGGAGGCGGGTGTGGTCGTCGTCCCCTCCGTCGGGGCGCGCCGGCACGCCGAGAAGGTGGCCGCCTGGGGCGCGGACGCGGTGATCGTGCAGGGCGGCGAGGGCGGCGGCCACACCGGCGAGGTCGCGACGACGGTGCTGCTGCCGCAGGTGGTGGACGCGGTGGACATCCCGGTGGTAGCGGCGGGCGGTTTCCACGACGGGCGGGGGCTGGTCGCGGCGCTGGCGTACGGGGCGGCGGGCATCGCCATGGGCACCCGTTTCCTGCTCACCTCGGACTCGACCGTTCCGGCCGCGGTGAAGGCGCGGTACCTGGCGGCGACGGTCAGGGACGTCACGGTCACGACGGCCGTGGACGGCCTCCCCCATCGCATGCTGCGCACGGACTTCGTCGACTCCTTGGAGAGGTCCGGCCGGACGAGCGCCCTCGTCCGGGCCGTCCGCCGGGCCGCCGGCTTCCGGCGGATCTCCGGCCTGACCTGGTCGCGGATGGTCCGCGACGGACTCGCCATGAAGCACGGCAAGGAGCTGACCTGGAGCCAGGTGCTGCTCGCCGCGAACACGCCGATGCTCCTGAAGTCGTCGATGGTGGACGGGCGCACGGACCTGGGCGTGATGGCGTCGGGGCAGGTCGCGGGGGTGATCGAGGATCTGCCGTCGTGCAAGGAGCTGGTCGACCGGGTGATGGCGGAAGCCCGGGAAACCCTCGGCGCCCTGGCGGTCGTGGGTGCTTCGACGCCCGGGTGACCGAGTCGGCCAAGCAGCCTCGGGGGCCGGTGTGCGCCCCCGAGGTTCAGAGCCGTTCGATCCCCGGGCCTCAGAGCCTTTCGATGATCGTCACGTTCGCCTGGCCGCCGCCCTCGCACATCGTCTGGAGGCCGAACCGGCCGCCGGTGCGCTCCAGTTCGTGCAGGAGCGTCGTCATCAGCTTCACGCCCGTCGCCCCCAACGGATGCCCCAGAGCGATGGCGCCGCCGTTGACGTTGACCTTCTCCGGGTCGGCGCCGGTCTCCTTGAGCCAGGCGAGGACGACCGGGGCGAAGGCTTCGTTGATCTCGACGAGGTCGATGGCGTCGAGGGACATGCCGGTCTTCTTCAGGGCGTACGCGGTGGCCGGGATGGGCGCGGACAGCATGCGGATGGGGTCCTCGCCGCGTACGGAGAGGTGGTGGACGCGGGCGCGCGGGGTCAGCCCGTGCTCCCGTACCGCCCGCTCGGAGGCGAGCAGCATCGCGGCGGCGCCGTCGGAGACCTGGGAGGAGCAGGCGGCGGTGATGGTGCCACCCTCGACGACCGGCTTCAGGCCCGCCATCCTCTCCAGTGAGGTGTCCCGGCGCGGGCCCTCGTCGGCGGTCACCTCGCCGTAGGCCACGGTCTCGCGGGCGAAGCGGCCCTCGTCGAGCGCGCGGATCGCCCGCCGGTGCGAGCGGAGGGCGAACTCCTCCTGGTCGCGGCGGCTGATGCCCCACTTGGCGGCGATCATCTCGGCGCCCGCGAACTGGTTGACGGGCCGGTCGCCGTAGCGCGCCCGCCAGCCCTCACTGCCCGCGAAGGGGCCTTCGGTGAGGCCGAGGGGTTCGGCGGCCTGGCGGGAGGCGAAGGCGATGGGGATCTGGCTCATGTTCTGCACTCCGCCCGCGACCACCAGGTCCTGGGTGCCGGACAGGACGCCCTGGGCGGCGAAGTGCACGGCCTGCTGGGAGGAGCCGCACTGCCGGTCGACGGTGGCGCCCGGCACCTCCTCGGGAAGTCCGGCCGCCAGCCAGCAGGTGCGGGCGATGTCCCCGGCCTGCGGCCCCACGGTGTCCAGACAGCCGAAGACGACGTCCTCGACGGCGGCCGGGTCCACTCCGGAGCGCTCGACCAGGGCCTTGAGGACATGCGCGCCGAGGTCGGCCGGGTGGACACCGCTCAGGCCTCCCCCGCGCCGCCCGACGGGCGTACGGACCGCTTCGACGATGTAGGCCTCGGCCATGACAACTCCCTCGCAGACATGGGGTATCGCGGATATCGGCTATTCGCGTACGGAGATGCCGTCCAGCACCATCGACAGGTACTGCCGGGCGATCTCCTCGGGACTGTGCTGTCCGCCGGGCCGGTACCAGGACGCGGCGACCCACACGGTGTCGCGCACGAAGCGGTAGGTGAGCCGGATGTCGAGGTCGGCCCGGAAGACCTCGGCGGCCACGCCGCGCTCCAGCGTGCTCAGCCACGCCTTCTCGAAGTTGCGCTGCGAGTCGGCGAGGAAGGCGAAGCGCTGCTGGGCGGCGAGGTGCCGGGACTCCTTCTGGTAGATGGCGACGGCGGCACGGTGCCGGTCGATCTCCCGGAACGACTCGGTGACCAGGGCCTCCAGTGTCTGGCGCGGGCCGAGTTCGGCGTCCAGGACGGCGTCGTAGCCCTGCCAGAGTTCGTCGAGGAAGGTCCGCAGGATCTCCTCCAGCATCGATTCCTTGGAGTCGAAGTGGTAGTAGAGGCTGCCCGCGAGCATCCCGGCCTCGTCCGCGATCTTGCGTACGGTGGTGGCGTTGTAGCCCTGCTCGGCGAAGACCTCCGCGGCGGTGTCGAGGAGTTCGCGGCGCCGCTCGGGGGTGGCGGTCACCTGGGGCTTCTTCTTGGTAGGCACGGTTCCATTGTGGTCCCAGGGGTGCCGGCCGACGGCGCCCTAGGCATGCTGGCTGCTGACGGAGACGACTTCACCGGTCATGTACGAGGAGTAGCCGGACGCCAGGAACACCATCACGTTGGCCACCTCCCAGGGCTCGGCGTAGCGGCCGAAGGCCTCGCGGCCCGTCAGTTCCTCCAGCAGCTCGGGCGTGGTCACCTTCACCAGGTGCGGGTGCATGGCGAGACTCGGTGACACCGCGTTGACACGCACCCCGTACTCGGCGGCCTCGACGGCCGCGCACCGGGTGAGTGCCATGACGCCCGCCTTGGCGGCGGCGTAGTGCGCCTGGCCGGCCTGGGCGCGCCAGCCGACGACGGAGGCGTTGTTGACGACGACTCCGCCGCGGCCCTGGTGCCTGAAACGGCGCAGGGCGGCCCGGGTGCACCGGAACGTGCCGTTCAGTGTCACGTCCAGCACTCTCGACCACTGCTCGTCGGTCATGTCGACGAGGGCACAGGTGCCGCCGAGGCCCGCGTTGTTGACGACGATGTCCAGGCCGTCGTGGAGCTCTCCCGCCAGGGCGAAGAGGGCTTCCACCTGCTGCTCGTCCGTCACGTCGCACGGCAGCGAGGCGACGTTCGCCGCGCCGAACTCCGCGGCGAGGGCCTCTTCGCTCTCCTTGAGGCGGCGGACATGGGCGTCACTGATGACCACCCGCGCCCCCTCCTCCAGGAACCTGCGCGCCGTCGCCCCGCCGATGCCCGCGCCCGCGGCGGCGGTGATGACGGCGGTGCGCCCGGTCAGCAGCCCGTGCCCGCTGACGTACGCCGGACTCTCGACGTCGCTCATACCTCCACGCTAACCTACCAAACACTTGTTAGGGAAGGTGCTGCCGATGGATCTGACCCTCTCCCCCGCCGACGAGGCCTTCCGCGCCGAGGCCCGGACCTGGCTCGCCGCCCATGTGCCACGGACGCCCCTTCCGTCCCTGGAGACCGAGGAGGGTTTCGCGGCGCACCGCGTGTGGGAGGCCGAACTCGCCGCGGACCGCTGGTCGGTGGTGTCCTGGCCGGAGGCGTACGGCGGCCGGGGCGCGGACATCGTGCGCTGGCTGGTGTTCGAGGAGGAGTACTACGCGGCGGGCGCACCGGGCCGGGTCGGCCAGAACGGCATCAACCTCCTGGCGCCCACCCTCTTCGAGCACGGCACGGAGCAGCAGCGCGCCCGGATCCTGCCCGCCCTGGCCGCCGGGGAGGTCGTCTGGGCGCAGGCGTGGTCCGAGCCGGAGGCGGGGTCCGACCTGGCCTCGCTCACCTCGCGTGCGGTGCGTACAGCCGGGGGCTGGCGCTTGAGCGGGCAGAAGACCTGGTCGTCGCGGGCCGCCTTCGCCGACCGCGCGTTCGGTCTCTTCCGCAGCGAGCCGGGCACACCGAGGCCTCATCAGGGCCTGACCTATCTGATGTTCGACCTGCGCGCGCCCGGGGTCACCGTGCGCCCCATCGGCCGTCTGGACGGCAGACCGGCCTTCGCCGAGGTCTTTCTCGACGAGGTCTTCGTCCCGGACGAGGACGTGATCGGCGAGCCGGGCGCGGGCTGGCGGGTCGCCATGTCGACGGCGGCCAACGAGCGGGGACTGACGCTGCGTTCACCGGGCCGCTTCCTCGCCGCCGCGGACCGGCTGGAGGCCCTGTGGCGCGATCGCGGCGACCCCTCGGACACGGCGCTGCGCGACCGGGTGGCCGACGCGGTGATCGGCGCCCGCGCCTACCAGCTCTTCACCTACGCCAACGCCTCCCGCTTTCTGGACGGCGGGACGATCGGACCGGAGGCCAGTCTGAACAAGGTCTTCTGGTCCGAGTACGACATCGCGCTGCACGAGACGGCCCTCGACCTCCTCGGCCCGGACGGCGAGTCGGCCGAGTCTGACTGGTCCGAGGGGTACGTCTTCTCGCTCGCCGGCCCGATCTACGCCGGCACCAACGAGATCCAGCGCGACATCATCGCCGAGCGCCTGCTCGGCCTCCCGAAGGGCCGCCGCTGATGCGCTTCCTCCTCGACCCGCAGCAGCGGGCGTTCGCCGACTCGCTGGACGCGATGCTGACGGCCGCGGACACCCCGTCGGTCGTACGGGACTGGAGCCGCGGCGACCACGGCGGCGGCCGTGCGCTGTGGTCCCGAATCGCCAAGGTGGGCGTGTTCGCGCTCGCGGTGCCGGAGGCGTACGAGGGGATGGGCCCGCATCCGGTGGAACTGGCCGTGGGTTTCGTCGAGCTGGGACGGCACGCGGTGCCCGGCCCGCTGGTGGAGACGGTCGCGGCGGCCGCCCTGCTGGCCGAGCTGGCGGACCCCGTGCCCGCCGGGCGGCTGCTCCCGTCGCTGGCCTCGGGCGAGGCGTCGGCGACGCTGGCCCTCGACGGGGCGTACGCGCTGGACGGCGACGCGGTGACCACCCGCCTCGCCCTGGCGGCCGACGGACTGCGGCTGGCTCCCGGCCACGGCCCGGTACGCGCCTCCCTGGACCCCGCCCGCCGCCTCACACCGCTCACCCCGGGCGGTGAACTGCTCGCCACCGCCCCTCCCGTCGCCCATGCCCTCGTCTGGGCCCGGCTCGCCACCGCCGCCCAGGCGCTCGGCGTCGGTCTCGCGCTCCTGGACCGGACCGTCGCGTATGTCGGGCAGCGCGCCCAGTTCGGTGTCCCCGTCGGCTCGTTCCAGGCGGTGAAGCATCGCCTCGCCGACGCGAAGATCGCCCTGGAGTTCGCGCGGCCGCTGCTGTTCGGGGCGGCCCTGACGATGGCGCCCGCCGACGTGGCCGCGGCCAAGGTCACGGCCTGCGAGGCCGCCTATGCCACCGCGCGCACGGCGCTCCAGTTGCACGGCGCGATCGGCTACACCGCGGAGTACGACCTGTCCCTGTGGCTGGCCAAGGCCCGTGCCCTGCGGACCGCGTGGGGCACCCCGGCCGAGTGCCGGGCCGAGGTGCTCAGTGGTGGTGCTCGCCGCTGGTGAGCTCCCGGTACTCCTCCGGCGTCGGCTTCGGGATCTGGGTGTCGGGTCCGTACATGGCACGGGCGAGCCGGGCGCGCAGCCTGCGGCCGGGGCCGACCCGGCGGGCGACGCCGCCTGCGTCCACGAGCGGTCCCACCTCGTACGGCGGGGGCTGTTCGTGCTGGGTGAGCGTGAACCGCTGCGCCGGTGTGAGCGGTTCGTGCACCTCGACGTACTCGCCGTGCGGAAGCATCCGGATGACCCCGGACTCCCTTCCGTGCAGCACCTTGTCGCGGTCCCGTCGCTGAAGGCCCATGCAGATCCGGCGCGTGACGACGAAGGCGAGCGCCGGGGCGACGAAGAAGGAGACCCGTACGAACCAGGTGATGGCGTTGATGGAGAGGTGGAAGTGGGTGGCCCACAGGTCGTTGCCACCGCCGACCAGGAGTACTCCGTACAGCGTCAGCCAGGCGACACCGAGCCCGGTGCGGGTGGGGACGTTGCGCGGCCGGTCCAGGATGTGGTGTTCCCGTCTGTCCCCGGTGATCCACGCCTCGATGAACGGGTAGACGGCGATGGCGGTCATGATCAGCGGGAAGAGGGAGAAGGGGATGAACACACCCAGTTGGAGGGTGTGGCCCCAGGCGTTGATCTCCCATCCCGGCATCACCCGGATGAGCCCCTCGGAGAAGCCGAGGTACCAGTCGGGCTGTGCGCCGGTCGTCACCAGGTCCGGCCGGTAGGGGCCGAAGGCCCAGACGGGGTTGATGGTCGCGATCGCCCCCATCATCGACAGCACCCCGAAGACGAGGAAGAAGAACCCGCCCGCCTTGGCCATGTACACCGGCATGAACGGCATCCCGACGACGGACTTCTGGTCGCGTCCGGGCCCCGGGTACTGCGTGTGCTTGTGGTAGAAGACCAGGATCAGATGGGCGACCACCAGGCCCAGCATGATGCCCGGCAGCAGGAGGACGTGGATCGGGAAGAAGCGCGGAATGATGTCGTGGCCCGGGAACTCGCCTCCGAAGAGGAAGAAGGAGAGGTACGTTCCCACGATCGGGACCGACAGGATCGCGCCCTGGGCGAAGCGGACGCCGGTGCCGGAGAGCAGGTCGTCGGGGAGCGAGTAGCCGGTCAGGCCGGTGATCAGGCCGAGCATCAGCAGGGTCCAGCCGAACAGCCAGTTGACCTCGCGGGGCTTGCGGAACGCGCCGGTGAAGAAGACGCGCATCATGTGCACGAGCATCCCGGCGAGGAAGACGATCGCCGCCCAGTGGTGGATCTGCCGGACCAGGAGTCCGCCGCGCACCTCGAAGCTGATGTGGAGGGTGGACTCGTAGGCGCGGGTCATGAGGATGCCGTTGAGCGGCTCGTACGGGCCGTGGTAGACGACCTCGGAGGCGCTCGGCTCGAAGAAGAGCGTGAGGTAGACGCCGGTCAGGATCAGGATCAGGAAGCTGTAGAGGCAGACCTCGCCGAGCATGAAGGACCAGTGGTCCGGGAAGACCTTGCGCATGTTGGACTTGGCCAGCGCGTAGAGGCCGAGCCGTCCGTCGGCCCAGTCCGCCACCCGCTCACCCGCCGGCGTCTTGCCCCTTCGCCCCGCACGTGAAGTCCCTTGTCCCCGACCGGAGTTGATCTCTCCCGCGACCATGGGCCACCCCCTCGGCCCACCAGAGTGGCACGACACCTCCCCGAAGCCAACGGCGCGTCACCCCCCACCTGTCCCTCGCCCCCGCCGCCCCTGCCCGTCCCATCCCTGGGGGCTCCGCCCCCAGCCCCCCGGGTGGGCTCTCAACCTGCGGGTGGGCGGGGGCTGGTCGCGCAGTTCCCCGCGCACCTGAAAGCCTCAGCCCGTCCGTAGTCACTCGGCCGACGGCCGGTGGGGCCTGAGCGCGCAGTTCCCCGCGCCCCTGGCGGGGCGCTCTTGTCGGCGTCGGTTCGCATGCCGTGCTCAGGCTGCCGGGGGGAGGGTGATCACGGCGGTGTGGGCGGTTGTGCGGAGTGTTGTCTTCTCGTTGGTCAGGAGCACGGCGTCGTGGCGCCCGAGCGTCACCCCGCCCGCCTCGGCCGCGCCGTCGAGGGCGACGACAAGGACGGCCGGGCCCGCCGGGAGGGCGAGGGACCGCCGGGGGTCGGCGACCGTGACGGTGGGGGTCGCGGCGGCGCCCCGGTGCCACATGACGTTGAGGTTGACGACCGGGCCGCCGATCAGGCGGCAGTCGGTCGGCAGGTCACCGGGGAAGCGCTGCGGAACGAACCGCGTGTCCACCCGGCGCTGTTCACCGCCGACCGTCAGGTCCATCCCCTCGCCCTCGACCATGGTGAGGATCCGGTCCACGTCGGCGAACGCCGAGAACGGCCCGTCAAAGCCGACGTCGGCCAGGCTCACCCGCCACGCGAAGTCCCCCATGTCCGCGCCTTCGGGCCGGGCGACGATCTCGCGCGTCACCCCGCCACCGTTCTTCCAGGGCACGGCGACCCGCCCGGCGGCCGGCAGGACACACACGGTCACCGGACGATCCCCCGCTCGCGCGCGGCCGTCAGCCACTGGGGGAAGTCGCCCACGATCCGGTCGTACAACTCGGCGTCGGAGACCTCCCGGGGCTGCGAACCGGTGTGGAAGAAACCGGCGTTGTCGACGACCCGCTTCTGCGGCACCGGCAGCTCGTCCAGTTTGCGCAGGAACTCGAACTGCTTGCTGTCCGGGTCACCGAACCCTATGAACTGCCAGAACAGCGGAAGTTTCGCCGCCTTGCACAAGTACCGTTCGGCGGCGAGCTTGTTGATGGGGCCGCCGTCGGTCTGGAAGACGACCAGGGCGGGGTCCTTGGAGCCGCTGTCGAGGTAGTGGTCGATGACCGCGTCCATGGCCAGGTGGTAACTGGTCTTCCCCATGTGACCGAGCCCGGCCACGATCTTCTCGACCCGCCCCTGATGGTTGTCGAGCGCGATGTCCGTGACCGCGTCGATGTCCGTGGAGAAGAAGACGACCGGGACGGTGCCGTCGTCGTCGAGGTGCGCCGACAGGCCGAGCACCCGGTCCGCCAGCGCCTGCACACTGCCGTCCTTGTAGTACGGCTTCATCGACCCGGAGTAGTCGACGACCAGGTACACCGCGGCCCGCTGTCCGCTCAGCCCGTGCTTGGTGAGGGAGACGCCGGCGCTCTTGTACAGACTGACCAGCGCGGGCGCGGTCTCCTCCACCTTGGTGAGGCTGATTCCGGCCATGCGGGGGCTCCCATCGCGCGAGGGTTGCGAAAACGCCGAGATTACGGCACCGACGGCCCCTGCTGTCCCCCTCCCACATGGGCGTTCGCTATTTTGTTCGCCGCCGACCCCATCGGCTCATCGTCCCCCTGATCTCCGTACCCGCGAGGAGCCGGTCGTGGAATCCGAATCCACTGAGTCCACTGAGTCCGCCCCATCCCCCGTCACCACCTGCTACCGCCATCCCAAGGTGGAGTCCCATGTGCGCTGCACTCGGTGCGACCGCTACATCTGCCCGGACTGCATGCGCGAGGCGGCCGTCGGTCACCAGTGCGTGGAGTGCGTGAAGGAGGGCGCCCGTTCGATCCGGCAGGCCCGCACGGCGTTCGGCGGCCGTATCTCGACCGTGCCCGTGGTGACGTACGTCCTGATCGCGCTCAACGTGCTGGCCTATGTGGGCGAGGTGGTGCGCCCGGCGATCGTGGACCGGTTCGAGATGCTGGGCGCGGGGCTGGCGGGGCCCGACGGCGGGCACTACGTCTGGCAGGCCCAGCACCCCTACGACTTCCACCCGGAGGGCGTGGTCGACGGGGAGTGGTACCGGATGCTGACCGGTGCGTTCCTCCATCTGCCGCCCACCGAAGGCACGTTCGGGATTCTGCACATCGTGATGAACATGGTCTCGCTGTGGAACCTGGGCCGGGTGGTGGAGGCCCAGCTCGGCCGGATCCGCTTCGTCACGCTCTATCTGCTCTCGGCCCTCGGCGGCTCGGTCCTCGTGCTGGTGATCGCGCCGTACACGCCCACGCTCGGTGCGTCGGGTGCCGTCTTCGGGCTGGGGGCCGCGTACTACGTCATGGCCCGCCGGCTGGGCGCCGACATGAGCGCCGTCAACCGCTTCATGGCGGGCCTGCTGCTGTGGCTGCTCGTCTCGGCGTGGCTCACCTCCTGGCAGGGCCACCTCGGCGGACTGCTGGCGGGCGGGGTGGTCACGCTCGCCTACGCGTACGCGCCCCGGGACCGCCGCCGGGCGCTCGTCCAAGCGGTGGCGTGCGCCGCGCTGTTGGCGCTGCTGGTGATCGCGGCCGTCGGCAAGGTGTCCGAGCTGACGAGCGGAGCGGCCTGAGCGCTCCCTAGGCTGAGCCCATGAAACGTGCTCGGCTCCTCCTGCTCGCGGTCCTGCCCCTGGTCGCGGTCGCGGTCTGCTTCCTCGTCCCGGGACTCACGGACGCGAGCGGGGCCGCCGGGCGCGCGCGGGCCCGCCAGGACGCCGGGCGGGCGGCGGGCGCGGGCCTCGCCGCCCCGGCCAAGAAGGAGCTGGCGCAAAAGCTCGTGGCGAGCGCGGAGAACTCCACGCTCGACTGGCGCAGCGCGTATGCCTACATCGAGGACATCGGCGACGGCCAGGGCTACACGGCGGGCCTGATCGGCTTCTGCACCGGCACCCACGATCTGCTCGTCCTGGTCGAGGGCTACACGAAGGACCACCCGGGCAACGGCCTCGCCCGCTATCTCCCCGCCCTGCGCAAGGTCGACGGGACGGACTCGCACGAGGGTCTCGGCCCGGGCTTCGTGGCGGCCTGGCGCAAGGAGGCCTCGGTGGCCGCCTTCCGCAGGGCGCAGGACGCCGAGCGGGACCGCGTCTACTTCGACCCCGCGGTGCGCCGCGCCGAACTCGACGGCCTCGGCACGCTGGGCCAGTTCATCTACTACGACGCCATGGTCATGCACGGGCCCGGCACCGGCGCGGACGGCTTCTACGACCTGCGCACCCGTGCCATGGCCCAGGCCGACACCCCGGCCGAGGGCGGCTCCGAGAAGACCTACCTCGACATCTTCCTCGACGTCCGTCGCGCGGCGATGAAGACCGAGAGCGCCCACCGCGACACGACCCGCATCGACACGGCCCAGCGGATGTTCCTGTACGACGGGAACCTGGACCTGCGCACGCCGCTGGAGTGGAAGGTGTACGGGGAGACGTACAAGGTGCCGTAGCCCCTCCCCCACGGTGCCGGGGCCCCTCCGCCGAGGTGCCGTCCCTGCGCCCGGTCGGCCGGGCTCCGTCAGTGCTCGACGACCTCGCCGTCGCTCAGTTCCAGTACGCGGTCGGCCAGGCCCAGGAGTTGGGGGTCGTGCGTGGCGACCAGGGCCGTGACGCCCTCACTGACGACCACCGCCCGCAGCAGCTCCATCACCGCAAGGCCGGTCTGCGCGTCCAGCTGTCCGGTCGGCTCGTCGGCGAGCAGCAGGGCCGGGTGGTTGGCGAGGGCGCGGGCGATGGACACCCGCTGCTGCTGCCCGCCGGAGAGCTCCGACGGGCGCTGGGCCCCGTGGTCGGCGAGCCCCACGAGGGCGAGCAGC
This sequence comes from Streptomyces sp. NPDC107454, assembly GCF_055582885.1. Classification (NCBI taxonomy): domain Bacteria; kingdom Bacillati; phylum Actinomycetota; class Actinomycetes; order Kitasatosporales; family Streptomycetaceae; genus Streptomyces; species Streptomyces sp. NPDC107454. The sequence goes on along the minus strand of NZ_JBVJPA010000012.1, from coordinate 53,199 downwards.
AGGGCCACGCGTTCCTCACGTTCGCGGGGATCGGCCCTGCGCAGCCGCAACGGCACTCCCACGTTCTCTGCCGCGGTGAGGATGGGGATGAGTCCGAAGGACTGGAAGATGTAGCCGATACGGTCGCGGCGCAGTTCCAGCAGCTCGTTCTCGCCGAGCGCGGACAGGTCGGTGCCGTCGACGAGGACGCGGCCGCGGTCCGGGCGGTCGAGGCCGCCGATCAGATGGAGCAGGGTCGTCTTGCCGGAGCCCGACCGGCCCTTGAGGGCGACGAGTTCACCGCGCCGCAGCTCGAAGGAGGCCCCGCGCAGCGCGTGCACGGCCGCGGCGCCCGTGCCGTACGAGTGGTGCAGGTTCTCCACCCGCACCATCGGTTCGTCGGCGGATTCGCCCACGAGGGCGGCACCGGACCGCGTGCCGGTGTTCTCCGTCATCGACGTACCCCCTGCGGAATGGCACTCATGTACCCGGAACGGATTCCCATGATATTCATGTCGAGTTGGCGAGGGGGTGGCTCGGCCATCGGGTGGGGGACGAGTGACGGGCTTCTTGTTGCTGCGCGTTCGGGCGCACCGGCTGCTGCTCGGCGCCGCCCTGCTCGCGGTGCTGCTGACCACCTCGGTGCTCGCCGCCCTCGCCGCGTTCTCCGCCTCGGTCGGGGACGCGGCGCTCCGACAGAACCTGAGCGGCCCGGCCGCGACCTCCGCCTCGCTCGTCATCAGCGCCGACGTACCCCGCGGCCGTGAGGAGGCGGCCCAGGACGCGGCGGTACGCGGCGCGCGCCGGACCTTCGCCGGGCTCGCGGTGACCGTGCGGACGCTGCGCGGCTCGGGGCCGTACGCGCTGCCCCGTTCCCTCCAGGACACCGACGGCCGCACGGGGCAACCGGACCTCACCCACTTCGCCGCCCTGGACCGGTCGCGGATCAGGCTGGTCTCGGGCACACTGCCCGGCCCGGCCCCGGCGGCGCGCACCGCTCCCGTGCCCGTCGCGCTGCCCGAAGTCGCCGCCGACCGGCTGAAGGTGCGACCCGGCGCGCGGATCGCCCTGACCGACCGGCTGGGCGGCGCGCCCCTGACGGTCCGGGTCACCGGTGTGTACCGGGCCGCCGACAGCGCGGATCCGTACTGGCAGCTGGACACCCTCGGCGGTCACGGGGTGCGCACCGTCGACTTCACCACCTACGGCCCGCTGCTCGCCGACCCGTCCGTCCTCGCCTCCCGCACCTCCGCGGGCACCACCGGGTGGGTGGCGGCGGCCGACTACCGGAGTCTGACCACCGACGGCATCGACGCGCTGCGCGAGGCTGCGGCGCACGAGCCCGAAGTACTGCGCGAGGACGCGGCGTTCGGAGCCGGGGCGACCGTGCGGACGGCGCTGCCCGCCGTGCTCGACAGGACCGGGCGGGCGCTGCTCGTCTCCCGGTCCACGCTGATGATCGTCTCCGTCCAGCTGGTGCTGCTCGCCGGGTACGCGCTGCTGCTGGTGGCCCGGCTGCTCGACACCGAGCGGGCGGGGGAGACCGATCTGCTGAAGGCGCGGGGTGCCTCGCGCCGCCGGATCACGGGCCTCGCCGCGCTGGAGGCGCTGCTGCTCGCCGTGCCGGCGGCGGTGGGTGCCGCGCTGGTGTCCGGCCCACTGGTGCGGCTGCTCGCCCGGTGGTCGTCCCTCGACCGGACCGGGGTGCGGCTCGGGGACGCTCCGGTGCTCCAGGTGTGGCTGGTCGCGGCCGGGGTCGCGGTGTGCTGCGCGGCGGCGGTCGTGGCGCCCGCGCTGGCCGCGACGGCGGGTGCGCCGCCGCGGCTGCGGCGCTTGCGGGCCGCGGCGGGCACGGCGCCGGTGCGGGCCGGGGCCGACGTGGGGCTGCTGTTGATCGCGGCGGTGGCGTACTGGCAACTCGACCGCCAGACCGGCTCGTCCGGTGGCGGCACGCTCAGCCGTGACCGGGCGGGCGATCTGGGCATCGATCCGCTGCTGGTCGCGGCGCCCGCACTGGCACTGCTGGCGGGCACGGTGCTGACGCTGCGGCTGCTGCCGCTGGGGGCGCGGCTCGCGGAGCGGCGGGCCGCCAGCGGGCGGGGCCTGCCGGCGGCGCTGGCGGGCTGGCAGTTCAGCCGGCGTCCGCTGCGTGGGGCGGGGCCGGTGCTGCTGCTGGTCCTGGCCGTGACGACCGGGATGCTGGCGATCGGGCAGAGCGCGTCGTGGCAGCGGTCGCAGGGCGACCAGGCGGACTTCGGGACGGGTGCTTCCGTACGGGTGCTGGACGGCAGGCCGGGCAGCCCCGGCCAGACCGGTCTGTACGCCGCGCTGCCCGGGGTACGGGACGCCGCTCCCGCCTACCGCGCCACCACGGACCTCTCCGGCGGCCGCAGGGCGACGGTGCTCGCTCTGGACACGGCGCACGCCGGGGCGGGGATGCTGATGCGCGGCGATCTCGCCGACGAGCCCGTGGGGCGGCTGCTGGGGGGTCTCGCGCCTCGGGAGAAGGCGGCCGGAGCCTCGGTGTCGCTGCCCGACGGCACCCGGCGGCTCGCGCTCGACCTGCGGATCACCGACGAGACGGCGGCGACGGGCGGGACGACGGCCGCGGGTGAAGGGGCGAGGGCGGGGCGTTCTCCTTCCGGACTCGCGCCCCTGGTCACCGTCGTCGTCGAGGACGGCTACGGCATCGCCTACCGGCTGAGCGCCGGGAAGCTGCCTGTCGACGGCCGGGTCCACCGGGTCACCCTCGACCTGGACGTGTCGGCTTCGGGCGCCCGCGCCACGCCTGCCGGGCCGCTGCGGCTGACCGGGCTGCAGCTCGACGGCACGGTTCCCACGGGCGAGCCCGAGCAGCACCGGCTCACTGTCGTACGGATGCTGTCCACGGGCCCCGGCACAACCGCCCGCGCGGTCGCGGTGCCCGCCGGGGTGCGCTGGCGGGGCAGCAGGACCGAGACGGCGGACGGAGCGGCGCTCCCGTCGACGGCCCTGCGTCCGGCCGCGTCGGGGACGGCGCCGCTGACGGTCTCGTACGGGACGGGCAGTGCGCCCGGGAGCGAGGAATCGCCCGCCGGCCCGCCGGAGTTCACCGTCCGCCTCGACGCCGCGCGGGCCACACCCCCGGCGCCGATCGCGGCCGTAGCCACCCGGGCGTTTCTGCGCGCGGCCGGGACCGAGCCGGGCGAGAGCATCGACGTGACGCTGGACGGGGAGCGGCTGCGGGTGACGGTCGTGCGGTCGGTGAGCGAGCTGCCGACGACCGGAACGGGCGCGGCCTGGGCCGGGACCACCGCGGACGCGGCGGGAGCGTCGGACGGTGCGGCGGACGAGGGCGGAGCGGACCTAGCGGACGGGGGTGCGCTGTTGGTGGATCTGCGCGCCGTGAACGCCGTGTTCGCGCAGCGCGCACGCGCTCCGCTCGCACCGGCCGAATGGTGGCTGAGTACCGCCCCCGGCAGGGCCGCACAGGTCGCGGCCGCGCTGCGGGCGCGCCCCGACATCGAGCCCGACCAGGTGCTCGTACGGGACGAGGCCGCGGACCGGCTGCTGGGCGACCCGCTCGGCGCCGGGCCCCGCGCGGCGCTGCTGGCGGTGGCGGTGGCCGCCGCGGCCCTCGCCGCGGGCGGCTTCGCGGTGGGCACCGCGGGCTCCCGGCGCGAGCGGTCCGCGGAGTTCGCCGTGCTCAGGGCCCTGGGCGCGGGCCGCCGGGAACTCGCCCGGCTGGTCGCCGTGGAGCAGGGCCTGCTGATCGGGGCCGGTCTGCTCGCCGGTCTCGGCCTCGGCACCGTCCTGACCCGGGCGGTCGTCCCGCTGATCGTGCTGACCCCGGGTGCCGCGCGACCGGTCCCCCGCGTCCTGGTCGAACTCCCGGTGTCCCAGGTGGCGCTGCTCCTCGTGGGCGTCGCGGCCCTGCCCCTGCTGATCAGTGCCGCGACGGCCGTCCGCCGCGCCGACCCGGCGGTCGCGCTCCGCCACCAGGGGGACAGCTGAGATGGCCTGGTGGAGGCAGCGCACGGAGCGCGGTGTGGCGCCCTGGGTGCGTACGCGGCTGCGGACCGCCCCCGGGGCGGCCGTCGCGTTCGGAGTGCTCGTGCTGGTCACGGCGTTCCTCGCGGCGGCGCTGCCGCGGGCCCTTGACGCGTACGAGACGAAAGGGCTGCGGCAGGAGATCGCGGGGGCGCCCCCGGCCGCCACCTCGGTGGAACTGAGCGCACCGCAGCCGGGGTTGGAGATCGCGCAGGCCACCCGGGAGAAGGCGGTGCGGCCCCCGGCACTCGCGGCCGTCCGGCGCGCGGCGCTGGCCAGGCTGCCCGCGCCGCTGCGGGCGGACCCCACGGAGTCGGCCTACGGGGTGCGGACCTCCAAGAGCCTCGTCGGGCTGAACTCCTGGCTGCCGGTGATCGACGCGCCGCCCCGTTTCACGCTGGCCGCGCAGTCGGAACTCGCCGCCCACGCCATCGTGCGCGGCGGACGGCTCCCCACCGCCGCCGGGGAGGTGACGGCGGACACCAGGAAGGTCGAGGCCGCCGTGACCGAGGCGACCGCCCGGACGCTGCGGCTGCGGGTCGGTTCCGTCATCGACGTGGACGGCTTCGGGGGTACGCCGCTGGCCGTGCGGATCACCGGGATCGTGGAGCCCCGGCATCCGCGGGGCGGTTACTGGTCCGCGGAGCCGGTCCTGCGCACCCCGGGCGTGGCCGCGGACCCGTCCCCCCCGTCGCCGTTCTACTGGGAGGCGGCCCTCCTGCTGGCACCCGGCGCCGCCCCGGTGCTCCTCGGCAGCCAGGGACAGCCGGAGTTGTACTGGCGATTCGCCCCCGCCACCGAACGGCTCACCGCACAGGACGTCCCGGGGCTCGTCTCCCGGATCGCCTCCCTCGAAGGCGGGCCCGAGCTGCTGCGGATGCGCGAGGTGGCCGGGAGCACCGCGGCCGTCGCCACCGATCTGGAGACCGTCGTCGGCTCCTACTCGACGACCCGCGCGGCGATCACGCCCGTCGTGGCGGTCGGGGCGTTCGGGATCGGCGCGGTCGCCGCCGTCGTCCTGGTGATGGCCGGCGGGCTGGTCGCCGTCCGCCGGGCCGCCGAACTCGCCCTGCTGCGTGCGCGGGGCGGCTCGCTGCGGGGGATCGCCGGACGGCTCCTCGCCGAGACCGCGGTCGTGGCGGTGCCCGCGGCCGCGGCCGGTCTGCTGCTCGCCGTGCTCACCGTCGACGAGGCCCGGCTCCTGCCCGCCGTGCTCGGGGCGTCCGCCGTCGCTCTCCTCGCCTGTGCCGTACTGCCGGCGCGGGCGGTCGTGGCGCACCGCACGCCGCGGGCGCATGCGGAACGCGACGATCTCGCCCACGCCAGGCCCGGCAGACGCCGCACGGTCGCCGAACTCACCGTGCTGGTGCTGGCCGTCGGCTCGGTCGTGGCGCTGCGGCGGCGCGGCGCGTCCGGCGCGGGCGACCTTCTGGTGAGCGCCGCTCCGGTCCTGGTCGGGCTGATCGCGGCGCTGGTGCTCGTACGGCTGTATCCGCTGCCGCTGCGGTGGGCCGCCCGGCCGGCCGCGCGAGGGCGCGGGGTGGTCGGTTTCCTGTCGCTGGCCCGCGCGGGCCGCTCCTCGACGGTGGGCGTCGCGCTGCCGCTGCTGGCGCTGCTGCTGGCCCTGACGACGGCGGCGTTCGGCGGTTCCGTGCTCGCCGGGGTGTCCGACGCCCGCGACCGGGCCGCGCTGCTGACGACCGGCGCGGACGCGCGGATCGCGGGACCGGGCGAGGTGACGCCGCTCCCGGCGGGCGTGGCAGGGGCGGTACGGAAGGTCGCGGGCGTACGTGCGGTGACGGCCGTGCGGATCGAGCGCACGGCGGAGCTCACCTCCGGCGGGGCAGGGGCGAAGGAGGGCCTGACGCTGATCGGGGTCGAGCCGGCGTCGTACGCCCGGCTGGCCCGGCAGACGGGACTCGGGGCCTTCCCCGCGGATGTGCTGAAGCCGAAGGGGGCGAAGGGTGCGGGGACGGGCGGTGTGCTGAACGCCGTCGCCTCCCCCGGTCTCGCGGAGCGCCTGGGCCGCGCACCGCGTCGGATCACGTCCCTCGCCGGTGACCTCACCGTCCGGATCGCCGCCGTACGCTCCCGCACCCCCGCCGCCCCCGGTGCCGACTTCCTGCTGGTCGACGCCGCGGGCCTCACACACTCCGACCCGACGGCGCTGCTGGCGACCGGTGCCGCACTCGACGCACCGGCCCTGCGGACGGCCGTGCGCGGCGCCGGGAAGGGCCTCACCGTGACATTGCGCGGCGAGGAACGGGCGGCGCTCTCCGATGCGCCGTTGCAGGCGGGCGCCGAGCGGATCTACACCACGGCCACCCTGGCCGGTGCGGGGTACGCCGTGCTCGCCCTGCTGCTCTCCCTCCTTCAGTCCGCTCCGGAACGGGCCGCGCTGCTGGCCCGGCTGCGCACCATGGGCCTCACGCCCCGCCAGGGCCGTCGGCTGCTCAGCCTGGACGCGCTGCCCCAGGCGCTGCTCGCGGCCTCGGGCGGGATGCTCGCCGGCTGGGCCACGGTCCGGCTGCTCGCTCCCGGCATCGACCTGGAACGTCTCGCGCTGGCCACCGCGGCGGGCCGAGTGCCGGTGGTCGGCGCGTCGCTGCGTACCGACGTGTGGTCGCTGCTCCTGCCCGCGGCGGGCACGGTGCTGCTGGCGTGGGCGGTGGCCGTCGCGCAGGCCTGGTGGGCGGGGCGCCGTACGTCGATCACCGAACTCAGGACAGGAGGCATGCGATGACCCGTGCGACGACCTCGCGGACGAGCCTGGCGGAGCTGGAGCACCGGGCGGCGGCGCGCCGCGACCGGCCCGCGTACGGACGGGACGCCCTGATCGCCTGCGACCGGCTGGTCCGCATCTTCTCCGGCCGGTCGGCCGGGGGCGGCTCCCCCGGTCGCGGCGGCTCCGCGGGGGTGGAGGTACAGGCGCTCCAGGGGCTCGATCTGCTGGTCCGGGAGGGCGAGTTGATGGCGCTGGTCGGTGCCTCCGGCAGCGGCAAGTCGACCCTGATGAACATCCTCGCCGGCCTCGACGTGCCCACCGCGGGCGCCGCGCGGGTCGCGGGCCGCGATCTGCTCACGATGAACGCGAAGGACCGGCTGCGCTACCGCCGTGAGGTGGTCGGCTTCGTCTGGCAGCAGACGGCCCGCAATCTCCTCCCCTATCTGACGGCGGCCCAGAACGTGGCGCTGCCCATGCAGTTGAGGGGCGGCCGGGGCCGCGGGAAGCGGCGGGCCGAGCGGGCGCAGGAGCTGCTCACGATGCTCGGCGTCGCCGACTGCCACGGCCGCCGTCCGTCGCAGATGTCCGGCGGGCAGCAGCAGCGGGTCGCGATCGCCGTGGCCCTCGCCAACGCGCCGTCCGTGCTGCTCGCCGACGAGCCGACCGGCGAACTCGACTCGGCGACCGGCGCGGAGGTCTTCGCGGCGTTCCGCCGGGCCAACGAGGAGCTGGGCACGACGATCGTGATCGTCACGCACGACCAGGCGGTCGCCGGCGAGGTCCGGCGCGCGGTCGCGATCCGTGACGGCCGTACCTCGACGGAGGTGCTGCGCCGCACGGAGGTCGACGCGCAGGGCCAGGAGTCCCTGGTGGCACGGGAGTTCGCGACGCTGGACCGGGCCGGCCGGCTCCAGCTGCCCGCCGAGTACACCGCGGCCCTCGGGATGGAGGACCGGGTGATGCTGGAACTGGAGCAGGACCACATAGGGGTCTGGCCGGACGACACCGGGCGCCCGGCCGACTGAGACCGGCCGCCACGACGCTCCGCCGCCGGCCCGACCTGCCGGCGACGCACCACGGCGCCCACCACCGTCCGGTCGGGGACAAGGCAGGCGCCGCGTTCAGTTCCGTACGCCGTTGTACGGGACGTTCATCGGGGTGGAGCGTCAGACCATCAGCGAGCGGTCCGTCGGGCGGATCGGGGCCGGCAGGTCGCTGGCCCCGGTCAGGAAGCGGTCGACCCCGCGGGCGGCAGAGCGGCCCTCCGCGATGGCCCAGACGATCAGCGACTGGCCGCGGCCGGCGTCACCGGCGACGTACACGCCGGGCACGTTGGTCGCGAACTCGGCGTCGCGGGCGATGTTGCCGCGCGCGTCGAGCTCCAGGCCGAACTGCGAGACCACGCCGTTCTCGACGTCGGTGCCGGTGAAGCCCATGGCCAGCGTGACCAGCTGGGCGGGGATCTTGCGCTCCGTGCCCGGCTTCTGGTTCAGCTTGCCGTCGACGAACTCGACCTCGGTGAGGTGCAGCCACTGGACGTTGCCGTCCTCGTCGCCCTCGAAGTGGGTGGTGGAGACCGCGTAGACGCGGTCACCGCCCTCCTCGTGCGCGGAGGTGACCTTGTAGAGCATCGGGAACGTCGGCCAGGGCTGGCCCGGGTTCCGCTCCTCGCCCGGTCGCGGCATGATCTCCAGCTGGGTGACCGAGGCCGCGCCCTGGCGGTGGGCGGTGCCCACGCAGTCCGCGCCGGTGTCGCCGCCGCCGATGACCACGACGTGCTTGCCCTCGGCCGTGATCGGGGGCGCCACGTAGTCGCCCTCCTGCACCTTGTTGGCCAGCGGCAGGTACTCCATGGCCTGGTGGATGCCGTTGAGCTCGCGGCCGGGGACCGGGAGGTCACGCGCGGTCGTCGCACCGGCGGCGATGACCACGGCGTCGTACCGCTTGCGCAGGTCCGTCGCCTTGAGGTCGCGGCCGATCTCGATGCCGGTGCGGAAGCGGGTGCCCTCCGCGCGCATCTGCTCGATGCGGCGGTTGATGTGCCGCTTCTCCATCTTGAACTCGGGGATGCCGTAGCGCAGCAGGCCGCCGACGCGGTCGGCGCGCTCGTACACGGCGACCGTGTGGCCCGCCCGGGTGAGCTGCTGGGCGGCGGCCAGACCCGCCGGGCCCGAACCGATGACCGCGACGGTCTTGCCCGACAGGCGCTCGGGGATCCGCGGGGCGACGTCGCCCGTGTCCCACGCCTTGTCGATGATCGAGACCTCGACGTTCTTGATGGTCACGGCGGGCTGGTTGATGCCGAGCACACACGCCGACTCGCAGGGAGCGGGGCACAGGCGGCCCGTGAACTCCGGGAAGTTGTTCGTGGCGTGCAGACGCTCGGACGCGGCCCCCCAGTCCTCGCGGTAGGCGTAGTCGTTCCACTCGGGGATCAGGTTCCCCAGCGGACAGCCGTTGTGGCAGAACGGGATCCCGCAGTCCATGCAACGGCTGGCCTGCTTGGAGATGATCGGGAGCAGCGAACCCGGAACGTAGACCTCGTTCCAGTCCTTGACGCGCTCCTCGACGGGGCGGGTCCTGGCGACCTCGCGGCCGTGGTTCAGAAAGCCCTTGGGATCAGCCATTGGTCGCCGCCTCCATCATCTTCTCGGTGATCTCGGACTCGGGGAGTCCGGCTCGCTCGGCGGCGTCCTTGGCGGCGAGCACTGCCTTGTACGTGCTGGGGATGATCTTGCTGAAGCGGTCCACCGCCGTGTCCCACTCCGCCAGGAGCTTCTCGGCGACGGTCGAGCCGGTCTCCTCCTGGTGGCGGCGCACCACGTCGTGCAGCCACTGCTTGTCGGTCTCGTCGAGGGCCTCGACGGCGCCCACGTTGCCGACGTTGACGTTGTCGCGGTTCAGGTCGACGACGTACGCGATGCCACCGGACATGCCGGCCGCGAAGTTGCGGCCCGTCTCGCCGAGGACGACCGCGTGACCGCCGGTCATGTACTCGCAGCCGTGGTCGCCCACGCCCTCGGAGACCACCGTCGCGCCGGAGTTGCGGACGCAGAAGCGCTCGCCGGTGCGGCCGCGCAGGAAGAGCTCGCCGCCCGTCGCGCCGTACGCGATGGTGTTGCCCGCGATGGTCGAGTACTCGGCGAGGTGGTCGGCGCCCCGGTCGGGACGGACGATCACCCGGCCGCCGGAGAGGCCCTTGCCGACGTAGTCGTTGGCGTCGCCCTCCAGGCGCAGCGTGACACCGCGCGGCAGGAAGGCGCCGAAGGACTGGCCCGCGGAGCCGGTGAAGGTGATGTCGATGGTGTCGTCGGGCAGGCCCCCGCCACCGAACTTCTTCGTCACCTCGTGGCCGAGCATGGTGCCGACCGTGCGGTTGATGTTGCGGATCGCGACCTGGGCGCGCACCGGCTGGGCATCGGCCTGGGTGTTCGCGGCCAGCGCGTCGGCGGCGAGCTTGATCAGCTCGTTGTCGAGCGCCTTCTCCAGACCGTGGTCCTGGGCGACGACCTGGTGGCGCACCGCGCCCTCGGGCAGCTCGGGCACGTGGAAGAGCGGGGACAGGTCCAGGCCCTGCGCCTTCCAGTGGGTGACCGCCCGCTCCACGTCGAGGTTCTCGGCGTGGCCGACGGCCTCCTCGATGGTGCGGAAGCCCAGCTCGGCGAGGATCTCGCGGACCTCTTCGGCGATGAACTTGAAGAAGTTCACGACGTACTCGGCCTTGCCGGCGAAGCGGTCGCGCAGCACCGGGTTCTGGGTGGCGATGCCGACCGGGCAGGTGTCCAGGTGGCAGACGCGCATCATGACGCAGCCGGAGACGACGAGCGGCGCGGTCGCGAAACCGAACTCCTCGGCGCCGAGCAGCGCGGCGATGACGACGTCACGGCCGGTCTTCAGCTGGCCGTCGGTCTGCACGACGATACGGTCGCGCAGGCCGTTGAGCAGCAGCGTCTGCTGCGTCTCGGCGAGGCCGAGCTCCCAGGGGCCGCCCGCGTGCTTCAGGGAGGTCAGCGGGGAGGCGCCCGTACCGCCGTCGTGGCCGGAGATGAGCACCACGTCCGCGTGCGCCTTGGAGACACCCGCGGCGACCGTGCCGACACCGACCTCGGAGACCAGCTTGACGTGAATCCGCGCCTGCGGGTTCGCGTTCTTGAGGTCGTGGATCAGCTGGGCCAGGTCCTCGATGGAGTAGATGTCGTGGTGCGGGGGCGGGGAGATCAGGCCCACGCCCGGGGTGCTGTGCCGGGTCTTGGCGACCCAGGGGTAGACCTTGTGGCCGGGCAGCTGGCCGCCCTCGCCGGGCTTGGCGCCCTGCGCCATCTTGATCTGGATGTCGTCGGCGTTGACCAGGTACTCCGACGTGACGCCGAAGCGGCCGGAGGCGACCTGCTTGATCGACGAGCGGCGCGCCGGGTCGTAGAGCCGGTCCGCGTCCTCGCCGCCCTCGCCGGTGTTGGACTTGCCGCCCAGCTGGTTCATGGCGATGGCGAGGGTCTCGTGCGCCTCCTTGGAGATGGAGCCGTACGACATGGCACCGGTGGAGAAGCGCTTGACGATCTCGCTCACCGGCTCGACCTCGTCGAGCGGGATCGGCTGCCGGTCGGACGTGAAGCCGAACAGGCCGCGGAGCGTCATCAGGCGCTCGGACTGCTCGTTCACCCGGTCCGTGTACTTCTTGAAGATGTCGTAGCTGCCGGAGCGCGTCGAGTGCTGGAGGCGGAAGACCGTCTCCGGGTCGAACAGGTGCGGCTCACCCTCGCGGCGCCACTGGTACTCGCCGCCTATGTCGAGGGCCCGGTGCGCCGGTGCGATGCCGGAAGCCGGGTAGGCCTTGGCGTGCCGCGCCGCGACCTCCTTGGCGATGACGTCGAGACCCGCGCCGCCGATCTTGGTGGCGGTGCCGTTGAAGTATTTCTCGACGAAGGCCCGGTCGAGGCCGACGGCCTCGAAGACCTGGGCGCCGCGGTAGGAGGCGACGGTGGAGATGCCCATCTTGGACATGACCTTGAGGACGCCCTTGCCGAGCGCGTAGATCAGGTTGCGGATGGCCTGCTCGGCCTCGATGCCGGTCAGGAAGGTGCCGGCGCGGACCAGGTCCTCGACCGACTCCATCGCCAGGTAGGGGTTGACCGCGGCGGCGCCGAAGCCGATGAGGAGGGCCACGTGGTGGACCTCGCGGACGTCGCCCGCCTCGACCAGCAGGCCCACCTGGGTGCGCTGCTTGGTGCGGATGAGGTGGTGGTGGACGGCCGCGGTGAGCAGCAGCGAGGGGATCGGCGCGTGCTCGGCGTCGGAGTGGCGGTCCGACAGGACGATCAGACGGGCGCCGTTCTCGATGGCCGCGTCGGCCTCCGCGCAGATCTCCTCGATCCGCGCGGCCAGGGAGTCGCCGCCACCGCTGACCCGGTAGAGACCGGACAGCGTCGCGGCCTTCATGCCCGGCATGTCGCCGTCGGCGTTGATGTGGATGAGCTTGGCCAGCTCGTCGTTGTCGATCACCGGGAAGGGCAGGGTGACGCTACGACAGGACGCGGCCGTGGGCTCCAGGAGGTTGCCCTGCGGGCCGAGCGAGGAGCGCAGCGAGGTGACGAGCTCCTCGCGGATCGCGTCCAGCGGCGGGTTGGTGACCTGCGCGAACAGCTGGGTGAAGTAGTCGAAGAGCAGACGCGGGCGCGCGGACAGGGCCGCGATCGGGGAGTCCGTGCCCATGGAGCCCAGCGGCTCACCGCCGGTGTTGGCCATCGGCGCGAGGATGATGCGCAGCTCTTCCTCGGTGTAGCCGAAGGTCTGCTGGCGGCGGGTGACCGAGGCGTGGGTGTGCACGATGTGCTCGCGCTCGGGGAGGTCGGAGAGCTCGATCTCGCCGGCTTCCAGCCACTCCGTGTACGGCTTCTCGGCGACGAGGGCGGCCTTGATCTCGTCGTCCTCGATGATGCGGTGCTCGGCGGTGTCGACGAGGAACATCTTGCCGGGCTGGAGGCGGCCCTTGCGGACGACCTTCGCGGGGTCGATGTCGAGGACGCCGACCTCGGAGCCGAGGACGACGAGACCCTCGTCGGTGACCCAGTAGCGGCCGGGGCGCAGACCGTTGCGGTCGAGGACCGCGCCGACCTGGGTGCCGTCGGTGAAGGTGACACAGGCCGGGCCGTCCCAGGGCTCCATCATCGTGGAGTGGAACTGGTAGAAGGCGCGGCGGGCCGGGTCCATGGAGTCGTGGTTCTCCCACGCCTCCGGGATCATCATCAGCACGGAGTGCGGGAGCGAGCGGCCGCCGAGGTGGAGGAGCTCGAGCACCTCGTCGAAGGAGGCGGAGTCGGACGCGTCGGGCGTACAGACCGGGAAGACCCGCTCCAGGCCCTTGTCACCGAAGAGGTCGGAGACCAGCTGGGACTCGCGGGCCTTCATCCAGTTGCGGTTGCCCTTGACCGTGTTGATCTCGCCGTTGTGCGCGACGAAGCGGTACGGGTGGGCGAGCGGCCAGCTCGGGAAGGTGTTGGTGGAGAACCGGGAGTGCACGAGCGCGATCGCGGAGGCGAAGCGGCGGTCGGACAGGTCCGGGAAGAAGGGCTCCAGCTGGCCGGTGGTCAGCATGCCCTTGTAGACGATGGTGCGCGCGGAGAGCGACGGGAAGTACACGTCGGCCTCGCGCTCGGCGCGCTTGCGCAGCACGAACGCCTTGCGGTCCAGCTCGATGCCGGTCGAGACGCCGTCCGTGACGAAGATCTGGCGGAAGGCGGGCATCGTGGAGCGGGCGGTGGCGCCGAGCAGCTCGGGGGCGACCGGGACCTCGCGCCAGCCGAGGACGGTCAGGCCCTCGTCGGCGGCGATCGTCTCGATCCGTGAGACGGCGTCCTCGGTGCCGTCCTGCGGCAGGAAGGCGATACCGACCGCGTACGCGCCGGCCTCGGGCAGCTCGAATCCGGCCACCTCACGGAGGAACGCGTCGGGGACCTGGGACAGGATGCCCGCACCGTCGCCCGAGTCGGGCTCGGCGCCGGTGGCACCCCGGTGCTCCAGGTTGCGCAGCACGGTGAGCGCCTGCTCGACCAGCGCGTAGCTCGCCTCACCGGTGAGGGTGGCCACGAAGCCGACGCCACAGGCGTCGTGCTCGTTGCGGGGGTCGTACATACCCTGCGCAGCAGGGCGAGCATCCATGAAGGACCAGTTCTGGCCATTCGTGGAGTGCTGGGACGGCTGGCGCGGCGTACGCATCGGCTCTCCCGTCGTCGTCGTGGCATATGCATGTGCCGAGGGACGACGTTGGCCCTCTGCTTAGGGGTGCAAAATTTCGTGCAGGTTACATGATGGAGTGGTTCTCGGGAACCGGATACTGCGTTCCAACATGCGGACACCCAGGGGTGGCGTGGGGGTACCTCGCACGACAGTGAAGTTAAGGGGGCCTAAGCGGACAGATCGGTGTCCGTGGGCCCGGAGCACGGCAGGCAACGTCACCCACCGCACTGGCGCGGCGCAGGCCTCATTGCCCGCAGCGCTTACGGCTCATTCCCAGTGGTTAAGCAATCGAAACCAGCGAGTAACGGCTACTTATACAGTCCCATGCATAAGTGCGCGAGACATCATCCTACGGCGGTGCCGAACAGGCTGCCCAGGACGTATGTCACACCCGCCGCGGCACCCCCGAGCGCGAGCTGCCGGATTCCGCTGTACCACCAGGTTCGAGCCGTCACCCGGGCCACGATCGCGCCGCACGCGAAGAGCCCGATCAGCGCGAGCAGCAGCGCGGGCCACAGGACGGTCGCGCCGAGCAGATACGGCAGCAGCGGGAGCAGGGCACCCAGGGCGAAGGAGCCGAAGCTCGACACGGCGGCGACGGCCGGGGAGGGCAGGTCGCCGGGGTCGATGCCGAGCTCTTCGCGGGCGTGTATCTCCAGGGCCTGCTCGGGGTCGCGCGAGAGCTGCTTGGCCACTTCGCGGGCGAGCGCGGAATCGACGCCGCGCGACTCGTACAGCGCGGCGAGCTCGCGCTCCTCGTCCTGCGGATGCTTGCTCAACTCACGGCGCTCGACGTCGAGTTCGGCCTGGACGAGCTCGCGCTGCGAGGCGACGGAGGTGTACTCGCCCGCGGCCATGGAGAAGGCGCCTGCGGCCAGGCCCACGAGCCCGGTGATGACGATCGTCCGATGGGAGACGGACCCGCCGGCGACACCGGTCATCAGGGCGAGGTTGGACACGAGCCCGTCCATCGCGCCGAACACGGCCGGGCGCAGCCATCCGCCGTTCACATCCCGGTGGGTGTGGTTGTCGCGGTGCGCCTCGTGCAGCGTCGCCTCGGTCTCGATGATGGACATACCGGTCCCCCAGGATCCGTCGATTGGACTGTTTCTACTTTTCGACAACCACGAAACTACGCCTGGAATTTCTTCTCCGCCAGCAAGGAAAGGCTGGGCTAACCTGCGGTTTTGCCCTCAAGCGCTCATCTGTTAAGGATCATGCACAGATGTCGACCGGGTGAATGAGGAGCCGCGGACGGCTCTCCCCGCCCCCTCCCGTGGGACACATCCCCAAAGGGCTCTGCGCCCTGAGAGGAGAGGCACCGTATGGCTTCCATCGCCTGCATTCCCTCCGTCCCGGCACCCGGGGACTCGGCCGCTGTGCGCGAGCGGGCCCGCGGCGCGCTGCTCGGCCTCGCCGTCGGGGACGCGCTGGGCGCGCCCGCCGAGAACATGAGGCCGTCGCAGATCCGCGCGAAGTGGGGACGGATCACGGGGTACGTCGCCGAGCACCCGGCCGGGACGGACGACACGGAGTACGCGATCTTCTCGGGGCTGCTGCTGGCCCGGCACGGCTCGGCGCTC
The DNA here is from genome assembly GCF_055582885.1 of Streptomyces sp. NPDC107454. Taxonomy (NCBI): domain Bacteria; kingdom Bacillati; phylum Actinomycetota; class Actinomycetes; order Kitasatosporales; family Streptomycetaceae; genus Streptomyces; species Streptomyces sp. NPDC107454. The sequence goes on along the minus strand of NZ_JBVJPA010000012.1, from coordinate 37,650 downwards.
ACCGTGACGCATGTCGAGGCGGCCTGGCACCAGTGGATCGCCGACCGCGACGAGGGGCCGTTCCGGGGCGCCGGCTTCAGCGAGCGCGGCACCCTGGAGAACCTGCGCCGGGGACTCGCGGCCCCCATCTCCGCCCAGCACCGGCACGCCTGGAGCGACGGCCTGGCGATGCGCGCGGCCCCCTTCGGCGTCTTCGCGGCGGGCCGCCCGGCGGAGGCGGCCCGGCTGGTGGCGATCGACGGCTCGGTGAGCCACGAAGGCGAGGGCATCTACGGCGGCCAGGCGGTCGCGGCGGGGGTCGCGGCGGCGATGGCGGGCGCCGCCACGATCGCGGTGGTCGCCTCCGCGCTCGCCGTGATCCCGGACGACTCCTGGACGGCCCGCTCCCTGCGCCGGGCGGTGGCCGTCGCCCACCGCGGGGAACGGGCGGTCCGCTCGGCGGTCGTCATCGGCGGCTACCCCTGGACCGACCTGGCCCCGGAGGCCGTCGCCCTCGCCTTCGGCGCGTACGCCGCCGCCGACGGCGACTTCACCGAGTCCGTCCTGACCGCCGTCAACATGGGCCGCGACGCCGACACCACGGCCGCGGTGGCGGGCGCGCTGGCCGGGGCGACCCGGGGCGCCGCCGCGATCCCGGCGGACTGGGCGGCGGCGATCGGCCCGGCGCGCGGCAGCTGCCTGCCCTCCATGGCGGGCCACCACGTACTGGACGTGGCGGAGCTGCTCACACCGGGGGACGACGGGAAGTGGGGAACCGGGAGCACGGCACCTCCACCCCCCGACCTGTACGCCCTCACCAGCGATTACATCCTTGCCGACGACGATGACGAGGTGCAGCCATGAGACCCGGCCTGGTGGGCGACGAACCCGGCACGGGATCGGCCTCGGCACCGGAAGCCGGGGGATCGGTCTCGATCTGCGACATCGAGGACTCACTCTCGACGTCCGACACCGGGGACTCACTCTCGACGACCGACACCGGGGACTCCCCCTCGACGACCGACACCGGGGACTCACTCTCGACGACCGACACCGGGGACTCCCCCTCGACGACCGACACCGGGGACTCACTCTCGACGTCCGACACCGGGGACTCCCCCTCGACGACCGACACCGGGGACTCACTCTCGTCGGACGCCGCCCCCCGTACCGAGCCGGGCGCAGCCCCCGCACCCGCCCCACGCGCCCGCCGGATCGAGGGCCTCCTGCTCGGGCTGGCCGCGGGCGACGCCGCGGGCTGGCCCGCCGGCCGGCACCGCGCGGCCCGGATGCCCGAGTGGACCCGGCGGCTGACCCGCGAGCTGGACACCTTCGCGGAACAGAACGCGACGACGACCCTGCCCGTACCCATCGCGCTCAACCAGCCGCCGGAACCCCTGCGGCTCGGCCCGTCGGACGACGCGGAATGGGCGGCGTTCGCGGCGGAGGCCGTGCTGCGCGCCGGGGACCGCAGCGCGCTCGGCGACCTGAGCCGGGAACGCCGGATGCGGGCGTCCATCGACCTGTCCTGGAACGCCGTCGCCAGCGAGGTCGCCGCGGCCGCCGAGCGCGCCCCCGAGGTCGAGTCCGCGCTGCTCCCCCTCCGCGCCCGGATCTCCGTACGGGCGGGCCTCGGCAACCTCGCCACCGGGCTGCGCCCGCCCGCCACCGGCCACGACAACCCGCACTACTTCGACGACGCGGCCTGCGTACGGGCCTGCGTGCTCGCCGTGGCACACCCGGGCGACCCCCGACTCGCCGCGGAACTCGCCGAGTTCGACGCCCGCTACACCCAGGACGGCGACGGGGTGCACGGCGCCCGCGCGATGGCCGCGGCCCTCGCGCTCGCCCTCGCCGGGGCCGACGTCGACGCCTGCGCGGACGCCGCCCTCGCCGAGCTCCCCGAGTCGACGGAGATCGGCCGCAACGCACGGCACGCACTGCGGCTCGCCCGCGCCAGTGAGGACACCTTCGCCCTGGTCCCCCTCCTGGAACACCAGATCGTCGACCACGTCTACAGCTACGGCATCGCGGCGGCGGAGACCGTGCCGGTCGCCCTCGCCCTGGCCACCGCCGCACGCGGCCGGATCGCGGAGGCGGTGCCCGCCGCCGCCTGTCTGTCCCGGGTCGCGGACTCGGCCCCGGCCCTCGCGGGCGCGCTCACCGGCGCGCTGGGCGGCGGCGCCGCGATCCCGGCCTCCTGGCGCGACGCCTGCCGCATCCTGTCCGGCTGCGCGCTGCCCCGGCTCACGGGCACGGACCTGATCGGACTCGCCGACCTCCTGGAAGCGACGGAACTGGCCACCCCAGAGGGATGATTCGGGCATGACGCCCAAAGGAGAAGGATCGGGAACCCTCGACGAACGCATCACCGGAGCCCTCGTCGGAGCCGCCGTCGGCGACGCGCTCGGCGGCCCCGTCGAGGGCTACACCCCCGAGCAGATCGTCGAACGGCACGGCGGCCGGATCCACGGCATCGTCGGCCCCTGGAACGGCGACGCCTGGCGCACCGCCCGCCCCATCGCCCCGTACCACAAGGGCGACGGACACGTCACCGACGACACCCTGATGACCCACGCGCTGGTACGCGTGTACGCCACCGTCCGCGACCACCTCGACGCGTACGCCGTCGCCGAGCACCTGGTCCCCGACCTCATGACGGGCCCGCGCTGGATCCCGGAACTGGAGGCCGAGGCCATCCCCCTCCAGCGGATCTTCCTCGCGGAGAAGTGGCTGGTGGCCCGCCTCCACTACGGCCATGTGGACCCACGGGAGGCCGGCACCGGCAACATCGTCAACTGCGGCGCCGCGATGTACATGGCGCCGGTCGGCCTGGTCAACGCGGCCAACCCGGCGGGCGCGTACACCGAGGCGCTCGACGTCGCGGGCGCCCACCAGTCGTCGTACGGACGGGAGGCGGCGGGCGTCTTCGCGGCGGGGGTCGCGGCGGCGTGCGCGCCCGGGGCGAGCCCGGACTCGGTCGTCGCGGCCTGCCTGTCCCTGGCGAAGGACGGCACCCGGTCGGCGATCGAGGCGGTCTGCGAAGTCGCCGCCCGCCACAAGGACTTCGAGTCGGCGCTGATCCCGCTCCGCAAGGCGGTGGCCCCCTACGACACGGTCGGCCCCGACTACCGCTCCCCCTCCCTCGCCGCCCGCCGCCCCTCCCGCCTCCACGCGATCGAGGAACTCCCCGTCGCCCTGGGCATGTTGGTGGTGTCCGGGGGCGACTACCGGCACGCGGTCCTCGGCTCGGTGAACTACGGCCGCGACTGCGACTCCATCGCCACCATGTCCGGCGCCCTCGCCGGTGCCCTCGGCTCCGAGATCCCCCACGACTGGGCCAAGACCGTCGCCGAGTCCAGCCGCCTGGACCTGCACGCCCCGGCGGCCACCCTCACCGGGGTGACCCGCGAGATCTTCGCTCGTGACGTGGGCCGTCGCCGCGCCCACGAGTCCGCGTACGCCGAGCTGACGGGGACCCCATGATGCTCCGACTGACCTGGGTCCAGCCCGAGGACCTGCTCGGCCACGAACTCGCCCAGGCGTACCAGGACGGCCGCGCACCGGAGGCGATCGCCGCCCGCTGGCACGCGGCGGGCGGAGCAAAGGCCCCACCGCGCGCGGGCACGTCCCCGACTCCGGCCTCGCGGTATCTGCGCGCACTGGCGGGAGACCTCCTGGACGAACTGGCGGAGCTGCCCAGCGGGTTGGCGGACACGGAGCCGACGGACCTGGAGCGGATCAAGGCCCACTGCCCGGACTGGCCCGCCCGGCCGGAGCCCGCATCGGCCCCCGCCCAGGCCCGCCTGGAAGCCGCCTGGCTCGGCAGAGCGGTCGGTTGTCTGCTCGGCAAACCGGTGGAGAAGCTCCCCCTCGACGGGATCCGCGACCTGGCCCGGGCCGGCGGAAACTGGCCCCTGCGCACCTGGTTCACCGCCCGGGGCGTACCCGACGACCTCCTGCGGGCCCACCCCTGGAACAGACGCTCCGCGCCCACCTCCCTCGCCGAGAACATCGACGGCATGCCCGAGGACGACGACCTCAACTACCCCCTCCTGAACCTCCTGTTGCTCCAGCGGCACGGCAGGGACTTCACGACCGCCGACGTGGCCCGCCTCTGGCTGGACGAACTCCCCGCCGGCCGCACGTTCACCGCCGAACGCGTCGCCTACCGCAACCTCCTCACCGGCATCGAACCCCCGCACACGGCCGAGCACCGCAACCCCTTCCGCGAATGGATCGGCGCCCTGATCCGCGCCGACGTCCACGGCTGGACCAATCCGGGCGATCCGGCCGCCGCCGCGGAAGCGGCCCACCGGGACGCCACCCTCACCCACACCGCGAACGGCGTGTACGCCGCGATGTTCACGGCGGCCACCGTCGCCGAGGCGGCCACCGGCCACGGCGACGTCCACGCCTGCCTGCGCACCGGCCTCACCGTCGTGCCCCCCGCCTCCCGGCTGGCCGAGGCGATCCGCCACGCCGTCCACCTCGCCCGCACCACCGAGGACTTCGACACGGTCGTCGACACACTGCACACCACCCACCGCGCCTACCACTGGGTCCACGCCCTCCCCAACACCGCCCTGATCACCGCCGCCCTCACCCACGCGGACGGCGACTTCTCCGGCTCCATCTGTCGCGCGGTGTCCGGTGGCTGGGACACCGACTCCAACGGCGCGACGGCGGGCAGCGTCGCGGGCCTCCTCGCCGGCGCCCCCGCCGCGCTCCCCAACCGCTGGACCACCCCCCTCAAGAACCGCCTCGCCACCTCCGTCGCCGACTTCGACGGCGTCGGCTTCGACACCCTCGCCCAGCTGACCCACCAGCTCACGCACCGGGAGACCCGTCACCCATGACCCTTATCGCCGTGCTCGGCAGCACGAACATGGACCTCGTCGCGTACGTCGCGAAGGCCCCCCAGCGCGGAGAGACCGTGACGGGACGGGAGTTCCGTACGATCCCCGGCGGCAAGGGCGCCAACCAGGCGGTGGCCGCCGCTCACGCGGGCTCCGACGTCTCGATGATCGGCGCGGTGGGCGCCGACACCTTCGGCTCCCAGCTCCGTACGACCCTGGAGCACTCGGGTGTGGACACCGACCACCTGCGCACCACCGAGGGCCCGTCCGGCACCGCGCACATCGTCGTGGACGACGAGGGCGGCAACGCGATCGTCGTCATCCCCGGCGCCAACGCCACCGTCGACCACCTCGCCCCCGGCGACGAAGCCCTCATCGCCGGCGCCGGCGCGCTGCTGCTCCAGCTGGAGATCCCGCTGGCCGCCGTCCTCGCGGGCGCCGAGGCCGCGCGCCGCCACGGCGTCCGGACCATCCTGACCCCCTCCCCCGTACAGTCCCTGCCGCCCGAACTCCTCGCCTCCATCGACCTGTTGGTGCCCAACGAGCACGAGGCCGCCGCGCTCACCGGCGTCACCGACCCCCACGAAGCGGCCACCGCCCTGCTCGACCAGGTACCGGAAGTCGTGGTCACCCTGGGCGCGGCGGGCAGTCTGTACGCGGCCCGCGGCGCCGAACCCCTCAGCGTGCCCGCGCCCCGCGTCACCGCCGTGGACTCGACCGGCGCGGGCGACACCTTCGTCGGCACCCTGGCGGTCGCACTCGCCGAGGGCCGGCCGATGCGCGCCGCCCTCGCATGGGCGTCGACGGCCGCGTCCCTGTCGGTGCAGCGCGTCGGCGCCTCGTCCTCGATGCCGTACCGCTCCGAGATCGACGCCCAGGCCGCCTCGCACACCCGGCACACCTCATGAGCGGGCATACGGGTGCGGAAACGGGGACGGAACTCGGTCCGCTCACCGGGCTGCGCGTCCTCGACCTCGCCACCCTGTTCGCCGGACCGCTCGCCGCCACCATGCTCGGCGACTTCGGCGCGGAGGTCGTCAAGGTCGAGCACCCGGCCAAGCCCGACCCCTCCCGGGGCCACGGCCCGTCGAAGGACGGCGTCGGCCTGTGGTGGAAACTCCTCGGCCGCAACAAACGCACCATCACCCTCGACCTGTCCAGGCCCGGCGGCCGCGCCACCCTGCTGCGTCTCGCCGCCACCGCCGACGTGATCATCGAGAACTTCCGGCCCGGCACCCTGGAGAAGTGGGACCTGGGCTGGGCGGAGCTGTCGGCCGCCAACCCCCGCCTCGTCCTCGCCCGCGTGACCGCCTTCGGCCAGTTCGGCCCGTACGCGCACCGCCCCGGCTTCGGCACCCTCGCCGAGGCGATGAGCGGCTTCGCGGCGATCACCGGCGAACCGGACTCCCCGCCGACCCTCCCACCCTTCGGCCTGGCCGACTCGATCGCGGGCCTGGCGACGGCGTACGCCGTCATGGCCGCGCTCCGCGCCCGCGACGCTTCGGACCGCGGCCAGGTGGTCGACATGGCGATCATCGAGCCGATCCTCACCGTGCTCGGCCCGCAGCCGCTCTGGTACGACCAGGTGGGTTACGTCCAGCCCCGCACCGGCAACCGCTCCGCGAACAACGCGCCCCGCAACACCTACCGCACGGCGGACGGCTCCTGGGTCGCCGTCTCGACCTCCGCCCAGTCGATCGCCGAGCGGCTGATGCGGCTGGTCGGGCGCCCGGAGCTGATCGAGGAACCGTGGTTCGCGACGGGCGCCGACCGGGCGCGCCACGCGGACGTCCTGGACGAGGCGGTGGGCTCCTGGATCGCCCGCCACCGCCGCGCCGAGGTCCTGGACGCCTTCGAGAAGGCGGAGGCGGCGGTGGCCCCGATCCAGGACGTACGGGATGTGATGGAGGACCCGCAGTACGCGGCCCTGGACACGATCACCACCGTCGCCGACCCCGAACTCGGCCCCCTGCGCATGCAGAACGTGCTCTTCCGGCTCTCCACCACCCCCGGCGCGATCCGCTGGACGGGCCGCCCCCACGGCGCCGACACGGACGCCGTCCTCAGCGAACTCGGCCTGTCCGAGGCCGAGATCACCACCCTCAGATCGGAAGGCGCCCTATGAGGATCCCGGCCCTCCCGCTCACCTGGCTCTACGCCCCCGGAGACCGCCCGGAAGTGGTGGCGAAGGCCCTCGTCTCCGGCGCGGACGTCGTCCTGATCGACCTGGAGGACGCGGTCGCCCCGCACCGCAAGAAGTACGCCCGCGCCGCCACCGCCGAGTTGCTCTCGGACCCTCCCCCGGTCCCGGTCCACGTCCGCGTGAACGCGCTGGACGGTCCCTTCGCCGAGGCCGACCTGAGGACGCTCGCCCCGCTCCCCGGCCTCTCCGGCCTCCGGCTGCCCAAGGTGACCTCCCCGGCCGACGTCGTCCGGGTCGCGGAGCACTCGGCCCCCTCCGAGGGAGGCGCGATCCCCCTGTACGCCCTCCTGGAAACCGCCCTCGGTGTCGAACACGCCTTCACCATCGCCGCGGCCCACCCGGCGGTGCGCGGCATCGGACTGGGGGAGGCGGATCTACGGGCCGACCTGGGCGTACGGGAGGACGCGGGCCTGGACTGGGCCCGCGCCCGGATCGTGGTCGCCGCCCGGGCCGCCGGCCTCGCGCCGCCCACGCAGTCGATCTACCCGGACATCCGGGATCTCGAAGGCCTGGCCGCCTCCTGTGCCCACGGGCGCACCCTGGGCTTTCTCGGCCGCGCGGCCATCCACCCCCGCCAGCTCCCGGTGATCGAACACGCCTATCTCCCGACCCCGGCCGAGGTCGAGACCGCCGAGCTCATCGTCAAGGCCGCCGCCACCGAGCCGGGCGCCCAGGCCCTGCCCGACGGCCGGTTCGTGGACGCGGCGGTCGTGGCGGGCGCCCGCCGCACGCTGGCGCTCTCCCGCCGGAAATGAGCGAAGGGGGCGCCGCGTCCTCGGACGCGGCGCCCCCTTCGACGTACCGGAAGAGCTCAGACCTTCTTGGCCGACTCGGCCTCGCCCCTCGCCGCCTCCGCGGACTCCTCGGATTCCGCGGACTCCTCGGACTGCGCGGGTTCGTCGGACTCGGTGTCCGTCTGCGCCTCGGACTTCTTGGCGTCGAACTTCTTGGTGTCGAGCTTCTTGCCGTCGGACTTCTTGTCGGTCGTCTCGTCGGCCTCGTCGTCAGCCTTGCCGCCGGCCTTGCTGTCAGCCTCGCTGTCGGCCTTCTTGTCGAGGTCGACCGCATCCCCGTCGGGGGTGTCCCCGTCCGGCTCGACGACCTCCTCGCGTCCCGGCCGCAGCCGCGCCGACACCACGATGTAGGTCACCGCGAGGAGGAAGACCACCATCGCGGTCCAGTCGTTGAGACGCAGGCCCAGGATGTGGTGGGCGTCGTCGACGCGCATGTACTCGATCCAGCCGCGGCCGACGCAGTACGCGGCGACGTACAGCGCGAACGCCCGCCCGTGGCCCAGCTTGAAGCGGCGGTCCGCCCAGATGACGAGGAAGCCGACGCCGACGCACCACAGGGACTCGTACAGGAACGTCGGGTGGTAGTACCCCGGCACGCGCCCGTCCGTGGAGGACGTGATGTGCAGCGCCCACGGGACGTCCGTCGCCTTGCCGTACAGCTCCTGGTTGAACCAGTTGCCCCAGCGCCCGATGGCCTGGGCGAAGACGATGCCGGGGGCGAGGGCGTCGGCCCAGGCGGGGAGCGGGATGCCGCGTCGGCGGCAGCCGATCCACGCGCCCACCGCACCGAGCGCGATCGCGCCCCAGATGCCGAGGCCGCCCTGCCACACCTTGAAGGCGTCCACCCAGTCACGGCCGTCGCTGAAGTACAGCTCGTAGTCCGTGATCACGTGGTAGAGCCGGCCGCCGACCAGGCCGAACGGGACGGCCCACACCGCGATGTCGGCCACCGTGCCGGGCCGCCCGCCCCGGGCGATCCAGCGTTTGTTGCCGAGCCAGACGGCTACGAAGACGCCGATGATGATGCAGAACGCGTAGCCGCGCAGCGGGATGGGGCCGAGGTGCACCACACCGTGCGACGGGCTGGGAATGTAGGCGATATCCATGGCAGGGTCGACGCTACCCTGCCGGACCGGACCCACGGCAAGCAGCCCGGCTACGGGTCCATAACAGGGGCCCCGAACAGAGGCCCTGACAGGGGCTGTGACAGAGGCCACAACTCGGCTCAGGACGTGAGCAACGACATGAGTCGCCCCCGGCCCGTGTCCGAGCCGGGGGCACAGGGCCGACTCGGGGCTCAGGCCTTGTTCGCCGCCTCCACCATCTGCTTGAGCTTCGCGGGGGTCATCGTCTGGTCCTCGTAGATGTTCTTGCCGCCCAGCAGCACGGTCGGCGTGCCCCGGAATCCGCTGCTCTGGAAGGCCGCGTTCGACTTCACGACCCAGCTGTTGTGCGTGCCGTCCTTGACGCACTTCTGGAAGGCGGGGGTGTCCAGGCCGTCGACCTTGCCCGCGAGCCCGATGAGCTTGCTGTCGCTCGAGAAGTCGTCGGTGGTCTCGCTGGGCTGGTTCTCGTACAGCACGTCGTGGAACGCCGTGAACTTTCCGGCGTCCTGGGCGCAGGCCGCGGCATTGGCCGCGTGCCGGGAGCCGCTGCCGCCCCTGCCGTCGTCGATGAGCGTGACCAGGTGGTACTCGACCCTGAGCTTTCCGGCGTCCACCAGCTCGTGGATCGTCGGGCGGTACACCGTCTCGAAGGCCTGGCAGGCCGGGCAGCGGAAGTCCTCCCAGACCGTGAGGGTCGACTTGGCGCTGTCCTTGCCGACGGGGATCGCGAGGCCGTCCTTGCCGGTCGCACCCGAGGGCGACACGGCCGGGCCCGACGCGGCGCTCTTCTTGTCCTTGCCCGAGTTGGCGGCGAGGATGCCCACCACCCCGGCAAGGGCCAGGACGCACACCACCGACGCGCCCACGATCAGCGCCCGGCGGCGCCTGTCCGCGGACTTCTGCTTCTCTCGCTCGACCGCCATCCGCTCGCGGGCGGTGCGCTTTCCGTCACGGTTCTTCTCGCTCACAACCGGCAGAACGAACCGGGGAGGCGCAGCGCGCCTCCCCGGTCCCAGGTCCACCCGTTCGAGTGAGTGGATTGTCCGTTACGTACGCAACAGGACGCGTACGCGGCGGAAGGTGTCTCAGGCCGTGCCGCGCACGCCCTTCGCCAGATCGCCCGCGAGGGCGCGGACCGCGTCGAGGCCCGCGGCCTCGTCCGCCGCGTCCAGCATCCGCTTGACGAAGGCCGAGCCGACGATCACACCGTCGGCGAAGCCGGCCACCTCGGCCGCCTGGGTGGCGTTGGAGACGCCGAGGCCGACGCAGACCGGCAGCTCGGTGGTGGCCTTGGTGCGCCGCACCAGGTCCTGGGCCTGGGCCCCCACGGACTCCCGCGTGCCCGTGACGCCCATCAGCGAGGCCGCGTACACGAAGCCGCTGCCCGCCGCGGTGATCTCGGCGAGCCGGGCGTCCTTACTGCTGGGCGCGACGACGAAGACGGTCGCGAGGCCGTGCTTCTCCGCGTGCTCACGCCACAGCGCCGACTCCTGGACGGGCAGGTCGGGCAGGATGCAGCCTGCGCCGCCCGCCTCCGCCAGTTCGGCGGTGAAGCGCTCGACGCCGTAGCGGTCGATGGGGTTCCAGTACGTCATGACGAGCACCGGCTTCCCGGTGGCCCCGTGCGCCTCACGGACCGTGCGCATGACGTCGGCGATCTTGACGCCACCCTTGAGGGCGATGTCGTCGGCGGTCTGGATGACGGGACCGTCGAGGACGGGGTCGCTGTGCGGCAGACCGACCTCGACGATGTCCGCGCCGCCCTCGAAGACGGCCTTGACGGCCGCGATCCCGCCGTCGACCGTCGGGAACCCGGCCGGCAGGTACGCGATGAGCGCGGAGCGCCCCTCCGCCTTCGCGGCGGCGAGGGTGTCGCTCAACAGCTGGATGTTGCCGCTCACTTGGCGTCCCCCTCGATCTCGGCGGTGTCACTGCCGGCGTCCGGCTCGACGACGGCGTCGGCGGTGGTGTCGTACAGGCCGAAGTAGCGGGCGGCCGTGTCCATGTCCTTGTCGCCGCGCCCGGACAGGTTGACGATGATCAGCCCGTCCTTGCCCAGCTCCTTGCCGACCTCCAGGGCCCCGGCGAGCGCGTGGGCACTCTCGATCGCCGGGATGATGCCCTCGGTGCGGGAGAGCAGGCGCAGGGCCTGCATGGCCGCGTCGTCGGTGACCGCGCGGTACTCGCCGCGGCCGCTGTCCTTGAGGTAGGAGTGCTCGGGTCCGATGCCCGGGTAGTCGAGGCCCGCCGAGATGGAGTAGGGCTCGGTGATCTGCCCTTCCTCGTCCTGGAGGACGTACGACCGCGACCCGTGCAGGATGCCGGGTTCACCGGCGGTCAGGGTCGCGGCGTGCTCCCCGGTCTCCACGCCGTGTCCGGCGGGCTCGCAGCCGATGAGGCGTACGTCCGCGTCCGGGATGAAGGCGTGGAAGAGGCCGATGGCGTTGGAGCCGCCGCCGACGCAGGCGATGGCCGCGTCGGGGAGCCGTCCGGCGCGCTCCAGGATCTGCCGCCGGGCCTCGACGCCGATGACCCGGTGGAAGTCGCGGACCATGGCGGGGAAGGGGTGCGGCCCCGCGACGGTCCCGAAGAGGTAGTGCGTGCGGTCGACGTTGGCGACCCAGTCCCGGAAGGCCTCGTTGATGGCGTCCTTGAGGGTGCGGGAGCCGGACTTCACGGCGATGACCTCGGCGCCGAGCATGCGCATGCGGGCCACGTTGAGTGCCTGCCGCTGGGTGTCGATCTCACCCATGTAGATCGTGCACTCGAGGCCGAAGAGCGCGCAGGCGGTGGCGGTGGCCACGCCGTGCTGACCGGCGCCGGTCTCGGCGATGACGCGGGTCTTGCCCATCCGCTTGGTGAGGAGGGCCTGACCGAGCACGTTGTTGATCTTGTGGGACCCGGTGTGGTTGAGGTCCTCGCGCTTGAGGAAGACGCGCGCGCCACCGGCGTGTTCGGCGAAGCGGGACACCTCGGTGAGTGAGCTCGGGCGCCCGGTGTAGTGGATGAGCAGGTCGTCGAGCTCGCGGGCGAACTCGGGGTCCGCCTTCGCCTTGTCGTACTCGACGGCGACCTCGTCCACGGCGGCGACCAGCGCCTCCGGGATGAACTTGCCGCCGAACGCGCCGAAGTACCCCTCGGCGGTGGGAACTTGACCCTCGGGGTCGGGAATGAAGAACTCGCTGGGCATGCGGATACCTCGCAGGGGCGACAGCCCCGGTTACAGGTCGGACAGGGGTCACGTCGGTCGCGCACGCACAGGTCGCCCGGACGACACCGTCCGCTTCCCGCCCACCCGCCGATTCCCGGAGACGAAGTCCTCGGGAAACGAGCCGGGGGACACGGAAAGCGGCAGCCGGGAAGCCCCCGGCCGAGCCGGGGAGCCGTCAGCTCACCGCGGGGTGCGGCGGGCCCGGAACGGCGCCTGATACGCGTGCGCCGGCGGGCCATCGCATGCCGTTGACCTGGCCCGGTTCGTCACCGATGACATACCGCACGCGGCGCCCGTGGACGCGGCGGGCCGGTGCCCGGCAGCCGCGCGGCCGGCAGCCGCGGGCGAGGCGGGCGTAGGGATCGCGCGCCCCGGCGGCAGCCGCCCGCACGCACGCCACTCCCCCGTCGGGGCGTGGGCCCGGACGGGTGACGGCGGTGGCGTGGGGCGCGCTGTGCACCGGGGTGTCAGCTCCGTCCGTGGCGCAGCGCGGGGTGGGCCCCGGCCGCGACGAGGTCGGCGACCGCCGTCTTCGGGTCACGGCCCGTGACGAGGGACTCGCCCACCAGGACCGCGTCGGCGCCGGCGTTGGCGTACGCGATGAGGTCGTGCGGCCCGCGGACGCCGGACTCGGCGACCTTGATGAGGCCGGACGGGATCTCGGGAGCGACCCGCTCGAAGGTGGAGCGGTCGATCTTGAGGGTCTTGAGGTCGCGCGCGTTGACGCCGATGACCTTCGCCCCGGCGTCCACCGCCCGCTCGGCCTCGTCCTCGTCGTGCACCTCGACGAGCGGTGTGAGCCCGATGGACTCCGCGCGCTCGATGAGGGACTCCAGGGCGGCCTGGTCGAGGGCGGCCACGATCAGCAGCGCGAGGTCGGCGCCGTACGCGCGGGCCTCCCACAGCTGGTACGACGTGACGATGAAGTCCTTGCGGAGCACGGGGATGTCGACCCGGGCGCGGACCGCCTCCAGGTCGGCCAGCGAGCCGCCGAAGCGGCGCTGCTCGGTCAGGACCGAGATGACGGCCGCGCCGCCCGCCTCGTAGTCCGCGGCGAGGGTCGCGGGGTCGGCGATCGCGGCGAGCGCGCCCTTGGACGGGCTGGAGCGCTTGACCTCACAGATGACCTTGACGCCGTCGCCGCGCAGGGCGGCGAGGCCGTCCTTGGCCGCGGGAGCCTTGGCCGCGCGCTCCTTGAGCTCGTCGAGGCTGACGCGCGCCTGCCGCTCCGCGAGGTCGGCACGGACTCCGTCGATGATCTCGTCGAGCACACTCACGCGAGCGGCCCCCTTCCCTGACGGTGAACGGTTGAGCCTGTCGACCCCAGACCGCCGTTCCGACGGTCATGACGGGTCACTCCGATGGTATCCGGAGGAAGGCCTAGGCTTCACATCCGGTTGACGCCGGTCCCACTACCTGGACGTTTGCCATTTGATCAAGGGTGCAGCCAGCCACCGAAGGGCAGGTTCCGGACAACGGTGAAGGCCAGGAGCAACACACCCGCGCTCCACAGGTGCACGGGCCCCAGGTCGATCCGCAGCGGCCGGCCACGCGCCGAGCGGACCGCCCAGACGGTCCACACCACCGCGAAGACGAAGTAGCCCGTGAAAGCGAGCGCGTTGTCCGTGAAAGCCGCCGCGAGGTCCCCGTGCACGAAGGCGTGCGCGCTGCGCAGACCGCCGCAGCCGGGGCAGTACAGGCCCGTGTAGCGCAGCAGCGGGCAGACGGGGTAGTGCCCTGGCTGGTTGGGGTCCACGGCCCCGACGTACGCGAAGGCACCGGCGACGGCCGCGAGCATCCCCGCGGGGACGACGAGCCGCCGCGGCAGGAGCCGCTCAGCAGGTCGGGGCCCTGTCACCCTCCGGGTTTCGGCGTTCACCCGTCGCATTCTGCCCGTCCCGGGCGTGGCGCGCTCGCCGCGGGTGCGGCGCGCCCCGGGCGGACGCGCGAGAGGCGGTACCGGCGGGAGTGCCGGGACCGCCTCTCGAGAAGCCCTGGGGGTCAGCTCTCGGCGCCGACGGCCTCGCGGACCGGGTGCGCGGCGACCGGGGCCGCGGTCCTCTTCGGCTGGCCGAGGCCCGCCGCGCGCATGGCCATGCCGACGACACCGCCGAGGACGACGATGACCATGCCGGCCCAGAAGCCCAGCGGGTTGGCCATCACCATGAAGGCACCCGCGACGCAGAAACCGATGAAGGCGATGATGACACCGGTCCAGGCGGCCGGGGTGTGACCGTGGCTGCTGCCCGCCATGACTTGCTCCTCGTTGCTGATTACGTGTGTGAGTCGGACGCTCATCGTCCATTCTCCCGTACGCACGCCTGGGGCGGGAGCGCGGGGTGGCGACTGCCACGTCACATTCTGCACGTCACGACCAAGGTCCCGGGCCGTAGGGCCCGGCCCGGTCTGCCCGATTCCGGTCCTAGGTCCCGGCCGGATCCGGTCCCGTCGGGTCCTCGCCCCGGTCGAGCGCCTTCCAGATGTCCTCGGGCCGGTCGGGGTCGACCGGCTTGGCCTTGCGCGGCCGGGGCGTCCCGTCGCGCTCGTAGCGGCCGGACATCGCGGGCCACAGCCGTCCGTAGCGCAGCGCGAGCAGCCCCGCGAGGAGGATGAGCGCGCCGCCCGCCGCGGCCGCGTAGGGCCAGGCGGTGTGGCTGAGGGCGCTCGCGGTGGCGGCGGTGTCGCCGGAGGCGGCCGCGGCCTTCTCGTCGAGGGCGGAGCTGTCGTTCGCGCCGAGCACCGCCGCCACGACCGTGCCCGCGCCGGAGAGCGCGAGCAGGGCGGAGACGAGGAAGCGCCCGGAGCTGCGGACGGCGAAGACGGCGACGAGTGCGGCGAGGCCCACTATGGCGAGCGCCGCGGGCACGCCCGTGACGTCGCTGCCCTTGGCGGTCAGCGGGAAGGCGCCGCCGGCCACCGTCGCGGTGCCCGCCGACCAGCTCTGCCGGGTGGAGAGCAGCGCCACGGCCGCGCCGAGGGCGCCGCTGAGCAGGGCGACGGCGAGGCTTCGGCGGCCGGACCGGGCGGGTCCCGCGGCTTCGGATCGGGGGGGAGGTACAGCTGTCACGTAGTCCACTATCGCCTGAACCCCGGGCGAACCGTCACCCGGGGTTCACGTGACCCTCGTCCTATCGCCCGAACTCGTAGGGCAGAACCCGGATTCCGCCGCCTGCTACCGGCCGAGCCGGTTGGCGGTGTGCACCGCGCGCAGGACCGCGGCGGCCTTGTTGCGGCACTCGTCGTCCTCGGCGACGGGGTCCGAGTCGGCGACGATGCCGGCGCCCGCCTGGACGTACGCGGTGCCGTCGCGCAGCAGGGCCGTACGGATGGCGATGGCGGTGTCGGAGTCGCCGGCGAAGTCGAGGTAGCCGACGCAGCCGCCGTACAGTCCCCGCCGGGACGGTTCGAGTTCGTCGATGATCTGCATCGCGCGCGGCTTGGGGGCGCCGGAGAGGGTGCCGGCCGGGAAGCAGGCGGTGAGCACGTCGAAGGCCGTACGGCCCGCCGAGACGCGTCCGGTCACGGTGGACACGATGTGCATCACGTGCGAGTAGCGCTCGATGGACATGAAGTCGACGACCTCGACGGAGCCGGGCTCGCAGACCCGCCCCAGGTCGTTGCGCCCCAGGTCGACGAGCATCAGGTGCTCGGCGCGCTCCTTGGGGTCGGCGATCAGCTCGTCGGCGAGGGCCTGGTCCTCCTGGACGGTGGCGCCGCGCGGCCGGGTGCCCGCGATGGGGTGCACCATCGCCTGCCCGTCCTCGACCTTGACCAGGGCCTCGGGAGACGAGCCGACGACGTCGAAGCCGTCGAAGCGGAAGAGGTACATGTACGGGGAGGGATTGGTCGCCCTCAGTACGCGATAGACGTCCAACGCGCTTGCCGTGCACGGCGTTTCGAAGCGCTGGGAGGGGACGACCTGGAAGGCCTCGCCCGCCCGGATGCGCTCCTTGATGTCCTCGACGGCGTCCTGGAAGTCCGGGCCGCCCCACAGGGCGCTGTACTCGGGCAGCTCGGAGGGCGGGAGCGCGGCGGGCGGCTGGGAGACCGCGCGGGAGAGGTCGGCCTCCATGGCGTCGAGGCGGGCGACCGCGTCCGCGTAGGCCTCGTCGACGCCCGTGTCGAGGTCGTTGTGGTTGATCGCGTTGGCGATCAGCTGGACCGAGCCGTCCCAGTGATCCATGACGGCGAGGTCGCTGGTGAGCAGCATGGTCAGCTCGGGGAGCTTCAGATCGTCCCGCTCGCCGGGGCCGATCTTCTCCAGGCGGCGCACGATGTCGTAGCCGAGGTAGCCGACCATGCCGCCGGTGAACGGGGGCAGGCCCTCTCCGTGCGGTGTGTGCAGGGCCTCGATGGTGGCGCGCAGGGCGGCCAGCGGGTCCCCCTCGACGGGGACGCCGACGGGCGGGGTGCCGAGCCAGTGGGCCTGTCCGTCGCGCTCGGTCAGGGTGGCGTGGCTGCGGACGCCGATGAAGGAGTACCGGGACCACGAGAAGGACGCGCGGCCGTTCTCGGCGGATTCCAGGAGGAAGGTGCCGGGGCGCTCGGCGGCCAGCTTGCGGTAGAGCGCGACCGGCGTGTCGCCGTCGGCGAGGAGCTTGCGGCTGACGGGGATGACACGACGGTCGGTGGCCAGCTTGCGGAACGTCTCGAGGTCCATGGCGGCTGACCTTACTGATCCAGTGACGGTACGCCGGAATCGGCGCCCTGGGTGTCCACGAGGGCCGCCTCCTTGAGGAGCACGTCCTCGTCGAAGCAGGTACGGGCGCCCGTGTGGCAGGCGGCGCCCACCTGGTCGACCTGGACCAGGATCGTGTCGGCGTCGCAGTCCAGGGCCACGGACTTCACCCACTGGAAGTGGCCGGAGGTGTCGCCCTTCACCCAGTACTCCCGGCGGCTGCGCGACCAGTACGTGCAGCGGCCCGTGGTGAGCGTGCGGTGCAGCGCCTCGTCGTCCATCCAGCCGAGCATCAGCACCTCACCGGTGTCGTACTGCTGGGCGATGGCGGGGACGAGTCCGTCGGCGCTGCGCTTGAGGCGCGCGGCGATCTCGGGATCCAGGCCGCTGGGACTGCTGGGCGGGGGCGTGCTGGTCATGCAGACCATTGTGCCGCGCCCGTGGGACGCGCCCGCCGGTTGTCCACAGGCCGGACCGTGCTGCCCCGCCCGCCGGTGTCCACTGTGCGCGGTCCCGGGGCGGTCGTAGGCTTGCTGGCATGTCGACCCATGCCAAGCGTGAACGACTTCTCCTCGCCGACCTGTTGGAGGCCGAGGGCCCGGACGCCCCGACCCTGTGCGAGGGCTGGAACACCCGTGATCTCGCCGCGCACGTGGTGGTGCGCGAGCGCCGCGCGGACGCCGCGGGCGGGCTGCTGGTCAAACAGCTCGCGCCGCGTCTGGAGCGGGTGCAGGCGGAGTTCGCCGAGAAGCCCTACGAGGAGCTGATCCAGCTGATCCGTACGGGCCCGCCGCGCTTCTCGCCCTTCGCGCTGAAGCAGATCGACGAGGCGTCGAACACGGTGGAGTTCTATGTCCACACCGAGGACGTGCGGCGGGCCCAGCCGGACTGGACGCCGCGCCCGCTGGACTCGGTCTTCCAGGACGCCCTGTGGTCCCGCCTGGAGCGCACCGCCCGCCTCGCCGGCCGTGGCGCCCCGACCGGCCTGGTGCTGCGCCGCCCTGACGGCCAGACTGCGGTCGCCCACCGGGGCACACCTGTGGTGACGGTGACCGGCGAGCCCTCGGAGCTGCTGATGTTCGCCCTCGGCCGGCAGAAGACGGCCGACGTGGAGCTGGAGGGCGACGAGGACGCGATCGCGAAGCTGAGCGAGACGAAGCAGCTGGGTCTCTGAGCGGCCTGCCCAGCTCGGCGGCACAGCTCGGCGGCACAGCTCGGCGGCCCAGTGCGGCGGCCCAGTGCGGCGGCTCAGCTCGGCGGCCCAGTGCGGCGGCTCAGCTCGGCAGCTCAGCTCGGCAGCGCAGCTCGGCAGCTCGGCGCGGCAGCTCTGCGCGGCGGCGCAGCTCGGCAGCTCTGCGCGGCAGCTCTGCGCGGCGGCGCAGCTCGGCAGCTCTGCGCGGCAGCTCTGCGCGGCG
This sequence comes from Streptomyces sp. NPDC107454, assembly GCF_055582885.1. Classification (NCBI taxonomy): domain Bacteria; kingdom Bacillati; phylum Actinomycetota; class Actinomycetes; order Kitasatosporales; family Streptomycetaceae; genus Streptomyces; species Streptomyces sp. NPDC107454. The sequence continues at coordinate 19,405 of NZ_JBVJPA010000012.1, read as the reverse complement.
GCGCAGCTCGGCAGCTCAGCGCGGCGGCACAGCTCGGCGGCACAGCTCGGCAGCTCAGCGCGGCGGCACAGCTCGGCGGCACAGCTCGGCAGCTCAGCTCGGCGGCGCAGCTCGGCGGCTCAGCTCGGCAGCTCGGCGCGGCGCAGGTCGCGGACGCACAGCGCGAGGACCCCGCCGAGGCCGCAGACCGCGGCGCTGGCCACGAAGACCGGTCCGGTGCCCCACCAGCCGATCGCGGCGGCGGCCACCGGCATGCTCAGCGGGGCGAGACCGAGGCTGACGAGGCCCGCGACGGCGGTGACGCGGCCCAGGTAGGCGGGGTCCGCATGGGTCTGCAGCAGGGCGCCGCACAAGGCGCCGCTGAGCCCCGCGAGCAGCCCCACGAGCAGGGCGACACCGACAGCCGTGGCGACACTCGGCGCATAGGCGAGCGCGCCGATCGCGACCGAGCCCGCCAGGATCGCCACCCCGGCCAGACGTCCCGCGTGCGGCAGGTGCCCGCGCACGGTCAGCAGCAGTGCGGCGACGCCCGCACCGGTCCCGAACCCGGCGACCACCCAGCCCATCCCGGCGGCGCCCCAGCCACGCCGGTCGGCCAGCAGGGTCAGGCCCACGTTGAGCGGCCCGACGAAGCCGAAGTCACCGAGGGCGATGGCGGCGATGAGCGGGGCGAGGACGCGGTGTCGCCTGATGTAGCCGAGGCCGTCACGGAGATCCCGCCAGGCGGTGCGCTCCGCGGCCTTGTCGTCGGTGGGCAGTTCCCTCATCCGTACGGACACAAGCAGCGGCACGGACACGGCGATCAGCAGGCCCGCCAGGCCGAACGCCGTCGCCGAGCCGCCGAGCGCCACGGCGAGGCCGCCGAGCGGCGCCCCGACGACATTGGCGAAGCGTATGGCGAGGCCCCGCATACCCTGCACGCGGGCGAGCTGGCCATGACCGGTGACCCGGGCCGGGAGAGCGCCCACGGCGGGCATGAAGACGGCGTCGACGGTGCCGAAGACGAGGGCGAGCAGCGTCAGCGGCCACAGGCCGGGACCGACCACGAGCAGCAGCGCGGCCACCGCGAGGACGGCCGCGCAGCGCACCGCGTCGCTGCCGATGACGACCCGGCGCGGCCCGAACCGATCGGCGAGCACTCCCCCGCCCAGCATCAGCAGGGCCCGCGGCACGGCACTCACGGCCATCACCAGTCCGGCCTGCGAGGGTGTGCCTGCCCGCACGGCCGCCCAGGACAACGCGATGTAGTAGACGTTGTCACCGATCATCGACGACGTGTAGGCGCCCAGCCAGCGCAGCACATTGCCGTCACGGTGGGCCGGACGGTCGGTGCCCGCGGGGGCGGAGCCTATGACGGTCGCGGTCACTGGAGTACGTCCTCTCAGGGGCGGAACGGGAAGCCGTACACATGCAGCGCCACGTTCTCGCGGCCTTCCTTGGCGCCGGCCGCCTCGTCGGCGCGGCTCTTCTCGTCGTACTTCTTGATGAGAGCGAGCAGCTCCGCACCGAGCTCGGACAGTTCTGTCGCCGTCAGTCGCAGCAGGGACTCGTTGTCCGGAGCGGCGGTGTTCCACTCCGGGGCCCAGGTGGGACGCTCGTCGAGGTAGCGCCGGTACATGTCGCTGCGCTGCTCGTGGAAGAGCCGGGTGGCCGCCAGATGCATGGCCCTCTTCTCGGGCGCGTCCCGGAAGTCCTCGTCGTGGATGCTCACGCCCTCCGAAGCGGGCTGCCACCAGCGCTCGCGGCCGTCCTCGCTCCGGGGCTCGGCCTCCTCGATCAGCCCGTGCTCGGCGAGCTTGCGCAGGTGGTAGCTGACCAGTGAGGGCGCCTCGTCGACCTGCTCGGCCAGTTGGGACGCGGTCGCGGTCCTGGCCACGTACAGGGCCCGGTACAGCTGCATCCGCAGCGGATGGGCTATCGCCTTGAGCGTGCCCATGTCCGCGATGCGGCGGAGGTTCTCCTTCTCGGCCATGAGCTCACCGTAGATACGAAAGAAAAATTGCACAACAGATTTTGCGCAACTTGTCTTTCGCATCTGTCCGCAAGCGAGCCCCGGCCACCCAGTGACCGGGGCTCAGTGCACTGCCCGCACCGCCGGGCGTCCGACGTCAGCGAACGGGGCGGCCCGCCCCCCGCAGCGCCTCCTTCACCTGGCCGATCCGCAGATCCCCGAAGTGGAAGACGGACGCGGCGAGCACCGCGTCGGCGCCCGCGGCGATGGCGGGCGGGAAGTCGGTGAGCCGGCCCGCGCCCCCGCTGGCGATGAGCGGCACGGTGACGTGCTTGCGGACGGCCTCGATCATCTCGATGTCGTAGCCGTCCTTCGTGCCGTCCGCGTCCATCGAGTTGAGCAGGATCTCGCCCGCGCCCAGCTCGGCGGCCTGGTGCGCCCACTCGACCGCGTCGATGCCGGTGCCCTTGCGCCCGCCGTGGGTGGTGACCTCGAAGGTCCCCCCGGGAGTGCGCCTGGCGTCCACCGACAGCACCAGCACCTGCCGCCCGAACCGCTCCGCGATCTCCCGGATGAGCTCGGGCCGGGCGATCGCGGCCGTGTTGACCCCGACCTTGTCGGCGCCCGCCCGCAGCAGCTTGTCGACGTCCTCGGCGGTGCGTACGCCGCCGCCCACGGTGAGCGGGATGAAGACCTGCTCGGCCGTGCGCCGCACCACGTCGTAGGTGGTCTCGCGGTTGCCCGAGGACGCGGTGATGTCCAGGAACGTCAGCTCGTCGGCGCCCTCGGTGTCGTACACCTTGGCCATCTCGACGGGGTCGCCCGCGTCACGCAGGTTCTGGAAGTTGACGCCCTTGACGACCCGGCCGTTGTCCACGTCCAGGCAGGGGATGACTCGTACGGCAAGGGTCATGCTGCGGACACTCCGTCTTCTCCGCCGGAGCGGAACGCCTCCACCTCGACCTCGACGACCAGTCGCGAGTCCACGAAGCCGGAGACGATGATCATGGACGCGGCGGGACGCACGGTGTCGAACAGCTCCTTGTGGGCGCGTCCGACCTCCTCCACGTCCCGGGCGTGGGTGATGTACATGCGCGTACGGACGACGTCGTCACGGCCGAGGCCGAGCTCCCGCAACGCGGCGAACGCGGCGTTGAAGGAGTTGACCGCCTGTTCGTACGGGTCGCCGTCGACGACCGCCCCGTCGATCACGGAGGTGCAGCCGGCCACCAGCACCAGGCCGTTCGGCAGCTCCACCGCGCGGGAGTAGCCGAAGGCGTCCTCCCAGGGCGCCCCGGTCGTGACACGTCGCACGTCGCTCACTTGGCTACCGCCTCCAGGGCCTCTTCCAGGGTGAACGCCTTGGCGTAGAGGGCCTTGCCGACGATGGAGCCCTCGACGCCCAGCGGCACGAGCTCGGCGATGGCGCGCAGGTCGTCCAGGGAGGAGACCCCGCCCGACGCGACCACCGGGCGGTCCGTCGCGGCGCACACATTGCGCAGCAGTTCCAGGTTCGGGCCCTGCAGCGTGCCGTCCTTGGCGATGTCCGTGACGACATAGCGCGCGCAGCCCTCGGCGTTGAGGCGCTCCAGCGTCTCGTAGAGGTCGCCGCCGTCGCGGGTCCAGCCGCGGCCGCGCAGCGTCGTGCCGCGTACGTCGAGACCGACCGCGATCTTGTCGCCGTGCTCGGCGATGACCTTGGCGACCCACTCGGGGCTCTCCAGGGCGGCGGTGCCGAGGTTGACCCGCGTGCAGCCGGTGGCCAGGGCCGCGGCGAGCGTGTCGTCGTCGCGGATGCCGCCGGACAGTTCGACCTTGATGTCCATGGCGCCGGCGACCTCGGCGATCAGCTTGCGGTTGTCGCCGGTGCCGAACGCGGCGTCCAGGTCGACGAGGTGCAGCCACTCGGCACCCGAGCTCTGCCAGGCGAGGGCGGCCTCAAGGGGGGAGCCGTAAGAAGTTTCCGTCCCGGACTCGCCGTGCACGAGCCGGACGGCCTGGCCGTCGCGGACGTCGACGGCGGGGAGGAGTTCGAGCTTGCTCACAGTGTTCCGATCCAGTTGGTGAGGAGCTGGGCTCCGGCGTCGCCGGACTTCTCGGGGTGGAACTGCGTGGCCCACAGGGGGCCGTTCTCGACGGCCGCCACGAAGGGCTTGCCGTGCGTCGACCAGGTCACCAGGGGTGCGCGCAGCGCCGGGTTGCCCACTTCCAGGGACCAGTCGTGGACGGCGTAGGAGTGCACGAAGTAGAAGCGCGTGTCGGCGTCGAGGCCCGCGAAGAGCTGGGAGCCGGCCGGGGCCTCGACCGTGTTCCAGCCCATGTGGGGCACGATGTCGGCCTGGAGCGGCTCGACCGTGCCGGGCCACTCGTCGAGGCCCTCGGTCTCCACGCCGTGCTCGATGCCGCGCGCGAAGAGGATCTGCATACCGACGCAGATGCCCATCACCGGGCGGCCACCGGACAGACGGCGGCCGATGATCCAGTCGCCGCGGGCGTCCTTGAGGCCCTTCATGCAGGCGGCGAAGGCTCCGACGCCGGGCACCAGCAGCCCGTCCGCGTTCATGGCCCGGTCGAAGTCTCGCGTGATCTCGACCTCGGCGCCCGCGCGCGCGAGGGCACGCTCGGCGGAACGCACGTTCCCGAAGCCGTAGTCGAAGACGACGACGTTCTTAGGAGGGGTCAATTCCACACCTCCAGCCTCATGACGCCCGCGATCAGACACATCGCGGCGCCGATGGAGAGCAGCACGATGAGACTCGCGGGCATCTTCTGCTTGACGAAGGAGTAGACACCGCCCAGGAGGAAGAGCCCGACGACGATGAGGATGGTGTTGAGGCCTGTCATGGTTTTACAGCGCGCCCTTCGTGGAGGGGAGGATGCCGGCGGCGCGGGGGTCGCGCTCGGAGGCGTACCGCAGCGCCCTGGCGAGCGCCTTGAACTGGCACTCCACGATGTGGTGCGCGTTGCGCCCGTAGGGCACGTGCACGTGCAGTGCGATCTGGGCCTGGGCGACGAAGGACTCCAGGATGTGCCGGGTCATCGTCGTGTCGTACTCGCCGATCATCGGCGCCATGTTCTCGGGCTCGGTGTGCACGAGGTAGGGGCGGCCCGACAGGTCGACGGTCACCTGGGCGAGGGACTCGTCCAGCGGGACCGTGCAGTTGCCGAAGCGGTAGATGCCCACCTTGTCGCCGAGTGCCTGCTTGAAGGCGGCGCCGAGCGCGAGGGCGGTGTCCTCGATGGTGTGGTGCGAGTCGATGTGCAGGTCGCCCTCGGTCTTCACGGTCAGGTCGAACAGACCGTGCCGGCCGAGCTGGTCGAGCATGTGGTCGTAGAAGCCGACGCCCGTCGACACCTCGACCTTGCCGGACCCGTCGAGATCGATCTCGACGAGGACCGACGTCTCCTTGGTCGTCCGCTCCACTCTTCCGACGCGGCTCATGCGCTCTGCTCCTTCTTCAACTCACGGACCGCGTCGAGGAACGCGTCGTTTTCGGCCGGGGTGCCGGCGGAGACCCGCAGCCATCCCGGTACGCCGTTGTCCCGGACCAGAACGCCCTGGTCGAGGATCTTCTGCCAGGCCTCGTGGGAGCCGCCCTCGCCGTCGAATCGCCCGAACTGGACGAAGTTCGCGTCGGACTCGGTCACCTCGTACCCGATCGCACGCAGTTCGGCGACCAGGCGGTCCCGCTCGGCCTTCAGCTGCTCGACGTATCCGAGCAGCGTGTCGGTGTGCTCCAGGGCGGCGAGGGCGGTGGCCTGCGCGACGGCCGACAGGTGGTAGGGCAGCCGTACGAGCTGGACCGCGTCGACGACCGCGGGGTGCGCGGCGAGATAGCCGAGGCGCAGTCCGGCCGCGCCGAACGCCTTCGACATCGTCCGCGACACGACGAGATTCGGCCGGCCTTCGATCAGCGGCAGCAGCGAGTCGCCGTGGCTGAACTCGATGTACGCCTCGTCGACCACGACCATGGACGGCTTGGCGGCCTGCGCGGCCTCGTACAGCGCGAGGACCGTCTCGCGCGGCACCGCGTTGCCCGTGGGGTTGTTGGGGGTGGTGATGAAGACGACGTCCGGGCGGCTCTCGGCGATGGCCCGCTCGGCGGCGGCCCGGTCGATCGTGAAGTCCTCGCCGCGGGGACCCGAGATCCAGGCCGTTCCGGTGCCGCGTGCGATGAGCGCGTGCATCGAGTACGAGGGCTCGAAGCCGATCGCCGTACGGCCGGGGCCGCCGAAGGTCTGCAGCAGCTGCTGGATGACCTCGTTCGAGCCGTTGGCCGCCCAGACGTTCTCGACGGCGACCCGGTGCCCGCCGGTCCTCGTCAGGTACTTGGCCAGCTCCGTACGGAGTTCCACCGCGTCGCGGTCGGGGTAGCGGTTGAGGTTGCGGGCGGCCTCGCGGACCCGCTCGGCGATCCGCTCGACGAGCGGTTCGGGCAGCGGGTACGGGTTCTCGTTGGTGTTCAGCCGTACGGGCACGTCGAGTTGGGGCGCGCCGTAGGGGGACTTGCCGCGCAGCTCGTCCCGTACGGGGAGATCGTCGATACCGGTCACTTGCTCTCTGGAACCTTCCACCCGAAACGAGCCTTGATCGCCGCGCCGTGGGCCGGCAGGTCCTCCGCCTCCGCGAGCGTCACCACGTGGTGCGCCACCTCGGCGAGGGCGTCGCGCGTGTAGTCCACGATGTGGATCCCGCGCAGGAAGGACTGGACGCTCAGCCCCGAGGAGTGGCAGGCGCAGCCGCCGGTGGGCAGCACGTGGTTGGAGCCCGCGCAGTAGTCGCCCAGCGACACCGGCGCCCAGGCGCCGACGAAGATCGCGCCCGCGTTCTTCACCCGGTCGGCGACGGCGGCAGCGTCCGCCGTCTGGATCTCCAGGTGCTCGGCGCCGTACGCGTCGACGACCCGCAGGCCCTCGTCCACGCCGTCGACGAGGACGATCGCGGACTGCCTGCCGCGCAGCGCGGGGACGATCCGGTCCTCGATGTGCTTGGTGGCCGCGACCTGCGGCTCCAGCTCCTTCTCGACCGCCTCCGCCAGCTCGACGGAGTCCGTGACGAGGACGGCGGCGGCGAGCGGGTCGTGCTCGGCCTGGCTGATCAGGTCGGAGGCCACGTGCACCGGGTCGGCCGTCTCGTCCGCGAGGATCGCGATCTCGGTGGGACCGGCCTCGGCGTCGATGCCGATCTTGCCCGCGAAGTACCGCTTGGCGGCGGCGACCCAGATGTTGCCGGGCCCGGTGACCATGTTGGCGGGCGGGCAGGACTCGGTGCCGTACGCGAACATCGCCACGGCGGTGGCACCGCCCGCCGCGTACACCTCGTCGACGCCGAGCAGCGCGCAGGCGGCCAGGATCGTCGGGTGCGGCAGCCCGCCGAACTCGGACTGGGCCGGGGAGGCGAGCGCGATGGAACCGACGCCGGCTTCCTGGGCCGGGACCACGTTCATGATCACGGATGACGGGTACACGGAGCGGCCGCCGGGCGCGTACAGGCCCACACGCTCGACCGGCACCCACTTCTCGGTGACCGAGCCGCCCGGCACGACCTGGGTGGTGTGCGCGGCGCGGCGCTGCTCGCGGTGGACCAGGCGGGCGCGGCGGATGGACTCCTCCAGGGCCGCGCGCACGGCCGGGTCGAGCTGCTCCAGGGCCTCGGCGAGGGCCTGGGCCGGAACCCGTACGGATTCCAGCTGCACCCCGTCGAATTTCTCCGCGTAGTCGATCAGCGCCGCGTCGCCACGATGATGCACGGCCTCGCAGATCGGACGCACCTTCTCCAGGGCGGCCGATACGTCGAAGTCGGCTCGGGGCAGCAGGTCGCGCAGGGCGGAGCCCTCGGGGAGGGCGTCGCCGCGCAGATCGATTCGGGAGATCACGGTCCCAATTCTCTCAGACGGCGATAAGGCGCCGGACGCCTGTATCAATGGCTGATACAAGCCGTCCCAGGCTCCCCCTGGAGATCTCCGTCACCAGTAGCGTTCGGTCCGTCACACAGCGGGCATGAACGGCTGTACGAAACCCGCGAGTAGCTGGGGAGGGAGGGACGTGACGTGACCGAGGGTGCCGGCCTCCGCGGTGGGGACCTGCCGGACGAGCTGACCGCCGCCGAGGCCGGGATGTGGCAGGCCTTCCGCAACGGCAGCGTGTACGACCTGCGCAGCGGGGACATGACCGTGGACGATCCGCACGGCGGCCATCCCTGGGGGCCCGAGCGCAGTGTCCGGGCCCGGATCGTGGCATGGCTGCTGCTCGACGGGCCGCCCGCCCTACAGGGCCGGGTCGCCTCCCTGAAGCTGACCGGCGTGCAGATCACGGACGTCCTCGACCTCGCGGGCGGCACGGTGGTGCCGTACGTCGAGCTGAAGGGCTGCCGGTTCGAGAAGGAGATCCTGCTGCCGGAGGCGCACTTCACGACCGTACGTCTGGTCAACTGCTCGGTGCCGCGCCTGGAGGCGGCCCGGGTGCACACCGAGGGCGATCTGCATCTGCCCCGCTGCCGCTTCCACAACGGGGTGCGGCTGACCGACGCGCACATCGGTACGGATCTGCTGCTCAACCAGGCCGTGGTCTACCGGGACCGGCGCGGCCGCTCGCTCACCGGCGACGGCATGACGGTGGGGCAGGACCTTCAGGCCGAGATGCTGGAGTCGCACGGCGAGCTGAGCCTGCGCGGCGCCACCGTCGGTGTCTCGCTCAGCCTGCGCGGCAGCAAGCTGAACAACCCGTACTCGCGGCTGGCGCTGAACGCTCCCCAGCTGACCGTCAACCGCACGCTCTACATGACCCCCGCGGGCCTCGGCAATCCCCTGCTGACCAGCGGCACCACCCCGGCGCGCGGGACGCTGGTGCAGCGCTTCGAGTGCCAGGGCGGGATCCGCCTCGACGACGGACGGTTCGGGGACGCCCTCGACTTCGAGCGGGCCCGTTTCACCTTCGACGACGACCAGGAGCTGTCCCTGCTGCGGGTGCAGACGCCCGAGCTGCGCTTCCTCGGGGAGCGTCCCGAGCGGGGCAAGGTGGTGCTGTCGGGGGCGCGGATCGTCAATCTCGTCGACCGGGCGGACAGCTGGCCGGGCCCGGGCAACCTCCACATGGGCGGCTTCAGCTACGAGAACCTCGTACCCCAGGGGGGCTTCCCGCTGACCCGGCGCCTGGAGTGGGTGGCGGCGGCGACCGCGGAGTACAGCCCGGAGCCGTACGAGCGGCTGGCCACCGTGCTGCGCGACTCCGGCGAGGACGAGGACGCGCGCGAGGTGCTGCTCGCCAAGCAGCGCCGCCGCCGCGAGACCCTGCCGCTCGCGGCCAAGCTGTGGGGGTACGCGCAGGACTGGACGGTCGCCTACGGGTACCGGCCCGGCCGGGCCGCCCTGTGGATGGCGGTGCTGTGGGCGGCGTCCTCGATCGCCTTCTCGCACGCGACCCACACCCCGGCGAACGGCGGGCATCCGCCGTGGAACGCCGCGCTGTTCGCCCTCGACCTTCTGCTGCCGGTGATCGACCTCGGCCAGGTGGGCGTCTGGCAGCTGCGCGGCGGCTGGCAGTGGCTGGCCGCGGTGGTGATCCTCCTGGGCTGGATCCTGGCGACGACGGTGGCGGCGGGGGCGACGCGGCTGCTGCGCCGCAGCTGAGGGGCCTGGCGGGGATGGGCGGGGGCGGCATCCGGCCATACTGTTGACAGGTGTTCAATAGTAGAACAACAGTCACTTTTTACTCACCCTTGACCATCCGGCATACAACCAAACGAGGGTTACGAAAGTGTCACCGCACACCCTCTGGTACAGCTCCGACCTGCGGCTTTCAATGGTCGACACCATGGCACTGCTGCGCGCGTTCATCCGTACGGCCCGGATGGTCAAGAACACTTCGCGCCTCGCCGCCGGACTGCCCGCCGACGACGAGGTACTGCTGGACGCCCCGGACGAACGGCTCGCCCCGGCCCTCGTCGCGGCGGCCCGCGGTGAGTACGACATCGCGGCCAAACTGCTCGCCGCCACCCGCGAGGCGGCCGAGTGGGAGAACCGCGACCGGTACGCGAGGCGCCTCGCCGCGTTCGCGCGCACCCGCGACGAATGGCTCCAGACCTGGCAGAGCGGGTCCCCGCACGACCCGGACGCGCTCCTGGTCAAGGCCGAGCTCGCGGTGCGCCGCTGGTGGGAGTCGCCCGCCCGCGCCGAGCTGCTGCGCGAGGTCGGCCCGCTGATCGCCGCCGCCGCCGAGGGCGACCCGCGCGACCCGGTGCCCTGGCGGATCGCGCTCGACCACGCCCGGGGCACCAACGCCGGGCACACCGAGTTCGAGAAGCTGTGGGCCGAGGCCGTACGCCGTTCCCCGCACCACTACGGCTGCCATGTGGCCGCCCTGAAGTACCTGTCGGCCGCCTGGTACGGCTCGCACCGCGAGTGCTTCGACTTCGCCGAGCGGGCCGCGCAGGACGCGCTGCCCGGCTCACTCGTACAGGCGCTTCCGGTGCGCGCGGCCTTCGCCTATCTGACCGAGGGCGGCCGGGCCGTCATCCCGCGTGAGCGGCTCGACGAGGCGGCCGACCTCGCCATCGCGGTCTCGGCGGCGTACGCACCCGCCGACCCGTGGCCCGCGGAGGTGCGCAACCTCCTCACCTACGTCCTGATCAGACTGGAGCGCTGGCAGGACGCCCTGGACCAGCTCCGTCTGATCGGTCCGTACGCGACCTCGTTCCCCTGGGACCGGATCTCCGACGACCCGCTGAGCCAGTTCCTGGAACTGCGCGACGGAGTCCGCCTGGAGGTCGCCTCGAACATCCCCCTCCATCCACGGAGTGGGCACGGCGGACGTGCTCGCTCCGGCGACCATTAGGCTTTCGCGTCGTGACCACCGTCCGGCTCCCGCTCTTCCCCCTGAACTCGGTTCTGTTCCCGGGTCTCGTGCTTCCCCTGAACATTTTCGAGGAGCGCTATCGCGCCATGATGCGCGAACTGCTGAAGACCCCCGAGGACGAACCGCGCCGTTTCGCCGTCGTCGCCATCCGCGACGGCTACGAGGTCGCGCACACCGCACCCGGTATGCCGGACCAGACGGCGCTGCCGCAACGCGGTGCCGCGGCCGGGTTCGGCGACGACCCGCTCAAGGCCTTCCACGAGGTGGGCTGCGTCGCGGACGCGGCCACCATCCGGGAGCGCGCCGACGGCAGTTTCGAGGTACTGGCCACCGGCACCACGCGGGTACGGCTCCTGTCCGTGGACGCCTCCGGCGCGTTCCTGACGGCCGAGCTGGAGGAACTTCCGGAGGAACCCGGCGAGGAGGCGGGCGCGCTCGCCGAGGGCGTCCTGCGGGCCTTCCGCCAGTACCAGAAGCGGCTGGCGGGCGCCCGCGAACGCTCGCTGTCCACCGGAGCGGACCTGCCGGACGACCCGGCGGTGGTCTCCTACCTGGTGGCGGCCGCCGTGATGCTCGACATCCCGGCCAAGCAGAAGCTGCTCCAGGCCCCCGACACGGCCACCCGCCTGCACGAAGAGCTGAAACTCCTGCGCGCCGAGACCGCCATCATCCGTAATCTGCCGTCGTTGCCCGCGGCGGAACTGACGCGCAACCCGACCAGTCTCAACTGAAGGCCCCGGCACCTTGGCGAAGAAGTCGAAGAAGCAGCAGTCCGGGGGCACGCCCGCGACGGTGGCCCTGACGGCGGCGGGCGTCGCGTACACCGTCCACGCCTACGAGCACGACCCCGCGCACCCCTCGTACGGCGAGGAGGCCGCCGAGGCGATGGGCGTCTCCCCCGACCGCGTCTTCAAGACCCTGGTCGCGGACGTGGACGGCTCCCTCGTGGTCGCCGTGGTCCCCGTCGCGGGCTCCCTGGACCTGAAGGCCCTGGCCACGGCAGTGGGCGGCAAGCGCGCCGCCATGGCCGACCCGGCGGCCGCCGAGCGCACCACGGGCTATGTCCGCGGCGGCATCTCCCCCCTGGGCCAGCGCAAGAGACTCCGTACGGTCCTGGACGCCTCGGCCCACCACCACGCCACGATCTGCGTCTCGGCCGGCCGCCGGGGCCTTGAGGTGGAGCTCGCCCTCGACGACCTGGCGCACCTCACGGAAGCGGTGTCCGCGCCCGTCGCCCGTGCGTGACCCCTCGACGGATGCGTCGTCCTGCGTTAAGCACGAGAGGCATGTCGAAACGAACCCGCAAACGCAGGTGGCGCACGAAGAAGGGCCGCTCGAACCACGGCCACCGACCTCCATGACCCACGCGCCCCCTGGGCCGGGGTCCAGGGGGCGCGGCGCCCCTGGCGGGAGAAGGCCGGGTCAGGTCGTCGGAGGCGCCGGTGGGGTCGGAGCCCCGTACGGGCTCGCGTAGGGATCCGGGTCCCGGGGACCGAACAACGCGGTCAGGCCGAGATGAACCACCAGCCCCGCCAGGGACCACGCCAGCAACGCCCCCCTCGCGCCGAGCTTCAACGGCGCGGAGAACGTCACCCCCTTGCCCACCTGCTTGGCATGGGCGACCACGTTCTGCGTCGGCCCGAGCCAGATCCCGATCCGCCAGGCGAGCAGCGACCCGAGCACACCCCCCACCGCCAGCGCGACCACGAGCGGCACACCCCCACGCCGCCGCACCAGAAACACCGCCACCGCACTGACCGCACCGAACGCCAGCGCGAGCAGCGTGAACGTCCCGTCGACCCCGATGGCCTGCTCACCCTCGGTGTCCTTCAGATACACCGCGCTGTCGTCCGCGATCAACGGCACATGCGGCGCCAGCCACCACCACAGCACACCGAGCAGTACTCCCGCGAGCGCCACCGCCACCGTGACGACGGCGGCCTCCTTCACTTCGGTCTTCATCCCGGGCCCGTCCTGTTCGTACCCGACGGTCCCCGCGAGGCCCCCGGCGGGCGGAGCCTGCCAGACATGGGCGTCGTCGGAGGGCGGTTGATGCGGCGGCGGAGGCGGCGTCAGCGGTGCGGTCACACTGACATCGTGCCAGGCCCCGCTGTCGGCCGCGTCACCGGACGGCCGCCCGGCGGTACGCCCAGGTCGCCACCGCCAGCGAGGCCATCCCGACGCCCGCGCAGACGGCGAGGTCACCGACGACGAAGGCCCAGTCGGGGTGCGCCCCGAAGCTCCGCGCGAAGGCCTCGACGCCGTAGGTGGAGGGCAGCAGATCACGGGCGTACTGCACCACCGTGGGCAGCCGGTCCGCCGGCAGCACTCCGAGCAGCAGCGCCGCCGACATCCCCAACTGTCCGAGCAGCGTGGCGAGTTCGGGCCGAGGCGCGAGCAGTCCGAGCGCCGCCCCGAGCCCGGCGAGCGCGGCGCCCGCGAGCGGGATCACCGCGACGAGCACCCACAGATGTGCCATCGGCAGCCCGAAGAGGACACAGCCGACGACGGCGGTGACCACGGTCCCGGGCACGGTGAAGGAGGCGTACGCGCCCGCGGCACCGAGCACGACGGCGGCCGGCGGCACCGGCAGGGTCGCGTAGTGGTCGAGCCCGCCGCCGGCCCGCAGCTGTCCGAAGTACTGGGCCAGCAGGTTGAGCCCGACGAACGCGACGACCAGGACCGACGCCCCGGCCACGATGGACCGGGCCTCGCCCCCGCCGTCCACCACGCCACGCATCATGACCATGATGCCGACGGACTGCACCGTGGCCACGAACAGCAACGGAATCCGCGCCACACGCGCGCGGGAGAGCTGGGCCCGGTACATGGCGGCGAGAGAGGGCCACAGCCGCGCCCGCGGCCCGAGTTCGGCGGCGTCACCGGCGTCCTCGGGCACGGACAGCGCACTGCCCGGCAGCACCTCAGCGCGTACGACACTCACGTCGAGCTGCTCCTCTTCACTCCGGCAGCCGTCCTGTCCCTGTTTCCGGCGTTTCCGGTGTTTCCGACGCCGATTCCCACGCCGCTTCCCACACTCACGACGTCCCTCCCCGTCCGTACAGACTCCCCTACGGATTCCAGACCGCGCGCGCTCACGCCTTCACCAACCCCTGCGCATCGCCGCCGAGCGCGAGGTACACGTCCTCCAGGCTCGGCGTGGCCAGCGTGAAGTCGTCGAGCGCGGCGAACGCGGCGCCTCCGGTGACCGTGGCGACGGCCGCGCGGGCCTCCTCCGGGGCGAGCCGCAGGGTCCAGCGGCGGCCCGACTCGACGGCCCGGGCGCGCAGCGCGGCGACCTCGGGCACATCCAGCGGCGCGCTCTCGCGCCAGACGAGTTCGACCCGCACCTCGCCCGCGACCCGCTCCTTCAGCCCGGCCGGCGTGTCGCAGGCGATGACGCGGCCCCGGTCGAGGACGGCGACCCGGTCGAGCACGGTCTCGGCCTCGATGACGTTGTGGGTGACCAGCAGCACGGTGGCGCCGTGCTCGGCCCGGCGCCGGTCGACTGCGGACCACACGGCCCGCCGGGCCACGGGGTCCATGCCGGTGGTCGGCTCGTCGAGGACGAGCAGCGGCCGCCGCCCGACCAGCGCGGCGGCGAAGCAGGCCAGCCGCCGCTGTCCGCCGGACAGCTTCTTCAGGGGGCGGGAGGCGATCGGGGTGAGGCCCAGCTCGTCGAGCACGGCGTCCCGCTCGGTCCGCGCCTCGCGCAGTTCGAGCCCGCGCAGCCGTCCGGTCGTCTCCGCGGCCAGCGACACGGTCAGCTCGTCGAGGGCGGTGGACTCCTGTCCGAGGTAGGCGAGGATGCGCGCCGCCCGCTCGGGGTGACGCACGATGTCGTGCCCGAGGATCTCGACACTGCCGCTGTCGGGGCGCATGAGCCCGGTCAGCTGGCGTACGAGGGTCGACTTCCCGGCGCCGTTCGGCCCGAGCAGTCCGAAGATCTCGCCGCGCCGGATGTCCAGCCGTACCCCGTCGGTGGCCCGCACCTCGGGCGTACCGGCGCTGCCACGGCGTCCGCGGACCGCCGGGTAGGTCTTGGTCAGCGCGCGCACCGAGCACACGACATCGCCCCTGTGCCCGTCCCGGACTGCCTGTGCCGTGCGCGTACTCACGAAGGACGAGCCTACGGGGTCCGATGCCCCGTTATGCGCCCGGGGCCCTCGCCTCAGCCGGTCCACGAGCCGTCCTGGACCGGTTCTCAAAGGTCCGGCGCGCCGCAGAAGCGCCCCCACCCACCCGCACCCGAGCACCACACCCGGGGTCCGGCCCCTCCTGCGGCTCACTCCCCGGCAGGGGCGTGCTCCGCCGCCGTACGCACATCGATCTCCCGCCAGAACCCCGCCCTGATCGCATACCGGTCGTGCTCGTCGATCTGGTCGTCCTTGTGGGCGAGCAGCCCGAAGCGGGCCGCGTACCGCAGCAGCTCACCGTCCACGCGGTGCGGGACCCGCGGGTACATCGTGGACAGCTTCTGCAGATGGCTCGGGTCGGTGAGCCGCTCCATCCAGCGGCGCGCGAAGACCTGCCCCACCTCGTACGGATCGCCGCCGACCGTGGTGATGTCCTCCTCGCGGTCGGCCCAGCGCTGCTCGGCGGAGGTGAGCTGGGCGAGCGTGGGCAGCGCGGCGGCCTCCGTGGACTCCGTGGCACCCCCGGGGCGTTCGATCCACCCCTTGTCGGACGACCACCGCAGTGTCGCGCTCGCGGGGTGCTGGGGGGCCTGGACGCCCGGTGCGCGCAGTGCGGCGAGGTCCTTGGGCGTCGGCACGCCCTTGGGGGCGGGAACCCGCTCCTCGGCCCCGTTCGGCGACTCGGCGACGGGGCTGTGCTCCGCGGTCTCGGAGGGCCGCTCGGCCGCGCCGGCGAGCGAGGAGTCGGGCAGCGGCGCGGAGAGGATCGCGGCGATCTCGGGGCGCGGCACGGGCTGCGGCGCACAGATCCCGCCGAGGTCCTTGGCCCGTACGGCCTTGGTGATCCACGCCCGGTCCAGCACCCGGCGCTCGTCGGCCTCGGCGACCAGGTCCTCGGACTGGTTGTAGTCGCCGTCCGCGGCCTGCACGGCCCACAGGTGTACGGCGACGCCGTGCTCCTTGGCGGCCATCATGCCCGGCAGCAGGTCCCCGTCGCCGGTCACCAGGACCACGTCGGAGCAGGCGCGGTTGCGGGCCAGCTCGGTCAGCTCGGCGTGCATGGCGGCGTCGACGCCCTTCTGCGCCCACCGCCCGTCGCTGCGGGTCAGCGCGCCCAGGCGCACCGTGACCCGTGGCATCACGCGCAGCCGGCGGTGCTCCGGTTGCGGTACGCGGTCGGGCGCGCCGTCGAACCAGTAGATGCGCAGCAGGGGCCGCTCCGTGTCGGACTCGGCGCGCTCGCGCAGGCCCTGGATGAGGGCGGCGTGGTCGACGGTGATCCGGGATCGCGAAGGCTCCCCGGCGAGGAGACTGGCAGCAGCCCCGAGCAGATACCCGGCGTCCACCAGGACGATGCAGCGGTCCACGCGGTCCACCCTCTTTCCGGTTCCGGGAGGTTTGCTTCGGGCTTCCTTCGAGTCTGCCCGACGGCGCGGAGGTTAACGGCCCGAACTCGATCTTCGGCGTGGCGAATCGGGGGATAACGCTCCGACAGGGCTTATTACACAGGGTAATTCTCCGAAATGCACTGCTTGTCAGGCTATGTGAATCTGGATCCGGCCCTGACCCCTAGGGCCCCACAGGAGGCAATCACCATGGCCAAGAACAAGAACCGCAAGCAGGGCGGCCAGCAGGACCGCTCCTCGCAGGCCGAGCGTGCGCAGGAGCAGGCGCAGCGGTCCTCGACGGAGGCTCACACGCCGATGTCGCAGGCCCAGGGCAGCCCCGCGGATGTCGCCCGCAAGCACCAGAAGCGCTTCGGCCACAACTGAGGCCTCGCATAAGGGCTGTTGAAGCCCAGGCACACACCGAGGGGCGCATCCGGCAACGGATGCGCCCCTCGCGTACATCATCTGATCCTGTCAGCTACATCATCTGATCCGGTCAGCTGATCCGTCAGCTCGCGAGTGATCCGTCAGCCCGCGAGGCAGGACGGGCCCAGCAGCACCTTCAAGTCACCGAACAGCGCCGGATCCGGCTTCACCCGGTGCCGGTCGAGCCGCAGCACGGTGGTCTTGCGCGGGCCCTGGAGCCTGATGCGCACCTCGCTCTCGCCCTTGTGGTGGCTGAGGATCTCGCCGAGACGGCTCACCATCGGCGGGGTGACCTTGAGCGCCGGGATCGTGAGGATCACGGGTGCGTTGGTGCCCGCGTTCGACAGGTCGGGGACCTGAAGCTCCATCGCGACCAGCCGCGGCACGTCCTCGCGCTTGTCGAGGCGGCCCTTGACGAAGACGACCGCGTCCTCGACGAGTTGGGTCGACACCAGCTGGTACGTCGCCGGGAAGAACATGCACTCGATGGAACCGGCCAGGTCCTCCACCGTGGCGATCGCCCAGGCGTTGCCCTGCTTGGTCATCTTGCGCTGGAGGCCCGAGATGATGCCGCCGATGGTGACGACCGCGCCGTCCGCGTGCTCACCTCCGGTGAGCTGGGAGATGCCCGCGTCGGCCTTGTCGGACAGCACGTGCTCCAGGCCGAAGAGCGGGTGGTCGGAGACGTAAAGACCGAGCATCTCCCGCTCCTGGGCGAGCAGATAGGCCTTGTCCCACTCGTCGGTGGTGAACTCCACGTCGAGTCCGAAGCCGGGCTCGCTGGTGTCCTCGTCGCCCATGCCGCCGAAGAGGTCGAACTGGCCCTCGGCCTCCTTGCGCTTGACCTGCACCACGTTGTCGATCATCGGCTCGAACTGCGCGGTGAGGCCCTTGCGGGTGTGCCCCATGGTGTCGAACGCGCCCGCCTTGATCAGCGATTCCGTGGTGCGCTTGTTGCAGGCGACGGCCTCGACCTTGTCGAGGTAGTCCGGGAAGGAGGCGTACTTCCCCTTGGCCTTGCGGCTCTTGATGATCGACTCGACGACGTTCGTGCCGACGTTGCGGACAGCGGAGAGGCCGAAGAGGATCACGTCGTCGCCCTGCGCGGCGAAGTTCTGCTCCGACTCGTTGACGTTGGGCGGCAGCACCTTGATGCCCATGCGCCGGCACTCGTTCAGATAGATCGCGGACTTGTCCTTGTCGTCCTTGACCGAGGTGAGCAGGCCCGCCATGTACTCGGCGGGGTAGTTCGCCTTCAGATAGGCGGTCCAGTACGAGACCAGTCCGTACGCGGCCGAGTGCGCCTTGTTGAAGGCGTAGCCGGCGAAGGGGACCAGCACGTCCCACAGGGCCTGGATCGCCTCGTCGCTGTAGCCGTTCTTCTGGGCGCCGGACTGGAAGATGGTGAAGTTCTTCGCCAGCTCGTCGGGCTTCTTCTTGCCCATCACGCGGCGGAGGATGTCGGCCTCGCCGAGCGAGTACCCGGCGATGATCTGGGCGGCCTTCTGCACCTGCTCCTGGTACACGATCAGGCCGTAGGTGACCGCCAGGACCTCCTGGAGGGGCTCCTCCAACTCCTTGTGGATCGGCGTGATCTCCTGAAGGCCGTTCTTGCGGAGCGCGTAGTTCGTGTGCGAGTCCATGCCCATCGGGCCGGGACGGTAGAGCGCCGAGACGGCGGAGATGTCTTCGAAGTTGTCGGGCTTCATCAGGCGCAGCAGCGAGCGCATGGGGCCGCCGTCGAACTGGAAGACGCCGAGGGTCTCGCCGCGCTGGAGCAGTTCGAAGGTCGTCGGATCGTCGAGCGGGAGGGCCAGCAGGTCGAGGTCGACGCCCTTGTTGGACTTCACCATCTTGACGGCGTCGTCCATGATCGTCAGGTTGCGCAGGCCGAGGAAGTCCATCTTCAGCAGGCCGAGCGACTCGCACTGCGGGTAGTCCCACTGCGTGATGGTCACACCGTCGGTGTGCCGCACCCAGACCGGGGCGTGGTCGACGATGGGCTCGCTGGACATGATGACGCCGGCGGCGTGCACGCCCATCTGCCGGACCAGGCCCTCGACGCCCTTGGCGGTGTCGATGACCTTCTTCACGTCCGGCTCGTTCTCGTACATCGCGCGGATCTCGCCGGCCTCGCTGTAGCGCGGGTGCGAGGAGTCGGTGATGCCGCTGAGGTCGATGCCCTTGCCGAGCACGTCGGCGGGCATCGCCTTGGTGAGGCGGTCGCCCATGGCGTACGGGTAGCCCAGGACGCGCGCGGAGTCCTTGATGGCGTTCTTCGCCTTGATCTTTCCGTAGGTGCCGATCATGGCGACCTTGTCGGCGCCGTATTTCTCGGTCACGTACCTGATCACTTCGACGCGCCTGCGCTCGTCGAAGTCGATGTCGACGTCGGGCATGGAGACGCGCTCGGGGTTCAGGAACCGCTCGAAGATCAGACCGTGCGGGATCGGGTCGAGGTCGGTGATGCCCATGGCGTACGCGACGATCGATCCGGCCGCCGAGCCACGGCCCGGGCCCACGGCGATGCCCTGCTTCTTGGCCCACATGATGAACTCGGCGACGACGAGGAAGTACCCCGGGAACCCCATCTGGATGATGACGTCCATCTCGTACTCGGCCTGCTTCTGGCGGTCGTCGGGGACGCCGCC